>WGMU01000007.1 GCA_016124895.1 bacterium
ATTCTCACGAATACTGGATTCGGCACGCATGACTTCGACCAATGGAATGACTTCTCGCGTGCCCTGCTGCTTGTCCTGATGTTTGTTGGCGGCTGCGCCGGAAGCACGAGTTGCAGCATCAAGGTCGTGCGGTATCTCATGCTCTATAAAGGATTGGGCGTTGAAATTGAGAGAGCCTGGCGACCGAATGTCGTCCGGGCAGTCCGCATGGATGGGAAGCCCGTGGATGCAAGAGTTATCGAGCATGTGTTCCTGTACTTCGGGCTCGTCGCGGTCGTATGCGTAACGGCATGGTTCGGGCTGATGCTGTTTGAACCGGACAATCTCTGGACCAGTCGAAGCCTCCCGGCAGAAAGCAAGTTACTCGACTGTGCCAGCGCCGTGGCAGCGACGGTCAATGGAGTCGGTCCAGGTCTCGGAGTCGTGGGAGCCACACAGAACTATGCTCTTCTGCACCCGTGCAGCAAACTCATCTGCACAGCCCTCATGCTGCTGGGGCGTCTGGAATTCATCCCGCTCCTGGTCCTGTGCGTACCGGCCTTCTGGCGGCGCATGAGCTGACAGAAAGTCTGAGTTCATTGCGGCGGAACGCAGTCATCAAGCACCAGCGCCAAAAACCACGGAGCGAACTCGATCCAGCTTCCGACGAAATCAAAGAAGTCGATACCGGAGTAGCGCGTGCCGAACAGAGGTGTCTCCGGCGCGTGGTACAGACACCAGAAACGCAGGTAGTAAATCAGCGTCAGCCCTGAGAGCAGCAGCCAGGCTCGTGAGCGGGCAAAGGGGACAAGTGGCAGAGCCCACGCCCAGTACCAGGGATTCTGCGTCGGCTGCAACAACCAGAACCACGCGACCGTCAGGAACAAAAGCATCAACCAGTTGGTCGCACTGGTAGAAGTCGCGGCACGCCACGCCCACCACACGGCGAGTGCGCCGAAGATCGCTGTCGTCATCAGCCGCGTGACGAGAAACGGCACTCGCTGCCTGGTGAGTCCCGTCCTTGTCGAAATGGTTTCAACGAACGCTTCACGCCAGTCGGACGGTGTCACGACAAACCACGCTCTGCGTGACGAGTCGGGGCCTCGATCCGGCGTGAGGTTCTCGAACAACAACAGGAACAGGAAGTCGTTCATCTGCCACTGCAAGGCAAAGGCACTCAGTCCGGTCGATGTCGGATCAATCTGTGGGCCTGACGCGATTCGCTCAGGCGGCGGAGGAACAGGGGGCACGTCCACTTCCGGTCGAGGCTCACTCCCCATGAGAATCGCAGTTTCGGGGAGCCGTGGTTCGTCGGGAAACGCGACGTCCTTCTGACGTGTAAAGTCGCCTGAAGTTTCTACAGAAGGGAATGAAGGCAACGAAGAATTAGTCGGCCTGTCACTCCGTTTCCTCTGTTGTCTTCTGTTCGATGCAACCAGGTGAGAGTCAGTCGTCTGCGGAAGACCGGAACCGTAAGCGCCCGCGTCGATGTCGCTCTGGTCGCGAGTAAGCATCGGCAGAATCATCACTGCCGAGACACCTGCAAACACGACGGCACCGGCAGCCGCCGTTCGGAATCCCACGCGATGCCACGTCGACACTATCAGCAGCGGCGCAAAGATCGCCGGATAGATTTTCGCTCCAACGCCCAGTCCCAGCAGCAGTGATGCAGCGAGAAGCCAGTTCGTGGTGCGGGGGCGTTGATTCGCAGGAGAAGGGAACAGACCACGCACGGCGCAATAGATTGCCGCAGTCGTTACGAACACGGCGATTGAATCGAGATGTCCGCTGTTGGCGAACTCCTTCATCAGCAGCGGGCACCACGCATAGATGATCGACCACTCAGCGGGGCGATTCACGAATCGCAGCAGCAGGACAAGCATCCCGAAGGTCGCCAGATCAAAAAGCACGATCAGCGATTTCATCACGAGCAGATGCGCGTGGACCGTCTCCGATGCAGGCGTCATCAGAGCCGCGAGTGCAAAGACGGCCTGGCTGACCGGCGGGTAGACGGTCGTCAGTTCTCCGAAGTGAACACGCCGCAGAATCTCCGCATGAGCAGCCGAGTTGTCACGCAGTTCGACGAGCCGGTTCAGATCAGCCGGCAGGTCTGCGTTCGCGTTGACATCCAGAACCTGCTGCGGGCTGTAGCGAAACGGGTTCACTCCGGCTGCGACCGACTGTCCGTCCCACAGATAGCGGTATGCGTCGACTTCTTGAATCGGCTCGCTGAACAGCAACAGCAGGCGGAACGCGAGTGCGAAGACAACGACGACCGGCAGACTGCCGTCCGTAGCGCCGCTCGCCAGAGCGTGGTCGTCTTGATGGCGATCCACGATCTGCCGCCGCTCGTCCACCGTCTGGCGACAGTAGCAACGGGCAGTGGCCCGCTGCACCAGCCAGACCTGCAGCAGGTACAGCAGAAACACGCCGCCGAACATTGCCATCACCCCCAGCAGAGGACGGTCGATGCCCGGAGTTCCGTAGGCGAAGTCGCGACTGAGCCAGACAACGCCGACATACAGCCACCACGAGATGAATCCGGTCACTCCGAGTTGCACCGGCAACCGCCTCAGCACGGACACCGACGGTGCGGTCTTCGCGAGCGGCTCAGACATCGGCACGGTTCGGTGTGGCTGAACGAGCGAGGGCGACTCGTCGGAACAGGCCGTACTTCGCGATCGTGTAGAGAATCTTATAGCCGGCTTTGATCGTGCCCGAGACTGTGCCACTGATCTTGCTGGTCCCAACGCGGCAACGGTACGGCACTGGAATCTCCGTGATCCGCAGCCCGGCCTGCAGGGCCTTCAGCTGCATCTCAACGGTCCAGCCAAAGTTCTCATCGGCCATCCCAAGCTGTTCCAGTTTCGCGTAATCGATCGCACGGAACGGGCCGAGGTCTGTGTAGCGATGACCAAACAGAATCCGCATCAGCCAGCAGGCGAACCTGTTGCCATAAACACTCTGCGGTGGCATCGCGCCCGCTTCACGCTCGCCGAGCAATCGTGAACCGAGCACGAAATCTGTTTCACCCAGGTGGATCGGCTCAACCAGCAGCGGCAGGAGATTGGGATGATCGCTGAAGTCGGCATCGACAAATGCGACAACGCTCGGAGCCGGTATTTCAGTCTCAGCGACCATCCGCCGCAGTTCGTCGAGTCCTCGCAGGCAGGCTTTGCCATAGCCACGCTGATCCTCACGAAACACTCGGGCTCCGCCGAGACGCGCTACTTCACTTGTGCGATCATGCGAGCCGTTGTCGACCACGATCACCATTCCAACCGGCGGAAGAGCTTCGAGTACCAATGGCAGCGATGCTTCTTCATTCAACGCCGGAATGATCACGACAACGTCTGAAAGGCAAGGCGAGCCGGACTTCGTTTCATCAGCTACGCGGTCAGTTTTGGGCACAACGTCGGTTTCCGTCAGAGTCACCATGAGTGGGCATCCGCGATGGGAAGAAGACGGGCAACAATCAGAAGCCACCGGAGCCGAAAAAGCCGGAACCCGGAGCAGGCTGCATCGGCGCTCCGACCGGCGGCATCGTCCCGGAACCGGGCATCGTTCCCGGTGCCCGATACTGACCGGGAGCCGGGCAACCGTTTGGCCCACACGGGCTGCTTCCATAAGGACCGTACGGCGCATAGCACGCGCAACCGACAACTCCGCTCATGGAGATAAAGCAACATCCGACGACATACCACCAGCGACGGCTCGTCATCTCCGATTCCTTTCGGCTGACAGAGGGGAACTTCACTTTGACCGGGTGTATGCCGTGTCGCTTCCAGCGACTGACACCCCCAACTCCGAGGCGCAACGTCGAAGTCTCGCTGAAAGCCTGAAAACGGGTCTGTAACAGACCTCACAATGATCAGGCAGAATGCTGTCGATCATCGACTGCGTGGCTGTCATGGCCATGTGAGGGACGACGTTTCGTCAACGGCAGAACTGCCAGAAGCACGCAGCGCGGCAATCTCGTCCTGAAGTTCCCGCACCTGCGACTGCAGCTTTTCAATCAGTGGAGCGACTGCCGACTGAGCGAAGCGCCGGTGGATGTGCTGCGGGCAGTTCACATCCCACGCCTCGATGGCAAACACGATCGCCCGCTCCACCTTCCCGCGATAGTCGGGATCACGCAGCCGGTCGAGCAGCTCGGGGGCGTCGTCGATCACCCGAGCGGTTCCCCACAGCTTGATGCGGCGTCGGTTGGCGTAGTCCATCAGAAAGACAAACGCTTTGGGGTTCTCGGCGAGATTGCCAAGCGTGATGTACTGCTGGTTTCCGCTGAAATCGGCGAACCCCAGCGTGTTCTCGTCAATGACTTTCAGGACGCCCGGCGCGCCCCCTCGGTACTGAATGTAAGGCTGCCCCGACGCACTGGCCGTTCCGAGATAAAACATGTCGAGGGCGGAGAGAAACTCACGCAGTTCCGGCGTGACGGTCGTCTGCCAGCCACTGCCCTGTTCCACCCGGTTGTACATGTCGCGAGAACCTTTTTCCGTCTGAACGGCTTTCACTGCCGGCGTGAAGGCGATGTCGCTGGGAAACTGCGTCATGAGTCCTCTCCTTGGTCAGACAGGCAGCGTACTCATCGTCGTGAGCACGCCACCTGATCTGCCGTGACAATCAGGCAACCGAGCAAGCCCCGGATGTGCAAGCTGCGGCCGGAACGGGTTCCGCCGCCGGGATATCGAGTTCCGTGGCGGCGACGTTGTTGATGAAGTTCGTGAAGCAACCCAGCACGACGCTGGTGACGATCTCGACGATTTCACCATCGTCGAATCCCGCCGCTTTGACGGCCTTGATCTGCCCGTCATCCACCTTGCCGCTGCTGGACAGCACGGCCCGAGCGAACTTGAGTGCCGCGTCCGTGCGGCGGTCCTCCGAGTTCGCAGTTCGACCTGCGAGGACGTCGTCTGCTGTCAGGCCAGCCGACGGAGCGACCGCACTCAGAATCGACGTGCAGTACTGACACGCGTTCGACTCACTCGTCGACAGCTTCACCTGGTTGTGGAGCTTCTCGCCGATCGCTGCCTGTCCCATCGCCTGACTGAATGTCAGAAAGCTCTCCAGCACGGCGGGGGAATGTGCCATGACCCGAGCGGCGTTGGGCACCATGCCGAAAGCACTCTGCACAGTGTCGAGCAGTTCCTTCCGGCGTCCTTCCGCCGTGTCCGGGTTCACCGAGTTCAAACGTTGCATCACGCATCTCCTTCAAAACGGAAGACTTGAAAGGGCTCGTCGTCGGGCACACGCCAGACTCCAACTCCCTCCGAAACAATATAGACAGACCAGTCTGTCTATTACGGGTCAAAAAAAGAGAAGAGAACTACTTCCTCTTCTTCGAAAGCGAATTTATCAGCGACAGCGCAGCGTCCCGAGCGACATCCGCCGCCTTGGAATTGCCATCCATCACTGCAGTCACAATCGCACCTTCGATCATCAGCGAGACCGCCGGCACGAAAGCCACAGACGCCTCTCCGTGTGCTTCGGACATGATTGTTCCAATCATCTCCCGGAAGAGCTGTTTGTGCTGAGCCGAGAACGCCGCCCCCGGATGGCTGGGGTCTGCGAGTTCCACAACTGCGTTAATGAAGGCGCAGCCCCGGAATCCCTTACTCTCAAACCACTCTTTCAGAGCGGAAAAGAACGCATTGAGGCGATCGCTTCCGTCATCGACGTATCGCTGCATCGCTGATTCAAAGAACCGACCGATCTTCTCGTCCCGAAATTTCAGCACGGCGAGGACGAGGTCATCCTTCGAGGCGAAATTGTTATAGAGCGACATCTTCGCGACGCCGGCCTCCGCAATGATTCGGTCAATGCCGACCGCGCGAATTCCGTCTGCATAGAACAGTCGATCGGCTGCTTCGACGATTCGCGTACGTGCATCAGATGTGGTTCGTTTCTTAGCCATGGTGCAGAGTGTATAGACCGGTCTGTCTAGTGCAAGTCGAAAATTGCCAGGATCACTGGACTGCCAGAATCCCGGCTGGCTCACAAGCCTTTCAGCGGGTCCACGAGAGCCAATTGCGCATCAGCGACGCAATGAACGGCGTCAGTCGCGTGCGGTTGTACTGGTCGCCGAGTTTGCGGATGGCTTCGGCCTGCGTCGGGTAAGGGTGAATCGTACTGCCGATTCCCTTGAGGCCGACGCCGTTCTTCATCGCCACTGTGATCTCGGAAATCAGGTCGCCAGCATTCGGAGCCACAACCGTCGCACCCACGATCTGATCAGTCCCTTTCCTCAGATGCACTTTGACGAAGCCTTCGGTTTCTCCTTCAAGGATCGCGCGGTCGACTTCGGAGAACTCCTGCACGAACGTCGTGACGTCGATGCCGCGTTCGGTCGCTTCGTTCTCGTACAGGCCGACATGAGCGACTTCGGGTGACGTGTACGTGCTCCTGGGAATCGTCAGGGCGCTCGCTTTCGACCGCCCCTTGAACAGAGCATTGCCAATCACGATGCGGGCCATGAAGTCGGCCGCGTGCGTGAACTTGTATTTCGAGCAGATGTCGCCTGCCGCGTAGATGTTTGGATTCGTCGTCTGCAGCCGGTCGTTGACCGTCACACCGATTCGCTCGTCGAAGTCCACGCCAACGGTTTCCAGTCCCATGTTCTGCACGTTGGGAGCGCGGCCCACGGAGACCAGCAACTGATCGACCAGCTCGTCGTACTGGCGATCGTGCGAGTTCACGGACAGTCGCACACAGTCGCCGTCGCGGCTGAGCTGCAGATTCTTCCCGCAGCAAAGCAGGTTCACTCCGTCTCGTTCCATTGAAGCCTGCACGATGCGTGCGGCCTCGCGGTCTTCGCGTGGAAGGATGCCGTGTTCGGCTTCGACCAGAAACACTTCAGAACCGAACAGCGCAAATGACTGAGCCATCTCGCAGCCGATCGGCCCGGCTCCGATGATTCCCAGCCGCTTCGGCAGCTCCGTCAGTGAGAACAGCGATTCGTTCGTCAGATAGGGAACGTCGCTCAGGCCGGGAATCGGCGGCGCGGAAGCTCGTGCCCCGGTCGCAATGACGGCCTTCTTGAACTGCAGAGTCTGGCCAGCGACCTCGACCGAATTCGAACCGGTGAACCGGGCCTGTCCCTGATAGAGATCAATGCCCAGTTTCCGAATGCGTTCGGCAGAATCGTTCGGTGCGATCTCCGACCGCAATCGTCGCATGCGCTGCATGACGCGACCGAAGTCGACGCTCACATCACCTTGGACGTCGATGCCGAACGCATTGGCATAGCGAATTGTCCGCGCGACACGAGCCGCACTGATGATTCCCTTCGACGGAACACAGCCGACGTTGAGACAGTCGCCGCCCAGCAGTTCGCGTTCGATCAAAGCCACCTTCGCGCCCAGCCCGGCAGCTCCGATGGCGGAGACCAGTCCAGCCGCACCAGCTCCGATGACCACCAGGTTGTAGCGACCATCCGGTGTCGGGTTGGTCCAGTCTCGCGGCTTCACGTGAGCTTCGAGTGCGAGATTGAATTCATCCTGCGGCTGCAGTTGAACGAGCGTGGTCATGAATTGGTCTTCCTGGCCGATGAGTGTCTGAAGGTGCTTCGGTATGCGAGATGGTTTTCGCAATGCGTCACGGTGTTGGAGCTGATTCGTCAGTGACCGGCGCCATCGAGTTGTCGCCAGATGATGGACCGAACCGGTGCATCGCCTTCCTGACGACAATCGGAAACAGTCCGAGCAGGACGAAGGCGACGATCAGTTGTGGTGAGAGGATGCCGCCGGCACCGCGTTCGGCGAGCGTCGCGAGGTCCGGCACGCTGGCCCCGGCGTAAACGTAGACAGCGGTCCCCGCGAGCATTCCCACCTGGCTGACCCACCAGTAAGTCCAGGTGCGCAGCGGCGTCAGGCCCATCACGACGTTGATCACAAAGAAGGGCACAGCAGGAATCAGCCTCAGCGTGAAGAGGTAGAACGCCCCTTCCCGTTCGAGAGCCGTGTTGAAGCCAGCCAGCCGCTCGCCAAATCGGCTCTGAACAGCGTCCCGCAGGATGTACCGGCTGAGCAGAAATGCGAGCGTCGCTCCGGACGTTGACGCGAAACTGACCAGCAGCACGCCCCGCCAGAATCCGAAATACCACCCGAACGCCAGCGTCAGAATCGTCGCTCCCGGCAGAGAAAGGCCGGTTACGAGGACATACAGCAGAAACGCCACTCCGGAAACCAGCGCGGGATGATCCTGCTGATACGCCCGCAGTTCGGCTTCCTGAGCAGCCAGGCTTTCGAGCGTCAACGTGTCTCGATACTGACTCCACGCGACGGCCATCACCGCTCCAATGGCCAGCAGCGTCAGAACCTTCTTCCATCCGCCACGGCCACTACCAGCGGTGCCCGATTCCGAGTGACTCTGGTGGTTGCCTTCACTGTCCATCGGTGGCTCCCGAACCTCTGTGGGCCTTTCCGACTGGAGGCCGCCTGTTGATAAAAGTCTGCTCGTGAGATCGCTCACACCGACGTGACGGGGACCGGTCCAGGTGCCTTACAGCGAAACGGAAAGATGTTCCGGAGACTTTCCAGGCGTGCCAATGATGCAGAGTCGTCACGTTGGTTGGTCGATCGGCAGCGAAAAGGTTTGCCAGCGAGTGGTGTAAGTCAGGCGGCCCTGTCGTCGTCACTCACTGTGGCCGCGATCGATGCGACTTCAGACGCGAAACCGTCTGGCTCAATCCGATCGCTGTGGTCTGCAGACGCCTCAGGGAAGAGTTGCAGTGTTGAGCATCGCCAGCCCACACGCGTCGGCAACAAACTCACTTTCACTCAATGGCGAGTGAACCAACCAGGGAAGCAGAAAAATGACGACCACCAACCGCAAAGCCCGTCACACCGACACTGATCCCGGCCTGCACGTCACTCCGAGCAGCACCGCCGAACCGAATCTGAAGCATCAGCTCTGCAACACGGCCTCTGACAAAGAGCGCTGCGAAGCCTTCCTTGACCGGCTGACGGAAGCCTCCGTCAACATTGACCGCCGGGCGTGACTGAGATCGACCCAATCCGGCCGCTTCGCCCTCAATACAGGTATGGCGAATCAGAACCGCCTTTCATCCTGCGCACCGGCAACAGTCTGAGAATTGGCTGCAAATCCGAAATCAGTCTTGACTCCGTAGTACGGTACGGGGCGTAAGCTGTCTCCAGTACAGGAGGCAGTGACATGACAACTCACAGCGGAAGTCTGTCGATCGGGCAGTTGGCAAAGCGGGCCGGGGTCGACGTCGAGACCGTTCGCTACTCCGCACGCGAAGGCCTGCTTGTTGAGCCGCAGCGACGGCAGAGTGGCTATCGGCAGTACAGGAACGACACAGTCGGCCGGCTGCTGTTCATTCGCCGGGCGAAGGAACTCGGCTTCACGCTCAAGGAGATCAGTGAGCTGCTGTCACTCCGCATCGACGAGGACAAGACCTGTGCCGACGTCCGGCAGCAGGCCGAAGCGAAGCTCGTCGATATCGAGGAACGCATCAGGTCGCTGCAGCGCATGAAGCGGGCTCTGGTGAAGCTCACACGCCAGTGTCAGGGCAGCAGCCCGACCAGTGAATGTCCGATACTCGAATCGCTGGACCGGAAGGAGACGAACTGATGGCGAACGTCGAACTGATCTGTGCCGCCGATTGCCCGCACGTGGACGCTGCTCGGGAACAGCTTCGCCGCGCGTTTCGGACAGTCGGACAGCCGGCCAACTGGCAGGAGTGGGACCGCGGAGATACGGCCAGTCCCGCCTATGTCCGACAGTTCGGTTCGCCGACGATTCTGATTGACGGTCAGGACGTGACCGGTACCGCCCCCTCGGCCGATGCCGACTGCTGCCGGGTCTATCACTCGCAGCATGACGGGCTGCGGGGAGTGCCGCCGGTCGAAGCCATCGTCTCAGCGCTGCTTCAGGGCGGTGCCGGCGGCGCCACGGGTGGCCGCTGGCGATCATGGCTGGTGGTGATCCCGGCCATTGGTGTGTCGCTGCTGCCGAAGCTGGCGTGTCCGGCGTGCTGGCCGGCGTATGCCGGTCTGCTGAGTGTGATTGGTCTGGGCTTTCTGACGCAGACGAAATACCTGCTGCCACTGACGGTTGGATTCCTCGTGGTGGCCGTGGGAGCACTGGGGATCCGGGCTCGACAGCGGCGCGGGTACGGGCCGTTCCGCATCGGCCTGGTGGCTGCCGCCGTGGTGATCATCGGCAAGTTTCTGTCCGAATCCGATGCCGCCATGTACGGCGGGATCGCCCTGCTGATCGCGGCCTCGCTGTGGAACACCTGGCAGAAACGAAAGACGTCACCCTCCTGCCCGGCGTGTGACCGGGCAGGAGATCATTGCAACTCTTCCGAATGAGGATCTCAAAATGACTGACAAACGACAGGTCGAAGTTTTCACGGCCGGATGCGTGGCGTGTGACGAAGCGGTGCAACTGGTCCAGAGCATGGCCTGCCCGTCGTGCGACGTCCAAGTGCTCGACATGCAGGATGCCAGCGTCGCCGCCCGCGCGAAGAAGCTCGGTATCCAGCGAGTCCCCGCCGTAGTCATTAACGGCAGACTGGCCGACTGTTGCGCCGAACCATGTCTGGACGAAACGGCGCTCAAAGCCGCCGGCCTCGGCCAGCCCGCAATCTGACGTAACTCGGTCCACCCGACCCAAAGACTCTCGGACCGGAGGAATCATTTCAGCGATTTCAGTTCGCTGAGGAGTTCCTCCGGTTTCGGACGATCCGCGAAGGTCTTTGCCCGGCGTTCGTAGCGCAGGATGCCGTCGCGGTCGATGATGAACGTTGCCGGACGGTTGCTCCATTCAACGTGGATGCGCATCTGAAACGCGACGCCGAAGGTCGCACTCACCGTCTGAGACGGATCGGCCAGCAGCGGGTAATGCAGGTCGTCAGTGGTCAGCCCGCTTTCCTTGAGCAGCGACTTTGTCGACCACGCTTCGTGAGGATCGATCGCAATCAGTTGGGCATTCAATTGGTCCAAGTCTCCGAGCCGGTCGCGCAACTGCGCGAGCTGTCCATGACAGACCGGTCAGGTGTCGCCATAGATGAAGACCAGCACGACGGCCTTTTTTCCTTTGAAGTCGCTGAGCTTTACGATCTCACCGGTCGCCGCCGTGAGCGTGAAGTCCGGAGCCGACTGCCCGAGCTTCGCCGAGTTCATCGTCTTCGAGTTCCACTCGATCAGTTGCCGCACCACGACCTGGTCGAGCCGCGTGCCGTCACGCTCGATGGCGTAGTCAATGTGTCTCCGGACGTCCCGGTTTGTTTCGGCTTCCTGCAGCGACTTCCAGTCGACAGTCTTTCCATCGCGGCCCGTCATGCCCAATGCGTCAACCGCGTACAGCCGCACTGCCGGATCAGCGTCCGACTTTGCTGCTTCGATCAGGGGCTCGGCGGGAACCCACGGAGACAGATATCCCAGAGCCTGAGCCGCCAGTATTCGCTCAGGAGTGGATTCCGACTTGAGACTTTTGAGCAACACTTTGACAGCCTGCTGTCCCTCCTCGCGATACCGAACAAGCTGTTGAAGGGTCTGCATCCGGAGCTGCCAGCCCCGGTCGTCGTCAGCCCGCATGTAGCCCACGCCGCCTCGGGATTGCTGCCACAGAGTTTCGTCCCAGCCATCCACGAACCGACTGAGCAACTGGTGCGGCAACGGCACTGCCGCCGCACCGGCGTCCTGAGCCCTGGCGGAGCACGTCAGTCCGACACCCAGCAACAGGACGATCGCGATCGATGCAGATTTCATTCGTCGACCCTCGGTATCATGTGAAAGCGGTTGGAAACTCTCACGAATCCTGAAACGACACGCCTGCCCCAGGCACAGAGGTTTCAGTCGCGGCAGTATCCCTGACAACTCGATTGCCTGTATAGAGCCGTGAGATGCGTTCCGGGCTGACGCCGCAGCAGTACATCGCGACGCAGGCTTGATTGGTCAGCGTGGTTGTGACTGCTCCCAGTCGCTTCCACCGGCGTCCTGATGTCAGTGCAGTTGAAGTTGCGATCGCAATTCGGCCAGCGGTCTTCAGACGACGACAGAACTCGAAGTCCTCCATGATCGGCCAGTTTCTGAACCCGCCGATTCGGAAGAAGTCCCTCGAACGGAGAAACAATCCCTGGTCTCCATACGGGAGCTGCAGGAGTCGAGTCCGCAGGTTCGTTCCGAACTCGATACAACGCAAAGGCCAGCCTGGCTGGTCAATGCGAAAGCGAAATGCTCCGGCAATCGCCCCAGTGTCCAGGATGGACTGCATCTCGCTGCGAAAGCTGGCGGGCAGTTGAGTATCTGCGTGCAGGAACAGCAGAGACTCGCCGCGAGCCAAAGCGGCTCCGGCATTGAGTTGCTTTCCTCGTCCGCGATTCGCTTTCACCACGCGACATCCGAGTTCCCGCGCCAGCTCGGTCGTCCCGTCAGTGCTGCCGCCATCAGCGATGATGATTTCGCATTCCGGCTCGCTCAGCAAAGGCCGAACAGTCGCTGCTAATTGCGCGGCCTCGTTCAATGTGGGAATCACCACGGACAGCAGGCCGGGATGCACTTCCGGCAGACAACCTTCAAAGCCACTCCCGATCCGGCGGCAGACAATCAGGTTCTCAGCCACGTCGATATCACTCAGCGGCGGCAACAGGCCGACAGACTTGCCCAGCTCACGGCACCGATCGAGCGTCTGACCGAGTACCTGCCCGGTTCCCCAGGTGACTCTCTCAAAGAGACGAGCATCAGGTTGTTTCACCGCTAAGAGGTAGTAGCCACCGTCGTCAGCCGGACCAAGTACAACATCGTGCTGCTCCAGCAGGTTCCAGGTCCGATCCAGAGTCTCTGTCGAAAGCTGCGGGCAATCCGTGCCAATGACCGTGACAGCTTGGGCGCCTTCGTCGATAGCCGTTGAAATGGCCCCGTGCATGCGTTCGCCGAGATCACCTTCGTGCTGCTCGAGCCAGACGGCTTTTGAACAATGCCCGGCATCGCTGGACTCAGAATTCTGTCCGGTGAAGCGGACATCCACATCGACGTCCGATCGCTGCGACGAATGGCGTTCCGCGAGCCGAAGGGTGTTGGCCAGGAGAGCCGCGTGCAGTTTCGCGGCCCCTTCAGCTCCGAGAGCCGGAATCAGACGTGTTTTCACTCGCCCCGCTTTCGGGATGCGAGTCATGACAATCAGCCGGCGATCGCGTGCTGACGTGCGAAGAGTCTGATGCAATTGGAATTCCCATGTGAAGTGCGTGACGTCATTGGAAGAGCCCTCTCAGGATCGACCGAAACGACGCTACTGCAACTTCTTTAACTCAGAGTTAAGCCACCGGCTCTGCCGGTGAGAATTCATCAGGCTCCGCCGTTCCTGCGAGATGAAAGACGATCCTCCTTGAGGAAGGCCCCGAGGGGCACAAGGAGGATCGCCATGAAGGACTGGCAGAGTCAGTCCCACGTGAAGTGGGACTGCAAATACCACGTAGTGATTGTACCGAAGTTTCGCCAGCGGGCCTTCTTCGGTCGTAAGCGGGGACAGATCGGAGCAATTCTGCGAGACCTGTGCCGGCAGAAGGAAGTTGGACTGGAGCGGGGAAATGCACAGCCTGATCACATCCATATGCTGCTGAGCATTCCGCCGAAGTATTCGGTTGCGATGACGGTTGGGTATCTGAAAGGCAAGAGCGCCATTCGGATCCACCGGGAACTGATGCGAACGCAAGGAACGTTGTTTGGAAGGAGCTTCTGGTCACGCGGCTATTGTGTGAGCACTGTCGGGCTGGATGAGGCGATGATTCGTCGCTACATCGAGGAACAGGATAAACACGAGCGTGATCAGGAGCGGGGCTTGTTTGACAACCAGGATTAACCCATAGACCACGGCCCCTTTTAGGGGCCTTCCTCAAGCCACCGGCTCTGCCGGTGGTTCTGACTCAAGAAGAATCCTGCCTGTATCCAGCCGTTTGGTGTAATCAGGGTTGCTGTGGGCAAACACGATCTTCCCGGACCTGTCCACGATGTAGACTGCAGGAACGGGGAGTGCGTGGTGTTGCTGCCCGGACGCCTTTTCGAGATCGATCCCGAATCCCCTGTATTTGGTGAGGGTCGCATCATCGACCTGGAATGCCAGCCCGAATGCTTTCGCAGCTGTGAGTTTGGAATCCGATAGCAGAGGGAACGGTGTCTTCAGTTTCGTCATGTTCTCCTGCGTGTTTTCGGCGGTATCAGGGCTGACCGCGACCAGCGTCGCACCGAGGTTGGCGATTTCAGGATGTGTCTTAATCAGGTCACGAAAATGGCGAGTGCAGATCGGGCACCAGCTTCCTCGGAAGAAGACGATGACAACCGGCCCCTTTTCGTGGAGCGATCTCAGCTTGACCGACTTTCCTTTTGCGTCAGTCACGGACACGTCTGGAACTTGCTCCCCGACTTTGATCGGAGCCGTCTCGTTCGCCGTGCCGGCTACCTTCTGCTCTTCAGCGATGACTGTACCTGCAAGCGACGATGCCATTAGGAATACCAGGAAGAAACGCATCATGAGTGCTGTCCTTTGAGAGTGGGGTCAGTGTTCGACGTTAAACGAAACAGATTCACGCAGGCGGGAGGCATCCATGAGCACGATGCAGCGCCGGTCAATATCGATCAGGCCTTCGCTGCGGAGCTGGCCGAGCATCAAGGTGACAGATTCGCGAGTTGTGCCGATCAGATTTCCGAGTTCGTGATGAGACAACGGTATGGTGATCCGGGCGGTCGTCGTGCCGACTCCGTTACTGTCACTTCTGGCAGGCCGCTCTCCGAAATCCCGCGACAGGTCCAGCAGAATGTGACAAAGTTTTTGGCGTGTTGTGGCGAACAAAATGCTCTTCAAGCGGCGTTCGACATGCCGGCGGCGCTGGCAGATCAGTCTTGTCATCGCCAGTGAAAAGTCCGGGTTATCTCGCATGAGCTGTCGCAGATCATCTGCGGGGATCGTGACGACTGACGAGTCGGTCAACGTGTCGCAGTAGTCGTCGCGGTCACCCGAATCGCAGACGGCCATCTCGCCGAACAGATCACCCGGCTGCAGAAAGAACAGGGTGGAGTGTTTTCCAGCCAGCGTGATGTGTGACAGCTTCGCCCGTCCAGACGTCAGCAGCAGGACGTGTCGGGACTCGTGCTGGGGCATATAGACACAGGAGTTGCGTGCGTACTTGCGGAGTCGACAGCTTTCACTAAGTCGTTCCATTTGCGCGACGGTTAGCGACGCAAGCACATCGCACCGCCCGAGATGTTTCGTCAGTTCGTCCATCGACGCTGATCCCCTTGCGATCACGCAACAGTCCTCTGTTCCGGGTTCTGGTTCCGACCGGCATTGGCAACGACTCGAACGAGTGACGGGGGACTGTGAGATTCCTTACGCGCGAAATCGCAGGATTCTTGAAAAAGGCCGTAAGGGGCTGCCGAAGCCGCTCGTCTCGTTTCGCGACGCCGCAGCAGTGTTCGGCGCACTGAAACTCCAGCATTGTCCGCAGTCATCAGACGGAGGAATCTCGTGTCAGCAGTCATACCGCTCACCAGCGAAAACGCGTCGCCCCAGGCGGCGGACATCTTTGCCGGGATCGAGAAAAAGTTCGGAATAGTGCAGAACATCTTTCGCGTCATGGGTCATCACGCCGGCGTGCTGGGCGGATTCCTGAAGCTGTCTGAAGCAATTCATACTGACCTCGACCCGCAACTGCGCGAACTGGCGTTCCTGCATGTTTCGGTGCTGAATTCCTGCGATTACTGCACCCATCACCACAAAGCCGCCGCAAAAGCTGCTGGCGTGTCCGCCGAAAAGATTGACGCGGTCATCAATGAACGACTCGAAGAGTTCGACGGTCTGGAACTCGACGTCCTGCGGTTCGCCGATCAGTTGACGCTCAATACTCGGGTTGAGGATGACGTTGCAGGACGCATTCGCGAGTCACTCAGCGACAGCCAGTACGTGGCCCTCGCCGCCACGGTCGGCGTCGCGAACTGGACGAACCGCTTCAACCACGCCTGCGGTGTGGAATTGCCGTGAGCGAGCTTCCGGGACGTACCGTCGAGCCTGCCTGCGGGACTGGATAACATCCTGGCTGAAGCTTCCCTTTCCCGAATCACAGGAGAACGACATGACGCTTCGCACAGGGATGATTTCCGGAATCGCTTTGCTCGCAATCGTGGCTGCCGTCTTCAGTCGAACTGATCATGACTTCGGACAGCGTGCTCACGCAGAGTCGCCACAGTCGAAGACAATGGCGGCGCCCGTCGAGCCCAGCATGCACGAGTTCATGGAGTACGTGTTTCAGCCGCCTTACAAGCGACTGCACGCGGTCATGGCGACCGAACCTGCCGACAACGCTGCCTGGAAAGCGATCAAGTCTGACGCCCTGATCCTCGCCGAGGCCGGGAATCTGCTGCTGATTCGCCATCCCGACGAAAACGACCAGGCGTGGCGTGAGCACTCCGCTGAGGTAAGAGAACTGGGCGGTGCCTTCTATCAGGCGGCCCGCAAGAAGGACTATTCAGCAGCGAAGGAGCAGTACTCAGCGATGCTCCAGAAGTGCAACAGTTGCCACAGGATTTTCGCAGACGGCAAGTACCAGTTGACGCCGTAGCAAAGCAGTGCCGGCCATGCAGACTTCGCCGAGGCGGACCGGCCTTTATCGCGACGCCATGCGGGCAGCAGCGCTGGGGCTTGTGGCGAATCTTGCCCTCGGGGTGATCAAACTCGTCGCAGGCCTGGCCGGCAGCTCGTTCGCGCTGATGTCAGATGCCCTGAATTCGCTGGGTGATGCACTCACGTCATGCGTTGTGCTGGTGGCATTGAGCATCGCCCAGCGGCCTCCGGATCGCGAGCATCCTTACGGCCACACGCGGGCCGAGGCCATTGCCGCATCCAACGTCGCGATGCTGATCCTTCTGTCGGCCGTCATGATCGGCTGGGAGGCGATTCAGCGATTCTTTGTGATGCACGATGTTCCGCCTGTCTGGACGCTGTGGATCGCCGGGATCAATGTCGTCATCAAAGAAGGGCTGTACCACTACAAGCGGAGAGTCGCGATTCGAACGGGTTCCGGAGTGATCGCGGCCAACGCGTGGGACCATCGCAGCGATGCCTTCAGCTCGCTGGCTGTTCTTCTGGGACTCGCCGCTGTTCGAGTCGCCGGTCCTGCTTATATCTGGGTGGACGAAGTCGCTGCTCTTGTCGTTGTGGTCATGATCGCAATCAGCAGTTGCAAGCTGTTCCGACAGAGCGCCAGCGAGCTGATGGATCAACAGGGCGACGTCGAACTCGTCAGCAACATTACCAAGGTCGCACGCAGCGTCCCGAATGTCGCTGAGGTCGAGACACTCTGGGTCCGGAAGTCAGGGCTGGAATATTTCGCCGACATCCACATTCAGGTCGACGCCCGGCTCACCGTGGATGAGGGGCATCGCATCGGCCATTGCGTGAAAGACGCACTGCTCGACGAGTTTCCCATGCTCAGAGACGTGCTCGTTCATCTCGAACCGTGGCCGCATCTGCATGGGAGACAAGCGGGTGAGGAAGGTGACACGACCACGACATGAAAACGTCGAGTCAACCAGCGTGTCGGAACGTGGATTGGATTCGGACGGGGGCTGCCGTTTCGCGAGTTCGTTACTCGCTCAGCACTTGAGTCTCAGGATGGAACGCGTACCAGGCGAACCACAGTGAGTACATCCACTGGATGCCGTCGTCAGCCGTGACCACACGAAGGCTGTCCGCCGACGGAATGGCTGCCAGACGTACGACGTTGTCTCCCACGGTGACGTCAAACTCGCCGCTCCGCGTCTGCGCCATTGAGAGCGGAACTGCCAGGAATGAGTCGCCAGACCACAGACCAAGAACCTTTTGTTTTGGCGTCAGGCGGTCGCTGTGTTCTTTGACCGGAAACATCAGACTCGACGTGCGGAAATAGTCGCCGTACGGATTGCGGGTATAGTCGCGCCGGTGTCCCGTCTGCAGTGATGCGACCGTTGTGTTCGGATACCTGTCTCTCCAGTCCTGCCAGGTGGTCAGTTCGACCGGTAGCGTCTTGAGCGGCTGGTTCGCGAGAGGGCCGGAGATACCTCTGCCTTGCAGTTGCGAAAACAGGCTTTGCTCACCGTCGACGCGTTCATACATCAGCACGTTGCTGTTGTAGAGCAGCCCTGAGACGCCGAATTCGCGAGTGCCGCCTTTTGCGCGGCGATCGAAGATGGCCGCGGAATCGCACAGCGGGCAATACGTGACAGCGATCGGAACTCCGCCGAGTGTGTCGTTGATGATCTCGTGATAGTTCAGGACGGCAATCGGCCATGCTCGTGACGTCGTTCCAATCGTCGTGGCGATGACTCGCGATTGTGGCGTCAGGAATTCCGCTTTGTCAGGCGCAACAATGTTCGGATCAGTGATCGCCGGGATGCCGTCCTTGGGAGGTCCTCCCGCATGCACCTCCGCTCGCGGCACCGTCAGATTCTCGAACGACAACCGCCCGGCTGTCGCGTCACGTCCCGCTGGCGTGCGGGCTCCCGGCTGAGACCGGGCGTCGTCACACGATGCTCCCGTCAACACGACAGCCAGAGCCAACAGGTGGAACAGTCCTGATCGTCGCCCGCATTCAGTTATCTGGCTGCTCGATTCAGTCATCACGCACTCCCGTCCTGCTGTCTGAGATTCCGAGGTCGAACAAAGACTGTCTCAACAGGCCAGTCGCTGCAGTGAAGCAGCTCACTGAGCCCTGCGTCGAAAATCAGGAAGCTGTGTAAGGGAAGCGGCGGGAGTTTCGTCACCTGTCGAAACACGGAGGCGGCTTGAGCCGCTTCCCGCACACGTCGACACCGCCCAGACCAGAAGGAGGGCCGAATGAAACGCCTCATGATTGCCAGCGCCGCCGTATTCGCAGTGGCTGCCATCACAATACTGACTGGAGTTCCGCAGCACGTCGCCGCACAGTCCGGAAGCCGTGCTGGTTCCGGAACGCGGACCTACACGCAGGGCAGCGGTGCTCGGACCGTTCAGCAGGACAACCGCCCGTTTGAGGCAAAGTTCTGGGACTATCTGGTCTCGGCGAAGTACATGAACTGGGCTCCTGTGCCCGGCCAGACTGATGACGCCACTCCCGGTAACAGTCCGCACGGAGCCTTCCTGAAGATGTACCTGAATCGAACCGCGGCTGGACGCCCGAAGGAACTTCCGAACGGTTCCATCGTCGTCAAAGAGAATTACGGGCCGGATGGGAAGGCACTGATGGCGATTACCGTGATGTACCGTTCAAAGGGTTTCAATCCGCAGGGCGGAGACTGGTACTGGATCAAGTACAACCCGAACGGCACGGTGGCGGCATCTCCTCCAGAGATGGGATCGATGCCGTTGGCCGGCAAGCCAATGGGCTGCATCAAGTGCCACGGCGAAGGAGCTGCTGGGAACGACTTCGCTTTCTTGAACGACGGCATGTAATACGCCCGGGATGCGACTTCCTGCGACGTTCGACTACGGCCCCCGAGAGAGAGTCTGTTCAATGCCCGACACAGTCGCCTCTTTCGGGGGCTTTTTACGCGTCCGCCGCTCCGCGCCGGTTCGTTCGGAACTTTCCGGATTGCGTGTAAGTCCGGTGGCTCATTGACCGTCGTCCCCGCAGTTCAGAGCACTCCGCAATTTCACGGCAGCTTCGTCACTGCCAACAGAAACAGAACCATGAAACTGATGAGCAAAGGATTGATCATGAAGGTGACACTTTCACTCTCGGGCGTGGTGGCGATTGCCCTCGCGGTATTGATGGGGAACAGTTCCGATGTCGCTCAGGCGGGAGACCCCGTCTGGGTCGGACAGAACGTTCGTGCCAGCGTGTCGATGGATCAGGTCGATCACAGACCGTGGGATGCTCTGCTGAAGAAGCACGTCGATGCTGACGGCTACGTGAACTACAAGGCCTGGCACGCATCGAGCACTGATCGCCACGCGCTGACGGCCTACCTCAACAGCCTGTCGCAAGTGAATCCCCAGGCTGAAGCCAGTCGCGACGCCACGCTCGCCTTCTGGATCAACGCTTACAACGCGGTCACTGTCCACGGCATCCTGCGCGAGTACCCAACCACGAGCATCCGGAATCACACGGCAAAACTGTTCGGCTACAACATCTGGAAGGACCTGAAGCTGATCGTCGCTGGCCAGGGCTACTCTCTGGAGCACATCGAACATCAGATACTCCGCAAGATGAACGAGCCTCGCATCCACTTCGCGATTGTCTGTGCTTCGATCGGCTGCCCGCGTCTGCTCAACGAAGCCTACACGGCCAAAGCCGTGCAGACGCAGCTCGACACGAACGCGAAAGACTTCTTCGCCCGCCAGCAGAACTTTCGTTACGACGCCAGCAGCCGTCGCTTTTACCTGTCGTCGATCCTGAGCTGGTTCGGCGAGGACTTCGGCAGCAGCCAGTCGGCCCAACTGCAAACGATTGCCAAATGGCTGCCGGATCGGGCTTCGCAGACTGCTGCCCAGAACGGTTCGGGCAGTGTGTCCTTCATGGACTACAACTGGAACCTCAACGACCAGTCTTCCCGTCGAGTCGCTCGGCGGTAAGACAACTACGAATGGCGATGCTGCTTTCAGCAGCTCGAGCCCCGCCCGTCAGCGACCGTCGAGCGGGGCCATGCAATGGTCGTGAGCGGTGTCATCCGTGTCACAATCGTTCTGAAAAACGAATCCAGACGAGGTCGACAGGACAGAATCAGGCGATCCCGGTTATCATCAACGACGGCGAGCGGACGCCTTCCGTGGAATCCGCAACAGAGCAAAGGAGTGACTACACGAGGCCAGAACACTGATGAGAAACCCGCCACTGCCGCAGGAGCGTGAAAGGCAGACAGCATGTTGAACTGCAAAGAAGTCACCCGGCTCGTCTCAGAGTCGTTCGACCGACAACTCACGCTCCGCGAGCGCTTCGGCCTGCGACTGCACACAATGATGTGCGGCACCTGCCACCTGTTCCGCCAGCTACAGGAACGCATCTACGAAGCCATCATCCTTTGCGGTCGCCGCGACTCGTCTGAATCAACGGAGCCCCCCCTCCCGGACGAAGCTCGCACACGAATCGACTCAGCGGTCCAGACGGCGATCACCAATCGAAGCGGAACAAGAAAGCTGGATCACTGACTTCGATACCTGATCACGTCAACCTGAGCAGGACTTGCCGTGAATAATGAGAGAACATTCACCGGCAGCCGTCATTTACGAGGTTCTTCGCCGTAAATCCTGCGTCGCAAATGCCGCCCACCAGACGCATTCGGCATCGTAATTCTCTTCGTTCCAGATGCCTGGCGACAACCGGTTCGCTGATTAAATGGTCTACCTGTTGAATTCCGTCTAACGCCAGCATCCTGATGCAGACACGCAGCGGCGGCAATCCAGGCCTTCGGTCTCCTCGTCAATGCGACGTATGGCGAAACAGATCACGACTGCGAATGCCAGCTGCTGTGATTCAATGCCCCGCAACCCCTTGACCGACCAGTTCATGGCGATCTCCATCGCCGTTTGTACTTGGAGATATGGTATTCCTCGTCAGGCTTGTACAATCGTGGCTGATGTGCCATGACAGCGACAGCCGAACCAGCCACGTTTGACGATCTGCTCCCGCGACTCATCGACGACTATGCGTTGCCTCGCGGTGAACTGACGGCTGCGCACTCGCTTGCTGACAAGGCAAATCGTCTCGCACCTGCGTTTGCCGCGTTGAGCGAAAACATCTGGACGGCATTGCCAGCGACTGACTTCAGTGGCGTATCGGATCACAACGAACTCGCCCGCACAGTTTCTGTCAGTGCGGACATCCTTTCTGCGAAGCAGAAGGACGTGCGATTCTTTGCCGAGTCAATCTGCTTTGAGGCGATCGAGCTTCGCGTTCGTGGACAGCATCACCCGACAGCCAAAGCCGATGCGATTCGCTCTGCTCGCGGACCGCTGTGCAATGCAGTGGCACGGGTCAACCGACCGCTTGAGCCAGTGCTGACCGCAGACCTGATGGCACAGCCGCTCAACGAGATCACGCCAGTGGTCAACCACTGGTTTCGGCAATCGTGCCACACGATCGCCGCTCAGCTTCTGCTGTCGATGCACGTGCTGGTTGAGCTTGACGTTGTAGGGCTGATTGAATGGCCGGGCGATACGACGTGCAAGTTGAATTTCTTTCGCCACGTTGTCACGCAGGATCAGTTACGCTGTCGCCGGACCGAAGCGGTTCAGCGACGAACGGATGAAGATGGCGACTTATGGATGCGGTTTGAGGCCTGGGAGCAGGTTCAGGGACGGAATCGGTACTCGATTGAACGGCACGAGCATCACGTCATGAATGCTGAAGCTCGACGGCTGGATGAAACGCGGTATCCGATCCCCGCCGACAAGCAGGCGTTTCTCGATCAGGTCCCTCCGTGGATTCGGCAGCACATGCGACTTCTTGAAGGCGACCTGATTCTGGAACGAGTCATTGAACGCGACGTCCGCGAGGAACAATGGGAAACCACGCCTGTCCTGCGCTCATCGTACGAACTGGAACCGGCCATTCTGCTCGGACATTACGTCATCACGGGATGGGGACAGCGCGAGATTGATCGCGAGAATTTCCGTCGTAAGCGAATTGAGACCCACGCCAGTCAGCAGCCAGAAAAAGACGATCACAAGCAGCGTGCTCTGGCTGGCAGAGCATACGACTCGCTCAAGCCGTGGGCGATGGCAGTTGGAAGTGCTGCCGTTGCCATGATGCTGTTCAGCCGCCTGCAACCGGCAATCATGGTGCCGATTGCCGTGTTACTGACCATCGCGGGCATCGGCCTAGCCGGAAGATCTGTCGCCAGCTATTCGCACTGGAAGCACGGCGTAGTTGACTGGCTGTTCGCCATTGCTGCCAGCCTGACTGTCGCCGGAGGATTGATTGCCGCACAGTCGCTGCTGTACGGCATCATGTTCGGGCGATTGCCGATGATCGGGATGGCCGCTGTGCTGGGCGTACTCGCCTGGATTGCGTCGGCCATTGCTGGCTCTCGAAATTGAGGAGCAGCAGTCATGCAGCACATCTCTGAACAAAAGCCGTCCGCTCAGGCATTGAGGCCCACTCTTGCTGGCTCCACTCTTGCTGGCTCCACTCTTGCTGGCTCCAGTCTGCTGGTCTCCGGATTAGCGATTCTCGCATTGATGTCTGGCTGGGGCATGTTTCTCTATCTCGGAATCGGTTCACTCGTCTGGCTGGAACGACCTCCCAAACAAATTCCAGTGAATTCGGGTGCTGATGACGAGTTTCATGAGCAGAGGCATGAAAACGCTCAACCAACCGAAGAAGAAACACAGCAGCAGACCGCCGAATACAAGGACATTGAAGCCGCACTGGTTCTGCGGCTTCAACGCGCGGAGTTGACTGCACGGATCGAAGAACTCGAATTACAGATCAGGCAGACGGAAGACGCCGCCAATCGACTTGCCGCGAGGATGGCGTCTTTGCGAATCAGCGATCTCGGTCGCAGTCTGGCGTCATTCGATAGTGCTCGCAGATTCGTGTTCCTGTCGAGTTATCCGAAAGAATTCAATCCTGATGCCCTGCGTGAAATCGTTACCGGCTGGAAAGAAACGATTGAAGCCGCACGACAGCCGTTGGGAGACATGAACTACTTCCATGCAACTCTCACTGGTATTCAATCAGATCTGGAATCCAGTCAGAGCGAACTGGAAATCGTCAGTTCAGCAATAGGCCAGTTGCTCCGCGAGAACACCGTTGCCCAGCCGATAACGCTTCAGGACGCAATTGACCGGCTGACAAGCACAGATACAGCGGCAGTTCAGCAGGCTGTCGACGCCAGACTGCAGAAAGAACGCGACGTGCAGGCGGCTCAGTTGAAAACGGAGACGGACCGCAAGGCCGTCCTCGAAAGGGACGTGCAGGCCGCAAAGTCGAAACTTGCTGATGCCGAAAAGCAGGCACGACAACAGATCGATTCGGCCAACCGTGCTGCTGAAGAAGCAAAACAGGCTCGCGAAGCAGAACTGACGCAGGCCATCGCCCAAATGAAAGCGGCGTACCCTGCTGTCCGCGAACTCCTCGCTCCGTTTACAACGCCGGGATACCGTAAAATCAGCTCGACGACTCGCTTTGAGACATCAGCCGACAAAGAACCGCTGTCCTACTCGGGCCTGCTTCGCAGAGGCGTTCTGGAAGACAGTGCTCGCGGCATCGAAGGATTGTTCTATCTGGTTCAACCACATGACGCGTTCGGCAACAACAACGACAGACCTTTGGGGGAATTTCCAGAATACAAGAGCTTCAACGATATCGAGAACGCAACCACTCGCGAGAAGGTCAAGCAGGCCCAGGCGTTCATTCGCCTCTACGGCAACGCGATGGTGAAGACAGGGTTGCTCTCGGAATGAACACATCGCCTCAACCATTGAACCAGTATCGTGATCTTGTGCATGCCGCCGTACTTCTGCTGCTCGTTCCCGCCGTCTTTTACGGCGGTTACCGACTTGTCAGCAGTTCTGCGGATACGGAACCTGCTCACGACAATCCTTTCGAGCAACCGGTCGCCAAAACTAAACGAGCAGCCCAGTCAATTCTGGGCCGGTCTGATCCGCCACCGGGCGAGACTTGGATTGCTGAGGTTGATCGCCTGAAACAGAGCTTGGCGAAGGTCAATGCGGCCAATCCACAGATGATGCGGCGGCGAAACATCCTCGCAGATCAACTTGACGCGATCCGGCAGCATTGTGAAACGCACAAGGACGCGGTCCCGGCAGAGATTGCAGAGCGATCCCCCCTTGGCCGCATGCTGATTCGACTCGCCAGCGAAATCGACCAGCTTCCGCCCCCATCGCCACAGGCGACAATCTCACAGGATTGGGAATCGGAATTCGAGGCGATCGAAGCGAAGCGACTCGCCCGGCAGGCGATGTCCATAAACCTTGAGTTGGAAACCCAGGCCGTCCCCATCCGGCAAGCCCATACCACGCAACTTGCTTCCGTATCCGGCCAGAATCGAGAACTGGCGAATGAACTGCAACGGACGCTCGACAGCATCTCGAAGATCGAGAGGGACACTCGCGAACAGCTTGCCCACCATCAACGATCAGAAGCGTATGCCAGGGACGAAGACGAAATCGCCCGCCTGCTGAAGCCATTCACCAGCCCCGGCTACTACCAGTTGGGTACCACACCTGAAGACTGGTTGAAGCAGGCAGATGCGAAACCGCTTTCCTATCGCACGCTGGACCGGCTTGGAGCATTGGCCCCTGACATCCATGGCGTCCGGGCACTGGCGGTGATCGGTGGCTTAGCGGTTTCGCATCACCCGAAATCTGCTCGACCACTTGGAGCCTTCCCCTACTATCACGCTGGCACGTTGTCTGATGGGCAGAGTATCGAATCCATCAAACGGGCGCAGCAACTTCTCAAGGAGCATTCCGCCTATCTCATCGAAGCCGGGCTTCTTCAGCCGTAGATCGAGTCACGATGCGAAAATCACCATCTGTCTTCCTGCTGATCTTTGTCATTGGTGTTCCCGGTGCAGTCGTCCTGGCCATGCTCTGGCCGCAGATACATAACGGCATTGCCGACGATCGCGAAAACGACTCTCTTGAAGTGGTCCACCAGCAGGAAGTGATCAGTCAGTCTGAGGTCGTCAGCCAGTCTGAAAATGATGAAACCGCAGCGACGGAACTCCGGGACGACGATCCCGACACCGAGCGTGTGGTTCCCGTTGCCCCTCAGCAACAGGTCGCGCCGCGGCCGTCGGCTGTCGACCAGGCTGTGGCAGCGAATCGGGAGAAGTTGCAGGCTGCCAGGGTCTCGTACGAGCATCTTCTTCAGACCATCGGCCCTGACCTGCTGCAAACGTACGGAGCGCAGGAGTGGAGAACCGTTCTGGCTCTCGTCAGTCAGGCCGAACAATTACCTCAACCGCTGGCGGCTGCCGGAAAGTACGCCGAAGCGGAAGCATCTCTGAAAGTACTCAGGAGCGACTTGCCCAATCGCCAGCTCCTTGGCGAATTGACCGAACTGCAGACGCAAGAGCCAATGCCATTTCTCGCCAGGCTTGCAGAAGTCAGCACCTCGCAGCCGGCAATGCGGGAACTGTTATCGCCTTTCTGGGCCGATGTCCTGAACTGGGACACACAGAAGTGGCTGGCTGTCGTTCAACGTGAGTGCGAAAACCTCTCGCCCGACGACGGCGGATTTGCTGACGTCTATCACGCACTGGCCGACTTCCATCGGCAATCAGGAAGTGGGCAGGCGGCGGTTGATGCCGAACAAACCTCGTGGGACAACGCGATCCGAATGACGAATGCCAAACGGGCAGCCGAATCCGCACTGCGCTCGCTTCAGCGTCTTGCCGACTCCACTCCAGCAAGCACTCGTGCTTCGCGGATTGAAGAAGTCACGAAGCTCGTCCGTGACGTTGCCGACATCCATGAGCGGCTCAAACTGCTGGCTGAGATGGCGTGTCTGTCGCCACAGTCGCAGGCTCAAAGTCTCCTCATGGAAATTCACGACCTTGCCGTCCAGAGTCGCATCGACCTTCGCCTCTACTGGCCGCTGATCTACCGCTGCAGGGTGCTCGCCGAAATCCGTTCGCCATCAGATGTGTTTGCGGCCTGCAAATCCATTCCCAAGTACAACGGCATGATTGGATACGACCCCTTCCCCGCCAACACGATGGGATACGCCCACGCAGCATCCGCTGCGGCACGCACCAACCAGCAATCGGATTTCTGGAAAGCCATGCTGCTGGCCGAAGCACAGCAGCTTGACAGCACCGGCGTCGATTTACGCGACCAGCGGGCCTGTGCGGTGCTGGCGTCCGCCGATCTCCGGCAGGCGAACTTTCGCCGCGTTGTCTTCTCCGCGATGAACCTGCGGGAACGCAGTCTCCGACCGCCATTGCTCTTTCCCGTCATGAAGGATGCGCCACAGAACGTTCCCTCGTCGGTTGCCGAGCCATTGATTCGCCGGAACGGCATGGATGACCTGGGATGTGTTGCTGTTGCTGCTTATCTGCCAACGCTGGCCGGCAGCTTTGAGTCCGAGCCGGAATTGATGTCGTGGATTCTGGGTCTCAAGCCAGGCAGCGTTCGTTCGGCGGCGTTGATCGGGTTCGCGCGACACCGATTGAGCCCACTGACAGCGATTCCGACAAGACTCGCACAGCAACCTCCGCTGGATTTGCCTGACCCTCGCAGTCTGCTGGAGAACGCTCGGGCTGATGCGGCACTTCTGCAACTGCCGCTGGAACGTGCCTGGGCGCACTTGTGGATTGCCGCCTGCTGGAACCGGCTGAATCAGCCGGCCAGTTACGCCGACGCCCTGACAGACTTCGATGATGCCATGTATTCCGTCTGGAAATCGCACTGGCAGAACAGTGACGACAATGGCGACAGCACGTCGAGCTACCGAAGAAACCAGCAGCGAGACAAGCAGTTGAACGACATCATTGAGTGTTACAGCACGGCTGCAGAACTGCAGGCCTTCGCTCTGAACGATCCCCGCCGGGCCATCGAGAACATCATCAATGCGGCCAGAACTTCTCAGCCTCTCAACGATGACAATGCGATTCTGAAGATTCGGCTGTGGATGATTGCTGATACGATTCATCGTGACTGTGACATTCCAGCCGGCACACTCGACAGCGTCATTCTGCCACCAAACGACTACTACCGAATGCTGCTGGCCGCACGCCAGGGCGACCTCGGTGAAGTGACCCGGCTGATTCAGAAGATTGAAACAGAAGGGCTGGGTCCAGATTACAGAGCGCCAGACTTTCTGGCTCGGGCCTACGCGGAGTTGGCGATCCTGTCCGCGAAGAACGGCGATACGGAAGCCTATCGCTCGTTACGTCGGAAGGCCGCCGGGATCATTACTTCGCGGGGAGCGGTCGATTCACTTTTCCTGCCACTTCACGAGGCCGATGCGTTCGCCGGCGAGTTCGCTCTGGCCATGAACCGCAAACCCAACTACTCAAAGTTGCCGCTTTACGGCACGTCCGGCAGAACGGCTTCTGCACTCTGCTGCCAGTTGAGCTTGGCGTCACGCACCGATGATGCGATCAAACATTTGCCGTCAACGTCGGAACCGTTCTACCGGTTGCAGGCGATGCACGCTGTTGCTGCATCACGCTCAGACTCGACCGACAGCGAAGAACTTCTTCGCTGGCTGGATGAGCAGACCGAACCACTTGATCGGATCGCCATCCTGTGCGGCCTGGCGTACCGGAAACCGATTCAATGATTCCACTCACGAATTTCTGCAGTGAATTCATCGGAAACGACGTGCTTGCATAAAGAACACGATCCGTGGTACTTCAGGACCATGATGCACGTTTATCTTGGCCTGGCTGACTGCAATGGATTGAAGACGTTTCTGCCCGAATCGGATGTGCTGCAACGCCGATTCGTCCGCCGCGTCCACGATGATGGACAACACGTTGCCGTCTGGTCCGTGCTGGACTCGGAGGCTCTGGCCACGATTCAGCATCTGCTCGACGTTGCTGACTACCCGACGGCGTGGTGGTACCTGCAGAGTCATTCCGCGCACTTCGGCCGGCTGCTTTAACCGCACGCCTCCGGCGCGAATGAAGAGCGTGACATTCTCACGATTCCGTGATAACGAATTGCCTGAGCGAACGCTCGCATCGTTCTTTCTGATGCTCACCGGGTAGACGCTGTCACGGACCTCTGTGTGCTGGAACGCTTCCGCACTCGAAGGTCGGTGGTCATGAAGGTTTCTTCGACCGTGACGCTGATATCAGCGCTGATCAGGTCGAAGCGGTTCTGAATGTTGCGAGTGTCGGCGTGCGCGAAAGCTCACGCATTTGTGTTCCCTGTAACTGGAGATGAAGAAAATGGCCCAGGAAAAAACGAAACCTGTTCACGAGATTCGGCTCGGTCGCATTCGAGCTGCTGTGTGGGAGAATGAAACGCAGAACGGCACGCGGCACAACGTCACCGTGTCGCGTCTGTATAAGGATGGAGAACAGTGGAAAGATTCCACATCGTTCGGTCGCGAAGACCTGCCTGTCGTCTGCAAGGTGCTCGACATGGCTCACACATGGATTTACGAGCATCCGTCAGCGAGCAAGGATAGCGCCGAGTAATCGTCGCTTCCTGATCGTTCCGTCAAACGCGACGTCGGCTCTCAACCACGGTTGATGACCACCGGCTTCGCGTGATCCCGATGATTGGATTTTTGAGGCATGGCTCGAATCAGAGTAACCCGGCTCCATACTGAACCACCCGAGAGTGCGGTTGATTTGTTGCTCGCATGACCGCCAAGCGAGAAACCCTGTCTGAGTCAGAACGCCGTGAAAAACAGGACGGTGCAGCCGACTGAAACAGCCGACATGCACCGCCCTCCCGAGTGGAGTTACTCCGACTCTTCGACTCGGCTATTCCTCGGCAGGTTGCTTCCCAGCAGAGCCTGCTTCCGCTTCACCGAGCAAACCCATCCTGCCATTTCTCTCACAGCGGCGCAACAGCAGGCCCCACCGGTACCAGGCCGCGGCGAACAGCCGCGTGACTGTTGCCCGCCGCTTGTTCCGGCCTGCGCAATCCCGCAGGAATCTCGTCGGAATCACTGTGAATTCAAGGCGACAGTTCGGCGCATTGAACGTGTCCTGTGCCGCTGCTTACTCAACTACGTGACAAGGCGGCGAATCGGTGCTATCCGTTGAGTCCTTGTTCATTCAAAACACAGTGAGTGTAGAGAAACGCTGGTCTCCTGAATCGGAAGGTGCTTCGGATTCCCGAGACCGGTGGTCTTGAATAGAAGGTTTCGCGTTGGTGGCTGACACATTCTCCTGACGCAGACATGGCCGGGTGCTGGACTGGCTCAATGAGACAGCCCACAGCCCGACCACGTTGGCGGGCATTTTACGAATGCCAGGTTTCTGGAGATGCAACATGGCCACACTCAAACGCGCCCACGACGAACTGTTTCGCAGGACACCCGACGAATGCTTCGAGTCGTTCGAGGCATTGCATCGAAAATGCTGTGCCGACTGCGAGAACTCAATGGACCAGTGGATCCGTCCGCAGGACCTCGTCGTCACGCATGATCTGACGTTGTGCTGTGGCGGAGAGGAGTTTTCGCTCAACGACTGGTCGTTCACGCAACTCTGCAGGATGGCCGGAGTCAGCAAGGACACGATCAACCGGCTCAGCCGCAGAACAGCGAGCAAAGCACTGGAAGAAACGCTGCCAGCTTCAGAAAAGCCACTGCAACTGTTGACCCTCGACGATCGCATTCGCTCGGTTCATGGAGTGGCCTACACGCGATTGTGGAACGCCGACCTGCTCGATGTCGTGCAGGAAGTCGCGTCTGACTTCACACCGCCGCAGAAAGCAATGGACGGAACCAGTACCGGGTTGTACTGCGGCGAGCAGGACATGTTCGCCTTCCTCATCGATCCCACCGGCTGGGCAGAAATCAATGGCGAAGCGTTCGCTCCCGGCTTCTTTCTGTGGAACTCGGAAGTCGGCCGCAGAACCGTTGGCATCCAGACGTTCTGGTTTCAGAAAGTCTGCCAGAATCACATCGTCTGGGATGCGACCGAAGTCGTTGAGTTCTCACGTAAGCACACGGCCAACGTCCGTGATGGCCTGGACGAAATCCGACGCATCATCGAAGAGCTGATCAGGAAACGCGACTCGCGACGTGACGGCTTCGTCGAAGTGATGCGAAAAGCCATGACGGAGAAGCTCGGCGATGACGCTGACGCGGTTACGAAACGACTTTTGTCAGAAGGCATCCCACGCGGGCTGATCACGGACGCTATGGAGATCGCTCGACAACAGGGGGGCTTCACCATCTTCTCGCTGGTCGACGCGCTGACGAAACTCAGTCAGAAGGTCAGATACGCGGGAGAACGGACGGAACTTGATGTCCGCATTGGCCAGTTGCTGGCACTGGCGGTGTGACCATGGATCCGCAAGCAACATGGAAGAGCCTGCTCGATGAATGGGCGGATCGGAACTGGCAAGCCGTCATCGAACTGGCTGAAGCCCTGCTCCAATGGCTCGACAAGGGAGGCTGTCCGCCCGAGGTCATTGCCGGACGACGTCTCGGCACGTTCTGGAACGAACCGGTTGTTCGGTTCTGCTGCCAGTTTGCCGCGGACATCGCCAACCGAGTCCTCAACAGCCCGGATGGAATTCCGGAAGGTGTTCCGTTTTCACTGTCGTGTTCTGAGTGCGACTGCGCGAGCCCGGACTCGTACGAACAGGCCATTCACGAAGGCTGGACGGCGATTGAATTCTGGCCGCAGGGTACGTCTGAGAATTTTCTCGGTGCCTGCCCAGAACACTCCGACTGACGCCGGCAACAACACAACCGGCTCACTTTGTCGTCAGGACCGGAGCTTTCCGGTCCGCTGACTGGAAGGGAACGAGGAATGGCATTTCTGAAACTGTTTCACGGTCGAGCCAGCCCGGACGAGCAGCTCACAACCTGGGGCGAGGACGGGCCCATCTTTGGCCCGTACCCGTATTTCCATCACACGTATCTCGCAGACATCAAGTTTGATGAGGTGGAGTGTCACGAACTCGTGATTATCGAGGGGCTCGTGTTCTACGACGGCATGTATTACGGCGACTGGTCGATCTTCGACGGGCCGCCAGAGGGCAGCGATGCCGGACTTATCGCCGACTTCGTGCCGGAACTTGCCCGACATTCCTGATGCCGGCCAGATAGCTCGCTTCCGTTGCTGAAAACTCCAGCAGCGAAGATGACGACGCAGCGAATTCGCCAACTTCCATCGCTGTGGTCTGACGATCTGCCAAACACCAGGTGGCCCGGTTTTTGAAGCGTTTTCAAGACCGCCGGCCACCTCACTCAATCGCTGACGCCGAATCATTCCAAAGGACCGAGGACCGGGCCGGGGCAAGTCACCTTGACGGGATGTCGGTTGTTGACGATGACACGATCTGGGGAAAGTCCGGAGACACTGGCGGGGTTCGGAATGGAGCAATGGACAACTGGCAGGGACTTCGGAAACGCCGCACTCGCGAACATGTCATTGAGGAGATGAGTGCCAACTTCCTCGAACGGAAAGTGCTGCAGCGTGGCCACCTGCTGGTTCGTGCTCCCCAGCGGGAATACGGCTGGGATGCGACGATGTTTCACTTCTCGCCGGAGAGCGGTGAAATCGAAAACGGCGAGGTCCGGATACAACTGAAAGCCACAGACCGTCTGGAATCATCGAAGCAGTTCGTGTCCTGCCGCGTGCAGACGAAAGATCTGCATTACTGGTACTGGGAGGATCAGCAACTGCCGTTCGTGCTCGTCCTGTACGACGCCCGGAAGCATCGCGGTTACTGGGTGCATATCCGCCAGCACGTTGACGATAACGGCCTGATGATTGATCCCGAACAGCAGACCGTCGACCTGAAGATTCCCCGGACGAATCTGGTGACGGTGAAAACGATCGATTTGTTTCGTCGGATGTCGTTGAGCCGGCTGAAACGAGATGAGTAAAGGAAGACTCGCATGTCACAGCCCGTAACGAACCAGCAGCTTCGACAGCTTCTGTCCGACCTTGGATTCGAGCAACAGGACAGCGTCGAACCGAAATGCCTCGTCTTCGAGCATCCAGAATCCCATGCTCGCCTGCTGCTGCCGACCAACCGGGATAACCAGGCAGCAAAGTCAGCAGATATCCTGTCCCTTCGCACGCATCTGCTGTACCGCGGCCATCTGTCAGAAGAGGCCTTCGACAGCTTTGTTGAGCACGGTCGGCTTCACGCGTCGTAAACGCAGGCATACTCCTCGTTGACAGCAATCGGCTCACAAATCTGCCACGGATAGTGGCAGCAGCCAGGGTGGCTGTTTCACGGCTGTTGCGTCGGATTCTGCACGGTTCAGCACTCTTTCATGCCTGCTTGTCAGATTCGTAAATCTGTCGTACTGTCGCCCTATGAGCGAGGCGAATCAAAAGCGGGGTTATTCGAGGCAGTCGGTTGCTGTGGTTACTGCAGCCGGATTTCTGCTGTCGCTGGCGGTCGCCTGGACTGGATTTGAGTGGCTCGCCACCGTCTTTCTCGGGACGCTTCTGAGTTTTCTCACGGCGCTGGCCTGGCGGTCACGCGAAAAGCCAGGGGCTGCCGAGCCGTCGCTGCTGGAAACCCCGTTCTACCTGGCCCACGATGCCGAGATCTTTGACCGGTATCGGAAACTCGCCCAGGAGATGCTTCGCATCAGTGGCCGGGCGGACCAGATCTATCGCCAGTGTGCTCTGGAGTCGCTTGACTCCGCCGTCGCACAGGTCGCGACCGCTGGTGATGGGAAGATCATCTTTGAGGAAACGGAAACATGGAGGCTCGTCTACGAAAAGCTGCTCCGTGACCCGAGTGTGATCGTCTACCGTTCCGTCGCCCTGGTACGCCATCCTGACTACTGGCAGGGCGGAGCAGGCAGCCAGAGTATGCAACTGAACTTCGATCTGATCGCGAAGTCGATCGTCACCATCGAACGAACTGTGATCATTGCCGATGAACTCTGGCCATCGGATTCGGACCTGCCTGTCGAGCTGCTGCGCCAGTGGATTCACGAACAATCGGTTCACGGAATCTGGATGCGGCTTGTTCGTGAATCAGCTCTGCGGTCGGAGCCGGACCTGGTTCGCGACATGGGCCTCTACGGGTTCAATGCCGTTGGATTTCAGGAGTTCGACGCGGGGCACTTGCGGACGAGCCGGTTTACTCTCGATTTCGACTTCACGTCGATTCGCGAAGCTGAGGCCCGCTGGAACCGATTGAATGTTTATGCCAGCCCCTACAAGGATTTGCTGGATCAGTTCCGACTTGCTGAATAGGATCACGCCCCCTTACCAAATGGAACGTTGGCGTGTCATTGCTCTACCTCGACACAGCGAGGCTGGGCCAGGCCTGTCCTGAAGCACTTCAGGCCCAGCATGATTTCAATCGGCTCTCAGCCGACGACCCTTCCATGTACTGCGAGGGATTCTTTCGCGAGGGGACACGTGACTGGCCTGACACTCGACTCAACGACTATCCCGCGTTTGGGTCATGGGAAGGCATCGAGCCGTTCAAGCAGCAGATCGCCGGACGCTTTGCTGCTGAAACATCGCACGACGTCTTTCTCGCCAGTCGATCGGCTCAACTGGTTCGGGTCGCGGCACGAACGCTGTTTCGCACTTGCCGCAACGTCCTGACATCGGACCTGAACTGGCCCCACTGGCAGGCCATTGTCGCGGAAGAAGCAGCACGCAGCCGACAGCAGGTCACGATCGCGTCTGTGCAGGACGCCGTCTTCAATGACCACCTGACGGCACGAGAACTGGCCCGATTGCTGACAGACACATTCATCACGAACGAGTGTGACGCTGCGTTTCTACCGTCAGTCAGCAGCCAGGGAATTCACCTGCCGATCCACGATCTGCTGTCTGAATTGAAACAGACTGGCCAGTTGCGTTTTGCTTTGGTTGATGCGGCCCAGAGTTTCTCTCACCTGCCGGAACCGACAACACCGCTTGCCGACGTGACTATCACAGGTTGTCACAAATGGCTGTGTGGCTCACTGCCTCTTGGCATCGCCGTTTGCGGACGCCGGGTCATTGCCGAGCAGATTCGAGCCATCCTGGAGACGTCAGTAAGTTCGGCTGACATCGATGACCCGCTCCTGCGTTTCAGCCAGCAGATCTGTCATCGCTCTGTCGATCGCTATTCCGAAACCGTCAACGTCGCGCCGCTGTTTTCCGCGAATGCTGCAATTCGCTCGCCGCGAATCGACGCAGATTCTCTGCAACAGCAGAGTTCCCGGCGACTGGACAATGTGGATGCCATCGTGCGGGCAACTGCCTCAACGGCGTGGAAGCCAGTGGAACCGGACGCCTCACTGCGAACTGGCATCGTACTGATGAGATCGTCGAGCCGTAGTATCCAGAGCCTCGACAGCGACGCACTTCGATCCAGGTTTCGCGATCATGGCATTGCCCTGAGCACGTACGATCGTGGACTCGTGAGAATCTCTGCCCCCGGCACGCTGTTCTGCCCGAATGAAACTGACCGTCTCTGCAACGCGTTCAGTTGCATCGCATGACTCTCACTTGCCGGCTTCGAGCAGCTCGTTCACAACAGAGTCTGTTCGCTGGAACCATCCGCGACATAGTTCGCACCGCTTGAGCTGCGGCTGCACTGAAAAATGCGGCTGTTCCTGTCAAACGACGGAACAGCCTGAATCGCCGAAACCTTGTCAGTATTCAGATGGGAGCAGGATCGTCGTGGATGAGCGGTCTGCTTCAGTGATGATCCAGAACGTCTCGCCGGAACCGGAGTCATACACCGACATCAGCCGTGCCTCATTGATCAACGCCCATTCGTTCTGCGACTTGTCTTCGTCGCAGACATTGCCCCAGTCGCCGTCTACGTGCCTCTTGAGAGCGATCTCGACTTCATTCATCGGGATCAGCTCTTGGGCACCGGGAGTGATTCCCAACTGACCAACCTCAAACTTCATTGCCATGACAGAACCTCCGAAGGAACCGAAAATGCGATTCCGACGATCTATCACGACCTGGCACGACAAGTCACACAGGCTCGAAGTTTGTGCTGGACAAAGGACGTTGTCATGCGCTACTGATGATGAGTAACAGATCATCAATGGCGGCAGATACCGATTGCTGAACGCGGTAATAGAACGACGATTCGGTAGCCGAAATGCACGGAGGACAATGGAAGACGACTCGAAAGCAGTGGTTGCTCAGGTTGCACAGCAGATGCTGCAGCCGACGAGCAAATGCCCGACTCTGGTTGAAGCTGCAGGACCGTCAGCGAAATTCGCCTGGGAAGAATTCGTCTACGGGAAACTGCGAAACACGTCGACGCGCAGGAACTACCAGCACGCCATCAATCGCTTCCTGGCGTTCTGCGAGAAGCGAAATCGCAGGCTCACGAGCATCATGCCGCGTGATGTCGGCCAGTATCTCGACTCGATGCCTCACTCAGACGCCACAAAGAAGCTCCACCTGGCGGCACTGAGGCACTTCTTTGACGCACTGGTCAGCCGCCACGCTGTCGTCCTCAATCCGGCTGCGTCAGTCAGAGGCCCTCGGGTTCAGGTCGTGGAGGGCAGGACACCCGAAATTGGAGTCCGTCCCGCCCGCCGGCTACTCAACTCGATCGATGTCACCAGCGTCGTCGGCCTGCGCGACCGGGCCATTATCGGCATTCTCATTTACACAGCCGTTCGAGTCAGTGCGGTGGCCAGGTTGCTTGCAGCAGACTTCTACGACGCTGGCGATCAGTTCTACCTGCGGTTCCGTGAGAAACGGGGCAAAGCCCGCGAGATCCCCTGTCGACACGATCTCCTGGTCTACGTTCAACGGTATCAGCAGGAAGCCGGCATCAACGACGAGCGGGCCCCGTTGTTTCGCACAGCGGTCGGGCGAACGGGACGATTGACTGACCGTGCGATGTCGACCGGAGACATTGCCCGATTGGTCAAGCGGAGATGTCGCCGCATTCAGATTCCGCGACACGTATCACCACACTCATTCCGCGTGACGACAATCACGGACTTGCTGGGACAAGGAGTTCCGCTGGAAGACGTCCAGCAACTCGTCGGCCATGCCGATCCCCGGACTACACGGCTCTACGACCGCAGAAGAAGGCAGGTCACCCGCAACATTGTCGAACGCATCTCTGTTTGAGGACTGGGAGACGACCCCTTGAAACGTATTGGCAGCGTTGCGTAGATCGATGCTGGCCCGGCGCTCGCTCCCGCTGCGTTTCGAGAACAAAGGCTGCACGTTCCGCCTCCGGCGTTGTCGTATTTCCGGATTGAGGAAACGGTCCGCATCAATTTGCCGAAGCTGTTGGGCGTTCCCCTTCGGGCCGGGCTTGCTCCGGGCTTCGCTGAACGCTCGGTCCTGCGGACTGCACAGCACCCTGCGCATCCCTAACGCGGGCAGTGGTCGACTGGAAGAAGGTCCCCGCCTGACGAGTCCTGATCGTATCACGGCATCAAGGTCCGCATCTCGCTTGCAGCGAGATGCTGCTGCTCGGTCGCTTTGGTTTGGTGGTTTGGCCGAGGCTCCACCTTGACCTGCCGTGTCGACTCGATTCGCTACGGCGGGCACTGAATAAACCGTCCGGCAGGACGCCGAACTGCCGGACAATCGAAAGGAGGCACTATGCCATTGACAGTAAAAGAGAAAGAACATTGGAAATACCGTATCGAGAAGAAAATCGACAAGGCGATCGAGAGAGCCTATCGAGAGCAGGCAAAGGACTTGCGGCGTTTGATACGGCAGGAAGCCGAAGAACGTGTGCTGAAGCGGCTGGGCCTGGAAGACTACATGAAGCAGTACGAAGCGCTGGAGACTCAGTTGAAGTCACTTCGTCTACAGCAGGAAAAGCTGAGTGAGGATACGGCTCAACCGTTTGAAACTGGACGGGACGAGAGTCGCTACCTTCGGGAACACGGACATCGATTGATCGAGAGCGTCATTAACAGGGAAGTTGCCGAGACCGAGAAGGAGATTCTTGGGGAATCAGAGGCGGGACGGAGAATTCTACGGCTTGAGCGAGAACGTGAAGAACTCACCGACACGATCTGGCTGGCGACTTCACCCGTGCAGATCAGAAGTCTGTGGAAAGACTTCACGGCACTCGTCACCGAAGAGCCGACTGAACTTCAGGTTCAGGCAATGACCTATGATCCCACCGAAAACGAATAATTCCTGACGACATCCGTCACGTGGCCGGTCAATCGACTGGCCACTTCTCGAAACTCACCAGGACGTCCAAATGCTCCGCATTACAAAGAACGCGTACAGGCCGAATCCCCAGATGATCAGAACGGGTTTCTGCATCGCCAGTATCGCAGCGACCAGATACAGGAAGACGAACGCGGCGACGTTCACGCGACCTCCTGAATGTTGTCGCACTCACTCGCGAATGGCTGCACGATTTCCCGCCGGAGCTTGAGGGCCGAAACAGGAACATCCTCGAACCCTGCCGGTCTGCGGACGTGATTGACCGCCCGGTGAATGTTCAGAATCTGGCGGCGGATGGGTGCGTACCGGGCAAATGGTATGCGGCGGAAGTCTTCAATCAGCGTTTCCGCCTGACGGTGTTTCGCTCGCATGACAAGGAAGGTCTTGAGTTCGCGGTAGGCGGTTGGATCGATGCGGACGCAGGCGTGCCATTTTGGTGAGGCACCACCGCCAGGCGTGACGCCGCCGCGTCGATAGCTGATCGAGTAGCCTTCAAAGCGAATTGGATGCCGACGGCAATCGCGAACCAGTTCCTGGGATTTGAAGGGGTGATGGCCTTCGGTTGCCAGCAACAGAAACCAGTTTTCGTGCCGGATGTACTGCATGTTCGCGAGTCCCTTCGCTTTGCGAGTGGCCCGCTGTCGTTCCGAAATGTCGATGCCGTATTTGGCAACCAGCTTGCGGTCGACTTTTTCCGCATCCTTGCCACGAGGGATTCTGCCGCTGGCGTACCACCAGTAGCCGTGTCGCAGATAGCTGACGGCAACCTGCTGTACGAGCCCTTCCGGGCTTGCTGCAACGCATCGGTATTTCATACCCACTGTTGAAACATGTTCTCAGCGACCTGGCAAGTGAATTCCTCTCCGCAAACGCATTGAGGGATTGCGGGAGACACTCAGGATGCTGCCGACTGGTGGAAACCCCGCCACACGAGTCCTGATTCTATCACGGCGTCAAGGTCCGCAGCTCGCTTGCGTCGAGCTGCTGCTGCTCGGCCCGATTTGTCTTTATTTCATCGGACGAGGCTCCACCCTGACCTGCCGTGACCGAAGCACGGTGTCGGCGCGGGAATCAACCTGCTTTCAGGCTGGCCGACCGCCTGGAAGCAACACGAAAAGGAATGCTTATGGAATCACCAACTGCACTAATAGCACACGACCACTTTATACGGGAGGTACAGGTCTACTACCGAAAAACGAATAGCCGTCACTTTCAGGTGACCTGCGAGCAGGACGTCGCCACGTTTGTTCGCTCCGTCCTGACCGATAACAGTCGCGAACACTGTGTGGCACTCTATCTGGATGCCAGCAACCGAGTCGGTTGCTACTCCCTGATCTCGATCGGGACTGCGACAATGTCCTTGATTACTCCCCGTGAGATCTTTCAGCGAGCCATTCTCGCCGGTTCTGTATCAGTGATCCTGGCGCACAATCACCCCAGTGGCGACCTGACCCAAAGTGCTGCCGATGTCGAAACGACAAGCCGGCTGCGGAAGGCAGGTGAGTTACTCGGCATCCGGCTTCTGGATCATGTAATCGTTACAGATGACAGCAGCATCTCCGTCATCGCTCCCTGATGATGCAGGAATGTGGGGTTGTTGCGGCCAACCCCACGAAGCCGTGAATCCCTGATGTCGCAAGTGGGCCGAAATGGCCGTCGAGTCATGTGCGGGTAGCACTGCTTTCGTCAGTGTACCCGCACAATTCATAGTACCCGCGATCGCAAAACCTCAGCCGAACAACTCGCAGTGCGTGGACGCACCTCGGGTGTTCGTCGTCAGTCTGCCGCCAAAAGTGGTCACTCTCCCGAGTCACCACCGTCGGCCACATGCTGCCCGCCAAGGGACATGGCCGCACCAGTTTGCTGGTGCGACGACTGCAAATCTCCAGACAGGGTCGACAACCACGGTTGTCGCTCACCCCTCAGCCCTTTCGTTACCGTTCGTTCGGTTCATCACTCCCGAACACGGACGGGATGCGACTGCCTTGCCGCACACTGACTGACTGCCCTGGAAAGGCAGTGTCCGTGACCAGACCTTCGTCTGATTCACCGCGCACGCTTCCGCGTGCCTCCTACTCAGGCCACTCTCCCCCACAACGGCACGCACGATTCAACGACAATGTTGAACCGATATCTGGTGACCAGCCAGACTGCCGGAGTGCCAGCTCCGGACGCCGCTGTGGTTCCTGCGTTAGTGTCGACCTTCGACTTCGAGTTCACGTTGCTAGGGCGTGTTACCGCCCGATCCGCTCAGGTGTCAGTCGCCTTCCGGCCAACCGCACTTTCCCGGCGAATTGCCAACGGCAATCGCACCGGATTTCCCCCTACGAAAGCAGAAGCTCGGGGTATCGCTCCTGAACGGCATTTCGCGATTCGGCACCGTCTCCTCGAAGTCTCACTGGCAAGCCCTCTCGTTCGTTTTTGATTGGGCCTTTCATGGTTGAGCTTTTCACCGCCGAGCTTTCCCCGGCCCGCGACATACGCATATTGACCTTTGCCGCGTATTCCCACGAGGCAGGTCGCTGAACGTCGTCGGGACCGAATTGACCCGGTCGCCGGGATGGTCGTCCCGGTGCCTGTTGTCGCCAACAGACAGCTCCCCACGCCAGCCGCGTTGAACGAACTCGCGTTAAAGCAAGCCCGGACCCCACGGACGGGATTCTCTGCGCCAATGCGCAGACCACCCGTTTTGACCTTCGACTACAGATCGAAGGCGAAACCAGAATCTGGTTTCATCGACACGGCCCTGCTGCGCGAACACAGCAGGGTCTGTCCGCATCGCCCGCTTTATGCTGCTCCAGCGGCTGCATCAGCCGCGAGCAACGCCATTGGATAGAACGCCGGGATTGAGTCGAGACGCACCTGCTCCCATACGAGGGGAGCAGGGCTGCTCGGGATTACTCCGACGAGCCTCCATTGAACCGGACAAGCCGTAGGGTAAGGAACCAGCGAGCCATCTCGTTTGTGCATACTCAGCTGAGGCATGCATTCCCGTGACGCTTTTCCAATCCCTCCCCTCCGAACCACGCATGATAGTTTCCTTATCACGTGGCTCTCCGGTAACGCATTACGCAAGGCGACGTCCGTCATAGCTCCCTGAATGAATCTGCTGATGGCATTTCAGACACACGACCAGCGTTTTCCGTCGTCGTGCCGCCATCACCTTTTCCCAGCGACTTCGCCCCTTCAGGTCTGCGAGTTTTCGGATGTGGTGGACTTCAATGTCCTCCAATGATCCGCACAATTCACATTTCTGAGCGAGTAACCGGTCAATCAGTTCACTCCGATCGCTCCAGATCATGGTCGGCATTTCGCCGATAACTGCCCATTCATTCCAGCGAAGCGAAATCCCTCCAAAGTGGGCCGACAACGGCTTCTTCTTTGGGCCTCGATCCACCGTCACCATCAGCACTTTGTAAGTGCCTTCTGGTGTGACCAGCTCTCGCCGGAACCGTCGGTAAATCTCACGTCGGCTGGTTCTCAACTTGTTGGCCAGCGTCTTTGTGAGCGACTGCTCCGCAACCCACTTCACGCGACTGAGCGTGTGCAGGTTGTAGGCCAGGCGGTAATACTGCACGACTCCGCTGTATTCCGACTGGTAACGAGCCACGATCCCGTATGCACCATCATTCAGACGTTCCGGCAGGTGCACCGGCTTGCCGCCCCGCATGTACTTCGTGCAGTGTTTCCGCGCGACCGTTTGCGGGACTCTCAGCCCGACGCTGCCATTGATGCAGCGTTGACCACGCCAATCATGTTTATGATCGGCGCGGTGGATGTGGACTTCGTAACCCAGAAACTTTGCACGCTCTTCACGTCCATTTGTGATGAGCGTCTTTTCGTTACTGAGCTGCAGCTTCAGACGGTCTCCAAGAAACTGACTGATCTGCTGCTTGATTTCCACAGCCTCGGACTTTGGTCCGGTGTAACCCAGCAGGAAGTCGTCCGCGTATCGCACGTACCACAGGCGTCGAAAGTTCGGATCATCCGGGTCACGAGACGGAAGCGTCTGTGCTTGCTGTGACAGCCTCCTTGCCTGTTCCCGGTCTCCTTTCTGACGTGCCCGTGATGCGGCGACAGTTAATGCCACATACGGCGGATTCGTCTTCCTTTGAGAACCACGCGTGTGCTCCGGTATCAGCTCGCCGTCGACAAAACTGTCAAGGCGATCCAGCACCAGATTTGAAAGAATGGGGCTGATCACGCCACCTTGCGGAACTCCGCTGTAGGTCGCGTTCCATTTCCAGTCTTCCAGATACCCGGCTTTCAGGAGTCCCCGCATCAGTCGGTGAAAGCGGTTGTCGTGGATCTTCTCCGCGATGATTTCCATCAGGACCGAATGATCGATCCGATCGAAGCATGCCGAGATATCTCCCTCGATGAACCACTTTGTCGCCTTTCCAACACGACGAATTTCCTGCAAGGCCGTGTGGCAGCCGCGTCCCGGACGAAACCCGTGCGAACGGTCACTGAACTGCGGCTCGTAATAGGATTCCATGATGGACCGGATGACTTCCTGAAGAAGTTTGTCCGACCAGCACGGCATGCCCAGAGGCCGCATCTTTCCGTTCTTCTTGGGAATGTACGTGCGTCGGACCGGCGTCCATTGGTACCGCTCGTGTTTGAGCTTCTCAATGATTCTGTCGATCTTCCGCATTGACATCCCGTCCACAGTTTCCGCCGTTGTTCCCCGTGTCATCGCCCCATCGTTCGCATACAGCTTCGCATAGGCTCGAAGATACAGGTCACGTTGGTAAAGAAGCCGATAGACTCCTTCCAGCGGCAGCCCGCGTTGTCCTCGTTTTCGTATGATGTTGTTTATTGCTGCGGCGTTCCGCATCGTGCGTACCTCACAAATTGTTCAACATCGCATTACCTGTCTCCCTTCGCCCTGTGAACGGCTCTCCCGTTCTCCCTGGTGGGGCGTAACTCCCACGACTACTACGAAGACTCCGTCACCATAGGACTCTCGTCCCTTAGGCGATCTCGTGTTCCGTATCTGAGGAACGTAACAGAGCGACTTAGGTTCCCAACTCATCTCCTTGAATGGACTCACTGTCCATCGCCTGTCAGTCAGGGGGTATCGCGAACGAGAGACGATCACGCGACTCCTGACAGCGTCGGCGTTCAAACGTGCTACCGACGGGTGTGACATTTCCACCACTGGAGATTTAGGTTCAAGCAATCAAGCCTTAACCATATCACTCAAATGTTGCGGGGCCTTGCCATACACGTCTTCCGGCAACCCCCGCTTTACCAGCATGCTCTTGTCCCCTCTACCTTTCAGCTTCAGGTAAGCTGGTTCATTTCGAAGTCCTTCCCCTGAACTCCGACCGACTCAGTCGGCAATTTCCTCAGACCGTTACACGACGCACACTCTCATGGCATCCGGCTCGAAGGGTCAGCGCGGGGAAGGCTGGCAGGCCTTCAGTCCTTATCCCTGGTTGATGAGACCAGGATTCCCGGACCCGCTGTCCCTGTCTGGAGATATCAGCTCAAATCGCTCTTATTCCCGGTTGGAATTCCGGTCTTCGAGCGAATGCGTTTGCTTGAGCGTGACGACCGGCAGGTTTCCCTGCCTGCATCGCCAGGGTAGTACGTCTGACTGAGTCTGTCACGAAATTCTTCAGGCGACTTGAGAGCGGTCGCACGTGTCGGATGCGTCGCAGAGAATGAGGCTGAATGCGTGTCGGATGCGTCGCAGAATCCTCAAGAGGACGTGTCGCCTGCGTCGCAGTTGTTCCGACCACTGGTAACTGCAAGTCCGTGACATGACTGCGGAATCCCTGAGAATTGCGGCGACCGAGTCGACTGCCAAAGGTACTTGTACAAAGAAGATATGTACAACAAAGGGAAATGCCTGTTGAGTTTCACAGAAGGCTCTTGAGCAGGTTACCAGCAGACGCAGGGCTTCCTTCATCGGATGTCGCTGTTCGATCCGGGCCGAATACTTCGTCCATCAGGCGGGACAGAACCTGCCGTCCAGCCTCAGTGGGTGGCTGATCGCAACGCTCTTTGCGCCGGGATTCCTGCCACCAGTCCGGCGGAGTTCTCGTTCCCTGCGCGGCCTTCCTGATCGAATCGACAAAGTACGCCATCGGGCTGACGCGAAAGTGATTCGGGCCGAATCGCTCCAAGGCCGCCTGTGTGACGTCAGTCCATTGCGTCACCAGCTTACTCGGATAGCGGCGAACAATTCGCAGGGCAGCCTGAAACTCAAACCCGATGGCCAGCAGGCCATCCATGAGCGGAGATTCCTCATCGCTGATTCGACTCGCCTGCTCCGGAAGCCGGCGCAGATACTCGCCGCGTTCAAACGTCACGGCGAACTGCCCCGGCTTGATTCTCTTGACGGTCGGAGATGCGATCACATCGGCACTCTCCAGCCGTTTCAGCGTTCGAGCGACTTTGACCTTCATGTCACGCAGCGCAAGTGAGTCTGAAAGCCCCAGCAGATCGACGGCCAGATGACGCAGATCGAAGACGGGAATCCGGCCTTTGCGATAACCGACTTTCAGCACGAACAGCAGCAGTCGACGTGAAGCGGCATCCAGCGAACGATACAGGCCCAGATCAAACCGCATACTTCCGCCTCTGGCCTGAATCAGATCGAAGAACACCGGATTCCAGGTAATCGTCCATGCCCGGCTCGATCGCGGGTCTGCTGGAAGTGAATAACTCAGGAACCCGAAGCTCACTCTGCGGTATTCACCACGAGTCGGGTCATAGCAGGCATCACTCAGGTAATTGACGGTCGATAACCGCTTCAATGCCTCGGAAAACTGCTGATACTGGCGGCCACCACGGCGTGATCCGGCATCAATGATGCCCATCTGGCTCAGACACCAGTGCGGCGTGGCCGTCAGCGTGCTTTCAATCCTCGGCTGCGACAGCGTGAGATTGAGCAGGCCCCACAAGTAGACCTCATCCTGCGGAGACAGTCCCAGCGGAGCGTAGACACGCACCCTGGCTGTTTTCCGTCTTCGCCTGGCATCGCTGTAACGATACTCGGCTGCATGAACGAGGTTCTCGGATGTCGCCGCAGACAGCGGGCAGAGCGAATGCTCCACCAGCGAAAGCTGCCCGACGCCGACCATTCTTTTCTTTGCTGGCTTTAACACACTTAAAGCTATTAGCACGGGTCGGCAGTGAACGAAAGCCCGTCGATTCTGCTTGACGACCTGGGCGTTTTCGTGGCACGGTTTCTGAAGTGTTCACAGCAACTTGAAGGAGAATTGCCAATGGCAATCGCGAGCAACCGACCCATATCCATTTGCCTGATTAACCAGAAAGGAGGCTGCGGAAAGAGTTCGACCTGCTTTCATCTGGCGGGAACCTTCGCCGCGTCAGGCAAACAGGTTCTGCTCGTTGATGTCGATCCGCAGGGCTCCATCAGTCAGGCGTTCTTTGGGTCCGATGCCGTCGAACGAATGACTGTGTGGGAAACCGTGGCCGCCCTGTTTGATGACGGCTGCAACCACATTGATCCACAGCAACTGATTCGCGACACGCACATCGACGGAATCAGCGTTCTGCCGGCCAACCATCATCTGGCACAGTTCAACAATCCATCGCCAGAGCAAGGCGGAGTGATGCAGTTCGCCCTTCGTGAGTTCCTCGAACCGCTTGAGGCATTCGACGTCGTTCTGTTCGACTGCCCGCCGAATCTGTACCAGTGCAGTTGGAACGCGATGATTGCCGCCCGGTTTGTGCTGATCCCGATTCCGCCGGAAGACTTCGCCACCCAAGGCATTCGAGCCGTTCATCAGGCCGTCGCCAGCGCTCGTGTCCTCAATCCATCACTGAGACGCCTCGGTCATCTGATCACTCGATCTCACGCACGAATGATCGTGCATCAGACCTACGAGGAGAAACTTCGCCGGCTCTATGGCGACCTTGTGCTGCGCTCGACCATTCCCGAACTGTCGGGATTCAAAGTCGCTCTGGCGTGCCGTAAACCGGTACAGATGCAGGCACCTCGGTCAAAGGCTGCAACGAGAATGCGGGAGCTCGTCGGCGAAATCATGGACAGAGTCGAAAACAGATCGCAACACAGGGAGGCGGCATGAGCACACGAAGTCATCTGGAGAAAGCCAGTGCCCATCTCAACGAATCGATCGGTGTTCGCTCAAACGAGATTCGACCGCAACTGAGTCCCATTGCCCGCGCTCAGGACATTGGCAGGCGAGGAAACCGGTCGTTCGGGCAGATCGAAATCGACCGCGTCGTCCCCGATCCCGATCAGCCCCGCGTCGAATTCGACAGCGAGGAACTGGAGCGACTGACTGCCAGCATTCGCGACAAAGGGCAACTTGCTCCGATCCGGGTTCGCTGGTCCGACAACGTTTCCAGATGGCTCATCATTTCCGGCGAACGCCGCTGGCGTGCCTGCAGACAGGCTGGCCTGAAAACCATCGACTGTTACTTCCAGGAATCAGCATTGAGTCCGACTCAGGTTCTCGAAGAACAGTTGATTGAGAACCTGCTGCGTGTTGACCTGAGGCCCGTCGAAGAAGCTGAGTCGTTTCAGAAACTGATGACCGTCAACAACTGGACCGGCAAGCAACTCGCTTCGGCACTCAATATCAGTCCCACTCGTGTCTCGCGAGCACTGGCACTGTTGAAGCTCCCGCACGAGACACGAGTCCGGATCGACAAGGGCGAGATTTCGTCGAGAGCAGGTTACGAGCTTTCCAGACTGCCGACGCCTGAATTGAAGTCTGTCACTCAATCGCACTCATCCGTCACGATCAAGCAGGCATCCCAGCCGCGTCAGCGTCGCCAGCAAACGAAACCGCCGCGTGGTGTTCGTCAGACATTCCTCGCCGAAAACGGTTGGAGAATCGTCGCCACATCACAGCGGAAAGGAACCTACCACGACATCGAACAGGCACTGACCGAAGCATTGGAAGAAGTCCGATTGCGAATCGACAATCGCATCAACCTCATCTGACACGACCGAAACGAACTGCTGAACGGCGGCGGCTCCGCTGGACGCTGCGCCTGCCCTGAACGGGCATCTGCCGTCTGGCCGGGGCCAGAGCGGCAGCGGGCTGAACGCCCTTGGGGTTCGCTGGGACGCTCACCGCTTTCCGAGCCTGCTGGGGCAGGCTGCGGAAAGTTGCGGCCTCCGCTGAACGCTGCGGCCTCCCGGCGGCTCCCGCCGCCGCAAGGACGACGATGGCCCAACAGCGACTGGCACCAGCGGCAGAACCACGAATGAGTCTGCCAGATTCCATGCCATGTGCCGCCGCTTTGCCGAAAAACGCTACGTCTCATCCACATTTCGACTGGCACGTGTCTACACACCGTTCGCAGCAACGAACACGTTGACACTTCGTTACCCTGATTCAGTCAGGCCGGTACAATCGAGAGTCAATCAGCAGTATGACCGCAGAGGCTGAATGGTCTGGAGAGTTGCCTGGCAATGGACCATTTCAAGTTCCGAAAGAAGCGCTACGACGTCATCGACCGTGTTGTCCTCGGTCGGAAGACCTATCTGTTCACGAAGCAACTCTCGTCAGGTCCGCGTCGTCGCTATCTGGCGTTCGATCCGGTCGCAGGCCCCGGCGGTGCGCTGCGGATCGTTCAGTTGATGGAGAACTCGGGTGATGCGTGGCAACGCGTCGGAGTGCTGCAACGGCTCTCGCAGCACAATCCCGAGCTGCCGCAGATTCTGGAGTTCCATCGGCTCAAGGGGGAAATTGGCACGGTCGAGACGTGGCTGGAAGGTAATGACCTGCGCTGGTGGATTCGCAAAATGCGATCATCCGACCGGCAGAGGCTGGGCACGCCTGAATCACTGCGGTTGTTTCGGCAGCTTGCTCACGCACTTCATCACCTGCATCGGCACTGCGGCGTTGTTCATGCCGACATCAAACCTGCAAACATCATCGTCAACAATCGGTCCCGCCGATTGGCCCTGATCGACTTCGGAAGTGCCTGGAATGTTGAGCGGACAAACCGCAGACATCACGGCGACGGAAGGAGCGATATCTACTCCGCACCGGAAGTGCTGACGAATCGAACCGGAGTCGACTTTCGTGCCGACTACTTCTCGCTGGCCGCTGTATGCTTTGAAACGCTGGCGCTGCAGCCGCCCTACGACGGACTCGGTGGGCGCGCCGGTCTGCCGGAGTATGAAGACGAACGGGGCTCACTTTACGTGCCACCCAGCGAACTCAGTCGCGAGAAGGACAAACTCGCCAGGTTTCTCTGGGCAGCCATCGACCAGTTGTTTGCCGCGACGCTGAGTCTCGAACCCGGCGATCGACCAGCCAACGGAAACGACTGGCTGGCCCGATGGGACGCCGTTGTTGATCAGCTCCAGACAAAGACATCCGAGTCGCTGGCATCGCGACTGCTGGCGAGCGTGATGAACTGGATGAACCGTCCCTGAATCGACATCAGTCGGAATACGGTGGCTCCCATTCAAATCGGTCACCGCAGTCCGAGTGCATTCCATCCCGGTTCGTTTTGACGGGAACCGGCGCACCGAATCGGACAACCCGCTCACCAGACGAAGGAGAGCGAGGTCGTCCCAGATGGCAACCACTGCACTTGCGCGGCTCGTAATCCACTTCTGTATCGCGACCGTAGCCCGTCGCCTGCACCAGATGACGCAAGGCAACCAGGCTGTTGTGGAAATCTCTCCGGAACATTTCGCAATACGGGATCGCAAACCCGGAGTAATCCTCGCCGGTCAGGATGATCCCGTACGGACATTCGCGTTCGTAGACGACGCTGACCAGACGGCAGTACGCCATGCACTTCGCAACCTGCGGTTCTCGTGGTGATTCCTGAGCGCTTCGCGTGCGAAAGACGGGAATCACCAGGTCACCTCGAATCAGCAGACGCCACGGTTTCCCCTCGAAGTTCCAGACGCCGTCCCGCAACGGCTCATTCACGACCTGTGACTGAAAGCCGAGGTTCAGCAAGCCGAACCAGTTCACCGGCTGCATTTGTTCGTGAAAGGGATCAGGCTCCGCGCTCCTGCTTTCAAGCAACACTCGCCGTCGGCGGTGCAGCTCCTGAAGGACAGCCAATACCGACAGGCTCTGCCAGGTAATGAAGATCATCGCCACGCCAGCCAGTACCAGATACCAGTACTGCTTCAAATAAACCGAGATCGGACTGCTGGTAGCAACAACCAGCATGGCCCACAACCAGCGAAACAGCAGTTTCATCTGCTGAGCAATCTCAGCCTCGACAGCCTGCAGCTCGAATCGCGGCAGGGTGTCGAAGGCAGGAGGCTCGTCATCCGGGTCCGCTCGTCGATTTTCATACGCGATCAGTCCGGCTCTGGGGCAGAACGTGTATTCGGCGATTGCATGCACGCTCAGCCAGGGATCATCGGACCTGGCCTTCATCCGCGAAGGTCTCGCTGCACCACCCCCGTCACTCATCGCCCACCGTCCATTCCGTCAGTTCATCCAGTACCTCGTCGAAACTGTTCGGTCGGGAACGCCGCGAGATCGACAGGCATCGTCCGAGCAATTCAGTCTCTGCTGTTGGCAGATCCGACTGTTTCAATGCAGCCTTCTCACGTCCAGCATCGGGCAGTTTTCCCAGCAGCAGTTCCAGCATGATTCGGCCCCACGAATAGATGTCCGCACGGGCATCGACATCATCCGACTCGGCTTCCGGTGCCCGATACGGATCGACGATCCACTCGTCCGTTGAAACTGTGGGACTGCCGTCGAGAAGTTTCGCCAGCTCAAACTCCGTCAGCACGACTCGCTGGCTTGCTTCTTCGATCAGCAGGCACTGCGGCGTCAGTTCCCGCCTGACGATGCTGTTTGCGTGCAGCACCCGCAACGCTTCGGCCATCTCCGCTCCGATGCTCACTGCCACTGCGCGAGACACCGGGCCTTGTTTGAGCAGTTCCTTCAAACTGCGGCCTGCGACCCATTCATCAATCACCCACCATCCTTGTGCATCGTCCGCCGGACAGGTGGAAAGATTAGTGATGATGTTGTCGTGCTTCCCGATCTTCGTGCAGACCACCGCGTGACGCAGCAGTGCCGCGTGACAGCGTTCACGCTCGTCTGACGACATGCCTTCCATGTCGTAGAACTTGCCGCGTGCCAGCCTGGGAAGATGCTCATGCCGCAGCTTCCAGATCCTGTACTGCAAATGATTCGCCGCAGTGATCCAGCTCGACTGAACGTCATCAACGAGCCACTCGTTGACCCTTCGCACCGTCACTGAAGAGTCCGGCTGACTGATCAGTTCATCAATGCAATCCAGCCCCAGTGCCAGGCGAAATGCTTCTGCGGTTTTCCAGAAGACTTCTTTGTTGCCACCGAGCACGCGGCTGACGGTTCCAGTCGACACGTTCGCTTCCAGAGCGAACTGCTCAACGCTCCATCCGCGTTCGCGCAGGCGATTCAGGAGCAGATCCGCTGACACCAGCACGGTTCGATTGTTCTTTTTGCCTGCCATCAACGGTGCATTGCCAGATTGAACGAGATTGCAGCAGATCACGTGGAGCTTGAATCGGGGCAGAAATCTAATGCTCTCAGTCCGATTCGATGTTCGTTCCGGTGAAACGCAAACTCAGGAGACCGGCAGTGTTTCAGAAAAATGTTCAATGGTTCGTTGACCGCCTGGCCGAGCGAATGGTGCCGGCCATCGGCAGCTTCATCGCCTCGGCTTTTCAGCGAATGCTGATTCTAAACCACGCCGAGCATCACGACCAACTGGAGGAACAGGCCCAGCGCTACGAAGCGGCGGGCAAGAAAGACATCGCCAGGATGATTCGAGCTCAGGCCCAGAGTCTGACTCTGGACAATCCGCTGCCAGTGTCTGAGCACGTCCTGTCTGAGTTCGGAGCAGAGAACCCTGCATTGTTCGAGGCAACGCAGGCGTCAGCTCCCTTGTCATTGCCCAACTCCACAAAACGCAGCAGAGCCAGTCGTCGTCCATCTGAAGACAACACCACTTCAGAACAGGAACAGCCATGACGACTCTGCGACAGCGCGACCTGGTGGTGCTGGAAGCCCTCGCACTGCGAGTCCGGGTGCTGGGGCAGCGTCAGGCAGCCGACGCGTTCTGGTTCGGGCACGTTGCCAACACCAGACGCCGACTTCAGCAACTCGTGAACGAGGGTCTGTTGAGCCGCTCAATCGTTCCTGCTCAGCCACTTCCCGAAATCATCCAGCCGATTGTGCGCTGGCAGCCGGGACAGCCAGTACCTGATGCGAATCACGTTTCGTTCCAACTGCAAAGCCGCTGGAGATTCCGATCGCTGCGGCCCACGGTCGTCTACTTCCCAACAGAGAAAACGATTCTGCAGTTTGGCGGCAGAACTCGCTCGAACAATAAGACAACGCAGATCACTCACGACCTTGGCGTCACAGCGACCTGGATTCGCTATTTCCAGCAGAACAGTCAGCGGACGTCTGTCTGGGTCGGCGAAGACATTCTCGCTCCGACGCGTATCAACCAGAAGCTGCCGGATGCCGCGCTCGTTGATCAGCACGGCGAACCGACTCTGCTGATCGAGTTCGGAGGCAGCTACGCCGCCGCACGCGTGGCCGCGTTCCATGACGACGCGGCCTGCCGCCAACTCCCCTATCACCTGTGGTGAGTCATGAACGACAGAGACCAGACAATCATCGATCTGACAAACCGATACCGTCTCGGAACCAATGCCGCATACAGGCAACTTGCGTTTGATGGTCAGTCCATGAATGCAGTGACCAAGGTGACCGCTCGGCTTTGCCGACAGGGACTGCTCAGCCGTTATCCGCTGGTACCGCCAGAAGACTACTTCACGCTTGGGCCACGTTCGGCAAAGCAATTCGGAGTTTCACCGAAACGCACGGAACCACTTGGTCCACAGGCTCTGCCGATCGACTACGCCGTCCTTCTGTATGCAACGCATGGAGGCCGAACACGACTGATTCCGGATGAATTGAGACAGGCCGCCACATGGATGCCGGAAGAACTGACGCACGCTCCACACTGCAGGACATCAACTGGAATTCTTGAGCTTGTTCGAGTTGACCTGGGCGGTTCACCCCTGCACGTCGCGAAGAAGGCAGCCACCGACTGTTCTCGCCGGATGGAAGTGCCCGAGTTCAGACAACTGGTCGACAGCAGCAGATTCCAGCTTGTGGTCCTGACCACCACCAGCAGCAAGGCGAGGTTGATTCGTCAGGCGATCGAGTCGATGCAGTGGGAACACGACGTCCGTCTGCACCTCGCCATGATTCCGCGACTCACTCAGCTTCAACTTCGCAGCGCATAAGGAGATCAAGGAGATGGCCCGAGACGTTTATTACCAGAACCACGGCAACCCTGTGCAACATCGGCTGCTGCCGAGTGAGCCACTCAGCCTGCAGTTTGCACGTTGGAACAATGATCCAACGGCAGATCGAGTATTGCTCCGTACCGTGATGCGCAACCTGATGCTGGTTGTCGGAATCTGTCTTGCCGGCGACTGGCTCGGCCATGCGTTCTACCTGAAGTTCCCGGTGAATCTGATTCTCGTTCTCGTGATGGCCAAAGGCATGATTGCGCTCTGGCAGGCTGCGAATTCGTATCGACCACACTTACTCCTGCTGGCTGTGCCATTTGCGATTCACTTCCTGGCACCGTCGCTGGTGTTGCAGGCAATGGTGACGGCCACACTCGCCGCATACGTCGGTCGAGAATTCACACGGCACTTCGTGCAACTGGCGACGGGCTTTCCGATGCCGAGCGAACAGGCTGCCAATGAACGACAACGTTGGGAAGGACTGTCAGTTCTCAGTGCATTGCTGGTCATCCCCTGTCTGCTCCCGGTCGCCGCACCGAATTATACGGCGTTTGGCCTGATGCTCCTTATCGGCGCGATGGTTGTCCTCATCGCCGTCTCCAATCCCTTCTCGATCACAGCGACAGCCTTCAAAGCGTGGTCATCGTGGCTGACCTATAACCGGCAGGATGAATCTGCGGCTGGCGTGATCAGCAGCCCTGCGGGACGACTTTCGCTTCGACTCGGGATGACCGTCCTGCTGGCAGCGAATGTCACATTGCTGCTCGCCTCGATCTTTCCTGTCTCGGAACTGATCTGGAGCGATCACACATTCGGGCTCGTCGAGGCAATCGTCATGGTGCCTTTTTCTCTGTTGATGCTGGCACTGCCGGTCGGCTTGTCCGCATCGCTGGTGATGCTTGTCGCTGCACCTGCACTCTGTCGTTTCTCGTCGGCCAGACCGGCAGAAACGCCAGTTACATGGGACCGCATTACAGAGGCGTTGCAGAATTCAAAGAACGACATTGAACGCGACAGTCTGTTCTTTGGCAGGCTTGCTCATGACGGCTCTCCGCTTCTCGTTCCACGAGCGGTCTTCAAGGAACATGCCCATATTCTCGGCGACAGTGGATCGGGAAAAACGGCTCGGGGCCTGCTGCCACTGGCCGAGCAACTGTTGGCCGACCGGCATAGCAGCCTGATGGTCATCGATCTCAAGGGCGACTCGCAGGAGATTCTGTCATCGCTGCAACACTGTGCGGACAGATTTGCCACAGACGGTTCTCGAATCCCCGTCCGGCAGTTCACGGTTCGAGAGGATCAGGCGACGTTCGCATTCAATCCGTTTCAGCTTCCGTGCTGGCAGCGTCTGAACCTGTTTCAGCGGACTGATGTTCTGTGCGGAGCACTGGGACTGATCTACGGAACCGACTACGGACGCGGCTACTACAGTTCGGCCAATGCCAGCGTTCTCTACGCAACACTGAAGGCTTTTCCGGATGTCGGTTCGTTCTCCGAACTGAGCGACCGCATCAGCTTTGTAATGGCGCGGCCGAAGGGACATGGACTGAGCGATCAGCAGGGCGATGCTGGAACTCACGTCAAAATGATTTGCGAGCGACTCGCATCCTTCAAGGCGTTGAATGTGACGCCGGACCACTCGCCGAGCAGAGAAGTCAGCGCGTCAGCAATGGACCCGGCTCAACTCTTTGCACGGCAGGAGATCTTCTACTTCCACCTGTCCACCACGCTTGGTCCGGGGTCGTCGCCTGAGATTGCCCGACTGGCCATGTTCATGCTGCTCACAACCGCGACGCTGACCGGCGGACGTCGTCAGGTCTACCTCATGATCGACGAATTTCAGCGAGTCGCAGCGCATAACGTGGAGTCGATTCTCCAGATCGCCCGCAGCATGAACGTGGGTGTCATTCTGGCCAACCAGTCAATGGCGGACCTGAAACGCGAGGACCTGGTTCATGTTGTCGAAACCAACTGCCGCTATCGGCAGTGGTATGCCGTCTCGTCCCCCGACGAACAACTCAGGCTCTCGAAAGGAAGCGGTGACACAGTCGACGTGCTGCATTCCCAGACAATCTCACGGCAACGCGAAGGTCTTACTCAGCGCGTGACGGAGTCGATGGGGACAAACCAGGTCGTTGTACCTCGACTGACACTCAACGATGTGAAACTTGCCAGCGACGATCCTCGAAGAAGCATCGCACTGGTCACACGCGGAGCCGGCTACAGCCAGTTCGGCGGAATGCCCGTGGTGGTCGAGTCTGACTTCCACATTTCCGAGTCCGAATTCCTGCGCCGGAAGAAGGCGGCATGGCCCGCTGCCACGACCGGTTCATTCGTGCCGGAGGACTGGTCTCTGTTGCCGCCGGCCAGAACAAGGAAGCCACGAAAACGTGGCCCCATGGTGACTGAAGAACTGATCGGCGAAGAGCCCGACCTGTTCGACCGATTCCTCATCGATGAGGAGAACGGGCAATGAGTTGGGACCAGACTGACATCGATGTAATGGAGACGCTTTGCTGCAAAGTGCGGGTCTTGTCCGAAGACCAGATTGTGCGGGCATGGGGCCAGAAGGCCATCGAAGAAAACGTCGCCCCGTTGATCCATGCAGACATGATTCGATGCGAGTTTTGGACGGTGATTCTGCCAGTGATCGGCGAAACGCCGAGCATGACCTGGAAGCCGGAGCAACCAGAGCCTGATGCGTGGAAACTCTCCCAGAGATTCCGCGGCCGATGGGATCGTCAAGCGGTTGTGGTCACGGCAATCATGGCGACGGAGCGGGCAGGCCGCCTGTTTGGTTCCCGTTCCGGTCATCCGCTCCGGGAGATCGAACGTGGCCACGACCTGCTGCTTGCCGAGGTCTATCTCCTCTATCGAGAACGATTGCCCGAACTGGCTGCTGCATGGCTCGGCGAAGATGCCCTGCCACTCGCCGAACGTGGTGTGAAGAATCCTGATGCGTTTCTGTTTGATGACTCTGACAGGCCGCGACGAGTCATCGAGTCGGCAGGTTCGTACTCCCAGAAGCAGGTCGAGACTTTCCATCGCTACTGCAAAACCGCACGACTTCCCTATGAGCTGTGGTAGGACTCCCCATGCAAAGAAGACTGGAACACAAGCTGAATGCAGTCGTCACACAGCATGGCATCATGCTGCTGGAACATGTCTGCATGGAGCTGGATGCAGACATGGAAGCTGCCCGCAGACTTCTGCAAAACAGTCGACGCCTGCAACTCTTCACTGCTGCGAACGGTGAGGCACTCGTCGCGAGTCGCTCCAAAGGCCGACCGTCTGACATGGCGATCGCTCGCGCCGTTGCAACGCAGCACTTCTGTCACCGGGAACCAGCACAACCACGCATTCTGTCACGCAGGAACATCGAGACGTATTTCCCCACTCTCTTCAGAAAGGGACTTCCAGCCGGGTACTACGTGTGCCGGACAGAAAGCCAGCCAGTGCTCGGGTTATTACGTGTCGACACGCACGCAAAACCAGTTGCGAGAATCCTGGGCAAGTCCGACTCCATCGCGCAACGACACTTCAGACAGAGTGAGTTTCGACAACTGCATCGCAGCGGTCAGTTTGAATTGACGTGGCTGGTTCCGACCGAGGCCAAGAAGCGAGCACTCGAAATCGCCATCACCACATTCAACGTACACAGTTTTGCTTTGCGGGCTTTTGTGGTGCCGGAACTGCTGGAGCTACTGGCACCACTGCAAACACATCATTCCCCGACGTCGAGGGTTTGAACTCGGCTCCTGATCCGGG
>WGMU01000070.1 GCA_016124895.1 bacterium
CAGAACCTGACGTTTCATGGCAGATGGCCTCGATTCAAAAACTAAGATGCGTTAAACGAACGCGTCTCACAGGGATGTGAAAACGCCCGAGAATCCTGGAAAGGCACCAGAAACTCCGCAAGCCATGAGGGCTCCCGCATGAATTCGCCGTCTGATCAGTCGCCTCGACCGCCCGCTCGTCGCCACCTGCGGCTGCCGTTGCTCGGTGTCGCGATCGCGCCGATCCCGCTGATCTTTCTGCTGTCTGCGAACTCCGATCAGGCTTCGAGCCGACTGAACCTCGCTTCCATTGCGTCCGGTGTCGATGAGGCTTTGCCGACAGCAACGACCGGGAAGCCCGCGCCTATCCCGGTACAGCAGCGGATGCTCGGTGTCTGGGAAGACGACTATCAGGGACACCGCCTTCTGACACTCAACGATGACGGGACCGGCAGCATGGTCATCGAACTCGGCGGTGCCGCAGCCTCGCTCTTCGCCGACCGGCTGGAATTCCATCAGCAGTGGGCCTTCGACGATGATCGCGAGCTTATCACGATGACGGCAGTCGGCGGCGAACCGCAGACGAAGGTCAATCTGGTCCTGCGAATTTACGGCAAGGAAGCGACCTACAAGGTCGACGAGGTGGCAGACTCGCTGCTGGTACTGATCGACCAGGCCGACCAGAAACGGTATGAATGGCGGCGCGTTGCCGAGACGGACAACGCGGATGATCTCACGCGAAGCCGCAAAGACGCGAAGGCGGACGACTGAGTCGGAAGCCTGTGAACCGATCTCCTGTGTGCGCGGAAGCTCTTCAATCTCTTCGGGGATTGGCGTCTTCGCATGAGCATTGATCGTCTCCGATATCAACCCCAAGAGGCTGTTCTGTGATCTCGCTTTTCGGACACACGGCTCTGGTCACTGGCGGCACTCTGGGCGTCGGGCGAGCCATCGGCGAACAGCTCGCCCGGTGCGGATCGAACATCGTTCTGCACGGTCTGCAGCGTGACGCCGCCGCTGAAGATGCGCAGGCCGCTATTCAGTCGCTCGGCGTCGACTGCCACCTGGTCACAGGCGATCTCAGCGGACCCACCGAAGAGGCGGTCGCTGCGCTCGTCGATCGGGCAACGTCCGCGGCCGACAGCATCGACATTCTGATCAGCAACGCGGGAACGTATCGCGAGCCCGACTTCCTGGAGATCGACTTTGCCACGTTCGACCGCACGATGAAGCTCAATGTCTATTCGCACTTCTTTCTGATCCAGGCGCTCGCGCGACGCTGGATCGAGCGCAGCGTCAAGGGGCGGGTTCTGGTCACCGGATCGATCAACGGTCGTCTCGCCGAGCAGACACACGCGGCGTACGACACCTCGAAGGGCGCCGTCGAGACAATGATCAAAACGCTCTGCGTGTCGCTGGCTCCGCACGGAATCCGAGTCAACGGAATGGCCCCCGGTCTCGTCCGAACTCCGCTGACCGCCCTGGCACTCGATCAGCCCGGCGTCACCGAGTGGATGAAGCTGCACACGCCCAACGGCGAGGTTCCCGGCCCTAACGTCTGCGCTCCAGCCGCCGCGTTCCTCGTCAGCGACGAAGCCTGGCACATCCACGGCCAGATGCTGCTTGTCGACGGCGGCATGAGCGTCTGGCAGCAACCCGATCCGCCGGGGGTGTAACGTCTTGTTCTCACGCTCTGCCGTGTGCCACTGACTCTGCCAGTGGCACACGGAACGCGTGACAGTCACCAGTCGTTGCCAGCGAAATTGATCGGCATTCGACAAAGGGTCGCAAAGAACCGACGAGATTCCGATACTGCGGTCCTCCAAACCTCAGCGTCTCCGCGCCTCTGCGCGAGACCGTCCGCGTCACCACCCTCCCCGGTCCCACCATGCCACTCTTCTTCCGCAGAAGTATTCTCAAGCAGTCGGCCGTCGGATTCGGCTATCTCGCCGCGATGGCGATGCTGCAGGACGAGCGCGCGGCTGCGGCCGCCATTGACCCGCTGACTCCGAAATATCCACATTTTCCGGCCCGAGCGAAACGGGTGATCTTCCTGTTTATGAAAGGAGGACCATCCCAGGTCGACACGTTCGATTACAAGCCGGAACTGCAGACACGCGACGGCCAGGAACTGCCGTTTGACAAGCCGCGGGTTCAGTTCGCAGCGACCGGCAAGCTCCTCAAGTCGCCCTGGCAATTCCGCCAGCACGGCGAGAGCGGCCTGTGGGTCAGCGAGCTGTTTCCGAATGTCGCGAAACACGTTGACGACCTGTGCATTCTCTCGTCAGTACATGGCACGAACGCAGCTCATGGAGGTGCGTTGCTCAAGCTGCATACCGGCAGTGACAATTTTGTGCGACCGAGCATGGGGGCGTGGATCTCGTACGGACTGGGTACTGAAAATCGTAGTCTGCCGGCGTTCGTGACGATCTGCCCGACACTCGCGCACGGCGGCGTCAAGAACTGGGGCTCGGCCTTTCTTCCCGCCTGGACGCAGGGGACGCCGATCGGCAATGCCAGCGTTCCAGCCGAGCAGGCTCGTGTCAAATTCATCACGACCGACCGGCTGACGCGTGACGAACAGCGCCGCCGACTCGATTTGCTGGCCGAGATCAACCGCCAGGACCTCGAACAGACCGGCCCCAACGCGGCGCTCGAAGCCCGCATCAGTTCCTTCGAACTGGCGTTCCGGATGCAGGGCGAAATGCCGCGCATTCAGGACCTCTCCGACGAATCGAAGTCGACGATCGAGATGTACGGCATCAACGACAAGGTGACGTCGGACTTCGGTCGCCAGTGCCTGATGGCTCGCCGCTTTTCTGAACGCGGCGTCCGATTCGTCCAGGTGACGCACAGCGACGACAAAGTGCAGTGGGATCAGCACGGCAATCTGAAAGCCGGTCATGCGGAAAAGGCGTCGGAAGTCGACCGCCCGATTGCCGCCCTGCTGACCGACCTGAAAGCGCGAGGGCTGCTCGACGATACGCTGGTTCTGTGGGGCGGAGAGTTCGGGCGTACGCCGGTCGCTCAGGGCGGTGACGGCCGCGATCACAACCCGGAGGGCTTCACGATGTGGATGGCCGGCGCCGGAGTGAAACGCGGCTTCAAGTACGGCGCGACGGACGAGTTCGGCTACTACGCCATCGAGAACAAGATGCACGTCAACGATCTGCACGCCACTCTGCTGCATCTGCTGGGGATGGATCACCTGCGTCTGACGTACCGCTACGCAGGTCGGGACTTCCGTCTGACGGATGTTGCCGGACATGTTGCGCACGGAGTGCTGGCTTGAATTCACAGGAGCGGTTCCATGTCGCGAATCATGACGATAATTGCGGTTCTGATCGTCGTTCAGTGCGTCAGCCCGAGGCCGCAGGTCGTCGAGGCTCGCCCGTTGTATAAGTCTGTCTGGGAAGAGATGTACCGGGAGCGGCTTCCCGATCGAACGAAGGTCAGTTGTTCGCTCTGTCATCCTGAGAATTCAAAAGGAAAGAAGAACAAGTATGGCCGCGCGCTCGAAAAGGAACTCGGAGAGAAGAACGTCAAAGACCGCGACCGCGTTCGCAAAGCTCTGAAGAAGATCGAAGACCTGTTTCCAGTCCCCTTGAAACGTCGCAAGGATGGCGAGTCGTCCGTTGTTTCTCAGCCGCGAGGTGGTGACGAGCTTTTCTGAGTAGCTGGATTCGCAAGAATTCAGGCGGCCCAAACGTCTCTGAATTCCTGCGAATCCAGCTACGGCAAACGGGGAGCTTCACAGTATTTGTAACCTCTTTTCCAATGACGCCTGTATCCGCCGACTCCTGACATCCTGCGTTGTAACGCCAAGAACAATGACAACTGCGCAACTTCATTTCTCAAGCTACTTCTGGCTTCTGATGGTCGCCGCGTTGCTCGGCGACTTATCTGCCAGCGCCGCCGATCCAGTCACGTTTGACCGTGACGTCATGGCTGTCCTCTCGAAGGGCGGCTGCAATATGGGGACGTGTCACGGCAACAAGAATGGGAAGGGTGGTTTCAAGCTGTCGCTGCGGGGTGAGGATCCGGACTTCGATTTCGCCGCGCTGACGCGTGACCAGTCGGGCCGGCGATTGAATCTGAGTAGTCCCGAGCAAAGTCTGCTGCTGCTCAAGCCGCTGATGGAAGTGCCGCATCAGGGCGGGCGACGCTTCGACCGCGACTCGCCCGAATACCGCATTCTTCGCGACTGGATCGCCAGTGGTGCGCGGCGAACTGCGAATGTGCCGCAGCTCCGCGAGCTGATCGTCGAGCCGCGCGACGTCGTGCTCGAAGAACCGGCGGACCGACTGCAGATCAAAGTTGAAGCCGTTTACGCGGACGGATCGCGCGAGGATGTGACTCGACTGGCCGTTTACGAACCCGCCGAACCGAACATCGGCATCTCGGCTGACGGGCTGCTGTCGCGCGAGGCGTTCGCGACGTCGGTCGTCAACGTGCGATATCTCGCGCAGCAGGTACCGGTCCGCGTCGCATTTCTGCGCAGCAATCCCGATTTCGTCTGGCAATCGCCGAGCGGCTCGACTGGCAGCCCAGCCTCAAAGATTGACGAGTTCATTTTTGCCCGGCTGCAGAAGCTCAAAATGAATCCGTCGCCGATCTGCGATGATGTCACGTTTCTGCGGCGGGCCTATCTCGATTTGATCGGGCAGTTGCCCACGGACCAGGAAGCACGGACGTTCGTCAGGAACGCGGCCGCCGATAAACGCAGCCGGCTGATTGACGAACTGCTGTTCAGTCAGGGCTTCGCCGATCTGCAGTCGCAACGCTGGGCCGACCTGCTGCGAATCGAGGAAAAAACTCTTGATCGTAAAGGTGTGCAGGATTTTCACGCGTGGGTGCGGCATTCGATCGCGACGAACGAGTCTTACGACCGCTTTGTCAAGCAGATCGTGAGTGGTCGCGGAAGCAGCTACGCGAACCCGCCGTCCAACTATTATCGGGCAATGCGCGATCCGGCGATGCGGGCGGAATCGGCCGCGCAGGTCTTCCTCGGACTGCGTCTGCAATGCGCGAAGTGCCACAACCATCCGTTCGACGAGTGGACTCAGAACGACTACTACGGCTGGGAGAATCTCTTCGCCCGTGTTGATTACGAGGTGATTTCAAACAATCGTCGGGACAACAACGACAAGCACGAGTTCGACGGTGAGCAGATCGTCTGGCTGAAACACTCCGGCGACGTCCCACATCCCAACGGCAATGTCATCCCGCCGAGGTTTCTCGATCAGCAGCGAAGTGAACCCGCCGCGGGTGCCGACCGCCTGCTGGTACTCAGCGACTGGCTGGCAAGACCTGCAAACCGTCGCTTTGCCGAAGTACAGGTCAATCGCGTCTGGGAGCAGTTGCTCGGCCGCGGACTGGTTGATCCGATTGACGACTTTCGAGCAACCAACCCGCCGTCTCATCCGGCCCTGCTGGACTATCTGGCGGACGAGTTCATCGCCAGCGGCTTCGACAACCGACAGCTCTATCGCGCGATTCTGAATTCGCAGGCTTACCAGCTTGCCTCCGAACCGAATTCCTCGAACCGCGACGACGAGCGGCACTTTGCGAAAGGGATCGTCCGCCGACTCTCCGCCGAGCAGCTTGCTGACGCAGTCTCGCAGGTGACCGGCGTCCCGATCGCGTTTAACGGATATCCGGTCGGTTTGAAGGCGACGCAGATTCCTGGAGTGCGAGCGATTCGGCCGAGAGACCAGCCGTCGGCTTCTGGCGATCAGTTCCTCACACTTTTTGGCAAGCCACCACGGCTGCAGAGCTGCGAGTGCGAGCGCTCGAACGAAACGACGCTGGCTCAGGCGTTTCAACTGATTAGCGGCCCGTTGCTCAACGAGATGCTGACGAGGTCTGACAACCACCTCGGCCGACTGCTTGAAGACGAAACGTCGAACGAGACACTGATCGACAACCTCTACTGGCAGACACTCAGCCGCGTGCCGACCGAGCGTGAACGTGCGGCCGCACTACACTTACTGAGTTCGTCATCGAATCGTCGAACGACTCTGGAAGACCTCACCTGGGCACTGATGAACTCCGCGGAGTTCCTGCTGCGACGATGACCTCGCAGGCCGGACCGAGTGCAGCGAGTTCCGGCCTACCGATAGCTTTGCAGAGACTTTATGACGACTTCTCTCCGCGACATCGCGATTGGCATCTGGAAGGCCGGCGTCGCTGCGGTCGGTTCTGAGCGACTCATTCGACAGAACGTGTCGATCGACGATCGTCAGTTGCGCGTTGTCGATCAGTCGTTCGATCTCAGCCAGCTCGGGCGCGTTGTCGTTGTCGGAGCGGGTAAGGCCGGCGCTGGCATGGCGGCGGCGGTAGAGGCGGTCTTCTCGGACGCCGGGCTGGCAGAACGGCTGACCGGCTGGGTCAACGTTCCGGCCGACTGCGTCCGACCTCTGTCGCGAATCACGCTGCACGCGGCGCGACCCGCAGGTGTCAACGAACCGACTGCCGAGGGCGTTGCCGGTTCAGAGAGAATCCTCGAACTCGTCGCCGGACTACGCGACAACGATCTGTGTCTTGTCCTGTTGTCCGGAGGCGGCAGTGCGTTGCTGCCGGCACCGATTGAAGGCGTCCAGCTCGCCGACAAACAGATCATCACGCGACGGCTGATGCACGGCGGCGCGACGATTGGCGAGCTGAACTGCGTGCGGAAACATCTGTCGCGGATTAAAGGCGGCGGCCTCGCACGGGCGGCAACGGCCGGGACGCTGATCTCGCTGATCATCTCTGATGTGATCGGCGACCCGCTCGACGTGATCGCCTCAGGTCCCACCGTCGAAGACTCCTCGACGCCACAGGAAGCGCTGGATGTTCTGCAGCGGATCGTCCCGGAGCCGGATCGGATTCCGAGTTCGGTGATCGCGGCTCTCGCAGCCGCGGTTCTGCAGTCAGCGCAGGGGTGCGTTGACTCGGTGGGTACGGGGCATCGCAGACCGATTTCCGTCGCAGTGACCAATCGAATTCTCGGCAACAGCGCCATCGCGGTTGCTGCGGCTGCAGAGCGGGCGAGCGAACTCGGCTTCCGCGTCGAGACGCTCGGTTCGAGCGTTGATGGCATCGCGAGCGAACTTGGCCGTGACCTCGCGGCACGGGCACTGCGGATTCAGTCGGCCTCGGACGAGCCAACATGCCTGATCAGTGGCGGCGAGCCGACCGTCCGGCTGGCACAGACAGACCTGCCGCGTAAAGGCGGACGCAATCAGGAAGTCGCACTTGGAGCCTGCGCAGCTCTGCGAGAACAACCAGCGTCGCAAACAGACAGCCTCGTCATCCTGGCGGGCGGGACTGACGGAGAAGACGGCCCGACAGACGCGGCTGGTGCGATCTGCGACGCGCAGGTACTCAACGAGATGCGGCGGCTTGATCTCGACGCGAGCGACTTTCTGGCGATCAACAACGCGTATGAATTGTTCGATTGTACGGGTGGGTTACTCAAAACCGGCCCGACTGACACAAACGTGATGGACCTGCACGTTGTCCTCGTCGCAACGCCGCCCGGCAGCTTGTCCGCGTCAGACTGAGTGGTCATTATCGCGGCGTACTCTCGTACCGACGCTTGACAACTCTCGTCCGTAACTCTCGTGCCGACGCTCGGCGTGGGCACGGCGTCTCGGACGCTCCGCGTCCTCACAGCGGTGGACGCGGAGCGTCCGTTCCAGCGTTCCCGCGCAGAGCGTGGGAACGAGTTAACGCGCCAAAGCGACGTAAAACGTGGGACAGGCATCCTGCCTGTCATCTGCATCCGACAGGCAGGATGTCTGTCTCACGGTCGGTCAGTCTCGAAGCTCAACGTTCCGCCATGTCTGACGCACTCGACAACGACGATCTCGATATTCCGCTGCCGGACAGTTCGCCCTGTCTGCAGGGTGAGCGTGTGGCGTTCACAGGTACGCTGGCGTCAATGACGCATGCTCAGGCGCACGATCTCACGGCAGAACATGGTGGCGAGGCGGTCGCGCACGTCAGCCGGCACACGACGATGCTTGTTGTCGGGGAAGAAGGCTGGCCACTCGAAGACGACGGACAGGCGTCGATCAAGCTGCAGCAGGCAGTCGAGCAGATCAACCAGGGCACGCCGCTGCGCATTCTCCGCGAGTCAGAATGGCTGCAACTACTCGGTCTCGAACAGCGTGACCGTGACGTTCAACGCGTCTTCACGCCGGCCATGCTGCAGCAGAAGCTCGGCATTCCGGTGACGCTGGTCCGCCGCTGGGAACGGCTCGGACTGATTCAGCCGGTGCAGCGTGTCTTCCGATTGCCGTACTTCGATTTTCAGGAAGTCGCGGGTGTCCGGCGTCTGCAGGAAATGCTCACTTCCGGCATTCCGCGTGACCGGATCGAAGCCAGCCTGTCGAGCCTGCTCGATCACTTCCCGTCGATCGACCGGCCGTTGGCACAGCTTGAGATTCTGAGCCGCGACTCGAGGGTTCTTTACCGTGATGCGGCGGGACTCGTTGAGGCCAGGACGGGGCAACGGCTGTTTGACTTTGACAGTGGCAATTCTGTCCGCTGTGACACGCTGGCACGCCTGTCGGAATCGGAACCGGTCAAAGGCGAGTCTGTTGCCGCTTACGAGTTGTCGAGTGGTGAGGTGACGGGCGCAGACGAGCGGCCGGACACGATCCGGATGCCGCAGATCTCGCTGGCAGATCCCGATCGCTGGACGGCAGAAGACTGGTTCGATCAGGGCTGCCGGCAACTGGTTGATGGCGACGCGGTGTCGGCCATCGAATCGCTGCGCATGGCCGCGGTGGAATGTCCCGACGATCCGGAGATTCACTTCTATCTGGCGTCGGCGCTGTTTCAGACGGGTAACTCGGCGGGGGCGCTGGAGCGTTACCACATGGCTGTCGAACTCGATCACGAATACATCGAAGCCTGGACGCAACTCGGCTGCGTGCGGCACCTGCAGGGCGATCTCGACGGAGCCCTCGCCGCATTCGACATCGCCCTGACCTCGCACACCGACTTCGCCGAAGCGATTTACCACAAATCGCAGGTTCTGGCTGAAGCCGGCCGCCTGGCCGAAGCCGTCGCACTCTGGCAGCGCTACCTGGACCTCAACAGCGCCGGCCCCTGGGCCGACGACGTCCGCACGCAACTTGCGGAACATGCCGAGATGACAGCGGCGCAGTCGTAAAAGCAGCCGTCTCGCTCCGCCGAGATGAGCCGCCGTCAATTCAAATGTTCTGCGCTGCAAGTCGCTTTCAAAACGGGAGACGACGGCCAGCTCTTCGCAGCGCAAAGCGAGGTTCCTGATCGGACACCGACTCCGAGTTCGGGTCATCACGACGGAACGTGATGGCTGCTTTGGCGTGCCTACCAGATCAGCGGCACCAGCAGCACAGTCAGCGTCATAAACAGCAGACTGAGCGGAATGCCGAACCGCAGGTAATCCGAAAAGCGATAACCGCCGGGGCCGTACACCATCAGGTTGGTCTGGTAACCGTGCGGCGTCGCGAATGCGGCCGACGCGGCGACCATCACTGTGATCACAAAGGGTCGCGGATCGACGCCAAGCTGCTGCGCTGTCGACATCGCGATCGGAAAGACGATCAGTGCGGCGGCGTTGTTGGTGATCAGCTCCGTAAAGAGTGCCGTCACGAAGTACAGCGCCAGCAGGTTAACGCGAACATTGTCGCCAGCGAGTCCAACAATTCCGTCCGCAATCGTGCCGGCCGCTCCGGACTGTTCGAGTGAGACACCGATGCCGAGTGCTCCGCCGATCACCGTCAGCAGCGAAATGTCGACACTGCGGCGTGCTTCGGTACCCGAACAACAGCGGGTGCCGATCATCAGCCCGGCGGCAATCATTACGTTGGTCATCGTGTCCAGCGGACCGAACGTCATGCCCAGCACCATCGCGACCATGATTCCCAGAGCGATCCTCGCCTGCCCGTGCCGGATCGGCGTTGAATCCTCGACGCTGCTGACCAGGAAGAAATCGGGTGAGTTACGCTGCTCCCGTGCAAAGCCGGTGTGCGATTCCAGCAGCAGGGTATCACCGGATTTGAGCACGATGTCGCCGAGCTTCGCGTTGATCCGTTCGCCGCTGCGGGCAATCGCCAGAACGGCCGCATTGTACTGTGTGCGGAAGCGGCCCTCACGAATCGACTTGCCGATCAGCGGGCAGCGGTCCGAGACAACGGCCTCGATCAGGCAGCGCTGCAGGTCCGGAGCGTCGACTTTCGCGTGCTGCTGATCCGGCGGCACCAGACCGCGGACCTTCTTCAGGTCGACCACGGATTCCAGAATCCCAACGAAAACCAGACGATCATTTTTCTGCAGTTGTTCGTGCGGACTGACGGCCGGTATGAGCTGCCCGCCGCGATCGATCTCCGCCAGAAACAGTCCCGGCAGATGTCGCAGTCCTGCGGCCTCAACGCTCTGCCCGGTCAGCGGGCCACCGGGATCGACGATCATCTCAACCGTGTACTGCCGCGGGTCGTCGGTCAGGCTGATCGCCGGCTTGCGGTCAGGCAGCAGCCACTTCGTCGCAAGAATCAGATAGGTGAGGCCGCTCAGCGCGAGCGGCACACCGATCCAGGCCAGCTCGAACATGCCCAGCGGCGCGAAACCCTCGACGTTGCGGCGAGAGATCTCGTTATTGACCAGCAGATTGGTGCTTGTCCCGATCAACGTACAGAGTCCGCCGAACGTCGCCGCATAGCTGAGCGGCAGAAACAGATGCGACGGACTGAAACGAAACTTCTTGCACAGGTCCGTCACCACGGGCAGAAACATCGCGACGACCGGCGTGTTATTGAGAAACGCACTCAGCGCCGCGACCGGAGTCAAAAGCTGTAACTGTGCCCGCCTCAGTGTCTCGGGCCGTCCGATCAACGGCTGCGTCGCGAGACTCATTGCCCCGGTATGCGAGAGACCGGCCACGACGACAAACAGCGCACCGACCGTGATCAGCCCTTTCGATCCAAACCCGGAAACCGCAGTGCCCGACGAAGGCAGCAGCGTCGACCCGCTGAGTTCTCCGGTGATCACAATGACGGTCAACCCTGCGAGGACCAGCAGATCCGACGGCCCCCAGTTGCGAGCCAGCCCGACGATCAGCAGACATACCACCGCCACCGTGAAACAGGCTTCCCAGGTTTCAAATGGCATGGCGTCAGTTTCTGCGGAACGAAAAGCGGTCGGATGAGCGGCATCTTATGCCTCACCGCCTTCCGGACAAGGAAGCCGGTATTCTCGTTCGGGCAACTGTGTGCTGAGTTTTTCGACTTCATTAAACGCGTCACTGCGTGAGAGCTGTGACAAAATGCCGGAAGGCGGAAGTTGCCTGCCGAAATCCGGAATGTCAGGCAACCTCATGGTACTGCTGTTGGCTGAGGGGTGGCTTCGGCTTGTCGAACGTCGTATCAGCGTGGACACTTGGTGCGGTTCATTGGTCAGAATCTCAGGACGAGGTCGCGAATGATCGGCAGATGTTTGCAGCGAGGGATTGGCGCGGTTGCTCTGTTCGGTGTTCTGTCGCGGTCGGCACTGGCGGGGATGCCGAACGTTACGCTGACGGATTTCGCCCGGATGCGGCTCGACGCGATCTCGTTTTTTCTGCTCGTGCTGCTGCTGTGTGCCTGGGGTGTGAAAGGGCTCTGGAATTCGTTTCGGACGGAGTTTCCAAAGCTGCCGCGGATCAGCTATCGCCGGGCGCTGCTGCTGACGACGCTGTGGGGCCTGCTGTTTGTCATCGTGCTGACAATGATCTCCGGAGCCCGCGAGCTGATGACTCCTGGAGCGTGGCGGAAGGATGGCTTCACGTACGCGCTCGAAGAGAAAGAATTGCCGCCACTCAAGCCGCCGCACGACGTCGCTACGCCGACGCGTGAAGACAAACTGCGGCTGCTCGGAGCAGAGCTGCTCCGCTACGCGATCCGCCACGAAGGCCGCTTCCCGAGCGAGCGTGACGCCCGAGAACTGATCGGCGCCGAGTTCTGGCAACTTCCCGAGATGCCTGCGACGAAGTACCTGTATCTCGAAAACCGCAATGCCGAAGTCGACAGCCTGCTCGCCTGGGAACCAGCCGTCTTCGGCGACACACCGCTCGGGCTGTTTACCAGTGGCGAAGTGCGGGCGGTTTCGCGCGATGAGATTCAGAAGGCACAGCGGGACGACGTTGAGATTACGGGCGACTCTCGAACCAACTCGGACAAAGAGTGAACATGTCCAATCCGCTGTCCTCGGAACAGGCACCCCATTCCATGCCCGCCCGGAAACCCAGCCGCAAATTACGGGTGAAGGTCGGATACGCCGTACTTGTGTGGTTCCTGACATTGATCATTGCATCGGGGTTTGGGCTGACGACTCCTGAGATGATGCTTCTTGAGCTTCCGTTCGGCTGGATGAGTTTTCTATATCGAATTTTGCCGAGCGTCCGGTGGGAAACGGGCTCGATTCTGCTGGCGGCAATCCTCGGAATGTCGACGATTGCTCTCTTGTCGATTCTGAGTATTGCAGAACCGAACGGTCTGACCTGGATCGCAGTGCGATGGCAGCGATCTTCTGCGGAAACACGTTTAATCACTTTGACGCATTCTGTTGCAGTGCTTCTGGTGCTCGTTCTGGGATTTGCTGCAGGAACGGCCTTCACAGGATTGATTCGAAATGTGATCTGGCTGGCAAATCACCAGGAGAGACTCACGCAATCATCAGCTCGAAGGGCAGCGGCCCGCAGCCAGACAAAGCTTCAACTGAAGCAAATGGGCATCTCCATGCACAGATTTCATGAAGTGCATGGTGCGTTGCCGGCTGGAGGGACGTTCGACGAAACGGGGGCTGGCCTGCACAGTTGGACGACGGCGCTGCTGCCGTATCTGGGATCTCCAGACGCAGCCGACCTCACGGCAAAGATCCAGTTTGACCAGCCGTGGGACGCACTGCAGAACGCACCTGTCATGCGGAACACGATCGCGCAACTGCTCGGGCCGAATATGCCGAAGTCGACATGGGTGGATCAGCGAGGCTTCGCGGCCACTCACTACGCTGCGAACTCGTGGCTGATGGGACCGAACTCGTCGGTGGCAATTCGCGATATCAAAGACGGAACCACGAACACACTGCTGATCGGGCAGATTCGCGATCAGATTCCCGCATGGGGCAATCCCGTCAACTGGCGCGATCCGGCTCAGCGGTTGAACTCGCCCGGAGCGTTCGGCTCGATGCACGTCGGTGTCGTGCAGTTCGTGCTGGCTGACGGCAGCGTCCGGGCGATCAGCGAAAACATCGACCCGCAGGTCATGCGTGCCCTCGCCAGTCCGGACGGCGGAGAACCAGTGGGGGCGTTCTGATGGGCGATGAGACAACGCCTCCAAAAGGGCAGTCACTCAACACGGTCAGCGAAGACAACGGCGTCACTGATCGGCGATCGTCGTCCAATCGTGGTTGCCTGCGTTTCGGCTGCCTGGTCGCGTTCGGTGGCTTTCTACTGGTGACTGTAGCCAGCGGTTTGTCGGTCGTCATTCTGCCGCTGTTCGAGCTGCCCTGGCGGCTGGCGACGGGTTGGTGGTCGTTTCTGCGTCGTTGGCAGACGGCAGGCGGATCGATCGTCTGGAGCGACGTTGTATTCGCGGCGGCCTTGGTGCTGATCCTGATCGTCGGCGGGCATTCGTCTGCTCGCTGGATCGCGCGCAGCCGAGGCTTTGATCGCTGGAAGCTGCACAGCACGGCCAGGTCGGTGGTGGCGGTGCTGATGGTTTCGGTGGCGGGAATCGCTCTGCTGGGCGTCGCGCATCAGGTGTTCTGGATGGCGACATCGCAGAGCCGCATGACGCATTCGACCGGTCACGAGATCCGCGGTCGGATGCAGGCGGGCAATTACTTGCGCGGGATTGCGTTGGCTTTGCATGAGCACAATGGTGTTCACTTGGAGTTCCCCCCTGGTGGAACGTTTCGCGCCGACGGGACGCCAATGCACAGTTGGGTGACGCTCCTGCTGCCGCTCTGGCACGAGGAAACCGGTGGCCTGGCCGATCGGATCGATCTGCATTCTCCGTGGACCAGCGACGTAAACCGACCGGCGATGCAGCAGTCGGTCCCATTGCTGAATGTCCATTCGCAGGGGCCAGCGCACACAGCCGACGGCTACGCGACCAGTCACTTCGCTGCGAACTCGTACGTGTTTCGTCCGAATCTCGCCTTCACCGAGCACGACGTGTCCGACGGACTGGCCAACACAATTTTCCTCGGCGACGTCCGCTTCCGCCACAAGGCCTGGGGCGACCCCACCAATACTCGTGACCCGGCACTGGGAGTGAATCGCTCGGCGGATGGTTTCGGATCGAACTTCGCGGGCGGTACCCATTTTCTGATGGGCGACGGATCCGTCCGCTTTCTGTCCGACCGGACCGCCCCTGAAGTGCTCCAGGCAATGGCAACCCCGGACGGAGGCGAGGACGTCGACGTGAACGCCCGGCCGCATCGTCTGCGCAACCCAAAGTAGCCATCCCGGCGGAGCGAGATGGCTACTTTGGCTGCTCAGTTCAGAGATGCGGTTACTCGTCGAGTTCCAGCCGGATGCCGAATTCCTCTTCGAGGCTTCTCAGGTCGGCAAGCGGAGCGCCGGACAGGGGGATGCCGTTTTTTGTGCGGTCGAGAAGTCTGGCGTGTTCGGGCTGGCCAGGGGCGAGGACCTGGTCGAAACCAGGGGCGGGGGGCGAATCGTTCAGTGTGCGGATCATTGAATCGAGTCCGCGTTTGATCGTCGTCGGATCGCCGAACTGGTCGAGCCTCACAGCGGCGAAGATGTGGCCGATGCCTTCCTGAGCAAAACCGTTCTTCGTCTCACTGCTGCTGCCCAGGACGCGGTCGGGAGTCGGGCTCTGGCACCAGGCTCCGGAGAGCAGGCCGGTGAGGATCCAGCCAGCGAGCATCAGACCGTGGCCTTTGTGGCCTCCGTATTCCGTCGCGCCGCCGAGTGGGACGACTTTTTTGAACGCGGCCGGGTTGTCGGTCGGCTGATGGTTCGCGTCGAGCGCCCAGTTCAGCGGGATGCGTTTGCCGAGTTCTTCGAGCATCTCGATCCGGTTCACCGGAATCATCGATGTGGACATATCGAGGATAAACGGCGGGCATTGATCAGCCGGGCAGGCCATCGCCAGCGGGTTTGTCGAGAACATGGCGAGCAGTCCGCCGAATGGGACGACGGCTTTCTCCTGTCCGTGAGGAAAGAAGTAGCCAGTCGCGGCGAAGCCCAGCATGTCATGCTCGACGGCCATGTGCGCGTAGTAGCCGGCCGGGCCGAAGTGCGTCGAGTTGCGGACCGTGACGATGCCGACGCCCTGCTCGCGGGCCTTGTTGATCGTGAGGTCCATGGCGCGACACGAAACCGACAGTCCGAGACCGCCGTTGGCATTGAGCGCCGCTGTCGTCGCAGATTCGTGCTCGGTCGTCAGCGGAGCGTTCGGGATGATCACGCCATCACGCCGCCCGACTCCGGCAGCGCTGTCGATGTAGTACCGCTTGAGGTTACGGATGCCGTGCGTGTCGACGCCGCGGAGACTCGCCCAGATGAGCACGTCGGTCGCGCGGGCTGCGTCTTCGGCGTTGATTCCGGATGCTTCGAAGACGGCTTGCGAGAATTTGCGGAGGTTTTCGGCAGAAATGGTGTGCGGCATGGGAGGTGAGGCAGTGGGGAATGGGCAGTTGGCAGTGGGGGCTGTTGGGACGGTGTCGTACGGTGACTCACGGTTTCAGGCAAGTGTGACGACGTTGTTTTGCTTTGCGGCTTCGAGCATTGCGAGTGTGGCGGCGACGCCAGCCCGGCCGTCGGACGGAGTGCCCTCGCCGCCTCGCGTGCCGTCGGATGATCGAATCGAATCGACGAACGCCTGCATCTGGTCGCAGTAAGCCTGCATCCGGTTCATGGAGAAGGCCGAGTTCGAGTCGTCGTGGCCGACAGCCGGTTGCTCGAAGACAACTTCCGTTTGGCCAGTTCGTCCGAGTCGCAACTGGCCGTATGGGTCGAGATCGATCACGCCGGCGTCGCCCATGATGCGAAATCGAAACGCCTCGCCGTCGAAACCCGGTTCCGGCAGAACGCTTGATGACCAGAACGTGGCCATCGTTCCGTTCGTAAACGAGAGCAGCGCCATCGTTGTGTTCTCGTTGGGATTCTCTTCGCGGAACGTCCCGCTCCGCGCGGCGACGTTCGCGACGTCGCTGTCGAGCCACCAGCGGCAGAGGTCGATGTTGTGCGGAGCACTGTTGATGAGATGCGCGATCGCTCGCGGGTCCGTCCACCAGCCCCAGTTGCCGCCGAAGCCGTCATCGCTGCGCATCGCCGTGATATCGAACAGTGCCGACATCTGAATGCAGCGCACCGTGCCGATCGCTCCGGACTGAATCAGGTCGCGCGTGCGGAAGTTCGATTCGCGAAACCGCTGGTGGTAGCCGATCGAAAGTGTCAGACCTCGACGGGAGAATTCGTTGATTAGGAGGTCGCAGTCCGCGACGGAGGTGGCCATCGGCTTTTCGACGAGAACGTGCTTTCCTGCTTCGGCGGCGAGCAGCGCTTCCTCACAGTGCAGCCAGTGCGGCGTCGCAATCACCACTGCGTCGATATCGTCTCGCGCCACCAGCGACGCGACGTCCGGCTCGATATCAATCCCGTAGTCCCCGGCAAGCTTCGCCGCGCGGCTGCCACCAGTTACCGCGACCGGCTCTGTCGATGCGAGTTTGTGCGCGGCATCCACGTGCGTACGCCCCATGAATCCCGACCCGGTGACTCCGATGTGCAAGGCGACCATGCGGGCATCCTTTCCTTGAAAGGGATAATCCGTCGGGCACAGGCTCGACGCGGCTGCTCAGTCTGTCAGGTCGACCTGCTGGCTCAAAGCGTCAGAACGGTCCGATCACCGATGCTGGCAATGCTTGAGTGAACTCGACTGAGGCGCGTGACTTCGGAGTTGTCAGCGGGGAAGTGCATCACTCGCCTGTCGAAACGCGTCGAACTGTGACAATCAGAGCGGGCAGGCAAAATGCCACCGCGAGACCCGCGGGGCTCAGGTCGTACCGCCGCGGATCCCGCTGAGACACGCCATCACGGTGTGAAACGCGAATCGACGGCGCCGGCATCGTACCAGCGTTGAGCCGTTTCGCTGATCGTGCCCCACTCAACTTGCGGCATCCGCATCATGTCCGACGCCCAGACTTCGATGGCTGCAATGTCGTTATCCGAGTCGACGACCGTCAGCGTGACCGGGGAGACGTTCACCGTCGCACTCGTCACGGGATAGCTCGCGCCGTAGCGGGCGAGATTTTTCGCGAACAGCCGAATACCGTCGAGCGTTCGGTCGCCGCCGCCAACGGCGATCTGCATCTGCGACGGGTCGTCGAGATCCCAGTCCACGGAACTGGATGGACGCCAGCAACCGTATGAGCGGTCGTCCGCATCTCCGCGATGCCCCGGTCCGTAAGTCAGCCCCCAGAAGACCTCGGCCTGCCACGGTTCCCGGACGCCGAAGAGTGGCCCGCGCATCAGGTCGATCTCGTCGATCAGGAGTCCCGACGCGACGTTACTGACGGTTCCGTACCGACGGATGATGTTTGCACAGAGCGGTCGGTCGAGCAGATCGTGTGCGTGGACATCCCACTCGACGCCCATCGCCTGAGTCAGAAAGATGATTTCGGCGGCGCGTGGCTCACCGGCTAACCAGCCGATGTCCGCTCCGATCGACCACCGCATCGGCCCTCGATCGTCGACATTTCCAGCGGCCGTGGCTCGGTAAAAGAAGTCGAGCAGCAGGTCCGGATCCGGCCAGTTGTAGACGCCATTCCGCCACGGCCGGGATTCAATGTGCATCGTCCCGGACACGATCAGTCGGACGCCGTCTGCTTCCGAGGTCGTTTGAGCTGATGCCGATACGGGACTGCCCGCCAGCCATGCGGATACACAGACCACCAGCAGCTTCCACAGTTTTCTCACTCGCATGATTTTCTCCCGTCTCAAAGGAACAGTTTGCAGACAGGAAGAGTTACCAGGCTCGCGTGAAAACCTTTCAGTGAATTGCCCCGACGAACGACAACAGAGACGGTCTACTGCGGAGTCAGCTCTGCGCGGAGCTGGTCGACACGCTCAACAATCGATTGCGCGGTGACGTCTGACGTCGGGAACCGCAGTCGTTCGGCGCGGGATGCTGAGGTGTTCCGGTTCCAGAAGCTCTGCCAGTCCGCATGGCTTCGCGGAACCAGATGCGGCAGCAGGTTCGAATAGCCCTCGAAACGCAGCCAGTCGCCAGTCACATCCCACACGCTGCCCGAATCGCTCCAGTTGAGATGAGCCCGCAGCACGGCAGTTGTCTTCTGAGCGGGAACGGCAGACGTACCGCTCGCATCGTGAGGCAGGATTGCAGTCACCACCGATTCGAAAGTGCGCAGCGTCGAGCGTTCTGTCTCGATTGTCAGCGGAACTGGTTTGACGAACGTGCCTGGTGTTCCTTCGCTGAGGTCCAACTGCAGCAGTTCGCGAGTCACCGCCGTTACGCGTTGCAGTTTGACGAACGTTCCAGACGACGGCTGCTGCAGCGTCAGCCGCAAGCCACAGCCGCCAGCCAGCAGCGAGCTGGTCAGTTGTAGTTCGCCGCGTGGTGATTCCATCCAGTCCAGACAGACGCCCGCTCCGGAATGGCAGTCCGAATTGTCCAGCACGACGCGCCCGCCGTCGGCACGAAGCAGAGCTGCGGCCTCGATCAGCCGACTGCGAAGCGTGCAGCCAGTCAGTTCGAGAACCCCCTCCGTCAGGCTCAGCAGAGGCCGCGCCGACGGTTCCCCAAGGTTCGACTCGCGCAGTTCCAGACCCTGCAGCCGCAGATGACCGCGAACCGTGAGCCACGCGGATGGACTCGTCGACTTCGGCGGTCCGGCTGGCTGCAGAATGACGGTACTGCCCGGCGCAGCCTGCAGCGTCAGCTCGGCTTGAACGATCGTCAGCGGCGGAACGTCGATTGGTTCGACGGCGTGAATAAGGACCGTGTCTCCTTCGCGAGCCAGCGCCACTGCGGCGGCCAGCGAGTCGCACGTCAGCGTCGGTTCTTCAACTGATGACCGAATCTCGAATTGCGGACGCTGCGACTTCGCACTTGCTGCTGGTCCGGCACCGGACGAAGACTCGACTGGCGGCGGATCAGACGGCTGGAGCCAGCGACTTGACAGGGCGGCGGTCAGCAGTCCCGTCACAATCAGCGGTCGAGCAGCAAGGATTCGCTGACGCCAGATGCGACCGCGCCGCATGGTGGTAACGTCCAGAGACGGCCGATCGGTTATGATCATCACGTCCGGGCGAGTCGATACCGGCTGCGCGATCATTGCCGCCACCGATTCGCGAGTCAGTTGCGTCAGAGCCAGTTGCAGTCCTGGAGAATCTGCTTCGGGCGTTTCGCAAAGCCAGCCGGCAACGTCGGGCAGCCAGTCGCTCGCACCAGAGAGGCGATCGAGTCGCTGGCGGCAGCACTCGCAGTTTTCCAGATGCTGGCTGAGCCGGGCTTCCAGTTGCGCATCTACCGGTCCCTGCAGCAGGCTGAGCCAGACGTCTTCGGCGGGGCAGTGGGCACGCGGCGTCATTCGTCGTCCACCTGCTGGATCAATGCTCGCAGTCGCGCGGTGACTCGGCTGCAGGCGATGTAAACCGCCCCGACGCTCATCTGCAGTTCCTGCGCGACGTCGTCGGAACTTCGACCGTCCACGTTCCGCATCCAGAACGCCCGCCAGGTCGATGTCTGAAACTCGTTCCGTGCCTGCTGACATGCCCATTCGTAAAGCCGCTGCTGATACTCTCGTTCCCAGTCAACCGACTCAGCCGCCGGTTCGGGCACGTTGCGGAGCGCCAGTTCCATGTCTGTATCGCCGCTGCCGAGAGTCTGCCTCTGCCGCCGCGTCAGAAACGTGTTGAGCTTGCTGTAAGCGACGGTCAGCAGCCAGCCGCGGAAGCGTCCCGCTCTCCGGTCGTACTCGAAGCGACCAATCGCCAGCAGGACGGATCGCAGAATCTCCTGCGTCACGTCCGCGGCGTCCGCTTCCTGCAGGCCCTTGCCACGCAGAAAGCGGTTCAGCAACGGACCGTAAATCTCGATGAACTGCTGCCACGCGGCGTTGTCGCCAGGATCGCGCACACGCAGCAGCAGCGAGGGACTCGTCGTACCGATGCCGTCCCGGTCCGAGCAGCAGTCGGGACTGGTACTTCTCATCGAACAGAACTCCGGAGCCTGGAAGAAGAACACATGCCGTGTCGGAAAACGCCCTCAAGGGGAATCAGAGCGGCTTTACGACAGAACTGGCAAGACCACTGGCCCCGCCGCCGCCCTGTCAGATGGCCAGCTCGATATTCGTGATGACGTCTTCGTCGGACTTGTTCCGCACGGCGTCGTAGGCACCGTCGCCGCCGTCCAGCGTGTCAGCTCCCTCGCCGCCCTCGAGCGTGTCGTCGTCCGGAAAGCCAGCTTCACCACCCAGCAGGTAGTCATCGCCGTTACCGCCGGTCATGTCATCGGCCCCGGTTCCGCCGAACATGATGTCATCACCGTCACCTCCGGTCATCGTGTCGAGGCCGTTGCCGCCGGACAGCGTGTCCGCACCGGCGCCTCCGTCAAGCAGATCGTCTGAGTCACCACCGTCGAGAAAATCAAACCCCCGGCCACCGGACAGAACGTCGTTCTGATCACCGCCCGCCAGATGGTCGTTGCCGTCGCCTCCGCTCAGCGAATCATCTCCGTTCTCACCCAGCAGCACATCGCTCCCCGCCCCCCCCATCAGAGTGTCGGCCCCTTCGCCGCCATGCACGGTTGCTGGAATCGCCGTGTTGCTGGCAAACGAGTCGTCTCCGTCTTCCAGAAAAGCCTGCACTTCCGAGACGGCTGTAAACCGAGCGGTATTCACATCAATCCGCGTCCCGCCGGTAATCGCCGTGATGCCGGCCGAGTCGGTGACGATGACGTCGTGACCAACCCGACTGACATTGACCGAGTTTGTCTCGCCCGCTGCGGCCTGAATGGTCAGCGTCCCGCTCGATAACCCGACACTCGACAGCACCACGCGATCTTCCATGACTTCGAAAGTCGCACCGAAACGAGCCTGTGGACGCCGGCGAGAGGGACGAAGTGATAACTGGCGACGCAGAAAATCAAACAGCGACATCATGATGGAATTCTCCACACACAGAGGACTGAATCGACCCGGTGAAAACGTCGGTCACCAGGGATTACCTGCGCCGTGGAGAAACCTTTCAGTGATTTTCGCAGAAAGATCGCAGCCGCTCGAAATCAGGCCATTTCAATGAGCGGGACAGGGGACTGGTCGGCTCCATACCCGGTCAATCTAGCCGGGCGGCTTTGAAGACACGCTGCCTGTCCCGGCCTGCGGGTTACTTTGTGGCAGGTTGAGACGGCTCAACGGCGACGTCGGCTTCGGGCACCAGTTCGATCGCCACTTCGGCTCCTTTGAGCTGCCTGTCGAAGAAATTCTGCATCAGCGCGATCACGGCCGGCTTGCCAAATGCCGGGCCACCATGCCCTGATCCCGGCAGCGTCTGCAGCCACACGGGGACACCTTTGGCTTTCAGCGCGGATTCCAGTTCGACACTCTGGGCGTAAGGCACCAGAGCGTCGTACGTACCGTGCAGGATCAGCATCGGCGGGTTGTCCTCGCTGACGTAATGGACCGGGCTGACCGCGTCCGTCTTCTCGCGGTTGTCGATCAGGCTGACGCCGAGCAGCCGGGAATATGGATCGCCGGGCGTGTTGAATTTGAAAATGTTGCGAACGTTTTTGTCGTCGGCAGCCTGCTGCATGACGGTGGTGAAATTCGCCGGGCCGAAAATGTCGCACACGGCCTGTACGCGGTCCGACTGCTGTTCGTTACCGCCGATCGCCGGGAAGGCCTGCTTCCCGCCCGAGGTTCCGACCAGCGCCGACAGGTGTCCGCCCGCTGAACCGCCCACAACGCCGACATGTTCCGGATCGATGTGGTGCTCCCTGCTGTTCGCCCGCAGCCACCGGATCGCAGCCTGGCAGTCCTGAATCTGAGCCGGGAAGAGAGCCTTCTGGCTGAAGCGGTACTCAACGCTCGCGACGACGTAGCCCCGGTTAACCATGTTCATGACCGGGCAGGGAAATTTGTTACCGGCCATCCAGCCGCCGCCATGAATATGAACAATCAACGGCAGCGGATGCTTGGGTGGAGTCTCGGGAAGATACAGGTCCAGCCGCTGAGCCTCATCGCCTTCCGGGATGTATGCGACATCTCGAATCATGCGCACGCCGCGTGGCAGCTTGGCCTCGGGCTCGGCGGCAAAAAGTGCAGACGCCGGCCAGACCGCGTTACTGCAGACGCTTGTGGCCACAGTGATCGCGGACATCAGGCACCAGACCGGCTTCAGAAAACGTCGCATGTTCATGGCTGACTTTCAGTTCGAGAAGAGAAAGCGGGGCGGGGTTGACGCTTCGTTCGCCAGTGCGTGGTGGTCGTGCCGTAACGTCTTCAGTCCCTTTCGAGGTTTCACGGGGAGAATGATCCTGTCCTCTTGACCGGAGCGCCGCAACCAGAATCAGGGTGACCACCCAGGGAGCTGACTCCAGCGAAGGAACTGATAACGAACGGCTTCTGAACCGCGTGCTGAATGCGATCTGCACCGAATGATCGACCCTGACCATGATCATCGAAGCCTGGAATCGCGTCGCGCTTGTCGCAATCCACTTCAGAATCCTCAATGGATCACTATGATCAAGTACCCGAAAACCAGGTTCTTTGTCCGCCGTTCATTTCGTGATCCGGTATTGCCTTCGCAACGAACTCGGTAATGAATTCCTGGGGGGCTGCCATTTGATCGACGGAATTGCCGCACGGCCTTTTGAAACGTCGGAGTGACGAAGTCGTCCCGTTAAGATTCCAGCAGGTTTCGGCTGTGAAGGTCCGCAACACGGAATCCGGAAAACTCGTCAATTGGCTGGCAGCACGCCGACTGGATTTCACGCAGTGGACGGTAGAGGGACGGTGAATATGTCGATGAAGGTCGTCAGTTCGGCATTTGCTGATGGTCATCCGATTCCCGAGCGATATACGGGCGATGGTCGTGACGTTTCGCCTCCGTTGGAATTCAGAGACGTTCCGCATCGAGCCATTGAACTGGCGTTGATCTGCGACGATCCGGATGCACCGACGCCTCAGCCGTGGGTTCACTGGGTCGTGTGGGGCATTCCCCCGACGGTAACCGGGTTACCCGAGGCGCTGTCTGCTGAAGATGTGGTCCCTCTGGAGGGTGGCGGACGATTGCATCAGGGGCGGAATTCCTGGCAATCGGGCCAGGTGATCGGTTACCGCGGGCCAGCTCCTCCTCGTGGTCACGGGACACATCACTACCACTTCCGACTGCTTGCTCTCGATGCGTCGCTGGCGTTGAATGCTGGCAGTACGAAAGAGGAATTGCTGTCCGCCATTCAGGGACACATGCTGGAGGCTGCCGAACTTATCGGGACGTATGCAAGGTAGCGACAGGTCTGCTGTGACTCGTCGAATCCGTGGTTATCAGTGAGCTTGTCGATATAAGGCTGCGTCATGATTGATTCGCTCTCGGTTCAGAACGTAGATCGAGCTCCTGTGGGTCAGCGCTGCAGTGAGCACGTTGAACGGAAGGGGCTCGGGCATCCGGACACGATCTGCGACAGCGTTATGGAGGCTGTTTCACAGGCGTTGTGTCGCGAATATGTTCAGCGGGTCGGTCGAGTCCTGCACCACAATATCGACAAGGGACTGCTGTGTGCCGGACAGACGCAGCCTCAACCGGGTGGCGGAACGGTGCTGGCGCCGATGCGTTTCATTTTCGGCGATCGGGCGACAACTGAGTTTGGCGACCTGCGGTTTGACGTCGGTGGAATTGCCGAGGCTGCCGCCAGCGAGTGGCTCCGCAGCCATCTGCGCTTTGTCGATCCACAACAGCACACTCGGTATCAGAACGAGATTCGGCCGGGATCGCCTGAACTGTGCGATATTTTTGCGCGGGGCGAAATCACGGCGAACGATACATCCGCTGGTGTTGGGTATGCTCCATTGAGTGAGACGGAGCAACTCGTGCTGCTGGCCGAGCGGTACTTGAACTCTCCGGAATTCCAGAAGCAGTTTCCGGAAGCGGGTGAGGACGTGAAGGTCATGGCAGTCCGTCGCGATCGCACGCTGTGGATGACGCTGGCGGTGGCCTTCGTCGACCGGTTTGTCCCAGACCAGCGGACCTATTTTGAGCGGAAAGCCGCGATGCGGGACGCGCTGCTTGGGCGGTTACTCCGGGAACTCCGGAACGTTCACTCTCTGAAGCTCGACATCAACACGCTGGACGATCCCGGCCGTGGTGAGGGCGGCATGTATCTGACAGTGCTGGGCACTTCGGCTGAGGGGGCAGACGGCGGGCAGGTCGGACGTGGCAATCGCGTCAATGGCCTGATCAGTCTGCATCGGCCGATGAGTCTGGAAGCGGTTGCCGGGAAAAACCCGGTCAGCCATGTTGGGAAAGTCTATAACGTGCTGGCCTGCCAAATCGCCGAGCAGATCCACGCGTCGATTGATCCGGTCGAGGAAGTGACCGTGTGGCTGTGCAGCCAGATTGGTCGCCGCCTGTCCGAACCGTGGTCCGCCTCCGTTGAACTGAGCCTTAAAGGCGGAGTCGATCTACCCGATGTTCAGGACGCTGTTGAGCAGGTTCTGGCCCGCGAACTCGCCGCATTGCCGCAGTTTCAGCAGCGTCTGATCAATGGTGAATTGCCGGTCTGCTGACGGACTGATCCGGCATCCCTGACGGCATTCAGATTTTTCGGAAAGTCTGGCCTGCGGTCCATCCTGCGGGGGCCAGAGACCCGCGCCGAGCGAGTGATCTTCGGTCAGAGGTTCCTGCATCGAACGCTGAGCAGGCGGGCGCGGATTTTTCGTGTCTCAGCCTGTGAGTCACTCTGACGTGTTGTGTTCCTGTCTCTTCCTGCAGGCTGAATTCAGCGGTCAGGTTCCAGCCAGCCTCCGGGTTGCGGCGTTGCGGTGGCCTGGGTGTTGGCGTACCAGGTCTTCAGTTGCGTAAGCATCGCGGCCGTGCGGCCAGAGTGCCTGGCTGCCAGATTAGTTTGCTCGGACGGGTCGGCAGACAGGTGGTACAGCTCGAGGGCTTCGTTCTCGAATGAGCCGGGCCTTGCTTTCGGATGATTGACGACAAGTTTCCATTCACCCTCGCGCAGGGCTTCGTTACGGCCTCCGTTGTTCGACAGAGAGGCCCAGTAGAGTGGCCGCGTCGGCAACGACTTCTGCTCGAAGAGAACCGGCGAGAGGTCGACGCCATCGAGCGGCAGCTTCGGCGACGGAGCCTCGGAAAGCTTCAGCAGTGTGGGCATCACGTCGAGACTGATAAGTGGCTCGTTCGAGACGCTGCCAGATTTGATGCGTCCCGGCCACCAGGCGATGGCGGGAACTTTGTGGCCGCCTTCGTAGACGGAACCCTTCCGGCCGCGCAGTGAGTCGTCGCCGCTGGGGAAGTCCGCGGCCGGGCCGTTGTCAGAGAAGAACAGGACGAGCGTGTTCTCGGCGATGCCCAGTTCGACAAGAGTGCGTCGCAGCTCGCCGATGCCCTCGTCGATCGGCAGCGTCATGCCGCGATACTTTTCGATGCGTTCCTCTGTGCTGACTTCCTGCCACTTCCAGCGGTCCCAGTTGTCGAGCGTTCTCCGCACGGGATCGCCGGGGACCTGGACGGGGTTGTGGATCGCTTCGTGAGCGACGTACAGGCAGAACGGCTTGTCGGACTTCGCGTGCCGCCGCACGAACTCGACCGAGTAGCGGTTGATGAGGTGCGTCGAGTAGCCCTCTTCCGGCGTTTCCCTGCGCCCGTGCCACCAGTCGTGGCGGTGGTGGTCACCGACGTGGCTGACGAAATCGATATTGCCGCTGTGGTAGCCGACGAACTCGTCGAACCCGTGGTTCTGCGGATGAAACTCGTCCGAAACTTCCGTGTAACCCTGATGCCACTTGCCGATCAGCCCGGTCACGTACCCGGCCGCCTGGAGCGATTCGCCAAACGTCGTCTCCGCCCGCCGCAGCCCCTTGCGATGCTCAGGGTGGTCACTGACCGGATGAATGACCGCCTCAATCCCCGCCCGCTGCTGATACCGCCCCGTCAGCAGCCCCGCCCGAGTCGGCGAGCAGACCGTCCCCGACGAATGAAAATCCGTCAGCCGCATCCCTTCCGCAGCCAGCCGGTCAATCTCGGGCGTCTTGAAATACGGATTCCCGAAACAACTCACCCCGGCATACCCCATATCGTCGACCATAACAACGATCAAATTCGGCCTCCCCGCCGCGTCAGCAGACGAGAAAGCAACGCCCGCCAGCAGCAGCAGAACGAAACGGATCAGCAATCGGGACATGTCTCGGTGGATCATCTGCGCTCGGTGGATCATCTGCTCTCGGTGGATCATCTGCGCTCCTGCGAGCCTCGTGTGAAATGCGGCAAGCGGCATCTGTCAGTGGGCACGTACGGTAGAAAGAACCTGCAGGCGGCTATAGTCGCGGTTCAGGACGGCCGATCAGTACGAAGCATCCTGGTTCGTTTGCCGGTCCGCCTGAGGTGTTCTGCGGAGACTGCGACATGTCATCACTATGTCGCAGAATGCCTCGAAAGTGGGTGGCACCGACAACTTGTTCGGACAACTTGTTGTCCGTGTGCCGCAGGCACAAGATGCCTGTCGTTCAGGCCGGAATCTAAATCACTGAGCGTGAAAGTGTTGCGCAGGAGATCTTGCGCGAAGTACCGGTCGATGTCGGGAACTGACTTCGGGAGCATTCCTTTCGTTAACGGGCGTTACTGAACCATCCTCGCTTCCGCGGCGTCTGAACCTGCTGCACAACGACCTGCTGCTGACCGAGTTGCTGCAGCACGCTGCTCAGACTGTTGAGTCCCTGCTGCAGACCGGCGAACTGCTGCTGCAGCGTCGCCTGAGCCTGGGCGAACGAACCCGTCACGTCGTTCTGCATGGTCGCCGCCTGACTGCCAACTCCGGCCAGCGTCTTCTGAATTTCGGTCGCCGACGCGGCCATTTCGTTGAGTTGCGTCTGCAGCAGCTTCTGCTGTTCCGACTGCTGCTGCTGTAACTGAGTCGAGTGCTCCAGTTGCTGCTTCTGAATCCGCGTGTTGATTTTGTCCCAGCCTTCGGCAACCTGTCCCGTCAGTTTGCCGCCGATCGCATCGAGCTTCGTCAGCCACTGTTCCAGCTCGGCATGATGCGTGCCCATTGCGGCTTCAACGGCTTCGCGGAAGATTTTGACGTCAGCTCCATTGTTGCCACCAGCGCCGCGTTCTGCTCCGCCTTCGCGGCCGTCGTTCAGCCGTCGCAACAGGATTTCGTTACAGTATTCGTCGACGGAGGTGATCAGATCCTCTTCACTCTTCTGCAGTGCTGACGTCGGAATCTTGACGAGCATACTCATGATGAGCGCCAGCAGCGTCGTGTCGAAGGCGGTGCCCAGGCCGGCGAAGACCGAGTTCAGCGCACCTTTCATCGCCGTCATGTCCGCCGCCGAATCGAGACTGCTGGCGAGGCTCGCCACGGCAGCGCTCACGCCAACGACCGTCCCGATGAATCCCAGAATCGGCAGTGCCCAGATAAATGCCTTCAACAGCGTGTAACTGCCGGCGACGTTATTCGCGTCGATAGCCGACTGCGACTCCATCATGGTCACGGTTTCCGCGGCGCTTTTGCGGACCCGGAAGTGCTCGATGCCACGCAGAACACGGTTGATCAGAAAGCTCTCGGACCCGCCGACCGGCAGCCCGTTAATATGTTTCACGAACGAGTTCAGCGAATCGAGCGTGATTTCACCGGCAACCTCGGTCGGCAGCACGTCGAGCAGCATCGACTCTTTCTGCTGTTTCAGGTTCAGCCATTTGAGAATCAGGATGCCGACCGACCAGAACATCAGAAACGTCGTCGCGAACGGAATCAGTCCACGGTCCCAGAAGAGCTGCCCCATCTGGTAACCGCGGAGCGGCAGCATCGCGGCCAGCCAGACGACCGACATTCCGGCGCCCATCGCTCCGCTGATGATCAGGCTGACGTCGCTGCTGGCCGAATCTCCGCTGCCCGCGTGAAACCAGCTCTTCTTTCTCCGCCGCGACGGAGCCGCACCACTCTGCGACAACGCTGCGGTTCCCGCCGGTAACGCTCCTGAAGTCGGAACCGGCGCCGGACCGGACGCCGCATTCGGTGTGACGACAATGTTCGGAAACTCCTCACCTGCAGCTTCCGGCGGCGACGCGACCGCGTCGGGAATCTTCACCGCACTGTGACAGTAGGGGCACTTTCGAGTCTGCCCCGCCAGGTCCTGAGAAACCTTGAGCGGCTTGCCGCACTGTGAACAGACGAGCTTGAAAAACGACGCCATCAGCCGAATCTTTCGTCAGTCGATCTGAAAACAAACAGCGGCATAGAGGAAACAACGAAGCCGCAGGGACATTGGAAGCCAACGAGGATGATGGCCCGGATGGCGAGAGTCCAGGCAACTCGACCGCAATTCGCAGTTGTCGCAACGGCATTGCCACAACAAAGAACAGTGGCCGTCGATGCGTTACTGCCTCGCGACGCAGTCCCCACCCCGAAAAATCCAGGGCGACCATCCGAGCCGTCGCGAAACGCGCGCAGAGTCCTGGTGGAGTGTTTCGGTGACCTGAAACGGCCGGAAGTCTGCGCGACTTTCTCGACGGACAGACTTCCGTTCAATCCGCCTCGGTCAGCGGTACCCCGCCGCAAAGGAAACCCAGTCGACTCCTTTGAGTCGATCACTCGGTGCGTCTAACATCTCGGCCTTCGCTGATATGAAACCGGCCGTCCAGCCAGGCTGGATGGCGGAAGACACACCTTTCAGGAGTCTCCAATGCTGCTTCGACGTTGCCTCAGCGTGGCGGGTCTGCTCGCCTTCTGCGCTCTGCTGCTGTGCCCGGCCCCGGCGTCTGCGGACGATGGCTGGGAATCGATCTTCGACGGCAAGACACTCGAACACTGGGATGGCAATCCGGATTTCTGGAGCGTTCGCGACGGAGCGATCACAGGTCAGACAACGAAAGAAAACCCGACCAAAGGCAACACGTTCATCATCTGGCGCGGCGGTGAAGTCGGCGACTTCGAGCTGAAGCTGCAGTACAAGATCGTCGGCGGCAACTCTGGCATTCAGTACCGCAGTTTCGAGGTCGAGGGTCAGAAGTGGGTGATCGGCGGCTACCAGGGTGATTTCGAAGCCGGTGATACTTACTCGGGAATTCTGTACGGCGAGCGTTACCGCGGCATTCTGGCCAACCGCGGCCAGAAGACCGTCATCGGCGACGACGGAAAGCCGAAGCTCGTCGGCTCGGTCGGCGACTCGGCTGAGATTCAGTCAAAGATCAGGAAGGAAGACTGGAACGACTATCACATTGTCGCCAAAGGGAATGTCTTCAAGCACTTCATCAATGGTGTCCAGACGATTGAATGTGTGGACGAAGATGACGCTGCGCGGGCGAGCGGAATCCTGGCCCTCCAGCTTCACGCTGGCCCGCCGATGACCGTTCAGTTCCGAAACATCCAGCTCAAGCGGCTCGGTGAGAAGAAGTCGGCAGCGGTCGATTCAAAAAAAAAACGGGACATAACGACTGACGTTGGCGCAGACCGGCCCAAGCGCAGCGCCGCTCCGGCAGCAACGGCCGAAACCGGTACCAAATCTTCGGAGATCGTCGATTCACAAAGTGCCGGAACGGCGCGGAGCTTGTTCCGGTCTACAAGCGACGAACAAATTGGACTTGCCGGATTCGCTGCGGTCAGTGACACGCCGGCGCGGGCAAAACGGATCGCGTTCGTCGCTGGGCGGCAGAGTCACGGATACGGGTCGCACGAGCACAAAGCGGGCAGCATTCTGCTCGCGCGGAAGCTCGAAGAGGCAATGCCCAATCTGAAGCCCGTCGTGTTCACGAACGGCTGGCCGCAGGATGCCGCGGCACTCGACGGCTTTGACTGCATCGTCATGTACTGCGACGGCGGCGGCGGACACGTCGTCAATCCGCACCTCGATCAGATGGACGCTTACGCGAAGCAGGGAGTCGGGATCGTCTGCCTGCACTATGGTGTTGAAGTGCCTGCCGAACCGGCCGGGAAGAAGTTCCTCGACTGGATCGGCGGCTTTTTCGAGATCAACTGGTCGGTCAATCCGCACTGGACCGCCAACTTTACGAAGTTCCCCGAGCACCCGATTACCAGCGGAGTGAAGCCGTTCTCGACGAACGACGAGTGGTACTACCACATGCGGTTTCGTCCGAACATGCAGGGCGTGACGCCGATCCTGACCGACCTGCCGCCAGCCAGCACGCTGGTGCGTCCTGACGGGTCACTCGCCCGGCCGGACAACGCTCACAACAACAATCCGTATGTCCGCGAAGCAGTCCTCGAACGCAAAGAACCACAGCACGTCGCCTGGGCAGCGACTCGCCTCGACGGCGGTCGCGGGTTCGGCTTTACGGGCGGACACAGCCACTGGAACTGGGGCAACCCGCAGCAGCTCAAGCTGGTGCTGAATGCGATCGCGTGGTGTGCTCGTGCTGACGTTCCGGCGGGTGGCGTGCCCGCGACGGAGGTCACGCTCGAAGAATTGAAGGCCAATCAGGACTACGAACCGAAGCCGGATTTCAACTTCGCTGCGATTCAGAAGCAGCTTGACGAGTGGCATGGTCGCAAGTCGCTGTCGCTGGTTCCGGCAGGCGCACCGCGGCTGAAGCCCGAAGCGGACAATGCTCCGCAGGCAACTGCTGGCGATGGCAGGCTGTTTCAGAGCCCCGTGGTTTCGAAGTCGACCAACGGGCACGCCGTTGAGATCAACGTCGAACTGCACGGCGCGAAAACGCTGTGGCTGGTCGCGAGTGATGGCGGCGACGGATTTGGCTGTGACTGGGCAGACTGGGTGAATCCGCGATTCGTCGGCCCGAATGGCGAAAAGAGTCTCACTGAGCTGAAGTGGAAGTCGGCGGTCGCCGGGTTCGGCACAGTCAACGTCAACAGGAATGCCGGCGGGCAGGCTCCACGAGTTGACGGCAGGCCGGTTGAAAAGTGCATTGGAACGCACGCGAATTCGGTCATCGAGTTCGATGTCCCGGAAGGCATGACGCATTTCAAAGCGACGGGATCGCTCGATAACGGCGGCACGAATCAGGGCTGCGGTTCGACCGTTGTGTTTGCCGTGTACTCGAAAAAGCCCAACCTGGCGGCCATCGCTCCGGCCAGCGGCGGTAGCGAGAGTCACGACGCCGCCGACGCGCTCAGTCAGCTCGACATTGCCGAGGGGCTCGAAGCAACTCTGTTCGCCTCCGAAGCGAGCAAGCCGTCAGTCCTCAGCGTTTCGGCGATTGACATTGATCACAAAGGCAGAGTCTGGGTCTGCGAAGTCGTCAACTACCGGCACCGCAACGGAGAACGCCCCGAAGGTGACCGCATCCTCGTGCTCGAAGACACCAACGCCGACGGCATCGCGGACAAGGAGACCGTGTTCTATCAGGGCCGGGAGGTTGATACAGCTCACGGCATCTGCGTGCTTGGCAACCGAGTCATCATCTCGGCCGGCGATCGCGTGATGAACTTCTGGGACGACAACGGCGATTCAAAGGCAGATCGTCACGATGTGATGTTTCAGGGCATCAGCGGCACGCAGCACGATCACGGCATTCACGCGTTCTCGTTCGGGCCGGATGGCAAGCTGTACTTCAACTTCGGCAACAGTGGGAACCAGATCAAAGACAAGGACGGAAAGATCGTCGTCGATCTGGCCGGGAATGAGGTTGCCGCCCGTCGGCAGCCGTATCAGGAAGGCATGGCGTTCCGCTGTGATCTCGACGGCTCGAACCTCGAAACGCTCGGCTGGAACTTCCGCAACAACTGGGAGCTGTGTGTCGACAGCTTTGGCACGATCTGGCAAAGCGACAACGACGACGACGGCAACCGCGGCGTCCGAATCAACTACGTCATGGAGTACGGCAATTTTGGCTACAAGGACGAGTTCACTGGAGCCGGCTGGCGCGAGCCTCGCACCAATATGGAGAAGGAGATTCCGCTGCAGCACTGGCACCTGAACGATCCGGGCGTTGTGCCGAATCTGCTGCAGACCGGCGCTGGCGCTCCGACTGGCATCTGTCTTTACGAAGGTGACCTGCTGCCGGAAGTCTTCCACGGTCAGATCATTCACTGCGACGCCGGCCCGAACGTTGTTCGCGCCTATCCGGTACGAAATGACGGAGCCGGCTACTCGGCCTGGATTCAGAACATTCTCGTCGGAACACGCGATAAGTGGTTCCGCCCGTCAGATGTTGTGGTTGCTCCGGACGGTTCGATCATCATTGCAGACTGGTACGACCCCGGCGTCGGTGGTCATCGCATGGGCGACGCTGAGAAAGGCAGACTGTTCCGGGTCGCTCCGCCGAACTCCCCGTACAAGGCTCCGGCCTACGATTTTGATTCGATCGACGGGGCGATCATCGCGCTGCAGAGCCCGAATCTCGAAGCCCGGTACCTGGCGTGGCAGAAGTTGCACGCGACAGGTGAAAAGGCGGTGCCAGCACTGACGAAGCTTTTCAAGGAATGTGACAATTCTCGGATCCAGGCTCGGGCTCTGTGGCTGCTCGGCAAGATTGACCACGGTGGTGAGCAGGCTGTCGCGACAGCAGTTGGCGACAGCGACGCCGACATCCGGATTCTCGGCCTGCGTCTGGTCCGCGAGCTGAAGCTCGATCTGATTCCGATCGTGAAGCAGCTTGTTGACGATCCGTCTCCGCAGGTGCGTCGCGAATGTGCGATCGCGCTGCGGTTTGATCATTCGTCGGACAAGGCTCGACTGTGGGCTCAGCTTGCGGCTCAGCACGACGGCCTGGATCGCTGGTACCTGGAAGCCCTCGGGATCGGGGCGGCTCTGGACTGGGACGCGTGCATCAACGCCCTGCACGAGGGGGTTGACTCGACGCCGGCGCTGCAGGTCAGTGACGCGGCAACACTTGACCTCGTCTGGCGCAGCCGAGCCTCAGATACACCTGACCTGCTCGCCAGACTGATCAAAACCGGCAAGGCGTCGAACGACGATCTGCCGCGCCTCATGCGCTCATTCGACTTCCAGAAGAGCGACGACAAGGAATCCGTGCTGTTCGACCTGGCCTTTCACTACAACGGCAATGGCGATCAGCAGCGAGCCAACTTCGTCAACACGGAAGCCGTCGATCGGCTGGGCAGCGGAATCAAGAACCGGGACGGAGCACTAACTGCGCTGAACCGGATGCTGGACCGCGTTGCAGGCACGTCGGAGTTCATTCGACTGACAGCGAACTTCGACATGGCGGATCGCTACCCCGCGCTGCTCAACCTTGCAGTTTCACATCCGGAAGAGCAGCTTGGTGTCGACGCGATCAGCGCGCTGCTGGGCAAAGGGCAGCAGAAGCTGGTGAGCGACTCGTTGAACAGTACGGACGAAAAGGTCGCGCTGGCGACTGTCCGGGTTATTGCGGTTTCCGGTCACGGTGGTGCGGTCGGGCCGTTGCTGCAGATCATGCAGAACGAAGAGAAACCGGCTGAACTGCGTCGCCAGGCGGCTCAGGCAATCGGTGCTTCGCGCAATGGTGCGCAGCGGCTGATCGACATGGCGAAAAAGGACGAAATTGACGCAGAGCTGATTCCCGCCGTCTCGGCCAGCCTGCACGCCTCGGCTGCGGGCAACATTCGGGAGGAAGCTCAGAAGCTGTTCCCGTTGCCGCCGAGCAAAGATGCGAAGCCTCTGCCGCCAATCAGCGAACTCCTCGGCCGCAAAGGTAACCTTGCCCGCGGACAGGCCATCTTCGAAACGACAGGCACGTGCGCCAAGTGCCACATCGTGAATAAGAAGGGCAAGGACGTCGGGCCGGACCTGTCCGAAATTGGCAGCAAGCTCAGCCGGACCGCATTCTTCGAATCGATCATCTTCCCGAGCGCCGGCATCGCTCACAATTACGAGATGTACGCCGTGGTTCTGAACGACGGCAACGTCATCAACGGACTGTTGAGCAGCCGGACGGATCAGTCGGTCACCGTCAGAAATGCCGAAGGCATCAGTCGCACGATTCCGATGTCTGAGGTCGACGAGATCGTCAAACAGAAAGTCTCGATCATGCCTGCCGATCTGCAGAAACTGCTCAGCGAACAGGATCTCGTCGACGTCGTCGAATACCTGCAGACGCTGAAGAAGGCGCAATAGTCATGGTTGACCGGATCGCCATTGACGGCCGGATCATCGACATCGTCGACGATGAAATGGCAGCCGTTCTGCGTTCCAAAACGGGCGCAGAACGACTGGCCATTGCGGAAGCCATGTGGCGTTCTGCCCGAGCGATGATTCTCGCGCGGCTGCAGTCCGAGCATCCCGACTGGACGGAAGAAGTGCTCGAACGTGAGACCGCGTCCAGGATGTCTCATGGAACCGTCTGACGAAATCGAACAGCGGAGTTCTCGAACCATCGCCATTGGCGACATTCACGGCTACCTCGGAGCACTGACGACGCTCGCTGAGTTTGCAGAGTTCGGGGCAGACGATCAGTTGATTTCGCTGGGCGATTACGTCGACCGCGGGCCGGACAGTGCGGGCGTCCTGGACTGGCTGATTGAACGCTTTGAGACTGAGCAACTGATTCCGCTGCGTGGCAATCACGACATCATGTTTCTGGACGCGATCGACGGCGGCGAGTGGAAAACCGCGTGGCCGGGATTCGGTGGGGACACGACGCTGCAGTCCTATCGCAATCGAGGCATCAATCCGATCGTCGACGGGATTCCGGAACGGCATCGACGGTTTATCGAAGACGACTGTCAGCGGATTCACGTCACCGACACGCACTTCTTTGTGCATGCGATGGCGCATTACAACATGCCGTTCGGCGAGCAGCCGGACTGGCTGATCTACTGGGAAAAGTGGTTCGATCCGCCGCCGCATGTTTCAGGCAAAACGCTGGTCTGCGGACACACGGCTCAGAAGTCTGGATGGCCACTGGATATCGGGCATGCGGTCTGTATCGATACCTGGATTTACGGACGCGGCTGGCTGACGGCGCTGGATGTCGATTCGGGCGAGTTCTGGCAGGCTCGCGAAAACGGCGAAACACGCGTCGGCTGGCTTGACGAACTGCCGACGCAGAGCGACGACGCTTGAGTTCTCTCGTCGGCGAAACGACGGAAACACGGGCTCCCTAAACGGCCAGTCCTGTCTAATCCGCAGGGACGTTACTGCCAGTCCGCAAGTGGCTTTCACCGAGGTATGACAGGCGTGGTGTCGCTGCGTACGATGGCCAGCCGATCCGGCGTCGACGTATCACAGCCCGACCGACATCCCGCCGCGCCCCTTCAGCAGTAACTGAGTCCATGACTGAGATCACAGAAGTCCCGGAAGCCGTCAATCCTTTGCTGGCCAGTGCGTCGCCAAAGACTGGAGAGAAGCCTCGCGTGATCGCGGTGATGCCGGCGTACAACGCGGAGTCGACGCTGCAGAAGACGATCGATGACATCCCGCGCGGAACAGTCGACGAGATCATTCTGGTTGATGACTGCAGTTCGGATAACACGGTCGGACTGGCCCGCGAACTCGGCCTGACGGTCATCGAGCACGAGACGAATACTGGTTACGGAGGAAATCAGAAAACGTGCTACACGCACGCGCTCGAACGCGACGCCGACTACGTCGTCATGATTCATCCCGACTATCAGTACGACAGCCGGGTCATCGATGTCGCGGTCAAGGTGATGCAGCTCGGCATTCTGGATTTCGTCATGGGCTGCCGCATCCGCACGCGGAAGGAAACGCTCGATGGCGGGATGCCCGTCTACAAATACATCGCCAACCGCTGTCTGACGACGATCGAGAATATCGCGCTCGGTCAGAATCTCGGCGATTTCCACAGCGGGTTTCGCGCGTACCGGCGGGAAGTGCTGGAGACGATTCCGTTCATGAATAACTCGGACGACTTCGTTTTCGACAGCCAGTTCCTCGCCCAGGCGGTCCACTTCGGTTTCAAGATCGGCGACATCCCGGTGCCGGTGCGATACTTCGACGAAGCCTCCAGCATCAACTTCCGCCGCAGTACAACCTACGGACTGGCGACGTTGGGAGTCGTGGCGACTTACTGGCTGAACCGCCTGGGTATCAGGCGGTCGAAGCTGTTTGAGCAGAAGACTGTCAAATAACCTGGACTCAGGAATGTGTCCGCAACAACTTCCCGAAATCAGCCAGCACGCGCTAGCGTCCAGTTCTGATCGGAATTGAAAGAACCGGACGCTAGCGCGTGCCGGCTGATTGTGTATGCCCCGGAATTGGGAAGTGAGTTCCGACACATCCCGTGACGTGGGCAACGACCTTCGACAGCGACGTTTCAGCCCATTCGTCGGAACTGTTCAAGAACCTTTTCACCACGGATGGATTGATGGAAGGCCAACAGAACGATCAGAGTCGGGAACGGGATGTCGCGATCGGCTGCGCACTACTTGTCACCGCCGCTGCGGTAATCACCGCTGTGGCCTTTCCGTCTGCCCTTCCGCCGCAGGCGAGTTTCAACGATCGCGAAAATCGGCTCCTGGATTCGCAGGCCGCTCGCGACACGGGTTCCACCGGTTCGGATTCCCGTCTCGCGCCGCTGCTCGTCCAGCGAGAACAACTGGGACTCAGCGCCCGTGGCGAACCGATTGACCTGGTGCGGATTGGCGACGGCCCGATCCCGATACTGATCCTGGCGTCGATCCACGGCAATGAATCTGCAGGCACGGCGCTGTTGATTCGCCTCGAACGGGAACTGCAGCGTTTCCCGGAACTCGTCGACGAACGGAGTGTGTTCCTGATCCCGATGGCCAATCCGGATGGAGTCGCCTTGAATCAGCGGTTCAATGCAAACGGCATCGACCTGAACCGCAATTTCCCGGCCGACAACCGCCAGAACTCACTACGCTTCGGCAGGGAGGCTCTCTCGGAACCGGAAGCCCGGGCGATTCACGGGGCAATCGAGGCGTTTGCACCGTCGCACATCGTGACTCTGCATGAACCGCTGACCTGCGTTGACTACGACGGTCCCGCCGAATCGCTCGCCAGCGCCATGAGCGACGTCTGTCCGTTGCCTGTGAGAAAGCTTGGCAGTCGACCGGGGTCGCTGGGGTCCTATGCCGGCTTAACCCTGGGAATCCCGATCGTCACGTTTGAACTGCCGCGCAATGCTCGCGACCTCAATGACGATCAGCTCTGGGCTCTGTATGGCAGTGCTCTCATTGCAGCCGTTCGCTGGCAGCCGACTGCAATTCCAGTCACTGCTCTCCCAGTAACTCCGTGAGTTTCCGCACGGCGCGCATCCAGAGCATCTGAGTCGCCGGGCGCGAGCGGTTCATCTGCTCGGCGACTTCGTTAAACGGCAGTCGCTGCAGGCTCCGCAGAATGATCACCTGCTGATACTCCTCGGGAAGCTGCTCCAGCGCATTGGCGACTTCGATTTCCTGCTCACGGCGCGACACGATCGAGCTGGGCGATTCGCCCTGATCAACGAGTATCGGACCCGGCCGGAAGTAACTCGACTGCCCGCCACCGATCGCGACTTCCAGAGCGGCTCGCCGCTTGGCCGCTCCAAACCGCCGCACAAAGTCGGTCGCATTGTTGCGGAGAATCCGCTTCAGCCAGGCGAGCCATTCGCCCTCGGTATTGCCGGTGAACTTCGGGAAGGCTTCGTACGCTTCCAGCAGGGTCTGCTGGATCAGGTCTGACGAATCGACTTTCGGCATCAGCCAACTGTCGACATGTGACTTTGCCAGGAATCCAACGTACGCGCGACAACGCTGAAACAGCGCGTCCCGTGCCGACGCGTCACCGCTGCGGGCGCGTTCCAGCAGTTGATCGAGTTGTGACGTGTCACCGCTGGCCACTCACGGTCTCGCTTTCCGGGGAGAACTCAGTGTCATCAGGCGGGCAGACAGGTTACGCACCCGCGATGGTTTCGCCTATCGAGACGCCGTCGACAACTGCTTCTCGCCGTGAATCTTCGGCAATCGGATTGGAGTTGCTGGCCAGCGTCACTTCCGATATCCCGTTTCAGTTCGCGACCACTCATCATCGTTCGCTTCCGGAGCAAACTGATGCTCGAAATCCTCGGCCAGCCTCGTCAAACCTGCGAACGCCCTGCTGTCTCGGCATTTTCCCGTCGACAGGTCCTGCAGGCAGGTGGCGCCGGACTGCTTGGCCTGAATCTGCCGAAACTGCTCGCTGCCGAGGCCGCTGCTCCGTTCCAGAATGCTCGTGCAAAGAACGTCGTCTTCCTCTTTTTATTCGGAGGACCAGCGCAGCATGAGACGTTCGATATGAAGCCCGAAGCGGCGGATACGATTCGCGGACCGTTCAAACCGATTGCCTCGCGCACGCCCGGACTGCTGATCTCTGAGCACCTGCCGAAGACGGCCGCCGTCTCTGATCGATTTACCGTGATCCGCACGATGAGTCACGACTTCAACGATCACAGCGGCGGCGGGCACTACATCCAGACGGGACATCGCTGGCACCTGCCGATCGGCGGCGGGTTCAACGTCACGCCCAAAGACTGGCCGTCGATGGGCTCGGTCGTCGAGTACCTGACGCAGCACCATCCGGATGCGGTTCGGGACATGCCGAGCTACGTCGTCGTGCCAAACTTTCTGGGCCGGCTGCAGGAGTACCGTGTGCAGTTGCGGCGGCCTGGAGAAACCGCCGGCTGGCTCGGTCGCGGCTTCGATCCCGTCAACACGCGGATCGACAAACGTGACGCGAAGGACAACCCTTACTGGCGGGACATGACGGACGACGAACTGACGTTTCAGATTGAAGGGCTCGTGAACCACGAAGCGGTCACGCTTGATCGCGTCTCCCGCCGCAGCAGCCTGCTCGATCAGTTTGACGAGAGTCGTCGCGCGCTGACGTCGGCATCCATCGCAGCGTACGACCGGTTTCAGCAGAGGGCGTTCGACCTGGTGGCGTCCGAGCGAACCCGGCAGGCACTCGATATCTCACAGGAGCCCGCAAAACTCCGCGACGCCTATGGTCGGCATCTGTTCGGCCAGTCGACGCTGATGGCCCGACGACTGATCGAAGCTGGAACGCGCTTCGTCACTGTGCATTACGACTGCGTCGACGGCTACTCGTGGGACTCGCACAGCCACAGCAACGATGTCCGGGATCACCTGCTGCCGACTCTCGATTCAGCACTCTCAACGCTGCTGATCGATCTCGAAGATCGCGGGCTGCTGGATGAAACACTCGTCGTCTGCATGGGCGAGATGGGCCGCACGCCAAAGGCCAACGGAAGCTGGGGCCGCAATCACTGGAGCACGCTGTTCCCCGCCGTGCTCGCTGGAGCCGGCATCCGCCGCCGAGCACTGTACGGCGAAACTGATCAGGATGCAGCGTACGCCATCACGCCACCGACGAGACCAGAAGACCTCGCCGCAACGATCTATCACGCGCTGGGTGTCGACCCCGAACTCCGAATCCCCGACGCCACCGGCCGCCCGACTCACATCGTCGACGGCGGCTCACCGCTGCTTGAGTTGTTCGGTTGAGGGACGGCAGAGCGGATTCTTCGACAAACGGAGCGGATGTCTTCCGGCATTGAACGACTGCATTGCAGGCGACCTCCTGCCCGCACCAGAGAGACGAATCGGCAGAATAATCGGCGGCAGAATAACTTCAGCTCATTCGCATGATTCTGCCACAATCATTCTGCCATCGACTGAACATTCGAGTTCGCTCAACGAAATCGGAACGTCTGCCGCATGAAACGCAGCGTGCGCTGGGCGAGAGAGCGGTCGGTGACTTCGATGCGGATTCTGGCGGGCGCGCGCAGGGTGAAAGGCAGCGACCTGTCGGCGTCCAGACGAACGCGCACCTGATAGGCGGTTGCCGCGGGACGCACGCTGCCGTCAGCGTCGAGTCGTGTCGGGAAGTCTTCGTGCTCGGTCAGTTCGCGCGGCGCTTCGGTGAGGTCGACTTCGGCGATGTCCGCGACCGCGCCGCTCAGCCAGCGGTCGGCCAGATGATCGACGAGCAGATCTACGCGCTGGCCGACCGCCACCAGTTCGACGTCGGACTCTGACACTGCCGCGACAGCTTCAAATCGGCCGCTGGACGAGACCAGACAGAACTCAGTTCCGACTTCGAGCGTCGCGCCGAGATTACTGACGTCGAGCGGAGTGCCGGTCCACTGTGGCAGCGTCCGCTCGTTGACGGCTTGTGTTTCGTCCTGACCAGCCGGATCAAGGCGATCGGACGGCGGCAGAATCGTGCCCGCGACGGGAGTTCGCAGCGTCAAACGTTCCTGATCGAGTTTCCGCTGACGCAACTCGTCGCGCTTATCAGCAAGCTGCTGCTGCGTCGTCGGAATGAGCGACTCAACCGCTTCCGGATCTCGGATGCGGCGGCGCTGCAGGGTGTCGAGTTGTCGTTCGAGCTGCGTAACGTCGCCCTCCAGTGACGCGACGCTGCGTTCGATATCGAGGTTTTCGAGTCGCCCCACGACTTCATCTGCGGCAACCGTCTCGCCCGGAGTCGCTGCTTCGACCAGTCGGCCAGGCACGCCAACGTAAACGCTGCGGGCTCCCTCTGCCTGAATGATCGCCGGAGCCGTCACCGAACATGGCAGCGGCAGCGTTGCGAGGCCCGCGATCATGACCAGCGCGATCGCACTGCGGATGCGAAATCGAGGCCAGTTCACCGTGCGGCTCCAGAAGGGGTTTCTCAGCAGCGTGACGAGCTTCACCAAAGGGACGAGGACGATTCCAGCGACCGTCAGAATACCGACCGCCACAGCAAGCGCCTGCAGACCGTACGGCTTCAGCACCGCATGAACAAACCAGAGAATACTCCAGACGACCACGATTCGATAAACCAGTGCCGCCAGCGACCAGCCGATCAGAAATCCTCGTCGCCGATCGGGCAGCAGCCGCTGATTGCCGATTTCGGTCCCGAGAAAAATCTGTGACAGCGCATTGCGAATCAACGCTCCGGCCTGCTGCCGCAGATTCGGAATCTCGACCAGGTCCGACAGAATGTAATAGCCATCGTAGCGCAGCAGCGGGTTGCCGTTGAACAGAAGTGTCGATATCGAGCAGACCAGCACGACGTTCAGGCACGCCGCATTGAATGGCCCCGGCACTGAAAACCACCACAGAAACAGACAGACCGACGCGAGCACCAGTTCGACATAAACGCCTGCAGCGCTGATCGCGATCCGGTGCCAGCGTTTCGGCAGCATCCAGGCATCCGAGACGTTGCAGTACAGGCACGGCGTAAACACGAGAAGCATCAATCCCATCTCGTGACACTCGGCCCCGAAGTGCCGGCAGGCGACTGCGTGTCCGAGTTCGTGCAGTACCTTCGTCGCTCCGAGTGTCACCGCCAGCCAGAACAGATTGCCAGCCGAAAACAGTTCGTGAAATCGAGGGAGCCGCGCCGTCAGCGCGTCACTGTGCAGCCCGGCCAGCAGCAGAGCACCGGCCATCAACGTCAAACACAGCGTGACACAGACTGGAGAAAACGCGAATCGTACCTGTGGAACGAGCCAGTTCAGAAAGCGGTGCGGATCGAACCCCGGCAGCCGGATCGCCAGCACGCTCGACACCGCCGAAACCAACCTCTGCCAGTTCTGCTGCCGTGTTCGCTCAATCAGATGTTCGGCCTGGCCGGGCGTCTCGGACACGATCAGCCCCGAGCCGTGCAGCATTCCGAGAAACGACTGAATCTGCATCGGCGCCAGTCGCTGCGGAGCAAACTGCTGTTCGAACCGCCGCCGAATGTCCCGCAGCGAGACTGTGCCATCGAGCATCTGCAGCACTGCGTACTCTTCCGGCTTGAGCTGGAAGTAGCGCAACGCGATCGGATCTTTGACGTGCCAGTAAGTCGTACCCCCGAACTGCTGCTCGCGGCAGGTCAGATCCGGCCGGCGCCGCAGAGGCAGCGGCCGGGTTTCAGCAGTGTGAGCGGCAGTGGCTGGCATGAATTGATCAGAGAAAGGAAGTCCCGGCATCCTCCAGGGCCACCAGACCGTCCGTGTGCCGCTGGCTTTATCCGTACGTCCCCGCGGAACGGCACTTGCCAGGCCAGCGACACGCGGTCAAGTCTGATCGACTGGGCAGCTACAACGTCTCGACCATGATGATCGTGGTGTCGCCGCCGCGGAGACTGAGGCGGTGGTTATCGACAGCGATGATACACGGCTCGCCGGATTGGACCATCGTCACTTCCGCGTCCTCGCGCAATCCCATTTCACGCAACCGTGTCACGAGGTTCGGTTCGCCATCGAGATCGACGATGCGTGCGTGCTCACCAGCCTGCAGAAGATCGAGCGGAATCAGCGGCACGATGCGGTTGCTCCAGGAGCAGTAACAGGACCACGAAAGATGAGAATCGTTTGCTGTCGGGCGCCCGACGCCTCACGCTCGATTACTGTGCAGTTGGGTCCGCAGCTTCCTCAGACGAAGAGCCACCATCGACAGAATTGTCTGCGGAATCAGATGTGTCCTCGAACGTCACTGCAACAGATTCAGTGCCGGCTTTCTGGCCATTTCCGGAGCGAGTTTTCGAGCGGTCACTGCGGCGACGACGTCCTTCGTCATTTCCGCCACCGTCCTCGGACGAATCATCCGGATCACGCTTCTTACGGGTGCGACTGTCTTCACTCCCGCCGCCGCCTTTGCGACCGACGACGGTGACAATGTCAGCCTTGTCGACGAGCATCCGGCGACCGCCCTCGAAGACGACCAGCACTTTCTGAGCAAGGATTTCCTGTCCGATGACTTTGCCCTGCCCCTGCTTCGTGACAACCATCGCTCCGTTGTTCGGCAGCTCACGGCGGTATTCTTCGTACGTGTCGAATTCGTAGCGCAGGCAGCACTTCAGCCGGCCGCAGCGACCGGAAATCTTGTTCGGGTCGAGCGTCGCCTTCTGCATTTTGGCCATCTTCATCGAGACCGGCGGCATCTCGCGCAGGTGTGTGCCACAGCAGACCGGCTTGCCACAGTCTCCGAAATCGGCCAGCAGCTTCGCCTCGTCACGCACGCCAATCTGACGCATTTCGATCCGCGTCTGCAACCGCTTGGCGAGATCCTTGACCAGTTCACGGAAATCGATCCGCTGCTCGGCCAGGTAGTAAAAAATGATCCGTTCGCCACCGAACATGCACTCGACATCAACAAGCGTCATCTGCAGCTTGTGCTCGCGAATGACTTCCCGGCCGCGATCAAAGACATCACGTTCGCGCGCCCGCACATCGTCAAGCTGCTGCCAGGCTTCCTCGTCGGCGGCGCGCAGAATACGACCGACCTGCTCCTGAGTGCCCATGTATTCGCGAGTGCGATCGGTGGCCGGGCAGAGCACTTCGCCCCATTCGGTGCCGCGATTGCTGCGAATCAGCACCGCATCGTCACGTTTGAGATCCTGCGGGCCTTTGAAACTGAACTCGGCCACGTTGCGGGTCGAGCCGTATCGAACGATATAGTCGCCGGGCATTGAGTTTTCTTTCCCGGTTGAAGTGCGGGCGGACGCAGTCTGCGTCAGTTGGCTGCGGACAAGCGAATCAAGGCATCGATACCACCTGGCCGGCTGAACTGTCAAGCTGCGGTACGTCAATCCTCGGAAGCCTGATCGCCGGACGAAAGTCCGACCGCCGAGCTGGCTTCCTCAATGAGACTCAGAGCCGAATTGACCAGTGATTCGAGCTTACCGTCCGGCTGGCCATCACGCGACAACGATTGCAAGCAGCCCGACAGGAAGAACGCAGCTCCGGCCAGCAGTTCCGGCGAGGACGACTCGGCCAGGAACTGAGCTGCTGCGTCATCGATTTCCGCTCCGGCCGCGAGTGCCTGCGACTGATCGACAAACCGGTCTCCGTCGCCGGCGCCGCTCTTCACTGGAGGATTGACGACTTCCACATCGCGTGCTGATCGAAACCGATCGAGCGCCGCCTGGTCGACTCGTTCCCTTTCGGCTGCCTCACTCCGGGCGCGTCGAGCCGAACTCGGCAGAACACTGCGAATCCGGTTGAACGTCTTCGAGTCGCGCAGGCCATTGAACCACTTGTTGATCTTTTTGAAGTCTGCATTGAACAGCTTCGGCATCGCGACCGGCAGAAACATGAACCGCTTCATCGTCTGATAAGGCATCTCGGTCTGCTCTTCGACAATGTGCGCCAGCATCGCAGACGAGCGAGCGAGCAGGAACAGTCCGGTTCCATGCTGCGGTTGAAAGCCCAGGTGAAGCATGATCGCTCCCGTGATGCCGTCGACGTTGGGCGGAATTCCCTTCGACTCCTGCAACAGCCGGGCGACCCCATCGTAGACATCGAAATACGGGCCGCTGGCTCCGAGTTCGGCGATGATGCGTCTGGTGTGAATCGGACGTGGATCTTTTCGCAGCAACGGGTGCCCAAATCCGCCCAGCGTTTCGCCACGCTGCAGTCGCACCTTCGCCGCTTCGTACGCGAATTGTTCGAGTTCCCCAGCCGTTGGGGGCGTATCGGACTGCCGCGAGGCAAAAAACTCATCTGCGATCTCGCCGTACATTTTCATGGCGAGTTCGGCCGCTCCGACGTGATAGGGGCCGCTCGCGAGAAATCCTGCCGCCATCGCCTGAGCCGTCCCGACTCCCGTTCCGGCCACCAGTCGCGGCACCAGAGTCGTCGGCGGCAGAATGCCAAAGCCGGCATGAAAGGCGACAAGGACCAGATCGAGCAGTTTCCGCTCCTGCTCAGTGGGTATTCGCCCCAGCAGAACGTGAAACAATGCCTCGGTGTAGGTCACCGTCCCGATCAACTCGTTGAGGTCACGTGACCTCACATTGAGTTGCTCAGCGTTGATATGGACACCATCAATGGCGGTTCCCAGATAGAAATCCGGGGCAGTTTGAGACATGAGTCGCCCTGAAAAGTTTTCCCGCCGACCGTTGCAACTGATCTGCAGGCTGTGAATTGCGAAGACGCTCACCGGCTTCGCTGAGGGATTCCCTGATCGAAAAGACCGCAAAACAAGGTGTAAAACCTACGTGGCTGATACGAAAGCGGCGCGACTTTAGCACTCCGCGTCGGAGTGTCAATTTTGCTGGTTCCCGGTCGAGCGGTGGTCGATAAGCAACGACAGCGCGAATTGAAGCCGGACGTCGCCAGAACTCCCCGCGGCTGCAGCGCCGGAGTGACGTGTTCCGAACTGTCCACTGGTGAGGAAAAACCTGCGGGCCACTTTCCCTGCAGGGAGTCTGTCATGTCTGATCAATTGAGTGCCCGACACAATCCCCTCGTCGATCTGGAAAACGACGGAACAACGGTAACTCTGGTTTCGCCGCCAGTAGCGCCGCTGACTGACTCGCCAGCGCTGCCGGGGCCTGGCCGCTCACCCAGCATTGGACGCCTGACCCCAACGGAATTTCGCCGCCGACTGGTGCATATTCTGCCCGGTCTGCTGCCCGTTTTTCTGTGGTTCAAGCATCACCGCGATCCGTTGTCCTGGGACTGCCGTGCGTGGCTGGGCGCCGTGATCGTTGGCATCGGAGTCGCAACAGCCGTCAAGTACCGGCAAATTGCCCGTCGCGGCGAGAAGAGCAATCCCGCCTGCATTCTCGGATACACAGTCCCCATCTTCCTGCTGCTGATGGCGATTCCAGACAAAGCGGAACTCGGGCTCGCCACGCTGGCGATCATTTCGTTCGGCGACGGCTTCGCGACGCTGGGCGGGCTGCTGCTGCGCGGCCCTGCCCTGCCCTGGAACCGCGACAAGAGCTGGGCCGGATTCCTGTGTTTTCTGGTCTTCGCGGCTCCCTGGTCGGCGGCGGTCTACTGGGCCGAGTCAAACCCGGCCGTCTTCTTTGCCCCGGCTTTTGCCGCTGGACTGCTGGCGACATCTCTGGCCGCCGTCGCCGAATCGATCCGCAGCCGCATCGACGACAACATCCGCGTCGGCGTGGCCGCTGCTACTGGAATGCTGCTGTCGCAGACAATCTTCTTCGGCTGGTAGATCACGCGGCAGTTCAAGCGTGTGAGGTTTTCCGATATCGTTTCCTGCGCAGCAGCGGATCGAACCGCGCTCGTTCAACATGGCCTGAGCGCTCAGTCGCGAGGCTTCCGACAGGCTCGCTCCCGGCGTCAGGCTTCATCAGAGTTTTTTGCACGCCGACCAGACTCCATTTCACCTACAGGAACTTATTCCCATGCCAGCTTCCCGTCAGACGTCGCGTCGTCAGTTTCTTCAGGGGATGGCCGCCACCGGTGCCGTCAGCATTCTGCTTCCCTCAGCCAGCCGCGCCTTTGGTTACGAATCGCCGAATGAGCGTCCCGTTTTTGCGACCATTGGACTTCGCAATCAGGGCTGGGCAATCACCAGCAAGTCGTTCAAGTTCGCGGACTTCGCCGCTCTGGCCGATGTCGACTCCAACGTACTGGGAGATAACGTCGAAAAGGTCAAGAAGAGCCAGGGCAAAGCACCGGACTCTTACAAGGACTACCGCAAGGTGCTTGACCGTAAAGACATCGACGCGGTCATGATCGCCACCCCCGATCACTGGCACACGAAAATCGCGGTCGAAGCGATGCTCGCCGGCAAGGACGTCTACTGTGAAAAGCCGCTGACACTGACGATCGACGAAGGCAAGCTGATCGAGAAAATGGTCAAGCAGACCGGCCGCGTTTTCCAGGTCGGCACAATGCAGCGCACGGAGTCCGGCCAGCGTTTTCTGCAGGCGATCGCTCTGATCCGGGCCGGTCGGATCGGCACCGTCCAGAAAGTGACGTGCGGCATCAACGGCATGGAAGCGTCACCGGTCATTCCGGAAGCACCCGTACCGGAAGGGCTCGACTATGACTTCTGGCTGGGGCCGGCCCCGCAGGTCCACTACCGCGCTTTGCCGGAACTGCGACAGGGCTACGGCGGCGGCGTGCCGCTCTACAGCAACTGCCACTACTCGTTCCGCAACTGGCACGAGTACTCAGGCGGAAAGCTCACCGACTGGGGCGCCCATCACGTCGACATCGCCTGCTGGGCGCTCGGTGCGACCGACACCGGGCCGAGCAAAGTGGCTCCCATCGAGTACAGTCTGCCGGTCGAGTACAAGGACGGCTGGCCGACAGTTAACGATCAGTACAACGCCGCGACCAGCTTCAAAATCCGCGTCGACATGCCCAACGACGTCGAAATGATTATCACCAGCGAAGGTGACAACGGCATTCTCTTTGAAGGGACGACGGGCCGGTTCTTCGTTAACCGTGGCAAGATCACCGGCAAGCCGGTTGAAGACCTGAAGGACAACCCACTGCCGGAGGGAGCGATTGAAGAGGTCTACGGCGGACCCGTGGCCGAAAACCACACGGCCAACTTCATCGACGGCATGAAGTCGCGTAAGCAGCCGATCTCCGACGTCTGGTCACACAACCGGATGCTCGAAATCTGCCACCTGTCCAACATTGCTATGCGTCTAGGCCGGGAACTCAACTGGGACCCGGCCAAGCGTGAAATCGTCGGCGATGCTCAGGCGAACTCGTTCCTCTCGCGTGAAAACCGCAAGGGTTTTGAAATCAATATGTGACGTTGTCTGATTCCGGACATCGACGGGGCGGAGCCACTGAACCACAGTAACTCCGCCCCTGTCTTTTGTGCAGATGGGTGGCACGTCCCTGAGTTTGCCAAGGGAGTGGCGGCACTGCGATGGAAAAGGCAAACGCGTCTCCATCACGCCCATCGCCGGAAGCTCTGGACTTGCCACCCAACCGACGTCAGCGTCGACAGAGATCTGACAATGAGCGTGCCACCTGTCCCAGCTAATTCGAAGCAACGCTTCGAGTCAAAGTAATCGTCCTTTTGACAACCGAATGGTGATCAAGGTCTTGCAACTCCGGAATGTCTTGACACTGACTGGCGGAAACGGCGATTGACCTGGTCCCATGACGGCCTCAAACCTGATTTCGTCACCCTCAGCCACTCTGGTCCAGGCTGACCGAGCCTCGTCGGAGATTGGCAGACTGACACCGTCAATCGTAGCTGTCCGTCCATCATTCAAGTCGAACTGTTGCGCCGGGAGAGCGACATAAACAACCGGCGCAAGGTTATCCAGGTCGATCTTTTCAACTGTTCCGTACCAAGTCACCGTCTTGCCACAAATACGAGGCAACAATTCATCCAGACACTCATCAATTGCCAAATTATCGCGGAGAAGATCAGCAAACGAGAGCCAGTTCTTTTGCCAGAGTGATTCCATCAATTGCCCTTATCCGATCAGGCTGGAGACGTGCAGTAGCGATTCAAAGCTCAACGAAGACATCGCCATCCTCGACGGTCACCGGAAACAACTGCTGGCAGATCGTCGGTGCCAGACAGTGCTGACCGGTTTTGACGTCATACTGCCAGCCGTGCCAGGGGCAGGTCACGATGTTGCCTGTCAGTGCCCCGTTGCCGACCGGGCCGCCGGCGTGGGCGCAGATGCCGTCGATCGCGTGAAACTCGCCATCAACGTTGAACAGCGCGATGATCCGGCCACCGGCGACGCATTCTTTCCCAGTGCCAGGTGCGACTTCGTCAACGGAGGCGAGGCGGTATCGTTCGGGCACGGAGCGGACTCCTGTTTTACCTGGCTGGGGTTCCGATAAGCATTCAGCTCGTATCCAGCGTTGCGTCAAACAGTCGGGCGCAATTGCTGTTTTGTCCAGAAGTGGGACTGATCGTCGTCGCAGCACTGCTGGGCAAGCCAGCAGTGGCACCGTGGATTCAATGGATGACCAGAGCGAAGTTTAGCGATCCTCGCCGTCGGTTCGACCGGGAATCTCGCGGCCGTGCGGGTCGTGTTCGGGATGTTCCAGTTCGTCGGCGATCTGCGAGACCAGAGGTTCGTCCAGAAAGTGCTCGACGCGATGCGCCATTTCGTCGAGATGGTCGTCCGGCAGCGCGAAGTGCCGCGCCATGTAGGACTCCCACAGGCGGTGAGAACGAATCAGATGCTGCGCTGCGGCACGGCCGGGGTCGGTCAGCACGGGATCTCCGGCGTCGACGGTCACAAACCCCTGACGAGCGAGTCGCCACACGGCCAGGCGTCGAATCAGTGGCTCGCAGGCTGCCGGCCAGCCGGCAGGAATGACTCGCGGAGCGGTTGTCCGTTCCGATTCCTGCTGCCGGTACAGGCCACCAAGCAAATCCTCGCAGGCCATGCGAAGTCCAAAACGAATGCGTCGCGCGGCGGCGGAGACGATCCCCTTCTGCGGACTCAGCAGCACCGCCAGCAGCAGCAGCAGGCCGCTCGACACCGCCGTCATCCCGGCGGTCGAGGAATCATCCACCGTCGTGAACCCCAGCGGCCGGAACACCAGCGCCGGAGCCACCAGAGCCAGCACGTGACCACCGACGGCTGAAACGGCTGCCACTCCGACGGCGACGGCCAGCAGAGAACTCAACCGCGACGTCAGCAGCGACGCGGTCACAGCCGGGACGATCAGCATCGTCAGAACCAGAATACTGCCGACAGACTCGAACGCCGCGACCAGTGACATCGACGTTGCTGCCATCAGCGCGTAATGCACGAGCGCCGGACGGTATCCGAGATTCGACGCCAGCTCGGCATCAAACGTCGTGATCCGCAACTCCTTGAAGCACGCACCGACCAGCAGCAGATTGACGGCCGCGACGCTCAGGTTGATCACGAGTGCCTGCGGAATCGACGTCGAACCAACCGTCTCGAACACGATGGTTTCAATCGCCCCGAACAGGACACAATCAGCGTCGAGATGCACGTTGTCGGCGAACAGGCGAACCAGCAGCAAACCGGCGGCAAACAGCGACGTATAGACAACGCCCAGCGCCGCTGCCGCTTCGACGCGACCAAGCCGCTGCACCGCGTCGGTCAGAAACGCCGTCAGCACTCCGACAACCGCCGCTCCGACCAGAACGACGAAATGCCCGGTCGCTCCCGACGTGCCACTTGCTCCCGCCCACCAGTGAGCGAGCAGAAATGCGGTCACGATACCCGGCAGCGCGGTGTGGCTCATCGCATCGCCGAGCATGCTCTGCCGCCGGAGCATTAGAAAGACGCCGGGAATCGCGCACGAGACCGCAGCGGCCATTGCCGTCAGCACGATCCAGGTATCAAGACTGCTCCAGGTCATCGCTTGTTGCTCTACCTGCAATCGCCAACGGCATAAGCCTGCGGCAGACCCCATCGAACCTGTCAGCAGAACGCGGTCTGCTCGCTGTCGTCGGAACAGTTTCCTCAGCCCGCAAAATCCGCAAAACCACTCAAGTCTACCAGGCCTCTGATCCGAAGTCAGAGAAAGGGAAACCGCGCCGCCTGACGCTTCTGCGCGGCCGGATTTTGAGTCACCCTTCGGAACAGCTTCCATGTCACGAACTGCCTGCCCTGCCCTGCTTCTGACCTTTTGTCTGAGTCTGACCGGCTGCACCTCGTGCTACCAGGGCGGCTACTACGATCCGTGTGGCGGCTGCGTCTATGGTCCCGGTTTTCAGAAGCCGAGTCTACTGACAAAGCTGTTCAGCAAAGACAAGCATCATAAGCACGACCGCGACTGTCCGCTGTGTGCCGTGGAACACGAACACGGCCACTCGCCGGACTGGTCATCACCATCCTGTGCCGCTCCCAGTTGTGCTGCACCATCCTGTGCCGCCCCGAATTGCTCAGCCCCTTCCTGCGCTGCCCCCAACTGTTCGGCACCAAATTGCGCCGCGTCGACACCGATGAGCTACCCGGTCTCTGCGAACTGTTCGGCCCCATCCAATTGCTCGTGCAGCGGCGGCGTTGCGTACGACAGCGGACCGATCGTCCATGCCCCGTCGACCTGCAGTTCCTGCGGTGGGTTTGTCGAGTCTGCACCGATCAGTTCTGGCTGTTCTGGCTGCTCTGGCGGAGTCGTCTCCGGATGTTCGAGCTGCGGAGGCGGCATGACTTCCGGCGACGTGATTTACGATGGCAGCTCTTACCCGACCGAAGGCTTCGGCTCCGGAGGTTGCTCGGCCTGCCAGGGGGCCACGATCGGCCCAATGTACGAAGGCGAAACGATTCCGGGCGACGCTGCCGGCCAGCCCGTCAACCCAGCCCAGGCACCGCCCGCCGAGACAGAATCCAGCTCCGTTCCGGGACCTCCGACAACCTTTGTCACGCCAGGGCCGGAATCAACCATGATGATCCCGGCCTTCGTCGAACAGCCGCAGCCGGCGCGTCAGGTCCACTGGGTGCCGAGTTCGCTCAAGTAGGGAGCAGAGAAGAGGGAGCAGGGGTTCGGCAGCAGGCAATCGAGGCGGCAAAGGGCAAGACACTATGCCTGCTGCCTTCTTACTGCAGCTTGCCGCGTCCCTGAATCGGCCACACGACTTCCAGACGCTCACCGCGGAATCCGTAAAAGCAGTCGTGCATGACCGTCGTAAAGTCCGCGTAGCCGACAATCAGTTCGACCTTGTCGCCAATCTTCAGGTCCCGGGAGTCGCCTTCAAGGGCGACCTGACAGTGTTCGGCACTGACGTGCGTGACTGTCGCTCCAGGATGGCCTTTGACCAGCGGCTTGGTGAAATCGGGATGCTGTGATTTTCGGCCACTGTCGAGCACCGCTCGATCCAGCGCTGGACGGCTGACAACGGTCGCGAGCACCGTCAGCGCGTAATCGAGGCCACCCACCCCCATATTCACCTGATACATCGGGTCGGCAAAAATCCCGCCGCCGCATTGCAGCTCGGTGATGCCGTCGCACTCGGACGTGATCTGGTACGATCCTGTCCCGCCAGCACTGACGATCGAGCAGTCCATGCCGTCGTTAAGCAGCCGATCCCGGCAATGCCGCAGAACGCTCATCGCTTCTTCGATCTTCTCACGTTTCTCGACAGGATCAGCGACAGTCAGCAGATGGCCTTCGTAGCCCATGATCCCCGACAGCGTGACGCCTTCCAGCCCATCGATCGCTTTCGCAAGTTCGTGCGTGTCGACCCCCGGCCGACAGCCGACGCGGTTGAGCCCGATGTCGACTTCAATGATCACCCGACAGTTCACTCCGCGTTCCCGACACTTGGCCGCGAGTGGCTCCGCCTGAGCAAAATGGTCCACGGCGACAATCGGATCCGCGTGCCGGCACAGTGCGGCAACGCGTTCCAGCTTCTGCCGGCCGACGATCATATTGGCGATCAGAATGTCGCGGATGCCCGCCGCCGCCATGACTTCAGCTTCCGAGACTTTGGCACAGGTGACGCCGATCGCGCCGTGAGCAATCTGTTTGAGAGCGATGGCTGGCGTCTTGTGGCACTTCTCATGCGGACGCCACTGCTTACCGCGTGACATAATGAACTCGGCCATCTTCTGCATGTTCGAGTCCATGACTTCAAGGTCGATGCAAAGAATCGGCGTATCGAGTTCCAGCTTCGGAGTGCCGATACAGGACTGTGTCACAGTGCGTCTCCTGCCCGCAAAGCGGGGCGCAAGGTTCAGAAAAGCCGTACCCACCACGGCGGCGGAGTATAGCCCCGCCGCCGGACTCCGAAACGGATCGGTAACAGCCAGTGCGTTGAGCACGGTCGCCGACAGGCTTCGACGCAGGCGGCTCAGCGCGAACCCGGCCATCGTTAGACGGCTCAGCAGGCGAACGCGGTTCGTGCTTCACGAGTTTCCCGCAATTGGCCGAGGCAGGCATTCGTAGTTTTTCCGGCGGTCATTAGAATTTGTCCGTGTGCCATCGGCACCCTTCGGTAACCCACTCGAGATCAGGTCCATGAGAAGCGAATCGGAAACTCAGTTTGAAGACAAACCGTTTGAAGTCCCCGTTGCGGAGCGACTCAAACGACTGCCGCCGTATATGTTCGGCAAGATCAACAAGCTCAAGCACGAGAAACGTGTCGCAGGCATCGACGTCATCGATCTGGGCATGGGCAATCCGACGGACGCTCCCGACCAGTTGATCAGCGACAAGCTGGCCGAAGCCATTCAGGATCCGCGTAACCACCGGTATTCGGTGTCGAGCGGTGTCGGCAATCTGAGGAAAGAAGTTGCCGCTCGCTACCTGCGGAAATACGGCGTCGAACTCAATCCAGACAACGAGGTCATCGCGTGTCTGGGCTCAAAAGAAGGCTTCAGCCACATGTGTCTGGCTCTGATGGGCCCCGGCGATACCGCCATTGTTCCGGCACCATCTTTCCCCATCCACGTTTACGCGGTCGTGCTCTCGTCGGGCAACGTAATCGCACTCGACTGCCGCAATCCTCCCGAGTTTCTCGACAAAATCGCCTACACCTGCGAGCACCTGTTTCCGAAACCGCGGCTGGTCATCGTCAACTTTCCGCACAATCCGTCGACAACATGCGTTGAGCAGGACTTCTATGTCGAACTGGTGAAGCTCGCGAACAGGTACGGCTTTATGGTCATCAGCGATTTCGCGTACGCGGATATCTGCTTCGATGGTTATGTCGCCCCAAGTTTTCTGTCGACCCCCGGTGCCAAGGATGTCGGTGTCGAGTTTACGACGATGAGCAAGGGCTACAGCATGGCCGGCTGGCGCATCGGCTTCTGCGCCGGCAACTCGGAAATGGTCCGGGCGCTGTCCACGATCAAGGGCTACTACGACTACGGAATCTTTCAGGCCGTTCAGATCGCCGCCATCGTCGCGATGCGACACTGCGACGACGCCGTTGACGAAGTCGCGAAGAAATACGAAAAGCGCCGTGACGCGTTGTGTGAAGGTCTGGAACGCCTGGGCTGGGAGATCGAACGCCCGCAGGCATCAATGTTCGTCTGGGCGAAGATTCCTGCCCCCTGGAACGAACTGGGCTCGATCGCCTTTGCCATGAAACTGCTGGACGAAGCCGGCGTCGCCGTCAGTCCCGGCCGCGGCTTCGGTCCGGAAGGCGAGGGTTACCTGCGGCTGGCAATCGTCGAAAACACACAGCGTCTGCGGCAGGCCGTCCGTCAGATCGGCCGTTGTCTGAAACAGGGCGATGGCGAATAGCAGCGGACGCAATTACGTGGAACGTCGTCGCACAGTCACGGCCGAAATGAGCAGTCCGAGCAGCGAGGCCGCGGAAAGGACAAGTCCGAGTTTCTGGCCGGGGCACTCGTACGCGAACTCGATAACGTGCCGACCGGCAGCGAGAGGGACCGCTCGCAGGGCGAGATCCGCAGGCAGAATCTCCGTCGTCGTGCCGTCAACGGTTGCGTGCCAGCCGGGGTGAAACAGGTCGCTCAACACGAGATACCCCGGCGCGTCGAGATCAACGGACACCCGCACGTGATCGGCTTTGAAATCCTCGATCTGCGCCACTTTGAAATCCGACCGCGGTCCGTCGGAGAGAACGTCACGTTCAAGCTGCACGGCCTGTCGCAGGTCGAGCTTCTCCACTTGATCGATCCGCTGCTGAGCTTCCAGATCGGCACACTCAACGGCCCGGCCGACGACGAACGCCCGCGGCAGGACGTCGAGGTTTTCGTAAATCTGAAACGCGATGCCCGCTTCTCGTTCCGCACCGCGAAGCTCGACTGGCGGCGTGATCTGACCGGTCGAAACTTGACGCCAACCGGGCAGCTCCGGCTGCTCGCGCCCCGTCACAACAAATCGAACGCCAAGCAGGTTCGCAACTGGGTGATTGACCGTCGCCAGATTGCAGTCGCGAAACCCTGCAAAGTCGAGTTCGCCGTCCGGCAGGTCAAACAGCGCGTCGATCGCCCAGACGAGTCGAATCTGCGGAACCGGTTCGTACCCCCGGACACGCTGCACGCCATCGGCAAATGACTCGATGTCTGAATACAGATCCTGCGACGCGAGCACTCGGACAGGTGACTTCAGCTCGGCGGCCTCGGCCTGCTTCAGGAACTGACTGACCTCCGAGTTTCTGCGCAGTGCCGCAGGCTCAACGGTCGCAAGAACGCGATCGGCATGTCGCCACAGCTCGAATCCCGTGACCGAGGCAAAAGCCAGGCCGATCAGTACGCCGATCCACTCCCTGCCGCTCGACGGTGAAGAACTCAACGCCTCGCTGTCCGCCCCTGTGTCCACCTCACTGTGGCCACCCGTTGCAGGCTCGCTGCTCACCAACTCTGACCGACGCCCAAACAGCGTCTCAGCCCCAATTGCGGCCAGCAGGGCCACAAAGAACGAGCATAGAAAGAGGATCCGGGTCGGCACGCGAAACGAACCGAGAACCGGAATCACTCGGTAGCAAACCGTGAAAAACGGCGTCGCCGTCCCGAACGCAAAGATCACCGCAACAGCCAGCATCCAGAACAGGCGGCGCGTCTGAGGACGTTTCCACTGAACGAGTATCGCCAGCGCGGCCAGCATCAGCGGAACGATTCCAAAATGAAACAGCTTCGTCCAGTAGAAGCCGTACTTCGACGTCGTTTCTTCCGGCGCATTCAACGCGAACGGATCCAGCAGTTGCTTCAGATGCGCGATGCTCAGCCCATCTCCAGCAACACCCAACGGCATCCGCTCACTCCGCACGGCCAGACGACTGTTCATCCAGACGGGAATCAGATCGCCACAGACCAGCCCGGCCGAGAGCCCGCCAGCCAGAAACCAGTGGACGATCAGCGACGTCGCGGCCTCGCGTTTTCCCGACCGCCGCTCACGCCACGCCGACACAACCACGCAGCCACTCAGCAACAGCAGCAGGTAGTAGAGTTCCTGCACATGGCCAGCCAGGAAACTCAGCGCCACACACACCGGCACCATCCGCCAGTGGCGACCTGACGTTTCGAGAAAGCGTTCAAAGGCGAGCAGAATCCACGGCGTCCAGGCAACTGTAAACAGTTGCGCGACGTGCCCCTCGGCCAGATGCGCGACTAGATACGGAGCCCCCGCCGCCGCGACTGCTCCCATCAGCGAGGCGACACGACTCAACCCAATGTATCTGGCGAGCAACCAGACACCGACACCTCCAAACCACAGATGCGCGACCATCAGCCAGCTCAGCGTCTGTTCCGCACCGAAGGCGAAGCACAGCCAGTTCGGCGGGTACAGAAGCCCGGCCTGAGGATTGCCATGCACTGGCAGTCCGAGCGCCAGATACGGATCCCAGTTCGACCACTCGCCAAAGCGTTGGTGCAGGACCGTCGGCGTGTCGCGAAATCGCAGAAACTGCGTCGTCAGATCGTTACGGCCGGACGAGTGAACTCCAACCAGCAGATCCGACGGATGCTCAGTCAGCATCAGAAACAGAGACAGAGATACGCCAGCGACAACCACACCGGCCATCACCACGTCGCGCGGGCTTACTCTTCCGGTCAGATCGACTCGACGACGTGACATGTGATTCGGGCAGGCTGCGAATGAGAAACCGGCCACTTGGCAACACATGCCAGCGGCACTTTCACAGCACCCTAACCATGACCATCTGTCATCGCCGCGCAAAAGAAAAGGCGGCCCGGACAATTCACGCGAGCCGCCTGATGATTGCGTTACTTCGTTTCTTTCCTGCTGTTCAGGATGTCTTCGACATTCGGGTAATGCGTCCGGATGTCCGGGATCTGATCCGAATTCGCGGCCAGTGGACCAGGCCCGTGGACCGCGATGAATTCATTCTGAATCGCCGTCAATGGGTCGTTCGAGTACGGCGCTCTGGGATCGATCCCTGGAAGCGCCTGCCGTGCCCATTCTATGTGAGTCCAGTTGTAGGGCCGGAATGAGTAATAGCCGTGATCACTGGGGTAGTACCAGTAGTGAGGATACAGGTCGCTGGTCGTCGTCCTGTATTTGAGATCCTTGTTCCAGCAGTGCCGCGGACAACCCCAACAGCTTCCACACCAGTTGCCGCAGCAGTTGAAACCACAGCAGTAACCATCAACGCAGCACGAGTTGCAGCCTGACTTCGATTTGCAGCATGGTTTTGCGCAGGGATCGCACTGCGTCGGGCAGCAACCGCTCGACGGAGCACAGGCAGCAGGAGCCGCACACGAGTGGCTCATCTGCAGCACAATGGCATCGAAATCGATGTTCCGCGCAGCCGCCGTCTGAACTTGAGCGTCGACCGGCGAAGCGGAGGCGATCGCCAATCCAATCATCAGTGCAGTGAGATTTGCCATCGAAGTGGCCTTTCCGTTCGATCGTATTCAGGAGACGCAGGAAACTCAGTCGGTGACAGCACGCGTCGGTTCAGGGCTCGTCAACGAGGAAAGCTGTCGCGCATTTCGACTCGCGAAGTTCCCATCGACACGTGCCGCAGTGATTCTGCCACTTTCCTGCGGTTGGCGACACACGCGTCGTCTGGCGCAGAATCGACACGATCTGATTGCGCCCGAGCAGGCCGAATAACCCGGCAATCCCGGCCATCCTGCACTGCACAGCGGCGTCACAATCACTCGATGCAAACTCGTCCGCACAGCCGGTCCGACGCGAACGACTCAGCGTGTCAACTGCTTCAGTACTTCCGGATGACGATCGGCAACGTTGATCGCTTCCGCAGGATCGTCGTCCAGGTTGTACAGCGAAATGACGCGGCTGCCGGGCAGCCGGACGCACTTCCACGCGCCCATACGAGCGATCTGTCCTTTCTGCCCGGCGGTCGTTTCCCAGTACAGCAGCGGATGCTCGGGCTGGTCGCGTCCGACGAGCAATGGAACGAGTGAAATGCCGTCCGTCCTTTGCGGTCGATGCTGGGCAATCGCCAGCTCACACAGCGTCGGCACCAGATCGCACGTCACCGCGGAGTAATCACTGACCGTCCCGGCCGCGACGTACTTTGGCCAGCGAACGACCATCGGCACACGCAGGTTGCCCTCAGCCAGACCATGTTCCGCGAGTCGCAACTCGCCCGTCAGATTGAACGTCTGCACAATCTTCGATTCAGTCGGTGCCGGGCCGCTTTCCGCCGTCACTACTACGCAGGTTCGATCCACCAACCCCGCCGCGCGAAGGACATCGAGCAACTGGCCGACGAGCTGATCCGTGCGTTCAACGATTTCACGACGTTCTTCGGCCGTCTCCTCACGACCGCCGTCCTCAGCCGCCACTCGGCTTATCGTGTTCAACATGACGTGCGCAAAGAACTGCCGTCGCTGAGTACGAACATGCTCAAACCACGAATGCAGCTCGCTCGCGAATAATCGATTCACTGAAACCTGTCGGGCTCCGTCACGGTTTTCCAGAACTCGAAACTCCGCACCATCAACGTGGATCGTTTCCGGATAGCCGCCGCCAATCTCCGCTTCAGTCCGAAAGCCGGACCAGTGTTCAAACCCGTGCAGTGTCGGCTGGTCGCCGTTCGGCCAGAGTCCAAAGCAGGCCGTCACATAGCCGGCCTCCCACAGCCATTCGGCCATCGTCTGATCCGCGCCGTGAATGCGGTACCGATCACTGCGATCTGCCGGTGCGTGCCCGGTGTTCAGACCGGTGAGCAGTGTCCAGCGAGCGGCCTGCGCATCGGCACTGCCAGCGTAAAACCGGTTCAAACGCATTCCCTGCTGAGCCAGTTCATCAATCCGCGGCGTCCGAATCTGCTCCTGTCCGTAACAGCCCAGCTCGCGCCAGCCCAGTCGATCGATCGTAATTAATAGCAGATTCGGCGACTGCCTGGCTCGCCCGACGCGTGATTGACGATTGATCGACTTCAACGCCAGCCGATTCTGCTGTCGGATCAAACTCAGTTCCTGATCGGCCTGTTCGAGCTGTCTGGTCAACGCCCCAGCCGTCCCACTCTCTTCAAACGCATCGAGATCGCCAATTGTCTGTTTCAAGCCGCGCAGCAGCGGGCTCTGCAACTCCTGCGAGTCCGGACGCCTGGCCTCGCGCTCGTCGGCCGAGAAACCCTCACCGTCCTGCGATTCGGCCTGCCTGGCCGTTTCGGCCGGCCCATCTGGATCCGGCGGCGCCGCAGACAGGCCTGCTGTCACCGCGAGGCTGGATACTCCAACGCCAGCCAGCAGGACCCACCAGCCGCACCTCTCCGACCACAGCTTCTGACGCACCCGCCTGTCTTCGCGCTGTAACATGAATCAGCCCCTCCATCTGAGCGATCGCTCAGCGCGATCGTCGCTCCATGGTCAGTTTCCGCCCCCGGATCGCTGACATACCGACGCCACTGTCACGACGACAAAGCAGCCCGTGGCAACCAGAGGCGTCGAGCGGAAGTGTGCTGAAAAACCGGCAAAGATGCCAGACAGCAACGATTAGTCAGAATGCGACGAATACACAGCAAAGTAAATAAAGGCAGGCAGCAAACACCCGAGCCCACCTATTTACCCTCTTCTACAAGCGGCTCCGAAACAGACTCAGCATCCCAATCCACCCCCTCCAGCGGCGGCATGATCCAGATCTCGCCAAACTCCTCTTCCTGGTCCGCCCGGAAATGGTGATGCCGTAACAGTTCGAGAATGGCCAGGAAGATGCCGATGATTTTGCTCCGCTCACTGGCGTCATCAAACAACGACGAAAATGCGACTCGCTCCTGCGTGCGGACGATCGAGCCGACGCGTTCCACCCAGACGGAGATTGGAGTGTCGTCATCGCGGATGCGGGCCTTCTCGTCGACGACCTTCTTTTCGAGCACGCGGGCCAGCGCACTGACGAGGTCCCAGAGTTCGACCTCCTTGATCAGGTCATCCTGCGGCTGATTGCCGACCTTGGGCCGCTCACTGGTCAGTCGCGGATAGCGTTCCTGCCATTCGGCGGCATGCTCTTCAAGCGCGGCTGCGGCGTCCTTATAGCGGCGGTATTCGAGCAACTGTCGGATCAGATCGCTGCGCGGGTCGTCGTCCGCAGCCTCAACCTCCTCGGCCGCTTCCTCTTCCGGAGACGGCAGAACCAGCCGGCTTTTGATCTCCGCCAGCGTGCTCGCCATGACCAGAAACTCGCCGACGAGTTCCAGATCCAGAAACTGCAGCACAGTCAGATACTGCTCGAACTGCTGAGTAATTCTCGCGATCGGCATCTCACGAATATCGAGTTCATCGCGCCGGACAAGGTACAGCAGCAGGTCGAGCGGGCCGCGAAACAGATCGAGTTCGACGCGCCAGTCGCTCACGCGGACCGCTCCTCATACTGAGACAGCGAGGTACTGTCCCGCTTCAGCCCGGCCAGAATCTCATCGGCGTCGTCACGTTCGAGCAGTCGCGGCATCACAGCGAGCCCGATTCCGCTGAGCGCTGCCGCGGCAATACGCCGGACTTCGGTATCGACATCGTCGAGCGCCCGACGCAGCAGCGGTACCGATGCCAGATCAATCTGTGACACTGAGGAGACCACCGCTCGCCGCACTTCAACCGCAACGTCATGCAGCAACGGTTCCAGATCGCCGATCGCTTCTTTTGCCGTCGGCCCGAGTTCGCTCAGCGAGTGACACGCAGCGGAGCGAATGGCCGGCGCATCGTCCGACAGCGCTCCGCGAATTGCCGTCAGAGCTTCCGGATGCCCGAGCCCCAACTGCCCGAGTGCAACAACCGCGTGAAGACGAACGGTCGGATCGCTGTCCTCGCTCGCTTCGCACAGCGCCGACAGAATCCTGCTGTCGACATGTCCGATTCGGCACAGCGCCTGAGCCGCCGCAGCCCTCACCGTGCGACTGTCTTCCAGGAGCGTCTCCGTCAGCGACGGGCAGGCCGCGATTGCTGCTGACCCGATTCGCCCCAGCGCGATTGCCGCTTCCGACCGACACGCCGTGTTTTCGTCGCTGAGCAGTTCAATCAGCGACGCAACAGCCGGCGCCGCCAGCGACCCCTTCGCGCCCAGAGCCCGCGCTGCATGCTGCCGCGTTTCCGCCTGAGCATCGCCGAGAGCGGCAGTAAGCGGTTCGAGCGTCCGTTCTTCATGACTCGGTAACGCCGCCACTGCTTCGCGGCGAACGCTCGCATCCGGATCGTTGATCGCGTGCGCAACCGCGGACGTCATCAGCTTCTCAATCCGCACCAGCGTATGTGCCGCATTCCGCCGCACGCTGGCTTCGCCATCAGACAACGCGGCTTCCAACTCAGGCAGCGCCGTCAGAACAATTCCAGAAAGCTGATCCACGGCCTGCTGTCGCAGCGACACGTTACTGGAATCGAGTGCCTGGCCGAGTGTTGGAATCACCGAACACGCCGCACTTCCCAGCCGTTCGAGCATCTCGCCCGCAGGCGGCTGAGCTGGCTGAGCCTGAGCGTTTCTCGACTCGGCAACGGCGACAGCTTCTTCCGTCGCATCTGCAGAGTCCACCGCTGACTCAGAAACAACCGTCGGAAAACGGACCAGGACCGGCAATCCGCCCTCGGCAGCGTTTTCAGATGTGCAGCCCGCGTCAGCGACCAGTGCTTCGCCGACCGGTTCCGCAGGAGTACCAACTGCAAGACTCACTTCCTCGTCAGATTCCGCAGCCACCACTTTGAGTTCGACCGGCTCATTCGCAGCCGGCAAAGCTTCTGACTCCACTTCCCTTGCGGTTTCCATCGCGATTCCGCTCGCGTCGTCTGCCCCGGAATGAGCCGTCAACGTCGGTGTCCCTTCGGCAGCAGTCGACGGTTCAACGGCATCTGCCAGTGGCGCTGACTCTCGCTCTGACGTCAGCGCGGTCATCGCTTCTGCTGGCGCGCTGAGTTGAATCAGCCCCCTCAGAGACGGCATCGTCGCTCCGCCGGACACAATTACGAGATAAGCGATCTCATTGCTTTGATACGCCTGCGTGACCAGATTTCGAGTCTGCACCGGCGTCCGATGCCAGTCCTCGACGACGACCAGTACCCGGTGCTTCTCCAGCAGAATCGACAACCACTCGTTCGTGACGTCGGCTTTAAGACCGTCAACCCGCTGCAGTTCCGAATGCAGCAACCGTCGCAGTTCCGACTCGTCGGACGAAGTACCGCCGCGTTCTTCCGCCGTGCTTTCCCGCCGCATCAGACGTTCCAGACATTTCCGATCGAGCACGACCGGCAGCAGCGGATGACTGAGCAGCCTCGACTCCGCCTGCGGGTGCAGAGCCAGCCGTAACAGCCCGTTCAATACGCGAGCGTCCCAGCGACGACTTTCCCCATACAACGCCAGGCACGCCTGTTTTCCTGACAGCCGACAGCGAAATGCGGCTGCGTCGTCGACGGCGAACCGTTCGCCCCGAACTTCAATCTCGACCACATCGGACGTTGAAAAATCAATCGCGTGCCACTCAGCCAGCGCCGCCTGCCACGACTGGATCCACGCGTCGACGACACGTTCGTTGGAAACAAACGCCCGTACGAAAACCAGGTGCGCGAGCGTCACCTGAGTCCCGTCGCTGAGCTGCCAGTCACCAATGCTGACCGCACTGAGCCGGTCATTGATCTGTCGAATCTTCAGCGGAGCCACCCACAGCAGAATGCCCCAGGCCGACAGCGAGCCGACAAGCCAGAACTCGGCCAGCCCCAGAGGCCACAACACCCAGCGCGACAACCAGGCTGATCGACCAGCTTTAACCGGCTGGGCAGCCGCTTCGCCGGAATGCCCTTCCCCGGACGCTTCGGCCTGCTGCAGCGAAACGTCCGATGGCTCTTCAGCAGCCCCCAACGGGACGAGCGTCGCCAGAAACGCGGTCAGTGCAAGAACGTAAAGCGGCAGAGTTCGACGCCAGCTCATGGTTCGATCCATTCTGTTCCAGACGGTCCCTGATTCTGTTTCAACAGGCGTTGCGGACTTGCTCGTCTCACCGCTTCCGCCTCTGGCTCTCCGAAACGACGGCTCATTCACCAGATCCAACGTCTTGAGATTCCCCCCCCGACTCCGGACTGCGCAGAGTGGACAGCTCCGCCAGTTGAGCCTGCAGATCGCCGAGCTGTGACCGGTAACGATCCAGCAACTGCCGCCGCGGACTCGACTGTGCCGCGTCAATTCGATGCGCGACGCCACTCAAACCAGCAGCCGACTCACCGTCTGACTCAAGTCCCGCGTCGGCGTTGATCGCGTCCTCAGACTCCGCAGCCAGCGAGTCGTCTTCCTGTTCCGCGTGAACTTCCAGGTCAGAACAATCAGCATCGCTATCGAATGCCCGCTCAACAGACTCGACATCCGGGATCCCGCGGATGTCAACGTCGTCAATAGGCACCGTGTGAGCACCGGCTTCCGGCTCGTCATTCACGTCAGGACTCGCGGCCGTCAATTCGTCGTCGGAGAACTCGGCCTCGTTGCGATCAACAAGCTCATCGTCACGTCGTTCCGCCATCTCTGTGGGAGTGGTCGTGGCGTGATCGATCTCCAGCGGACCATCCGGCGTGGCCAGGCCGAGCCATTCTGTCAACGAAACTTCCTCAGCACTGCGTGGCGAATCGTCCTGCGTCTCAAATGGAAACTCTCCGATCAGCGACGCGGCTTCTTTCTGGAGTGCCGTTGTCGGCGACCGTTTTGGCGGAGCCGACGCATGAGCCGGCGACGGCTGCTGCACCTGATCGAGGAACTCAACTTCGCCTTCCAGATCCGGCGGAGCGTGTCGGTGCGAGAGGTTCTGCGGAGTCGAACGTTTCAGCGTCCGGCTCTCTGGCACTGACGTTCCCAGACTCGTCGAGAGCATCCGCAACTGCGCGTCCATCTGGTTCAGCCCATTCCGCAGCAGCGTCCGTTCGTGTTCAAGCTGCGACCGGACACGCGCCACTTCGTGCTCAAAGTCGCGACGCTCGTTGTCCAGTTCGTCGCGTAGACTGCGTACTTCGTCGAGTTCCGACGCCAGATCCTCGCGACGACGGTCGCACTGATCCTCGAATTCGCGCCGGTCTTCAACGAGCCGCCGCTCATGCAGCTCGTGCATCGATTTGATTTCGTGTTCGAGCCGTTCCCGCCTCGCCTGCAGCTCGATCTCCTGCTGAGCGATCCGCTGCTCAAGAATCTGCCGCCGATCAGCAAACTCGCGTTCGGCACGAGCGACCGCCCGCTCGTGCTCTTCCCTCTCAGCAGCAATCTTCTCTGAATGCTCCTCGTGCTGCCGAATCAGTTCCGCGTCGCTGGCTTGCCGTCTCGATTCGAGTTCCGCCAGCTCGGCCTGCAATGCCTCGCGGTCGGATTCCAGTTGCTGCAATGCCTGCTTGAGAATCGCGGCTTCTTCGCCGCGTTCGCCGTGCCACGCAGTCCGTTCCTGCTCGATCTGTTCGCGCGCCGCATCAAGAAACGACTCCGCTTCGGACCGTTCATCCGCCAGCAGACGCAGTTCTTCACAACGAATCTGTTCGATTTCTTCCCGTAGTTCGACTCGCAGCCGATCCGATTCTTCCATGAGCTGCTGACGTTCCACCTGTAACTGCTGTTCGTGTTCCTGCCGCCGCTGCTGCAGCAGGACCTGCAGCCGTTCGACGGACTCGCGCAACGTGACTCGTTCCTGTTCGAGCTGCCGTTTTTCCGACGCGACAAACGCCGCGTGCTTCTGCTCAGCCGCCTGCAGTTCACGATGAGCCGCGTTGATCGATGCCGTCTCTTCCGCGACGAACGACTGAAACTCCGCTCGTTCCTGAGCCAGTCGCCGCTCGTGCGTTTCCGTCTGATCCCGAAGTTCCTGTCGATGATCTGCAAGCCGGCGTTCCCACTCCCGCTGCTCCTGCCGAATCGCCGCCCGTCCAGCCGCCACTTCATCCTCAGTCCGCCGTCGCAACTCCGCCAGCGACTGCTTTTCTTCCGTCAGTTCGGCCATCCGCCGGTCACACTCTTCAATCACCTGCAGCCGGCGCACCGTGCGTTCGTCTTCCGAGTTCTCCAGTTGAGCCCGCAGTTCGGTCACCTCACGAGCGTGTTCGCGCGAACGGCGATCAAGTTCCTGCTGCAGTCGTTCAATCTCACCCGCCAGTTCCGCCCTCTCTGTCGAGCACTGATCGAGAAGCTGCTGCGTTTCGGAATGCACCTCAGCCTGGCGATCGCGGAACTGTCGTTCGAGCCGGACCTTCTGGTCGCGTTCGGCCTCTGACAGAGCCTGTTCACGCTCGACGAGCTGCAGCTTCCACTCGTCGATCTGAGCGAGCTGCTGCTCAAGCTGGCGCGTCTGCTGGGCGTGCCGCGCGGCCCAGCGTCGCTGTTCTTCCTGCAGGTCAATCCGAGCCTGCGCAATCTGCTCCCGTTCCCGCTCAAACTGATCGCGGGCATTCCGCACTTCCGATCGTGGCATTACGGACTCGTATCTGTCCTCAACGGCTGTCGTTGCTTTGCTGGCGGCAGACTCACCATCTTCGATTTCGTCTTCCGGCGCGAATACGCGTAATCGCTGCGGCCGATCCGCTCCGTGACCACTCGCGATTCCGAGATCCGCATCCGTCGGTCCGATGTCGGCCTGGTCACCAGACTGTGGATCCGGAAGATCACGTGCCGCCACATCGTCCAGCGTCTCCGCCAGCTCCGTCATCATGGGTGAATGACGGCCTGACGCGCTGTGATCAGCCGAGCCCGAGCCCTGCTGCAACTCGTTCTGCAGACGCGAAGCCAGCGCACCGGCGTCGCGCAGGAACCGCTCCTCGTCGAACTGTCGCCGCTCCGCTCGGGCCTGATTCGCCGGAGATTTCACCAGACGTCCCATGAGAGCCTCACCCTGGAATTCCGCTGGCCAGCCCAACCTGCAGACAGATTCGATGGCCAGCAAACGCCGTTGCTCAGATTCTTCCGGGCGTCGAGCTGTGCACACTCCGCGGCGCGCAGGGCACCTCGACACGTCAGCTTTATCGGTCAAGGCAGGAGTACCGGTTGAGCGAAATCTGCCGGTCACAAGAATTCGAGAAGCTGCGCAAACTTTGCGGCTGAGGCGATTCTCAGGCAGGCAGAAGAGCAGTGTGCCGTTCCGGCAGAGCGTCGCGACAACCACTCCGCAATGCTCACGACTCACCACGGCAGCCTGTCGAGATTCACGTTGCCGCCGCTCAGAATCAGGCCGACGCTCTCGATATCCACAACGCTGCGGAACTGGTCATCAAGAACAGCCGCCAGTACCACGGCCGAACTCGGTTCTATCAGCAGTTTCGCCCGCTCCCAGAGCAGGCGCATGGCCGCAATGATCTGCTCGTCGCTGACAGTAATGATCTGCTCGACCTGATCACGGATGATCGGCCAGGTCAATTGACCGAGGCTCGTCAGCAGGCCATCAGCGATCGTGTTCGGTGCTGTCTGGGGAATGAACTCACCCGCCGATTTTGACCTCGCCGCGTCATCCGCTCCGGCTGGCTCCGCCGCGAAGACCCGCATCCCATCGCTCAACCCGTGTGCTGCAATGGCCGTCCCGCTAAGCAACCCGCCGCCGCCAACCGGAGCAACCACAGCCGAGAGGGACTCGCCCAGTTCCGCAATCTGCTCAATCAGTTCCAGCGTCGCAGTCCCCTGCCCTGCGATAATATGCGGATGATCGTACGGATGAATAAAGGTCGCCCCGGTCCGCTGCTGCACTTCGGACGCGGTCGATTCCCGCGCCACCAGCGTCGGTTCACAAAGTACGACTTCCGCTCCGTAATCCAGCACGGCCGCCTGCTTGACCGGCGACGCCGTACGCGGCATCACGATAAACGCCGGAATGCCCCGCATCTTCGCCGCGAGAGCGAGTGCCTGCGCATGATTGCCTGAACTGTGCGTCACAACGCCCGCAGCCGCCGCTTCGTCTGGCAGCCGACTGACCGCATTGAACGCGCCGCGAAACTTGAATGCACCAACTTTCTGAAACTGCTCACACTTGAAGAACAGTCGCCGCCCGGACAGTGCGTCGAGCGTCCGACAGGTCATCACGGGAGTTCGATGCACCGCCCCGCGAATTGCCTCGGCAGCCGACAGGACATCTTCAAATCGAACAGACGATTCAGGCACTCGATGCCCCTTTTATACAAAGCCAGCAGGCCGGACCGGCGCTACGCTCGTTCCGGCCTACAGTTCCTCGACGATTTCCGCCTTCGTACTCTCAATAAACGCGAGCACCTCGCCTCGCTCCGCCTCTGGCACATCGAAGTGGTCGAGCGTCGCCTTCAGGTGGCCGCTAAAACGCAACCAGTCGGACTCGGAAATTCGCATCCCGCGATGCGCTGTCGTCATGTCACGGCCGGTGTAATACAGAGGCCCACCAGCACAGTGGCAGAGAAAATCAATCAGCAGTTGCTTCTCTCGCAGCAGCCCGTCGGTACCACGATGAGCCCAGAACCGTCCGAGCTGTTCGTCTCCGATCAATCGCGGCAGCAGGTTTTCTGCCACGGCGGAGACCCCATCATATCCGCCCAGCCGGACATACAGCGTTGCCCTGTCAGCGTCACTCACAGCCACCTCCCTCCAGGTAACCGCCCTGGCCCAGACCAGCCCGACACCCGCCGCAGCCAGATCTGCAGCGGACACGCCAGGCGGCAGTGTTGCGTCCGGCAACCAGAGTTGCCACTGGCAGCCACATCGTGATTTTCCAACGCAGTCAGCAGACCGACGCAAGGAATCGTATTGACTCTTTAAGACCGCTACCGCAACAGTCAGTCCTGCCTGCCCGCCTGCACGGCGTCGGACAGGACAGGATGTTCGAGCCGAACATGCCGGAGCCTCAGTTCAGGGAGCCGCTCGATGAAACCGTTTCTCGTGCTGATGATCGAGGATAGCGCCGTTGACGCTGTCGTCATTCGGGGAATGCTCTCGAAGGTGCAGGCGACGCGGTTCAATGTCGAATCCGTAAAGACACTCGCCGACGGAATCTCCCGACTGGACCGTGGTGGCGTCGACGTTGTTCTGCTTGACCTGACGCTGCCGGATAGTCAGGGGCTGGAATCGTTTCAGCGAGTCGTGAAGGCCGCCCCCCATGTGCCCGTTGTTGTGCTCACGGGGACCGACGACCTGACGATGGCGGCAACCGCCGTCGAAGAAGGCGCGCAGGCCTACCTGGTCAAAGGCAAGATTGACGCGCGCAAACTGATACGCACCGTCCGCTACGCGATTCAGCACGTCGAAGCAGAACATGCCGAGTGGGACTCGCCAATGTTCCGCCTGGCTCAGCAGCAGTTCATGAAAGCCGCGCAGATCATGAACCTCGACGACAACGTGCGCGAGCGGTTGCTGTTTCCGCAGCGCACGCTGGTCGTCACGCTGCCGTTCCGCCGCGACGAGTATTCTGAAGTCGAGAACGTGTTTGGCTACCGGGTGCAGCATCTGCTGACGGCCGGCCCGACCAAAGGCGGCATTCGTTATCACGAAGATGTCAGCCTCGGCGAGGTTTCAGCGCTCGCCATGTGGATGAGCTGGAAATGCGCCCTGATGCACCTGCCATTTGGCGGTGCGAAAGGCGGCGTCCGGATCGATCCGACGGGCGTCAGCCGGCACGAACTGCAGCGACTGACGCGGCGCTACACCTCGGAAATCATTGGCATGATCGGTCCCGACAAGGACATCCCGGCTCCGGACATGGGCACCAATGAGCAGGTCATGGCCTGGATCATGGACACCTACAGCCAGCAGGTCGGCTATGCCGTCCCGACGGTTGTGACGGGCAAGCCGGTCGTTCTTGGTGGATCACTCGGACGCCGCGAAGCAACGGGCCGCGGCCTCGTCTATCTGGTTGAAGAAGCGGCCGGTCACATTGGACTTGACCTGAAACACGCGACCGCCGTCGTGCAGGGGTTCGGCAACGTCGGCAGCAACGCCGCGAGATTTCTCGAAGAACTCGGAACGCGAATCGTCGCCGTGAGCGACGTTTCAACGGGGGTCTACAATCCGCGAGGCCTGTCCGTCACCGCGCTGGCTGAATACGTCGATCAGAACGGAACGCTGATTGGATACCCCGATGGCGAAGCAGTCTCCAATCAGGAGATGCTCGAACTGCCGTGCGACATTCTGGTACCGGCCGCTCTGCAGAATCAGATCACCGGTGACAATGTCGAGCGGATTCAGTGCAAACTGCTGGCGGAAGGAGCAAACGGACCGACGACTCTGGAGGCCGACGAAGTGCTCCACGAGCGCGGCGTCTTCGTTCTACCGGACATTCTGGGCAACGCAGGCGGCGTCACGGTGTCGTACTTCGAGTGGGTGCAGGGCACGCAGAACTACATGTGGTCACTCGAAGAAATCAACAGCCGGCTGCACCGCATTCTGACCGACGCGTTTCAACGCACGATGCGCCGCGCTCAACGCGACCAGATCGACGTCCGCACCGCAGCACTGATCGAGGGCATTCAGCGCGTTGCTGAGGCCAAACTTGTCCGTGGACTCTTTCCGTAGCCACACTCCGGCGACCTCGACGCCAGACGGAAACCGGCAACGCCAGCAGAGTCACGCGACGTCCCGGTGGCGCGGCGGTGGTGCAGACTTCGCGTTGCGGGACTCGGCGACTTTCGCCAGCACGGCATCCAGACGACCGATGATCTGCTGCTGAAAATCGAGCAGCGTCGCGGCGGTCTTCTGAAAATCCCGATGACTCAGTCGCAAAGCACGCTGTTCGAGTTCTTCCGCAAAACGCGTCAGAGATTCAATAGCCGATTCGAGTTCAACCAGCAGGTCGCGCGGACGTTCGGAAACCGGACACTGCTCGATTTTCGGCTGAGGAATAGGTTCTTCATTCGGCTGTGTATCGCGAAGCGTTTTCATCAGCGTTTCGATGCCCATCCGCTTGCGGGCTTCGAACTCTTCGATCAGCTCTTCTTCCTGCTCGATCAGCTCAATCAGTTCGGCTGGCGACAGTGTCGATGGATCAATCTCCGGTTCGTCATCAAAGTCATCGACCGAGAACGCCTGCAGAATCGGCGGCGGCGTTTCGGCTCCCGTGTCGCGCAGAGCAAGTTGAAACGCACCCACTTCGAGTTCGTCACCGTCGGCCAGATGAGTCGATCGAGTCGCCTGTCCGTTGACTTTCAGTTCCGGCCCGTCGGCGATCATGTCAATCCAGACGTCGATCCCGTCGACGTAGAGAATGCTGTGCAGCGGCGGCATGTCACTGCCACCAAGCCGCAGGTCGCAGCGTTCGCCGGCTCCGATCAGAAATCGCTCGTGCGTAATCGGCCGCAACGGGTTCTGCGTGCGTCCGCGGGTGATCTCCAGGAGAAACGGGTACTCCACAGAGTCGTTGTGTCGAGGTGCCGGATCGGTGTGTGTGTGCTGTTCTGTCATGGCTGACGGTCACCGGAAAAACGGGAGACTTGCCCTTCGAGATCGAGTCTCGTCTCTATCGTCTTTCGACCGTCCAGCCGTCAAACATGACAGAATCGTTACAGTTCCCCGAATTTCGCACCGACTTAATGGGACGTGGCGGAAACACTTTCCCTGGATCAAAGTGGCACGCGACTCCGTTGCGTCGGCCCAGTCTTTTCTTTCCGCACAGAGTGCGGAGCCACTTTGGCGGAGTTATTTCAGACACGTTCCTTAACCACGGTCCTTCACAGATCGCCGGGTTCGAAACAGCGTTTCTCGAACCGGCTGAACGGAATGAGTTCCGTTCCACGATCTGGCGATCGCAAGTACGTTTCGCCGCGGCAACCATTCGCAAACAGCAGCACACACAGGACACGGGAACCATTCGATGACCGACGGCGGTGCTTCCAGGATCAGTCTGAGCGACCTGCAGCAGCTCATTCGCACGATGTATGGCGCGAAGGACGAGGCACGCGGGATTCCCGGCACGTTTATGTGGCTGATGGAAGAAGTCGGAGAACTCGCCGCCGCACTGCGTGAAGAAGACACCTCGCAGGACGCCGCGTCCGAGGCTCTCGCCAGTGAATTCGCCGACGTGCTCGCCTGGCTGGCGACGATAGCCAACGTCGCCAGAGTCGACCTCGAAGCCGCCGTCCGCGCGAAATACGGCAACGGCTGCCCCGGCTGCGAACGCATGGTCTGCGAGTGCTCGATCAGCGAGAAGCCGTAGCATCGCCGCGAAGCAGTGCTCGTTCTCACTTCCAGCCGAAGCGAACGAAACTCGACCGCGCCAGCGTGAACCACACGGCGACGATCGCCGCCATCGTCGCGAGATGAGTCAGCACGACGGTCGGCGGCAGCGGCGCCTTCAGCGTCTGGTACAGCAACGGAAAGCTGTAGTTCTCGAACACGCACTGCTTGAGTGCCGCGAACGCGCTGAACTTCGTCGACAGATAAAACAGCACTGCTCCAGCCAGCATGTAACACAGGGCGAGCAAACCGGCGGCGGCCTGAGTTCGGGCAAATGTCGAGATGCACGTACCGACGCTCATCAGGCCGAAACTCGTCAGCAGCAGCACCGTCCACAGCGTCGGCTGCAGCAGCGCGGCCGGCTGCAGGATCGCAACAATCGCGACGCAGCCTCCCAGTGACAGACCGAGATGGAAGACGAACTTCGCTGCCAGGATTTCGCTCGACGTGGCCGGGCTCAGCGTCAAAGCCATCAGCGTGCCGCGTTCGCGATCCTGCGAGGTAAACGAAACCAGCAGGTGGCAGCACGCGAAAAACTGAACGATTAACAGCAGCACCGCGCCGATCAGTTCCGGCGTGACAAAGTCGGCGACCGATGCTTCCTGCAGAGCCTGCGCGACTGACTCTGGAGCCGGATGCAGCGGCACAACGTGCTGCTCGAATCGCGCTCCCTGCGTGAAGGCACTCGTCGCCGTCGGCCAGAACCAGTTCCAGAACGGGTCGAGTACCGCGGGTTCTTTGCCGGAAAACCGGCCGATGACGCGGATCACCGGCTGATCGCTGGCGTCCGCGCCGAGCTGAATCTCGACGCCGTGATCGCCCGGCGGGTAAGCGAGCGAGCGACCTGCATCCTGCCCATCGGTGCCGCGCAGGTCTTCGCGCGGGCTTGCCACGATCTCAGGCGACTTCGGCAGATTCGCAACAACGTGCTCAATCCACGGAGCCCGGTGGTCATAGGTCAGCCAGATCCGAGGAGCGGCAGCAGCAGGCTGCTTCGTCACTGGCCGACTGGTCGCCATCAGCAGCGCCACCGCCGCCAGTAGCCCAATCAGCATGAGAGCCGTCGGATTCTTCTGCAGCCGCCGCAACTCACGGGCGATCAGGATTCTGAGCATGAAAAAACGCATGGGAGGAATCCGGAATGTGAAGTTCGGAATAAGGAATCAGAGAATCTGAGATCCGACTGAGCGGGATTTGAATTCTCAAATGCCCCGCTTGCTCACTGATGACGAATGACAAAGGACCAATGACCAACGCTTACCCAAACGCCTGCCCCGTCAGCTTCAGGAAGACATCCTCGAAATCGAATTCCTGTGAATGCACGCGCACGCAGTGTTCGGTGCGGATCAGGTGGGCGAGACGGTCGCGCTCGGACTCGACATCAAGGTCCAGCAGTTCTCGAATCACCTCGCCATCGCATTCGTACTGCGTCTGCACGAAACGTCGTGAGTGACGGGTGATGAAACTGGTCGGCGTGTCGCAGTCGATCAGTTCACCGCGACAGAGAATCGCTACGCGGTCGCAGATTTGCTCGACCTCTTCCATGTTGTGCGTCGTCAGAAAAACGGTCGTGCCATCCGCGGCCAGTTCGCGCAGCAGATCGCGCACCAGTTCGGTCGAGTGCGCATCGAGGTTCGCAGTCGGCTCGTCAAGATACAGCACGCGCGGCCGATGCAGAATCTCACGAGCGATCAGCAGCTTGCGGCGCATCCCCTTCGAGTAGGCTCGCACGGCAACATCCGCGGCTTCCGTGAGTTCCAGTCGGGCGAGCGCATCATCGACGCGCGTCCGCGGAGCCTCATACAGCGACGCGAACAACTCCAGGTTCTCGCGTCCAGTGAACTCGTCCATGTGGTTTTCAGTGTCCGGCACGTAACCGAAGCAGCACTTCGCCCGTCCGAACTCCTCCGGAATTCGGCAGCCAGCCACAGTGACTCGCCCGCCCGCTGGCCGCTGCCCACCGATGAGAACGCGAATTGTCGTCGTTTTGCCGGCTCCGTTCGGACCAAGGAACCCGAACAGCTCGCCTTTGCTGACTGACAGACTCAGTTCATTGACCGCGGTGAAGCGGCCAAACCGGACGACCAGCTTTTTGATCTCGATCATCGGCTCGCGCAACTTCGGTATCGCAGCCTGCGGTGGCGGCGACACGTTCTGTGCCGGCTCACGGACATGAATCGGCTGCTCGGTTTTGACAGGTGAATCAGGCATCAGATCGGCGTGACGCAGTCGTAGAAGTAGAGAAACGCGAAGACGCACGCCGCCGCTTGTTGCTGCAACGCTCTGTGACTATAGGTCGATGCCACAGTGCTGCGGCGGATCGGCTGCTGCGAGCCACGAAGTCCGCCAGTTGCCACGATTCCAGGATGCGTTCTGATGTTGTTGCCGCTTCTGCGAGCCGTCGTGGCGATCGCCAGCCTGTGCCTGATCGCTGCAACCCGCAACCTGTGGTTCGGTGACTCCGGCTTCCCGCTGATCCCGTTTCTCGACGGGCTGACTGACGTGCCGCTGTGGATCGACAACGTGCTCTCGACGCTGCTGGTCGCTTCGCTGCTGTTGCTGACGTGCGTCTCGATCCGGAATCGATTCCGTTACCGCTCGCTCAAAACAGCGGCTGACAGTCGATGCAGCGTCGTCCGATTCGCCTGCTCGCTGATGATCCTGTGCGGAGTCAGCCTCGCTCTGCTGAACCAGCACCGCCTGCAACCGTGGCTCTATCATCTGATGCTGCTGTGCCCGATTTTGACACTTGACGAACGGCAGTCTGTCAGCCAGTCACAGCAACTAGTGCTGCGGTCTCCGGCCGGGCTGATCATCTTCCTCACCGCGAGCATCTACTTCTGGTCAGGCATCTCGAAGTGCGACCGCGCGTTTATCGAGGGACACGGCCAGACGTTCGTCTCCGCGATCGCCAACGTGCTCGGCCTGTCGCTGAAGTTCTGGTCGCCAGCGATGCGTTCGGCCTCGGCCGCCGTCCTGCCGATCGGCGAACTGCTTGTCGCCGTCTGTCTGTTCATTCCGAAGGCGCGACGGCTGGCGCTGTTCGCCTCGCTGCTGATGCACGGACTGCTGATCACCGCCGTCGGGCCGTGGGGCATGGATCAGCGCCCCGGCGTGCTGCTCTGGAACGTCCTGTTCATCACGCAGAACGTCCTGCTGCTCAGACATCAAATCGGGCAGAGCCGCAGGTCAGACGCAGACCGATCGTGTGCCACTGACTCTGCCAGCGCAACTGTCGAAACAGGCGCTGGCAGCGCCAGTGGCACACCTTCGGGAAGTTCTGCTGAGCCGGTGTTGTTATCACGCTCACTGCAGTTCGCCCGTGGCGTCGTCATCGTCGCGGCGGTGACTCCTGCTCTGCGTTTTGCCGGCTGGTTCGACAACTGGCCATCATGGGCCGTCTACACGGCGGGCAACGAGCACGCTTATGTGCTGATCGATGAGGACGCCATCGACTGCCTGCCGCCGGACATCCGCCACTTCGTTCAACCGCGAGCAATGAATGATGGCTGGTCCTGGCTGCGCATCGACCTGTGGTCCATCGCCACCGTCGATGCGCCACTGTACCCGCAGAAACGCTTCGCCGTCGCCTGCGGTCTTGCCGTCGCGCAGCTTCCCGGACTGCAGGATTCCGTCCGCATCCTGACCGAATCATCCGCCAACCCACTGACTGGCGAACGCACCGCACAGTCGTTCGTTGGCCAGACTGGGCTGCAGCAACTCGCCAATCAGTTCACTCTGAACTTGAAAAGCCGGTCAGTCTCCATGCGACCTGAACGTGAAAGGACTCCACTCTCCAGCGAGAGATGACAGCCGTCGGGCTGCCATCCCTCTGCTTGAGAATATTCACGTCGTGCTGCATCCGAAAATCCAGCGAGTCAGCGCGCGATGGTCGACAGACTCGCCTGACTCATCTGCATCGGCTGCAGCCTGAAACTTTCGACCGCCTGATACGCATCGTTCAGCAGACGCAAGCCCGTGACGACTTTGTATTGAGCCTGCGGGTTGGCAGTGACGACCAGAACTCTCATTGACTTGAGGTAGACGATTGAGCCAGCCATCTGAGCCATGACGAGCACGTCGTTGTCATCGGCAGTCGTCATTACAGTTCCATTGACCCGGACACCTCCGCGGCCGTCGCTCGTCGACACGTTCCAGTATCCGCCCGACTGACTGCAGAGCAGTTCGATAATCCGCTGGCAGTCATCGGAATCGTGCAGCAGATGACCGACCAGATAAATCCGAGTATCGCGCGTTGCAGCCGGTCCATAACCACAAATACCGAACTCAATTCCAGACGCAGTCGGTGCAAACGTGAATGAGAACAATGAGTCTGGAGGACTGAGGGACTCTATCTCGAACGCCGCCATGAAGACCTTCTGAATCACCAGACTTAATGGCTTGCCTTTGAACTCCGCACTGAATCTGCTGGCGCTCTCATAGCCGAATTCATCACCGAACTGGCCCAGCCCGGCCCCCAGTCCAACGGGGACACCCGCCAGTTCTGCAAGTTTGTCAAATGCCGTCTTCAGATCGACATCTTCAAACCTGACCGTGACCGGCAGGTCGAGCACGGCCTCGGCCTTCGCTTCCATTTCCGTAAATGCAGGGACACGTTGAATCGCGCTGGTGGAAGCCACCGGAAGCGGCGCGACGCCGATTGGTGGCGCCGGCTGCGGTTTCAACACAAGCGGTGGGGGCTCCTGCAGTTTCGCTTCCGGGGCGGCTGGCGAATCGAAGGCTCCAGAACCGACTCCCGCCCCCTCTGCGGCGGACAAACCTGCTGGCCGTGCGCCGTTGAAGCACGCGGCTCCGACTGCAGCGAGCACTCCAGCGGCGCCAAGCAGTGCCAGAGCGGCTGAGTTTCGAGTTCTCTGCGTCATCGTGAAAGCTCCTTCCATCGCGAGTGAACTTACCTCAGAGCACGGCAGCACGGACCGGGACTGTACGGACGGCAGATCGACCGTCATAGAGGAAGCCCGACGGATTCTGCTTTGACACAATTCCCCGCGCTGACCAGCAGTCAATGCGGGACACCTCCGCCTCGCTGGCTGTGCGGTGACCGATTCGCCGATAGACTCACTCGCCGTGTTTCAACCGATGATTCACCCTTTGTGAGAGATCAGCCATGCGGATTGCCAGTGGAGGAGTGCAGCATGAAACCAATACGTTTGCGTCGACGCCGACGCCGTTGGCGGACTTTCTGCGTGACAGCGACTGCGGGCCGGAACTCAGTGGCGGCGAGACAATCTTCAGCCGCTTCCGCGGGACGGGTTCGATTCACGGTGGGTATATCGACGGAGCTGAAGCGGCCGGATTTGAACTGCTGCCACTGCTGACCGCGCGGGCTCAGCCAGCAGGCGTTGTCGAGCAATCCGCGTTCGACATGATGCTCGGTTGGTTCCTGGAACGGCTCAAGCAGGTGATGCCCGTCGACGGCGTGCTGCTCGATCTGCACGGCGCGATGGTCACCCAGCAGCACGAAGACGCGGAAGGTGCCTTCATCGCAGCCGTGCGGGAACTCGTCGGGCCAAACGTGCCGATCGTCACGACGCTCGACCTGCATGCAAACATCACGGCGCAGATGGCCGAGCAGTCCGACGTCATCATCGGCTTCGACACGTACCCGCACGTCGATATGGCTGAACGTGGACGCGAAGCCGCCGAACTGATGGCGCGGATCGTGTGCAAAGAAGTCTCGCCGGTGCAGGAGTATCGTCAGTTGCCGCTCGCCACACTGCCGCCGATGCAATGCACGCTGCGCGAACCCATGCAGTCTCTGATGCGCCGTGTTAAAGAACTCGAAGCCGAACCCGGCATTCTGACGGCGACGGTGTCGATGGGCTTTCCGTTTGCCGACATCCGCGACATGGGCGTGTCGGTTCTCGTCACCGCTGACGGCGATGCCGATCTCGCCAGACGCAAAGCCGACGAACTGGCCGGCTGGCTGTGGGAACTCCGCGACGAGCTGCAACCGAAACTCACTACGATTGAAGACGTCATCCGCTTTCGCAACGAGCATCCCGACGACGGCCTGATCGTTTTCGCTGACGGCTCCGACAATCCCGGCGGCGGCGCACCGTGTGATGGCACAGTCGCGCTGCGAGCCATGATTGACGCCGGTGTCGAAGGCGGAGTCGTCGGCGTAATCTGCGATCCGGAAACCGCTGCGCAGGCGCACAAGGCCGGGTGCGGCGCGACGATCCGAGTCCGTCTCGGCGCGAAGACCGACGATCAGCACGGTACGCCGATCGAAGCTGACGCTTACGTGCGTACGTTGAGCGACGGTCGTTACCGCTACCGCGGCCCGATGCTGCACGGAGTTGCGGATCAGCTCGGCCCAACCGCGACGCTGGTCATCGGTGGCGTCGAGGTCGTTGTCTCGACCTATCGCCGGCAGTTACTCGACGCCGAAATGCTCCGCATCGCCGGCATCGACCCGACCGCGCGCCGCCTGCTGGTGGTCAAAAGTGCCGTCCACTTCCGAGCCGACATCGGCCCGCTGGCAGCCCACATTTTCGACGCCGACACACCCGGCATCCACCGCCCCGACTTCGCCTGCTTCAACTACCAGAAGCTGCGACGGCCGATTTACCCGCTGGACGCGGACGTCAATCTCTGACTCGACGTCGAGACGGACAGCCACCGTTGGTCACAGATGCCACTCGCCCTGATCTGTGTTGACCGGTGTCGATCTGCGGCCAGTTCGCTGCTTCTGCCGAGTCACCAATCAGTCGAGGACGCAGCTCAGCCGAACAACTCAGCGATCGGGCGGCCGCCATACAGGTGGTGGCCGCGGTTCTGGCGATCGTAGAGCATCGTTTCTTCAGACACGCCCAGCGCCTGCAGGACCGTCGCCGCGTAGTCCTGCGGTGAGACGGGATCGGTCGCCGGATAGGCGCCTTGCGCGTCGCTCGCGCCATACACCGCTCCGCCGCGGATACCGCCGCCGGCCAGCAGACCGCTGTAGCAGAACGGCCAGTGCTCACGTCCGGAGTTGCCCGCCGTGATTTCCGGACGACGACCAAACTCGCCGACCCAGGCAATAACCGTCTCTTCCAGCAGACCACGCTGTTCCAGATCGTCGAGCAATGCGCACAGCGCCCGGTCGGATGGCGGAACCAGATCGTTCTTCAGCCGATTGAAGTTGTTGCCGTGCGTGTCCCAGAAGTTCTGGCCGTCGTTGTGCCAGTTCACATTGACGAACGGCACGCCATGCTCGACCAGTCGCCGCGCGAGCAGCACACATTGACCATGAATGTTCCGCCCGTACCGGTCCCGGGTTTCGTCGGACTCTTTGCTCAGGTCGAACGCCTCGCGAACGGCGGACGACGTCAGAAAGTCAACGGCCTTTGCCTGATGGGCGGACATCGTCTGCGACTGAGCCGCCGCTGCGAGTGCCACCCGCTGCGAATCAATCGACTGCAGCAGATGACTGCGAGACAGCAGCCGCTCGGCAGAAACTCCATCCTGCAGCGCGAGTGCCGGGATGCTCCAGTTCGGCGTGTTGGGATCTCCGCTCAGCAGAAACGGATCCCAGCTTCGCCCCAGCCACCCGCCGTGCTGTCCCGGAGCCTGACCTCCCGGAGCCGCCGGGTGATACGCTTTCCACGGCAGCGTGACGAAGTCCGGAAGAGGACCGGTCGCGGCTGGACCTTCAAACCGTCCGGCCTGCTTCAGGTAGGAAATCACCGAGCCAAGATGCGGCGTGTCCCGCTCGCTGGGCGGTGCGGCGTCGCTGCGGATCACCGGCGCGAGATGCCCGGTCAGTGTCGCATGGCCGCTCGACAGGTGCGCCGGATCCGAGTGATTCAGCGACCGGATCACGGCCACGCGTTCCATTCGCTGACTGAGCTGTTGGAAGTGCTCACTGACCTGCACGCCCGGCACCGACGTCGCGATCGGCGAGAACTCGCCTCGCACTTCCGCAGGCGCATTCGGTTTCAAATCCAGCGTGTCGAGCTGCGAAGGTCCTCCCCACATGAAGAGGAAGATACAGGCCTTCGCCCGTTTTGGAGTCGTATTGCCAGCGAGCGCCGAGTCAGTCAGCGGCAGCCCCGACAGTCCGGCAAATCCCGCCTGCAGAACAGCACGACGAGACAGCGGCAACGTATCGGCGAGCGGTGAAAGCATGGCAGGGGTCACTTCGAGGCAGGAATCATTGACCGGCAGGTCGGGCGACCAGTCAGGCGGGGCCGGAAGTCTACCACCCTCACGCGTCGACGTCAGCATTTTGTCGCGAGAACTCCGTTCGAGCCAGGGTCGAAGCTCCGTCAGCACGATCAGCTACGGACCCGATTCTGTCGAACGTCAGCAGCCTCTATCCTTCGCGGATCGACTGACGGACTTTCACAGAACGAATCAGGAGCCCCATCCGTCATGATCAGCAAACGACGCCCAGTCATCGTCGGGCTGGGTGAGATTCTGTGGGACGTTTTTCCCGACGGAGCGAAGTTCGGCGGTGCCCCAGCCAACTTCGCGGCGCACGCGGCAGCGCTCGGCGGAGACGTCTGCATGGTCAGCGGCGTCGGGCACGACGAACTTGGCGAAGCAGCCCTGAGGACGCTCGCAGAGAAGCAGCTCAGCACGGAATTCATTCAGCAACCGGCTGGTTTCCCGACTGGTGCCGTGCGGGTTTCCGTCGACGCGGCAGGGTATCCGTGTTACGAGTTCGGCTACGACGAAGCCTGGGATCATCTGCACTGGAGTGACGGCCTCGCCGAGCTGGCACACCAGGCGGACGCGGTCTGCTTCGGCACGCTCGGCCAGCGCGGCGAGAAGTCCAGTCAAACCATTCAGCAATTCGTCGCGGCGACTCGAAGCGATTGTCTGCGCGTCTTCGACATCAATCTCCGCCCTCCGTTCGTCAGTCTGCCGGTCATTGACGAGTCACTGCAACTGGCGACGGTGCTCAAGCTGAATGATGACGAGCTGCCGGTTCTCACCGAGCAGTACCGTCTGGTCGGCTCGCCAATGACACAGTTGCAGTCGTTGAGCCAGATTTTCGATCTTCAGGCCGTTGTCCTGACCCGCGGCGCTGCCGGCTCAATTCTTCTGCGCGGCGACGAGATCAGCGAGCAACCCGGCCTGCAAATCAGGATCAATGATACGGTCGGGGCCGGCGATGCGTTTACGGCCGCCGTCACACTGGGACTGTTCCGCGGCCTGCCGCTCGACACCATCAACCAGCACGCAACTCGCGTCGCAGCGTTTGTCTGCTCGCAAGCGGGTGCGACGCCGCAACTGCCTGGCGAACTGCTCTCACCGGAAGAGGCTCTGCAATGACTCGGTTCAGTACGCAGCGGCAACAATCAGATCGATCCTCGGGCGCGACCAGCACCGATAGGCAGCGCGTGAGTTGAGGTCTACTCAACCGGGGTAAGCCAACGTTGAGCCGCTTCGATACCTGGCATCTCAAATCGATCTGGCACGAATAGTCATCACGCCGTGCGCTGATCGATGACCTCGCTCGCAAAGCCCTCGATCGTGTTTTCGACGAGCGTAATCGTCCCGGCCTTCTCACCGATCCGGATCGCAACGCGGTTCATCGGAGCCCGCTGTTCGCGAATCTCGTTGCCGGCAATGCGGACATCTTTTGTCTGTCCGGTAATGTCGATCGCGACGCCGTCGTCGCCACCGCTGTTAATGATGCGGTTGTTCTCGACGATGTTGCGGTTCGCCCAGAAATCCCGGCCTCGCGCATCATCACGGAACAGAATGCCGACCTTGCCGCTGTTGGTGATTTCGTTGTTCCGCATCACGTTGTCGGTGTCGCAGTGACCAATCGAGATTCCGTAACTGCGGTTTCCGTCGATGCGGTTGCCTTCGGCGAGCCCGTACTTCACTCCCCAGCACCAGAACAGGCCGAGGTTGTTGCGTTCGAGGCGGTTGTTGCGGATCAGCGGCCGCTGCGACCCCGACCCCGGATGCACACCCAGGTCCGCGTTGTCGTGGCTGTGGCAGTTTTCGACCACGACGTCATGGCAGATCTGAAAGCTGATGCCATCGCCGTTGTAGTTGCGGGCCGTCACGCTGCGCAGCGTGTATCGGTTACAGTCCTGTAGAAAGACGCAGCCGCCGTAATTGCCGTTGAAGTTGGCGTTGTTCTCGCGGTTGCCGTCGAGCGTTAGATTCTCGATGACGACGTCTGCTGTGTATTCACTCGTCAGCAGCGGAAACAGCGACGAGCACGTCGGCTTGCCGTCCAGCCAAAGATTCTTACGGAGGCCGTCATCCAGCTTGAAGCGATTGCCGGACCGCGCGACGAGCGTCCGCTTAATCACCGTACTGCTGCCGTCGTGCGGATTCTTCGCCTGCAGGACGACACCGTCGCCGACACGAAAGTCGCCTGCCTGCCTCAGCGTGATCTCCTGGTCGTACCAGTCCGAATCGTCCGCCAGCTCGATCTGCCCGGACGCGATCTTTGTGATGACCGACTCAGCGCCGCTGCCCTGCAGTCGGATTCGCGACGGCAGAAATACCGCGTTTCGCAACGTGTAAATTCCCGGCAGCACCTTGACCGTCCCGCCGCCCAGCCGAGCGACATAGTCCACCGCCGCCTGCAGCACTTTGTCGTCGCTGCCGATCAGATCGCCACTCTTCTGCCCAACGGAGATCGTCAGCCGCTCATCCCAGTTCGGCTCAAACCGCTCGTCCCCATCCGTTGCCCGCGGATTCGTCACCCGCGGCCGATCATCTGCCCGGAGACGAGTGGAACCAACGACCGCGGCCATGCCCCCCAGACTCGCCAGAAAACCACGCCGACTTGTTTGAGACGCAGGCATCGCAATGCTCCTTAAATGTCGGTCATCTCGTTTTATTTTTGCTGCAGAATCGGTTGCAGCAGGCGGCGGTAGTTCTCGCCGAGAATCAGCTTGCGGTCGTTTTCGGAAATGTCAGCGCCGACAATTTTGCCGAGTTCGGTTCCCAGCGACCGCGACGGAAGGTGGCTGCCGAAGACGATTCGCTCGGCGCCGAGTTCCCGCACGGCCATCTCGATGAATCCAGCAGTCGCGTCGAAGCCGGACGTTTCAACGAGGATGTTCGGTGTCGCAGCGACCGCGCGGATGCCCTGTTCCCATTCGCCGCCGGCGTGAGCGCACAGGAACTTCTGTTCGGGATACTTCGCGGCCAGTTCGGCGAGTTCACTCGGTGTCGATTCACCCGGTCCCTGCTTGCCGCCGGTTTTGAACCAGGTGTGCTGCATGATGACACCGCGCAGTTCGATGATCCGCTCGACCAGCGGAAAGAAGTTGCGGTGCGAGCACGTCATCGCTCCCGGCCCGCCGCCGGGGAAGTAGACACCGAGCATTGGGCCGTCGCGCAGCCAGCGGTTGAGCGCATCAAGAGACGCGCGGACATCGTTCGCGTTGAGCTGAATCATTCCCAGCAGCAGGTCCGGCCAGCGTTCCAGCGGCTTGAGAATCACGTCCGGATTTGACTGCGCCAGCTTCTCGTAAGCGGCGTCCGTCGTCGTGCCAACTCCAACGTGTGGAAAGTAGCACGCCTTCTCGAACTGAGCCTTCCGCATCACCGGCAGCGAGCGTTCCACATCTGCGAAGATTCCGCTGCTGCCGTCACGGCCGGGATGCGAATACGACGGCGTGAAGTACGAATCCCAGATCCGGTATTCCTTCAGCTCCTGAGATGACGGCAGGCCAGGCTGCATAGCAGACCTTCGCATGGTGATGAGAGGCAGGAACAGAGCACTGCTGCAAACAGCACGGCGCAAGCGCCCCACAGTTCCAGAGCCTGCAGGCCGTACTACCGGAACGCTGCTGCGTTCCCTGGTTCTGCCTGCGTTTATTTCAAACGTCGCCGTCAGCGACAACTCTGTTGAACGCAAAACGGGCGACCGATCGTGGGATTGGTCGCCCGTTTGAGATTCAAGGACCGGTGGCGATCCCCGGTGCAGGAGGGCTCGTGATCTGGCCGCTACTTACAGCGTCCAGCCTTCGCGGTAGTCGCGTTTCAGGAGCTTGTCGTGTTCGGCGTTGCCGGTTGTAAACTTCGCGCCGTCCCAGTTGACCTTTTCGCCGGCTCGCAGAGCGACATTCCCCAGCAGGATGGTGCCGGTCAGGCGAGCAGCGTAGCTGAAGTCGGACATCGCCTTGTCGCCGCCCTTGATCGCATTGGCGAACTCGACGAAATGGCCAGGGGAACGCGGCAGGCTCGGTTCCGGTTTTTCGATCTTCAGATCTTCGCTGGTGCCCGGCTTGAAAATGCTGAACGCAGCGCCGTAATCATTCGGCGAGAACAGCGTGCCCTTCTCGCCGACCAGCAGTGACCCGCTGCTCGAAAACTTGGTGCCGGGCACCAGGTCCTGAGACGGCAGGTTGCCGCCGTCGTACCAGAACATCTTTGCGGCCGACCACTTGCCCTGACCGTCGCCGCGATCACGTTCGGGGAACTGGAACGTGATCTTCGCGCGGCTCGGGTAAGTCTCGCCCTCAAAGATGCCGGGCGAATCGGCTTCGATCCAGCTCGGATCGAACAGGTCGAGCGCCATCACAGCCATGTTCGCCGTGTGGCAGGCCATGTCGCCCAGAGCGCCGGTGCCGAAGTCGACCCAACCGCGCCACTTGAACGGGTGATAGACGTCGCTGTAAGGCCGCATCTGCGCCGGGCCGATAAACAGATCCCAGTGCAGGCCACTGGGCACTTCTTTTTCTTCAGTCGGACGCCCGATCCCCTGCGGCCAGATCGGGCGGTTGGTCCAGACGTGGACTTCCTTGATCTCGCCCAGCAGACCCGCGCGAACGATTTCGACCGCTTCCCGCAGGCCGGTGTTCGACGTTCCCTGGTTGCCCATTTGAGTGGCGATGCCCTTTTCGGCGGCCAGGTCCTTCATCACTTTGGCTTCGTAGACTGACCAGGTCAGCGGTTTCTGGCAGAAACAGGCTTTGCCGAGCTTCATCGCACCGACGCTGGCAGGAGCGTGGCTGTGGTCCGGTGTCGAAACCGTAACGGCATCGAACTTGTCGCCCATCTCAGCGTACATTTCGCGGTAATCGACGAAGGTCTTCGCATTCGGAAAGCGGACGGCAGCCTTTTCGAGACGGCGTTCGTCGATATCACAGATCGCGACAACGTTGCCGTTCTTGCCGGCATCCTGCGAGTCGCTCGAACCTTTGCCTTCGACGCCGACACAGGCGAAGTTGATGTTTTCGATGTTCGCGCGGCTCTGAGCGAACGCCGGAGTCAGGCTGTGCCCGACCCACCAGGCCGTGCCGGCAGCGGCCGACGTTTTCAGGAAGTCACGACGGTTGGTCTGATGGCTCATGGGAGATCTCCTCTGTTTGAATCCCCTGCGGGAAGGCGGAAACCAGGGTGAAGGCAGATTACGGACGTCGAGGCTCCGCGGCGAAGAACTTCGAGAATCTGCATCGGAAACCGCCGATGATAGCAGCCCGCGAATCAGCGACCAGTGAGCGCAGAAGGTGACCCAGCGAAGTGGTCGGAACTGGACTGAGCTTGCGAAGGAAGCCTCGGGGTTTCGCTCGTAACTCGCTCCAACCCCGGCCACCCGTCGCGCCGGCGAGTGAGATTCCAACAATTGCGTTCCGCCAAAGCCGGGGATAGCCTGCGCCGCCCTCGTTCCGAGAGAGGCCATTATTCAGGTAACGTGTCCGAAGTAACTTCCCGATTCCGCCCCCTTCTGGATCAGCCGGCACGCGCTAGCGTCCGGTTCCCTGTTCATCCTGGAGTCGAACCGGACGCTAGCACGTGCCGGCTGATTTCGAGAACTTGTTTCTTGATTCAGACTCATTCATCAACGCCGAACTGCGGAATTCTTCCTGTCTGATCCGAAAGCTGACTGTTTCGATGAGAACTCTGTTTCCTGTTCTGTTCGCTGTAACCGTTTCTCTGAGTCTTCTGCCTGGCTGCAAGCCGACGGCTGCTCCAGCGCCAGGGGCTGGTTTGCCGGAAGCTGGCGCAAAAGTCGAAAAGCTGATCCCCGAGGCGCTTCCGTCCGACGATGCCGAAGCTGTGGCGCAGCTCAAGGCGAAAAACGTCGTGCTGCAGACGGACGCCTCTGGCCACGTCGTGCTCGCCGACTTCCGCTCGACTGAAACCGGCGACGAGGACCTCGCGTTGCTGAAGAAACTGCCGGGTGTGACACGCGTCATTCTGTTCGGGCCGAACTTTACCGACGCTGGCTGTGAGCATCTCGCAGCCTGTCAGAGCTTTCAGATCCTCGACGCCGCGAGCACCCGGATCGCGGACAAGGGCGTCGAGGCGCTGTCGAAGGTCGAGAGCCTGCGGGCGCTGGGACTGCGGCGGACCGACGTGACGGATGCGGGGATCGCGCACCTGGCCGGCGCGAAGCATCTGGTCGACATCGACCTGCGGTTTACCAACGTGTCAGACGAATCCGCGAAAACGCTGGCTCGCATCCCGTCGCTGCGCGTTGTCAAGCTGCAGGAATGCCCGAACATCACTGACGAAGGCATCAAGGCACTCGCGACTCTGCCGAAGCTCGAATCGATCAACATCAGCAAGAATTCGCAGCTCACGGAAGCATCGCTCGAAGCACTGGGCAAAGTCAGCACACTGAAGGTGCTGGAACTCGAAAACGACGTCGAAATCCCCGGATCGGCGTTCGTTCACATCACCGGGCTGAGCAATCTTGAATCGCTCAATGTCCGATTTAACCGTGTCTTCAGCGACGACCTGAAACACCTAGTCGGGATGACGAGCCTCAAAGAGCTGTATCTGCGAGAGTCTGCCGTGACGAATGAAGGCGTCGCCCATCTCACCGGTTTGAAGAATCTCGAAGTGCTCGACCTGACCGGTTCGATCGTCGACGACGGCTGCATCGGAACGCTGGCCGGGTTCCCGAAACTCCGCGATCTGGCTCTCGAATACTGCAGCATCACCGATGCCGGTCTCGAAGAACTCGGCAAGCTGACAACACTGACGGCGCTCGATTTGTCCAAGTGCGAAATCACCAGTGCGGGGCTCGCTCATCTGACCGGACTGGAGAACCTCGAGACGCTGGAACTCGACGAATGCACGATGCTCGACACCAGCGCCGTCGAGTCACTCAGCAAGCTGAAAAAACTCAAGAAGCTGAAGCTCGGCCTGACCGCGATCGGTTACGACGAAGACGCACTGAACACGCTCAGAGAAGCGATTCCGGGGCTGAGCATCGAGATTTGACGCGGGCAGCGGCTGAAAGCTACCGGTTTTCCTCGTTCCCATGCTCCACGTGGGAACGCCGCATCCGATGCTCCACGTCGGAACGCCCGGCAGATTGGACGCGGAGCGTCCGACAGTGCGTCCCAACGTGGAGCGTTGGAACGAGAAATCAAATCACTGGCTGATTTCAAATCACTGGCAGAACCAGTGGCACACGTATCTCGAATCAATGCACAACGGGATTCTGCAATGGCATCCAATCTGTCCCGACGGGGCTTCCTCACGGCCGCCGCTGCTTCGAGCAGCATCACGCTGGCTGCTTCGCTGCCGGCTCAGGCGGCGGCAACAAAGGCTCCGCAGTTTCGCTATTGCTTTAATACGAGCACGATTCGGGGGCAGAAGCTGCCGCTGGCCCAGGAAGTCGAGCTGGTTGGCAAGGCCGGATACGACGGCATCGAACCCTGGATCGGGCAGATCGAGACACACGTGAAAGACGGCGGTTCGCTGAGCGATCTTCGCAAGCGGATCGAGGACGCGGGACTGAAGGTCGAAAGTGCGATCGGCTTTGCGAACTGGATCGTCGACGACGACGAGAAGCGAAAGCAGGGGCTCGAACACGTGAAGCGCGATATGGACCTTGTTGCTCAGATCGGCGGAACACGGATTGCCGCGCCCCCGGCGGGAGCGACCCGCGGCGGGAAGCTCGACCTGTTCAAAGCGGCCGAGCGTTATCGTGCGCTGCTGGAGGTCGGTCGGCAGGCCGGCGTGACGCCGCAGCTTGAAGTCTGGGGCTTCTCGGAAAACCTCTCGCGGCTCGGGGAAACGGCACTCGTCGCCATCGAGTCGCGGCATCCCGATGCCTGCATCCTGCCGGACGTTTATCACCTCTACAAAGGCGGGTCGGACTTCACCGGGCTCGAGCTGATCGACGGCGGAGCGATCCAGTGCTTCCACATGAACGACTACCCGGCCGATCCGCCACGCGACTCGATCGCCGATCGCGACCGCGTGTATCCCGGCGACGGCGTCGCTCCGCTGACGCAGATTCTGCAGACTCTGGCAGGGACCGGCTTCAGCGGCGTTCTGTCGCTCGAACTGTTCAACCCCGGCTACTGGGAACAGGACGCCGCAACCGTCATCGGAACCGGGCTGGCAAAAATGAAGGCCGCTGTTGAAAAGGCGTTCGCGTGAGCCTGACCCTCGAAGATCTCACCATCAGCCCCGAAGGCATCGATCCGGTTGCGCTGCTCGCCGACTGGGAATGGGCGATGGAGCACCTGATGCTGCCGGTCCTGGTGACGGCAATGGGGGACGTCTTCGCTCAGTCGGATTCGGGCGAAGTCTGCTTCATTGACGTCGTTGGCGGTGAAATCGTACCGGTCTGCGACTCGACCGAGGCATTTGAAGAAGCACTCGACGATGAGGAGTTCGTTGACGAGTTCTTTTATCCGGAACGCGTCCTGGAGTTGCGTGCTGCGGGGCTCACGCTCGGCAACCGACAGGTCTACAGTCACAAGGTGCCGCTGGTTGTCGGCGGCGATGACGAAGCGTCAAATTTCGAGGTCTCCGACGCGGTCGTCCACATCAGCGTTCACGGGCAGATTCACAGGCAGGTGAAAGACCTGCCCGAAGGTGCGCCGCTTGGTGACATCGAAATCATTCCGCCGGACGTGCCATAGGGCTCGGTGCGAACGCCTGCGGGACTGTCGCCTCTGAGAAGTCGAACAGGTCTCGCAGCAGCCAACATTGATCTGTTCGACAATCTCTGGAATCGCACCCTGATCGCGGCCTTTTCTGCGTCAACCTCTCGTTGACTCTCTGGAAAAGCGTCGCTATTTTTCGCCTCTTCCGAATTTTCCGCCTGACTGCAGGCGATTCTGTGTCCACTAGATTGTTTAAGGATTGACCGATGGGACGCGTAGAGCGTGATCGTGAGATCGCACGGCGCCGCACCCGGCGGGCCAAGCTGAAGAAGCTGCGGGCCAAGTACGAAGCTGCTCAGAGCCAGGGTGAAAAAGACGAGATTTTCGCGAAGGCACGGCGGCTCAGCCCGTTTATCGATTTCGCAGCTACGGCCGAGTAATCGAGTTTCTGCGCCGCCTCTTGGCGGTTCTGAATGAGTTTTTCAAGCTGGGATTGCCCTGCAGTCCCGGCTTGTTTTCATGCGCGGTTCAAACAGAACGCTCGGAGTAGCGATCACGCTCGGGGCGACGACGGAGAGTTGGCAATGGGATCCGAACAGGATCACGGTTCCGGCGAAGCCGCTGGAGATTCGGGAGCTTCCGAAGAAACACGGCGACTCAATTTCATCGAGCAGATCATCGAGAAGGATCTCGCAGCCGGAAAAAACGGCGGACGCGTCCACACTCGATTTCCACCCGAACCGAACGGGTATCTGCACATCGGCCATGCGAAGTCGATCTGCCTGAACTTCGGCCTGGCCGCGAAGTACAACGGCCTGTGCAATCTGCGATTCGACGATACCAACCCGACGAAGGAAGACGTCGAGTACGTCGATTCGATTCAGGAAGACGTCCGCTGGCTGGGCTTCGACTGGGACGAGCGGCTGTACTTTGCGTCGGATCAGTTCGAGCATCTTTACCAGTACGCGGAGAAGCTGATTCAGTCCGGCAAGGCGTACGTCGACAGCCAGTCGCCTGACGAGATTCGCGCGAACCGCGGAACGGTCAGCGAGCCCGGTACCAACAGCCCGTTTCGCGACCGTTCGATCGAGGAGAATCTCAATCTGCTCCGTCGGATGCGGGCGGGCGAGTTCGCGGACGGCGAACACGTGCTGCGGGCAAAGATTGACATGGCGCATCCCAACATGCTGATGCGCGACCCGCTGATGTACCGCATCCGCCACGCCGAGCATCACCGCACTGGCAACGACTGGTGCATTTACCCGATGTACGACTGGGCTCACGGCCAGTGCGACTCCATCGAGGGCATCACGCATTCGATCTGCACGCTGGAATTTGAAACGCACCGCGCTCTGTATGATTGGTTTATCGAGCAGCTCGGCATTCATGCGCCGCAGCAGATCGAATTCGCCCGGCTGAATCTCAGCTACACCGTGATGAGCAAGCGGAAGCTGCTGGAACTGGTCGAAGAGGACCTCGTCTCCGGCTGGGACGATCCGCGGATGC
>WGMU01000055.1 GCA_016124895.1 bacterium
GGGCATCCATTTGTGATCGCGTCTCAGACTCTAATTGGACAGCGCCACTTTAGCGAAATCTGCGAGGAGACAAGCACGAAGCGCAAGCGAGTGTGTTTGACGTAACTGATTCACTCGCTTGCGCTTCGTGCTTGTACGGCAACCGAAAGTGGCGCTGTCCAACTAATCCACAGCGAGTCTGCCTGTCACCGCAGCATTCCAACGTCGGGTGCAGCTCCCGCCAGCCTCGTCCAGCAGTGCGGCCACCGTTTGACAGCTTGACAGCACTCACACCTTGCGCGCCTTTCCCCGCGAGGCTTGCTCTGACTACGGGCATCTTCGACGATAAGGTTCCTCGGATTTGTCCCCCACCCGAAATTGCCGTCGGCCAGTTTTCTGGTTTGTCGGCCCTGCCCAGTCATTTCGATTGCCGCCTGTGTCGATTCCGGTCCTTCCGTTTCCGTGGAGCCTCCGATGTCCGCTCGCTTTTTCCTGACGCTCGCACTGATCGTCACTCTGTCTGCGTTGCGTCAGAGTTCAGCTCAGGAAGCCGCCGCAAAACAGACGGCATCGAAACCGGCAGCCGTTGACAAGGATCACGCCGAACGGGCGAAGCAGGGCCTTGCCCTGTTCAAGTCGCACGTACGCAAGCTGCTGGTCGATCACTGCGTCGAGTGTCACGGTGGGAAGTCGACCAAAGCCGACTTCAATCTCGCCACGCGAAAGTCGCTGATCGAAAGTGGCTTCGTCGAGAAAACCGCCGAGGACAGCCATCTGATCCTGCTGCTGACACACGAAGCCGAGCCGCACATGCCGTACAAGGCGCCAAAGCTGACCGGGAAAGATATAGCGGCGATTCGGCAGTGGATCGATCTCGGCGCGCCCTATGATCAGCCACTGATCGAGCAGAAGGCGGGACCACCAGCACCGTTTGAAGTCACGGACGCCGATCGCAACTTCTGGTCGTTCAAGCCGCTTCAGCCGGCGGAGCCACCTCAGGTCGCCGACTCCGGCTGGTGCCGAACACCGATTGATCGGTTTATCCGCGCGAAACAGGAGGCTGTCGGACTCAAGCCGAACGGCATCGCGGAGCCGCGAACGCTGATTCGACGCGTCTACTTCGACCTGACCGGTCTGCCGCCGACGCCGGAAGAAGTCGACGCGTTCATCGCCGCGAGTCAGAACGATCAGCAGGCGGCACTCAAGGAAGTCATTGATCGACTGCTCGAATCACCGCATTACGGAGAGCGCTGGGCGCGGCACTGGATGGACGTCGCACGCTTTGCCGAATCACACGGTTACGAGCAGGACTACGATCGGCCGTACGCGTACCACTACCGCGACTTTCTGATCAAGGCGTTCAATGCCGACATGCCGTACGACCAGTTTGTCCGCTGGCAGCTTGCTGGCGACGAACTGGCACCGAGCGATCCCCAGGCGCTGATGGCGACCGGGTTTATCGGGGCCGGCGCGTTCCCGACGCAGTTGACCGAGACTGAATTTGAATCCGCCCGGTACGACGAACTGGACGACGTCGTCACGACGACTGGCGTTGCGTTTCTGGGACTCTCGCTCGGCTGTGCCCGCTGCCACGACCACAAATTCGACCCGATCTCGATGCAGGACTACTACAGCCTGGCGTCGATCTTTACGAAGACGATCCGCAGCGAGATCGACGTCGACCTCGATCCGGGCGCCAATGAGCAGGCTCGGAAAGAGTACGCAGCGAAACTTGCCGAACTCAAAGCTGCACTGACGACGTTTGAACAAACTCGACTGCCGCAGCGCTTCCGCGTCTGGCTGAAATTGAATCCACCGGAGAAAGGTCTCGGCCCCTGGACACCACTGGCGTCGGCGTCGGCAAGTTCGTCAGCCGGAACGAAGTTCAATCTGCAGCCGGACGGAGCGTTTCTCGCGACTGGCGACGCCCCGGCAAAGGAAGTCATCACCGTCACGGGCACGAGCACGCTCGGTCAGATCGCTTCAATCCGGCTTGAAGCACTGACGCACGATTCGATGCCGAACAAGGGTCCGGGCCGCGCCTCGAACGGCAACTTCGCACTCGGAGACATTCGCATCACCACCCGGCGGCTCGTTGACGGAAAACCGACGGCCGAGCCGGTCGTGGCAAAGCTGACGGCCGCTCGCGCGACGCATCAGCAGAACGACTCGTCACTTTCAGTGGCGGCATCGATCGACGATGACCCCGTCAGCGGCTGGGCCGTCGATGCGGGTGGCATCGGCAAGGATCAGTCCGCCGTGTTCGATCTCGCCGAACCGGTGACAGCGGACGCCGGCGTCGAGGTCACCGTCACACTGACACTCAATCACCCCAACACGAAGCACACGCTCGGGCACTTTCGCGTGACAGTTTCTCAACAGGCGGGACTGAAGCCGGAGGTCGGTCAGGTCGGCCCTCCTGCGGAGGTCGTTGCGGCACTGACCTCGCTCCACAAAGCCGGAGCTGCGGACGACGACAGCAACGTCGATCAGACTGCGAAGGACTGGTCGACAGCACTCAACTGGTACCGTGCGACCGATCCAGAATGGCAGACACAGACGCAGGCACTCGAAGCTCTGAAGAAGAAGGGACCAGACCTCAAGCTGGCCAAAGTCATGGTCAGCAGCGAAGGCTTTCCGCATATGAGTCATCACGCGGACGGGCGCGGCTTTCCGCATTTCTATCCGCAGACGTATCGGCTGCTCCGCGGTGACCCGAAGCAGAAACAGGAAGTCGCGTCACCCGGCTTCCTCGAAGTGCTGATGCCCGCGAAAACGAAGTTCGGCGACTGGCAAGTCGACAAACCGGCTGGCTGGGACCGGACGAGTTTTGACCGCGCCGCTCTGGCGAACTGGATCACTGATACACAGCGAGGTGCGGGCGATCTGGCAGCAAGAGTTATCGTCAACCGCGTCTGGCATCACCACTTCGGGCACGGCATCGTGTCGACGACAAACGACTTTGGCTTCTCGGGCGAACGTCCGACGCACCCGGAACTGCTCGACTGGCTGGCGGCCGACTTCATTCAACACGGCTGGTCGCTCAAGCGGCTGCATACGCAGATCCTCCTCAGCAGGGTGTACCAGCAGTCGGGCGAGTTCGACGAAGCACGGGCGACGATCGACCGCGAGAATCAACTGTTGTGGCGCCGCCCGCCGCGACGTCTGGAAGCTGAAGCGATCCGCGATGCAATGCTCGCCGTGTCCGGTCAGCTTGACGAAACGATGTTCGGCCCCGGCACGCTCGATCAGAACATGAAGCGCCGCAGCGTTTACTTCTTCATTAAACGCAGCCAGCTTATTCCGATGATGATGCTGTTCGACTGGCCCGAGCATCTGGTGAGCATCGGCAACCGGGCCAGCACGACCATCGCCCCGCAGGCTTTGATGTTTCTCAACAGCCCGCAGGGCCGCCAGTACGCAGCAGCGTTTGCCGCGTCACTGCCTGGTGGCAACGTTTCTCAGGCTGTGACCGAGGCTTATCGGCGAGCTCTTGATCGTGTGCCGACAGGCAGAGAACTCGAACTGGCCACCGCGTTCGTGAAGCAGCAGAGCGGGATTTACAGCTCAGCGGGGGTGACCGGCTCAGAACTCCATGCGCTGACGGACCTCTGCCAGACGATCTTCGGGATGAACGAGTTCGTTTACGTGGAGTGATCGACACGCAGGACCGTCGAGACTCCTGGCGACCTTGCCTACGGTTTGCTGGCGAGGATCTCTCGGATCACGTGCCCGTGGACGTCGGTCAGACGGCGATCGAGTCCGTTGTGATAAAACGTCAGCCGTTCGTGATCGAGCCCCAGCAGGTGCAGCACGGTCGCATACATGTCGTAAACCGTCGTGGCGTTTTCGGCAGCTTTGTAGCCGAATTCGTCGGTCGCACCGTAGGAGTACGGCGCTTTGATACCGGCACCGGAGAGCCAGCAGGTAAAGCCGGAAGGATTGTGATCCCGCCCGCTGGCTCCCTTCTGAAATGTCGGCATCCGCCCGAACTCGGTACACCACAGAACCAGCGTGTCTTTCAGCAGACCGCGCTGCTTAAGATCGCGCAGCAGTGCTGCGACAGGCTGGTCAAGCACCGGACCGTGTTTCGCGTACTGCTGCTCCAGAACCTTGTGTCCGTCCCAGTTGCTGACACCTTCGCCCCCCGTCTGATAGGCGCCGTTGAAGAGCTGCACAAACCGGACGCCTTGTTCGAGCAGCCGCCGGGCGAGGATGCAGTTGCGAGCAAACCCGGCCTTCAGAGAATTCTCTGCGTCGTCAGCGCCATACATCTTCAGCGTCGACGCAGACTCGGACGAAAGGTCACTGACCCGCGGCACGCTGAGCTGCATTCGGGCAGCGAGTTCGTAACTCGAAATCCGCGCAGCCAGTTCCGTGTCACCTGGGAAACGATCGAGGTGTCGCTCATTGAGCCGCTGCAGAAAACTGCGCGTCGCCGTGTCCGTTTCCGCCGAGACGCCGGTCGGTCGCTGCAGGTTGCGGATCGGGTTCGAGGCGTTGAAGTCCGTGCCCTGAAACGCAGCGGGCAGGAAGCCCGGCCCCCAGTTGTTGACGCTCGACTGCGGCGTGCCGCGGGGGTCAGGGATTGCGACATAAGCCGGCAGATTCGCGTTCTCGCTGCCGAGTGCCCAGGTAATCCACGCGCCGGCACTGGGAAAACCGTCGAGTGTGAAACACGTCGACATGAAGTTCTCGCCGGGGCCGTGCGTGTTCGTCTTACTGGTCATCGCGTGCAGAAAGCACATCTCATCGGCCAGCTCACCAAGCTGCGGCACGAGGTCTGAAACCATCTTGCCGCTCTCACCGCGCGGACGGAACTGCCAGGGACTTTTCGTCAGGTTGCCCTGCGCTCCCTGAAACGTGACGAGATCCGCGGCGCCCGGCATCGGCTGGCCGTGTCGAGCGATCAGTTCCGGCTTGTAATCAAACGTGTCGACGTGGCTGCAGGCTCCAGAGCAGAAGATGACCAGAACGTTCTTTGCCTGCGCGTCAAAGTGCGGCTTGCGGGCGGCAAATGGTTGAGCGGGATCGATCTCTGGTCGCAGCGGCGTCGCGACTGCGGCACGTGCTGAGTGACCCGCCGTTGTCCCGAGCCCGGCTTCGCGCAACAGGCTCAGCAGCGCGATCCCACCGAGCCCTCGTTCCACGCGGCCGAAGAAGTTTCGCCGTGTCAGTTCATCGAATGACAGACTCATTGAGGATCCCCTGCCGGCGCGAGGCCGGAACTACGTGGCTCGTTTGCGTTTGAGCTTTGTCTTTTTCCGTTTCGGCCCGCCTCCGTAGAACGAGCTGCCGGCATCCACGAGAAACCTGCCACGAACAGCTTCGCGGCCAAGCAGCATCCGAAAGCCCATTTCGTCGCGGTTCGCCAGCGTCAGTTCAATCTGCCAGACTTCGCCGAGAGCCTCAACCGTTGTGAGAATGACGGGCCGCTTTGACGTCTGACCATTCGAGCTTTTCACCTTACGGTATTCGAGGACCTCCGCTTCGGCCTCGACCGATTGACGATTATTACGCTGCAACGGGTGGACTCGAAAGCGGACAAACTGTTTGCCGTCGCGTTCAAACGGCCGGACATCAAACGCATGAAGCGACGACGAGCGAGCGCCGGTGTCAATCTTTGCTTTGACACGGCGGATGCCCAGATCAGGCAGTTCCAGCCACTCACGCCAGCCAATGACGAGCGAACGTGAGGTTTCCCGTGATGCCATGTCGCCGGTTCCGTACGTCGCGAGAGATCAATCGTCCGAACGCAGCCTCTTCGATAGAAGGCTCAGGCTGTCCTGTCCAGCAATCCGGACCAGAAAATCGTCAATCCGTGGCCTTCGCTGTACCCTCGAAACCGGCCAGCTAAACTGCGCCGAACGCGTTCAACAGGTCCGTCCTTCCGCAGTTTGATCACGAGTCGCGGCCGATTCGCCGTGGCAGGAAGACACAGTCATGTCCGGGTTTCGCCTCGAAAAAGACTCGATGGGAGAGGTTCAGGTTCCGGCTCAGGCGTACTACGGAGCCCAGACGCAGCGGGCCATCGCCAACTTCCCGATCTCCGGCTGGACGCTGCCTCCGCAACTGATTCACAGCCTCGGCGAAGTCAAATACGCGTGTGGCGTCGCCAACCGCGACCTCGGCAAGCTAACCGGTTCGGGCAAAAACCCGATCAATGACCAACAGGTCACGGCGATGCTCTCCGCGGCAAAAGAAGTCGCAGCCGGCAGGTTCGACGACCAGTTTCCGATCGATGTCTTCCAGACCGGCTCGGGCACGTCGAGCAACATGAACGCGAACGAGGTCATCTCGAATCGCGCGATCGAGATCGCGGGTGGCGATCGCTTCGAGGGAGAGAAGCCGGTTCACCCGAATGATCACGTCAACATGGGACAGAGCACCAACGATACGTTCCCGACGGCGATTCACGTCGCGGTGGCGACGTCGATCAAGCAGAACCTGATTCCGGCGCTTGGCAGGCTGCGTGATTCGCTGGCAGACAAAGCGACTGCCTGGGACAGAATCATCAAGATCGGACGAACGCACCTGGCTGACGCAACACCGCTGCGGCTCGGTCAGGAGTTCGGCGGCTTTGCGCGGCAGCTTGAACTGTCGGTCGGTCGGGCTCAGCGAGCCCTCGAAGCCGTGCTCGAACTGCCGGTCGGCGGTACCGCGGTCGGGACGGGCATTAACACGCATCCCGAATTCGGCTCTCGCGTCGCCGCAGTCCTGGCGTCGGAGCTCGACATCCCGTTTGTCGAAGCGGCCAACCACTTTGAAGGCAATGCCCAGCGCGACGGACTCGTCGAAGCGCACGGTGAGCTGAAGGCGATCGCGACGACCCTGTTCAACGTGTCGAACAATATCCGCTGGCTGGGTTCCGGCCCGCGGTGCGGTTTCTACGAAGTTCAGATTCCGGACCTGCAGCCGGGCAGTTCGATCATGCCGGGCAAGGTCAATCCGGTCATGTGTGAAAGTATGATGCAGGCGATGGCCCGAGTGATCGGCAACGACCAGACCATCACGATGGGTGGTGCGACCGGCGGCCAGTTCCAGCTCAACATCATGATGCCAGTGATGGGTCAGACGACGCTTGAGAGCATTATGCTGATCGCGAAGTCGGCGGACGCGTTCGTCGATCTCTGCGTGGCCGATATGGAGGCGAACGAGGAGGCCTGCGAAGCGGCGGTCGAAAAGAGCCTCTCAATGGTGACAAGCCTCAACCCGCTGATCGGCTACATGCAGGCGGCGGCGCTGGCGAAGGAAGCCTTCAAAAGTGGCAAGACGATTCGTGAGCTGTGCATCGAGCAGAAAATTCTGCCGGAAGAAACGCTCAAGGAAGCCCTCGATCCGTACCGAATGACCGAACCGCAGGCATAACCCGGCCTCAACCTGATGACCGATGTCAACGGCACGCCGCACAACGATCTCGACAAGACGCCGATTCAGACGCCGGAACAGCTTGAAGCGACCCGGCGTCTGAGCGAGCGGCCGGTGGGGCGCTTCCCGCGCGTGCCGGGTTACGAACTGATCGAACAGATCGGTGAGGGCGCGTATGGCGAGGTCTGGCTCGCCCGCGATCAACGCACCAGCAAACGAGTCGCCGTCAAGCTGTACGCCAACCGCCGCGGTCTCGACTGGACGCAGCTCAACCGCGAAGTTGAGAAACTCGCCCTGCTCGACGCCTCACGGAACATCGTGCACCTGCTCGACGTCGGCTGGCAGCACGATCCGCCGTACTTCGTCATGGAGTATCTCGCGGGCGGGTCGCTCGAAGAATACGTCAACGAGCGCGGCCCGCTGTCAGCAGACGACGCGATCCGCATTGTTCGAGCCGTCTGTCAGGCACTCGTTTATGCGCACGGACGCGGGATTCTGCACTGCGATCTCAAGCCGGCCAACGTGCTACTCGATTCGTCGCTCGAACCAAAACTGTGTGACTTCGGGCAGTCGCGGCTGCTGGACGAGGACAGTTCGTCGCTGGGTACGATGTTTTACATGCCGCCTGAGCAGGCAGACCTGAAGGCCGTCCCTGACGCGCGGTGGGACGTCTACTCGCTGGGTGCGCTGCTGTATTTCATGCTTGTTGGCAAGCCACCGCTGCGAACCGAGGAACTGCTGCAGCGGCTGAGTGCCGTCGAATCGCTCGAACAGCGGCTCGATCTGTACCGGGCGATCGTCACCAGCGAACCGCCGCCGCGGGCTCATCACCGCGTGCAGGGCGTCGATCGTCGCGGACTGGCTGACATCGTCGACCGCTGCCTGCGAGTCAATCCCGAGCAGCGATACTCGAACGCGCAGCAGGTCCTCGACGCGCTGAAGCTGCACGAACGAAGACGCCGCAACCGGCCGCTCGTCGCGCTGGGGGGGATCGGACCGGGCGTCATCCTGCTCGCCATGTTCTTCTTCGCCGCCAATGCGATGAACAGTGCTGTGCGGACGACTGAGGAAAATCTGACGTCACGGGCACTGGAGAGCGACGTGCTGTCGGTCGGAATCCTCGCGCGCAGCATTGACCACGAGTTGCAGGACCGGATGGATGAACTAGTAGATATCGCGGCGGACGATCGTCTGCGGCAGGCCATCGAAGCCGCTGAACGCGGCGAGTGGGCCGACCGCGCCCGCGTGCTCGATTTTCTCGATCGGATGCGCAGTAACGTCGACGAACGGCGGCAGCGGCACGGCCGGGAACTCGACGTGAGCTGGTTCCTCGTCGACACGCGCGGCCGGCAGCGCTGGCGCAGCCCGTTCGATCCAGGAACGATCGACGCAGACTATTCCTGGCGTGACTACTACCACGGCCTGAATCAGCAGTTCCGACGAGGGCAGACGCCAGACAGCGTAACGCCTCTGCATGAGCCGCACATCTCGATCGCGTTCGTCAGCGAAGCGACGCACCGCACGATGGTCGCTCTCTCCGTTCCCGTCTGGAACGCCGACCAGACGGCCGTAATCGGCGTCCTGGCACGAACGACACACCTCGGGCAGTTACTCTCGCAGTACGAGTTCAGCATCGCCGGTCCGGAAAGCGTTGCGCGAACGATCGCCGTGATCGACAGTCGTAATGGCCGCGTGCTGGACCATTCCCGGTTTGCCAGCAACGACGTACTGGAAAAAGCCGTCGCCGACGGTCCGTCGGCTCACCTGAAGATTGACGACGAGACGACAAAGCTGCTCAACGAATCAGAGACAGGCAGTATCCGGCTGGCCGCCTACCATGATCCACTGAGCGAGATTGATCCGGAAGCTTCCGGGGGCGAGTGGCTGGCGGCGTTTGCCCCGATTGGTGAAACCGGTTGGACGGCCGTCGTCCAGGAACGGGTCGCATCCGTGCTGCGACCCGTCAACCAGTTGCAGGCACAGCTTGTCCGTTATGCCTGGTTCGCCTTTGGAGTATCGGGCTTCGTCGTCGCTTCGATGTGGTACTTCGTTCTGAAACGAGTCAACGAAGGTCGACTGCGATTCACAAAACGGCGCTCGCAGCCGACGAATACTCCGAGCGGCGATTCGGCGTAACGGCAACTGCCGCCAGATTTCTCCAAATGCTGGCCCGACGCCGGATGCGGCCGAATTCGCCATGACACCTGCCACGAACGCAGCACGCAGCCCTAACCAGCCCGCAACAACAGCCCGACGCTGTAAACAACGACGGCAGTCACTGCCAGAACCCCCAGACGCATGATCGATCGCGCGGCGACTGGACGGTGAGGCCGTACGAAGTGGCAGACGCCCAGAATGATGGTCACCAGCCCGACCTTGAACCAGATCATCCCCTTGAGGCCCCAGCCTTCGACAAAGTACGCCGCGATCGGATTTCCCTCGACATGATCGAAGTGGCCGATCAGGACGTAAGTCAGCGCGATGTCGGCTGCACTCAGCACGCCGAACAGCCAGACTTCCGGCCAGCGGAGCCAGGCCAGTGTGGCGGCTGCATCGACCGCTACCGCAACAGTTTCGTCGCCGCTGCCTTTGATCGAATGGCCATTTGACTCGCAATTCGTCACGCGGAAACCTCAAAGAAAGACATTCGATGTTTCACGGTTGTCGACTGATCGACCTCAGCGTACCGCTCGAAAGCAACGCCGTCAGCGAACCACTGCCGGGCACGATTCATTATGTCGAGCACTCCGGCGAAGGGCTCGCGCAGATGCAGCAGTTCTTTGGCGTGACTCCAGATGACCTCGTCTGGTCGGACGGAAAAGGCTGGGCGATCGAAGACGTCCACATGATCACGCATACGGGGACTCACGTCGACGCGCCGTACCATTACGGCCCGACGTCCGGCGGCGAACCAGCAAAGCGGATCGACGAAGTGCCGCTCGACTGGTGCTTCGCACCGGGAGTGCGGCTCGACATGCGGCACTTGACGCCGGGTGACGAGATCACCGTCGCCGAACTGCAGCAGGCACTCGCGAAGATCGAGTACCAACTCAAGCCGCGTGACATCGTGCTGCTGCAGACGGGAGCCGATCAGCGCATCAACTCGAAGGAGTACTTCCAGCAGCCGGGGCTGGGACGCGACGGCACGCTGTGGCTGGTCGAGCAGGGCGTCAAGGTGATCGGCATCGACGCGTACACAATCGACCGTCCGTTCGCAAACATGGTCGCCGACTTCCAACGCACCGGCGACGGTCGCCACATCTGGCCGGCCCACTTCGCCGGCATCACCAACGAGTACTGCCAGATCGAGAAGCTCGCCAACCTCGACCAGATCCCGGTTTCGCACGACTTCTGGGTCTCGTGCCTGCCGGTGAAGATCAAAGCTGCCAGCGCCGGCTGGTGCCGAGCGGTCGCGATTGTCACGGAGTGATTCAGGATGTACGTGATTAAACGGACAGAACCACTTTCGATTGCCGTAAAAGCACGAAGCGCAAGCGAGTGAGTCAGTTACATCAAACTCACTCGCTTGCGCTTCGTGCTTGTATGGCCGCACATTTCGCCAAAATGGCGTTGTCCAATTAAGCCGGTGGCCGGGGCTGGACTGAGCCTGCGAAGGAAGCCCCGGAACGCTGAAAACAAAGTCCGTGCCGATGTCCTGGAAAACAGCAACGCGAACCGGGGCTTCGCTCGTTCCTCGCTCCAGCCCCGGCCACCCTTTACGTCGCGCCGAAACTCTGCGCGAGTTTCGCTACGGACGTCAGTCATCCGCGCTAATGTGACGCGCCGGCGGCTTCGGCGAGCTGTCTGGCCTGGGCGGCGGAGGTGTCAACGCCGAGTTTCAGCTCGACGGACCATTTGCCGTCTTCAGGAACCTCGAACTCCCAGTGCGGGACGACGCAGCAGGCCTGATGGACCATCTCGAAGCCGCCTTCGGACTGACTGACGGTTTCGATCGGGAAAGTCCAGATGCCACCGGGCTTTGAAATGTCGAAGCCGACATCGATGCCGAGCCACTCGTCGACCAGGCCGATTCGTTCGACGTGATCGAGATTCTGTTCCGTTTCCAGGCGACCGAGCCGCTGGCCATCGCCGCCATAGTAGTATCGGTCGTCCGCGCCGGCCGGCAGCCCGGCAAGATTGATCTCAACCGCGAAGTGCACCGGCAGTCCGGGCGGCATTTCCGAAAGCTCATACCGGACTTCGAGCGTCCCACTGCTCGACACGTCGAGTGACACCATCTTGGCAACCTGAATCGTGTACCCGGCAAGCTGGCCTCGGCGAGCCATACAGACTTCGACGTGTTCGCGCGACTTCGTCAGCCGCGTCTGATAAACGCCGGACTGAAAATCGCTGACGTGCCCGTTGCCGGCGCGGAAGTCTTCGAGCGACAGGCCGGGATGAATGAAGTGATCAACCAGCGCCTTGCGCGGCCACGAGTCGTAAACGATCTTCTGATGCAGCCCCTCCTGCTTGCACTTGATCTCTCCCTGAATGCTGGCGGCGTTCAGGCCGGACTGCTCGCTGTCGGGATTCGCTGCCTGAATGATCGCTTCGTGATAAATCTCAGGCCGACGATTCAGCGTCGCCAGCAGGTTGTGACGAATGCTGCGAACATCAAGTTCGTATAGATGCCCGCCCACAGCCGGCGCGAGATACGCGACGAGTCGATCGCCGGCGATCCGCACTTCCTTACGCGCGTCGAAATTGAAGTCGTCCGTGGCGACACTGACCCAGCGGTCATCGCGCGCGGATTCGGGGACGTCGCCGGAGAGCCGCCGGTCAACGCGTTCGAGAATCGAATCCGCAGCGATCAGGTGGTGATAAATCGCGTGCCGCAGGTGCGGCAGGTAGAGTCCGCCGAATGCTCCGTGCCAGTACGAGCAGTTGCACTGGCCGCGGTACAACTCGGTGCGGGCCTCGCTGAACTGGTCGGAAAATTCGCGGTCGGCGTCCCGCTGCTCAAGCTGCGCCAAGCGGTTGCTGATGCCCAGCATCCGCGAATACATCTCGTTCGTTTCGGGATACTTGTTGCGGAAGTTCCGCCAGAAACCACCGCGGACGAACGGGGCAAGCAGTGGCCAGTCCGGGTCATCCTGTTCTTTCTTCTTCCGCAGGGTCAGCAGGACTTTCTGCCGCGTGGCAGGCAGAACCCACTCGGTCATCTCGCGATAACTGGAATCTGACAGGTAAGTCCGACCGGCGGGCAGGGTATTGTCGACGCATTCGCCCAGCGTCGAGACCTTCAGCCACTCGGCATTGTCCTGCAGCAACTGAAAGAACTGCCGCAGCCAGCCCTCTTCGTAACACGTTTTGTAAGTCTCGGGCCATGTGCCGAACTTCTCACCGTCGTCACCGAAGACCGCGACCGAGTTCGGATTGGCTTCGTAGAGTCCGCGCAGAATCTCGATCGATTTATGGACGTCCTGAAACGGGATCGCGTACCGCAGCGGTTCGGAGACCGGAAAGATTCTCAGCACGCGGCCTTCGTCCTCGGTCAGGAAGTACGAGGTCAGTTCCTCGGGAGCATGGCCGGCACTGCGGAAGTGCGAATCGTCGAGCACCGTGTATTCGATACCGGCATCGACAATGTCGCTGGCGAACGACTGCTCCCAGACTCGCTCCGGAACCCACATGCCGCGAACCGTCTGCCCGAAGTGCTGCTCCAGATATTTCGAGTAGAGCTGAATCTGGCCGATGCGGTCGCGCCGCGGGATGCTCGCCAGAATCGGTTCGTAGAACGGCCCACCGATGATTTCGATCTGGCCGCGTTCGATCAGCGAGCGAACCTGGTCGAGGTATTCGGGCTTGTGCGCGACCAGCCACTCAAGCAGGCTGCCCGAATTGTGCAGCGTCAGGGCCAGGCTGGGAAACTCCGCCAGCAGATCGAGAAACGGCCGGTAGCTGTCGTTCCAGGCCTGCTCGAACACGCCGTCGAAGTTGCCAATGGGCTGATGGTTGTGGATGACCAGAGCGAGTCGAAGCTGAGACACAGACACGTCCTCTCTGACGCACAGACTTCCCCAGGTTGGCGCACCGCCACGGCAGTCCAGACGGCTCGTTGTCCTCGCTGCGTCCGACTGCCGATCGTGCTCAAGCCGGCAACCAGCGCAGTCAGGCGTTCCGAGCTGGAGTGATTTTCCGGCGGCAGTATGTACGACGCAGGCGCCATCGTCAGCAGAACCCGCGGAATGTTCACTCAAAACGAGCGGAACAACTGACGGAAGATCGCTTCAGTTTGCCTGCAACGCGCAGTCCGGATGACGCAACGCACTTTCCTGATCAGTCAGAACTGCGACGGGTGGAGGGGCTGGACTGAGCTTGCGAAGGAAGCCTCAGAGTTTCGCTCGTACCTCGCTCCACCCCGGCCACCCATCCGAAATCAATCGGACGCTACTCGTCCATAATCTGCTTTTCTTTCTCCGCCGCCGCGTCATTGACCTTTGTCTCGTAGGTCTTCGTCAGGTTCTGGACCTCGTCTTTGACTGTGTCACGCTCGTCTTCAGACAGAATCTTGTCCTTCTGCGACTGGTCAGCGTGCTTGTTCGCGTCACGGCGGATGTTGCGGATTGAAACTCGCGCCTTCTCAGCGAACTCTTTGATACGCGAAACGAGCTGACGGCGGCGTTCGGTCGACAGTGCCGGCACGTTCAAGCGGATCAGCCGGCCGTCGGACATCGGAGCGAGACCGACATCGCTGGCCTGAATGGCTTTGACGATATCGTTCATCGTGCCGTTATCGAACGGGCGAATGACGATCTGCTGTGGTTCGGGGACCGAGATATTCGCGATCTGCTTCAGCGGCGTCTGCGAGCCGTAATAGTCAACGCGGATCGAATCGACGAGCCCCGTCGTGGCCCGCCCCGTCCGCAGGCCGGATAGGTCATTGGTAAAAACCTCAACCGCCTTCTCCATACGTTCTTCTGCGTCGAGAAGAATCTCGTCCTGATCCATTACGAAGTCCTCAGTTCTGACTGAACTCGATGTCTGGTGATCTTTAGAACGAATGACCGAAATCCGTCGAGTCGTCGCGAAACCTGCAATGAGTTTCGGCTCGACATTGTTGCCGAGCATCCGGGCGACTTTCACTACGGAGATTCGTCAGTCGCTTTGGTGACTTGCCGAGCGAAACGGAGCTGTAATGAGGTCTCCCCGGTCGCGGGATTCTGACAGGTGACGCCACGTGGCTCAATCGGTACGTTCCGGGGCGTTATTAAGCACCCCCAACGCGCGTCCCGATCGGCTCGCCAGTGATGACGCGTTCCAGATTGCCCGGCTTCTGATAGTTGAACACGACAATCGGGATGTTCTGCTCCATGCAGTGGTGAATCGCCTGAGCGTCCATCACTTTCAGATCATGCCGCAGAACATCCTGAAACGAGATCGTTGCGTAACGCTCCGCGTGCGGGTTCTTTTCGGGATCGTCCGAGTAAACCCCATCGACGCGCGTTGCCTTCAGCACGACGTCGGCTTCGATCTCGCGTGCCCGGAGCGCGGCGGCCGTATCCGTCGTCACAAAGGGACCGCCCGTTCCAGCCGCGAGGATTACGACGCGTCCCTTCTCGAGATGCCGCACGCAGCGGCGGCGGATGAATGGCTCGGCAACACCTTCCATCCGGATCGCGGTCTGCAGGCGAGTCGGCACGCCGGCGTTTTCCAGAGCGTCCTGCAGCGCGAGCCCGTTGATCACGGTCGCAAGCATTCCCATGTAGTGAGCCGTCGGGGCTTTGATCGACGCGCTGACGGCGGCGAAGTCACGTCCGCGGAGAATGTTGCCGCCGCCGCAGACGATCGCGAGCTGCACACCGGAATCGTGAATCCGCTTGATCTGCGACGAGACGCTGGAGACTTCCGCCATCGTGATGCCGGACTCGCCAGCACGGCAGAAACTGTTTCCGCTCAACTTGAGCAGAACACGCTTGTAAACAGGGGAGACGCCAGATTCCGACATGTCTTTCCTTCCAGAAGCAACCTGTCCCGATGCTCCGCACCGGAACCTCATTTGGCGTGGAAGAGTAGCGACTCAACAAAACGAGGGACAGGAGTGATGACTCCTGTCCCTCGCAGTTGGCTCTCAGTTGTTCGTCCCGGATGTGTAATGCGTTTCCGAGAGTTGTCTCAGTTGCCGAGCACCCAGCGGGTGAAGCCTTTGGCGGTGTAGCCGGCTTCTGCCAGTGCCTGACTGACGGTCTTCGAGTCATCCTTCGCGAACGCCTGGTACGTCAGGACGCCCTGCTCGTCGAAGAACTTCTTCATCTGACCGTCGACGATCTTCTCGACGATGTTGTCCGGCTTGCCGGAGGCTTTCGCCTCTTCAGTCAGGCGGGCGCGTTCAGCCGCAACGGCTGCCGCATCCAGTTCTTCCGGATGACAGCAGGCCGGCGAAAGCGCGGCAATGTGCATGGCGACGTCGCGCAGCACATCGAGCTTTCCCGAATCACCGTCCGCCTGAAAAAGCACACCCTTCTTGCCGTCATGGTGAACGTAACCCTGAACGGGACCTTCAACGCGAGCCACTCGGGCGACGACGATCTTCTCGCGAATCTGGTTCGTCATGTCTTCCCAGCACTGCTGCAGCGTCTTGCCTTCCGCTCCTGGAGCCGGCTGGCCGAGCAGTTCTTCCGGAGTTGCCGCGCCAGGACCGTTCAGAAGCTGCTCAGCGCACTGCTTCGCGAACCTCTGCAGATCTTCACCAGTCGCCACCGGAGCCGATTCGCACTGAACTTCGACCATCGCAGCCAGCGACGCATCGTCGTTGATCAGAATTGCGATCGTGCCTTCGGTGGTCGCGTTGTCGGCTCGATTGAGCTGAATCTTCTTGAATTGCTCACGCAGAATTTCGATGGCTTTTTCTTCGTTTCCGTCTGCTTCCACGAGGGCCTTCTTGCAGTCCATCATCGGCAGATTGGTCTTTTCACGGAGTGCCTTCACGGCGGCGGCACTGACTGACATGGGCCTGTCCTTATTTCTGTAGTGACTGAGTGATTGAAAGCCGAAGCTGTGATCGAACTCGCCGATGGCGGGACCGCAGATTCAGCCGGCACACCGAACATCCGTGTCCGGTTGCGGTAGAAAAACTGGAGCAGCCCGGCCGAACGACTGGTCGCCCGCCGGACGTTGTGGATTAAAGACTGGGAACCGCTTTCGGCTCTTCGGTAACCGGAGCGGCTTCCTTCTGCGGAATCGCCGATCTGCCCTCAATGATCGAGTCGGCAAGCTGGCTCAGAATCAGGCGAATCGAGCGGATGCTGTCATCATTGCCCGGAATCGGCAGGTCGACGTCGTCAGGATTCGAGTCCGTATCGATCAGCGAGACAATCTTGACGCCCATCAGCCGGCATTCGGCAATGGCGTTTTTCTCGGCTTTGGGGTCCACAATGACAACCGCTTCCGGAATGCGATTCATATGGCGGATACCTTCAAGGTTCCGCTTGATCTTCTTGAATTCCCGACGCAACGTCGACTGTCGCTTCTTGGAGTACTGAGCGAGTTCGCCGCTCTCTTCAAGCTGCTCCAGCTCGTCATAGCGTTTCAACCGGCTGCGCACCGTCCGAAAGTTGGTCAGCGTGCCGCCGAGCCAGCGTTCGGAAACCCACGGCATTCCACAGGCCTGAGCAGCTTCGATGATCGGCTCAGCCGCCTGCCGCTTCGTTCCCACGAAAACGATCAGGCTGCCCTGCGAGCTGACCTTCTTCAGATACTGCTGCGCCCGCATCAGACCACGAACGGTCTCTTTGATATCAATAATGTGAATCAGATTGCGGCGGCCATAAATGTACGGTCGCATCTTCGGATTCCAGCGACTGGTTCGGTGCCCGAAATGCACGCCCGCTTCGAGCAGGTCCTTCACATTGATCTGAGCCATCAAGGCCTCCTTCATCAAGCCGTTGTCCGGCCACGACAGAATGGGGTCGCGTGTGCACACTTCGTCCGGGAGACCGGTGAACGGCTCTCCCACTCCAACCGCATCGACAGATCGAAACAGCGAGCAGAAGCGTTGAGAACATCACACAGAGACGACGATTCTCCGCCCGCACGGGCGAATAGAAGCGGCGGATGCTAGCGGCCTGCGGGCACGGATTCAAACAACGCCTCACGCTCGAATCGGTTACCCCAAATGCGTTGCCCGAAAATCGTCGTGTGAAATTCGTTCCGTCCCAGAGAGCCTTCCAGCGGATTTCAGCCAGCCGCGATTCTCATCGTCGCTGCTGGCGACTTCCGTTCCGTTCTACTCCCCTCGGAACCGAACTACAGTCCGCAGCCAGCGACCTCCCGATCTCACCAACCGGATTCTCGACGTGACGCATCCCGAACCATCCTCGGCCACCGACCAGCTCGCTGACTCCATCACCGTTCATGTGAACCTGGCCGAGCGGAGCTACGACATCCTGATTGCCAGCGACTCGCTCAGTTGCGTCGCCCCAACTGCCGAAAGCTGGTACATGCAGCGTTTTCCGAGCAAAGACGGGCAGCGGTCGGCTCTCGTGGTCACGGACCGGAACGTCGCGAATCATGCGGAAACAGTGCTCAGCAGCTTGGTTGACGCCGGCTGGAAGGCAGAGCTGGAGCAGCTCGAACCCGGCGAAACGACGAAATCGCTCGACGTCATTTCGCGACTGTACGACTGCCTGGTCGCAATGAAGGCAGACCGGAAAACAGCGGTCATCGCGGTTGGCGGCGGTGTCATCGGTGACTCAGCCGGCTTCCTTGCAGCGACATACGGTCGCGGTGTTCCGTTCATCCAGGTGCCAACGACCCTGCTGGCCGATGTCGACAGCTCGGTCGGCGGCAAGGTCGGCATTAACCACCCCGCGGCGAAGAACCTGATCGGCGCCTTCTATCAGCCGCTTGGCGTCTGCATCGATACATCCGTACTGACGACGCTGCCCGAACGCGACTATCTCAGCGGTATGGCCGAAGTCGTCAAGTACGGCGTGATTCTCGACGCCGACTTCTTCGGCTATCTCGAACAGAACATCGCCGGCCTGAAATCCCGCGACCCCGGCGTACTGCGACACATCATCGCGCGAAGCTGCCAGTTGAAGGCAGACGTCGTCGAGCAGGACGAATACGAACGGACGGGCCTGCGAGCGGTCCTGAACTACGGCCACACATTCGCGCACGCGTTCGAGGCTCTGGCCGGCTACGGCGAACTGCTGCACGGCGAGGCGGTTTCGATCGGGATGCTCTACGCAAGCCGGCTGGCCGAAAAACGCGGCCTGATCGATGCTGATGTGACCGCCCGGCAGCGAACTCTGATCGAATCGCTCGGCATGATTTCGCGACTCCCGCCAGGCAGCGATTTCACGGCAGACGCAATTCTCGACAAGATGAAACTGGATAAGAAAACCGTCGCCGGCCAGCTCCGCTTCGTCCTGCCGACGCAAATGGGGCATGTCGAGACGTTTGGTGACGTCCCGGAATCCGACGTGCGAGCGGTTCTGGCCGAACTGGCCTGACCAGCGACCTGCTCACGAAATCCGCGACGATCCCAACTTACGAAGCTCGCCACACTGGCACTTTTTGCCATCGTCACTCGCAAAAGAAGCAGCTATCCTGGGCAGTTCTTCGAGAACTGACAGATACCGAGCCGACAGACCGGAGAAAATGGCGATTCAAACATCAGACTGCTTGACCATTTGCCTGCAGTCTGCGCACACTTCGCCGCGCACGGACGCTTTCTGATTCGGGCCGGCAGCTCACTCGCGATTCAGATCAGCATCGAAAATGTCTCAGGCACTCGACGGAATGATCGGCATTGGCCCTGCGATGAGCGAGGTCTATCGAATGACGCGGCTTGTCGCGCCGACGCCGACTACTGTGCTTGTCACTGGCGAGACCGGGACCGGCAAGGAGCTGATCGCGCGGGCGATTCACGAACTCAGTCCGCGAGCGTCCGGCCCGTTCGTCCGCGTTAACTGCGGAGCCCTCAGCGAGAGCCTGCTTGAAAGCGAGCTGTTCGGTCACGTGAAGGGAGCCTTCACCAGTGCTCATGAAAACCGCACCGGACGGTTCGAGGCCGCGCACGGCGGCACGATCTTCCTCGACGAGATCAACTCGGTCAGCTACACGCTGCAGGTCAAGCTGCTCCGTGTCCTGCAGGAACATGAGTTCGAACGGGTTGGTGACACCCGGACGATTTCGGTCGACTGCCGCATCGTTGCCGCGACGAACTGCGACCTGCTCGATGAAATTGAAAACGGTACGTTCCGCGAAGACCTTTATTACCGCCTGAACGTCGTCCCGATCTACCTGCCGCCGCTGCGGGAGCGGACCGACGACATACCGGACCTGCTCGATTTCTTCGTCGCTCACTACGCGAAGCTGGCCGGACGCCCCGTCCCAACGATCGCAAAGGAAACGGTCAAGGCCCTGCAGAGTTATTCCTGGCCGGGCAACGTCCGCGAGTTGCAGAATTACGCTGAACGAGCACTCGTGCTGATCCAGAACGGCGAGTTCACTCCCGACCTGCTGCCGCCACACGTCCGCGGCCTCGCTCCGGTCCGCATCGGCCGACACCGTTCAGGCGGGGCAGAGAAGACGGCGGAAGAACTGGTCACAATCGGTCTGACCGAGTTTCAGGACGACCCGAAGCCTTACGAACGAATCGTCTCGCTGGTCGAACGAGAGCTGCTCGCCCAGATGCTGCGCCAGTGCCAGGGCGTGCAGATCAAGGCCGCGGAACGTCTCGGCATCAACCGCAACACGCTGCACAAGAAGGTCACCGACTACGGCCTCGACAGCGAAAGCCGGTAGCGATCTCGACCTTTCCGGAGCAGGCCGGAACTTGCTTTGCGCCGTTCCGGCGAAACCTTGCCGGAACAGTGCCAGCAAATTCCTGCCAGCACTACCGAGGCTGACGGGCGAGCCGCTTCAGCACCTCGACGCCGCGCTCCAGCGTGCGGTCCTCGGCGGCGTAGGAAATCCGGAAGTGAGTGTCGCGATTGCTGAAAACGTTGCCGGGGATGATCAGCAGATTGGCGTTGATAGCGGCCTGGACGAATTCGGTTCCCGTGCCCCACGGCGCTTTGACGAAGAGATAAAATGCGCCGCCAGCGCCGTAAATCTCGAAATCGTCACCGAGTTCTTTCTGCATGAAGTCGCGTTTCTGGCGGTACTCGTTGACGCGCGGTGAGATGTCACAATCGAGCGCCGCCAGCCCGGCCCACTGCATGGGCTGCGGAGCGCAGACGAACGTGAACTGTTGCAGCTTGACCATCTGCTGAATGACGTGCTGCGGGCCGTGGGCGAAACCGAGCCGCCAGCCAGTCAGCGAGTGTGACTTGCTGAAACCGTCGATCACGATGGTCTGATCGTTCCACTTTGCAGGACTGACGAACGGTTCGTCGTAGCAGAACGACCGATAGATCTCGTCACTGATCAGTGCGACGTCCTTTTCGGCGGCCAGCTCGGCAAGGCCACGCATCTCTTCTTCGGTGGCGACGGCGCCGGTCGGGTTTGCCGGGCTGTTGAACAAAATGACTTTCGTCCGGTCAGTGATCGCGTCGCGAACTTTGTCGAGGTCGATGCGGAAGTCCGGATAGGTATCGACAAACCGGACATTGCCGCCGGCCATCGACGTCAGGTGTTTGTACATGACGAAGTACGGGTCGAAGGCAATCACTTCGTCGCCAGGATTCACCAGCACACTCAGGGCGAGCATCAGACCGCCGCTGGTGCCACTGGTCACAAAGACGTGTCGGTCGGCGTGCCCGAGTTCCAGGTTGACCTGATGCTGCAGCTTCTCTCGCAACGGCTCGATGCCCTGCGTCTGGCTGTAGGCGTTTTTACCGTCGCGAACGGCCTCGAACAGCGCTTCCTTGATCTCGTCCGGCGTATCGAAGTGCGGCTGCCCGATGCTCAGGTTGATCGGGTCGGTCATCTTCGCGGCAAGGTCGAAGACTTTGCGGATCCCGGAAGCGTCAATGCGGTGCATCCGGTCGGCAATCCAGCGGTCGCTCATTGGTTGTTTCCGTGAGAACGGGAGCTTGATGAAAACTCGTCCCCACGGTCTCCGTGGGAACGCGGTGACCGCCGCTCTGCGGCGATTCTGGGCGCAGGGTGTCCGGCGAAGCGTTCCCACGCGGAGCGCAGGAACGAGTGAAATCTTTGGGACGTTGCAAATCGTACTCGTCCGAACCCGTTGCGGCACTCGTCTGTCGACGTCTTCCTGATGAGGAATTCCCAGCTCTGGAGATGACGATGGTTTCGGCGGTTCGGGCGAAATACACTCGACGTGAGCGGTCCGTTGCCAATGATCGCTCGGCAGTTCATCACACACCGGCAGAAATCAGGAAACTAAACCACTTGGCAGAGCCCAAACGAGAAACACTGCGTGTCAAAAACCAGCGAGCCATCCTGGCGGCGGTACTGGATCCTTCCGAAAAAACTGACGCCCAGGACCCGCTGTGGGAAATCCGCGGCCTGGTCGAAACCGCCGGCGTCGATGTCGTTGGCGAGCTGACTCAGAACCGTCGCACGCCCGATCCGGCGACACTGATGGGCAAGGGCAAGCTCGAAGAGCTGAAGATGATGGTGAAGTCGCTCGATGCGCAGCTTGTCGTTTTCGACAACCAGCTCAGCCCCAGCCAGGGCCGCAATCTGGAAAAAGTCCTCGACACGGTCATCGTCGATCGCAGCGAGGTTATCCTCGACATTTTCGCCAGCCGAGCCCGTACCTGGCAGGCGAAGCTGCAGGTCGAACTCGCTCAACTGCTCTATTTCCGTCCGCGACTGAAGCGACTCTGGACTCACCTGGAACGCATTGAGGGCGGTGTCGGAGCGGGCCGCGGACCGGGCGAAAAGCAGCTCGAAACCGACCGCCGACTGGTCGACCGCCGTATCGACGAACTGCGCCGCAAGCTGAGCAGCGTCGAGAAGCACCGCAGCCGAATGGTCTCGCAGCGCCGCGAGCATAAAACCGTCTCGCTTGTTGGTTACACGAACGCCGGCAAGAGCACGCTGATGAACGCACTGGCTGAAGCCGACGTCTACGCGGCCGATCAGCTTTTCGCGACGCTCGACACGCGCACGCGAAAATGGACAGTGCCGCACTGGGGCGACGTTCTGCTCAGCGATACCGTCGGGTTTATTCAACGCCTCCCGCACCACCTGGTCGAGTCATTCAAGTCGACACTCGAAGAAGCCCGCTATGCGGACCTGCTGCTGCACGTCGTCGACGCCAGCCATCCCGAAGCGGAGAAGCAGATTGAGACGGTTTACGAAGTGCTCGACGAGATCGGTGTCACGCACGACAACGTCATTCTGGTGCTCAACAAGTGCGACGCTGTCGAAGACCGATCGATCGTCGATGTGCTGCGCATCAAGAACGAAGACGCGGTCACGGTCAGTGCAAAGACCGGCGATGGGCTCGACCGGCTGGCCGCGATGGTCGCTCAGCAGCTCGGCGACGGAGCCGTCGAAGTCCGCATCGAAGCTCACGCGGGCGACGGAAAGCTGCACAGCTTTCTGGCTCGACACGCTGAAGTGACCGGAACCGACTATGTCGACTCGCAGGCGATCTACTCGTGCCGGATGCCGCGCCGACTGCTGCACAAGCTGGACGAGTTCGACGCTCGGATTGACCTGCTGAAACCAGCATCCGGCAGCGATGTGAGTTTCGATGCCGAACCGATTGAGGCCTAAGCAGCGACTTCACTCGCGAGATCAACGCTGCGGCCGTTGGCGAGGCGGATAATTCGGTCAGCCTGGGCGGCGAGGTTATCGTCGTGAGTGACCATGATGACGGTCAGGCCCTCGGCGTTCAGCGACTTCAGCAGCGACATGATGTCACGGCCGGTCTGACTGTCGAGGTTTCCGGTTGGCTCGTCGGCCAGCAGGATTTCGGGACGTGAGATCAGCGAGCGGGCGATCGCGGCGCGCTGCATCTCGCCGCCAGACAGTTCCGACGGGCGGTGCTTCAGGCGGTGTGAGAGGCCGACGCGGTCGATGATCTCGCAGGCGCGGTCGCGGTACTCGCGGCGGTTCTTCCAGTAGCCGAGCACCGACTCGCGGATCATCAGCGGCGACTGAACGTTTTCCAGGACGGTCAGCTCGGGCAGCAGATGGTACGCCTGGAAGATGAATCCGAAGACGCGATTGCGGAGAGCGTCGCGCGTTGCGGGCGGCAGGTTATCGATCCGCAGTGACTCGGCAGGCCGGTCATCGGTCGCTTCGACATGCAGCCGGACCTCGCCAATGTTCGGCTGGTCGAGCAGTCCCATCAGATGCAGCAGGGTGCTTTTGCCGGATCCGGACTGGCCGACAATCGCCAGGAACTCGCCGCGGTTGACGGTCATCTCGACGCCGCGCAGCACCGGGATACGGACCTGAGCTTTGAGGTAGGTTCGTTCGAGTGCGACGGTCGACAGGTGCGGCTGCGGGAAGCTGAGGTGGTCGGTCATTGGTTTTCGTGACTCCTCGTTCCGACGCTCTGCGTCGGAACGCTGGGCAGGACGCTCTGCGTCCCGTTGTCGACGCAGAGCGTCGTATGGGGCGTTCCCACGCGGAGCGCAGGAACGAGAAGCAACTACTCGTACCGCAGAGCCTGCACCGGGTGCAGGCGAGCGGCGCGGCGGGCTGGCAGGACGCTCGCCAGGACGGCGATCAGGATGGCTCCGAGCGCGACCCACGCCACGGTGAACGCGTTGACCTGAGTCGGTATCGCGGGAAAGTAGTAGATTCGTTCGTCGAAGACCTTGCGGCCCATGATCAGGGCGAGCACGCCTTCGATCTCGTTGATGTACCGCACGAAGAGCAGCCCCAGCACGACGCCGACACCGCTGCCGACCATTCCAAGGGCCAGGCCATATGACAGGAAGATCGACATGACACCGCGCGAACTGGCTCCGAGGGCTTTCAGGATGCCGATGTCACGGGTCTTCTCAACGACGATCATGAAGAAAATCGCCAGGATGCCGAAGCCAGCGACAGCAATGATCAGAAACAGCAGTACGTTGAGGATCGCCGCTTCGATATCGACGGCAGCCAGCAGTGGCCCCTGCTTCTGCTCCCAGGTCCGCACGGTGTAAAGGTGCGGAGGGAAAACGTTCTGCAGCAGGCTGACGACTTTGTCCGCGTCGTCGTAATCCTTCAGTCGAATCTTGAGTGTCGTGATGGCACCACTCTTCGACTGCGGATCCCACATCCCTCGCATCTGCTGCAGGTATTCGAGATTGCAGAAGACGAGATTCGAGTCGTACTCGCTCATTCCGCTTTTGTAGATGTCGGTGACCGTCGCGAAGAAGTGTGTCGGCTCCGGCGGGCTGCCAGTGCTGACTGTGCTGATTTTTACATCGTCGCCCGGATGCACCATCCGCTCGACGGAGACCTTACCGGTCCGCGGATCTTCGCGCATGTACTCGATCAGGCCCGCCCCGACATACAGCCGACCGGGCAGCGGCGCGTCGATATTCTGTTCCGCGGCCTGTTCATCGAAGACCTGCGTCGGCAGCATGTCACCTTCAAACGGATTGTCCGCCGAACGAGTCGTTTGCTCTTCAACGAGCGGCGTAAAGTCGGCCGCGTTGACGATTTCCGGTTCGGCGGCGTCGGTTGCGTCGGTCTGGATGATGCCTGTCGAAGCAGCAGTGGAACCGATTGGCTGTTCGGTCGCGAGCGACGGCGTACCAGCTTCTGCCGAGAACCGGGGGCCATCCTCAGCGGCGGGTTCAGGAGCGAATGCCGGCTCGCCGTCCATCAGCGGTTCGAGCATCGGTTCCGCTTCGGGATTCGTATTCCAGCCATCGAAAAACCGACGCTGTCGGGCCTTCCATTCCTTGCGATAGGCGAGCGCTTCGTCGGTCAGCTTCCAGCTCGGTCGTTCGTCAGACGAACGCAGGGCGGGGCGAATGATCACGCCGTCCTGCTCGACCGGCCGGTAACTGTCGAGGTTTTCGGTCAACGGACTGACGAGCGTTTCAGCAGCCGGATCAATTCCAACAAGCGTGACCGGCCGGGGAATCCACTGGCCGCCGCGGCGGAAATGCAGCAGACCGAAGACTTCGACGGTCGCACTGACATGTTCGACGTAGTCGCCTGCAACCTGATTGACGAGGTCAATCTGAGCCTGCGCGTCGGGCTCACCGTTGAGGCTGTTCGTTTCGACGCTGACGTCGGCGAGGATCGCGTGAATTCGTGTCCGCATCTCACTCGAGAAGCCGGACATCACGCTGTTGACGACGATCATCGTCGCCACGCCGAGCATCACGCTGACGATACTGGCCAGCGCAATAAAACGCGTCCTCAGATAGCGCGTGCTGAGAAGCAGTTTGTACATTCGCCAATCCTTCGGCAGAGTTGCCATCCCTGGCGGCCCGCGGAGAAAAGCAGCCTCCGCCCGACAGAACGGGGAGCATCCCGGACCTGCGCCACGCCGTCAATCCGAAGTCGCCGCGGGAGAGCAATCGCGGTACCAGAGCTGGTGAACTCGAATTCGGCGGAATCGAGAGAAGCCGAAAGATCGCATGTCGATCCCGAAAGGATCAAAGAAAGCTCGAAACCGGGGGGTCTGCGCTACGCCCCCCCCCGGGCTACTCTCTGGCATCGCTTCGCAATGCGGATGCAGACTTCAGCAAACCAAGTTACGCGATGCCGCGGCGTTTCAACTCGGCGACAACGGTCTGGACGATCCGCGTCACCTCGGCCGTGTCGACAGACGAGGCGTCGCCGACCGGGCAGCCGCCGACCGGTTCGTCGGTAAAGCCGTGCGAGGCCAGCATGCACTGCAGTGTCCGGCTCAGAAGGTGAAGGTCCGACTGCTGATTCTCTGACTGTGGCAGCCGGCCAGTGCCCATGTGGAAGCCACGCAGCTCGACGGCAGCGCGGAAACCGTTGGGAAATTCCGCCTGGTAGATCATCGTGTCGAAGAGCGTCACCAGGTCGTACTGAATGCGCCGGGCCTCATCGAGCTGGCCGGACAGCGTCAGGTCGTACAGCTTGCGAGTCAATTCTGGAACGACACCCGAACTGGCGTTAGTACCTCCGTCGCAGCCGATCAGCAGCATCGGCATCAGCGCCGCGTCCCAGCCTGTCATGAACGCGAAGTCCGGTCGGTTGGGACGCACGGCCTGCATCATGCGGATCATGTGCGGGATGTCACCCGACGAGTCCTTAATGGCGACGATCTTCTCGCACTCTTCCGAGAGCCGCTGCACCGTTGGCACGTCGATCGGCGAAGCGAACATCGGGATGTTGTAGAGCGTGACGTCGATCGGCGTGTTGCGGCCGATGTCGCGGAAGTACTGCAGTACCGAATCGGGGCCGAGCTTGTAGTAAAACGGTGCGACAATCGCGACGGCCCGCACGCCCAGCGAGTGGTAATACTCGCACGCGGCGATCGTCTCTTTAACGTTCGCTTCGGCGGCGCCGGCAAGAATCGGCACGCGCCCGGCCGTCTGGTCCGCAATGATCGCCACAATGCGGCGGCGTTCCTCAACGGTGAACCGAGTGAACTCGCCAGTCGACCCGTTCGGATAGAGGCCGTGAACTCCGCGGTCGATCAGCCAGTCGACGTAGCGTCGCAGCTCAGCTTCGTTGATGTTCCCATTCGCGTCGTGAGGCACGAGGTTGGGCGTAAAGATTCCCTGCAGACGACCGCTGGCCATGTGAGACCTCAAAGACTGGAGACGGATACGGCGATGATTCTGAATTCGCGAACTCTGGCGATGAAGTGAACGGAGCAAACCGTTCGGCCAAATCTAGCTCGCAAATCCGACGCCGGCAGATTGTCCCGTCAGAATGAGGCGACACGTGGGACCGGTTGTACCGGTTGCAGGAAAGACCGGTACTCGGAAAGCCACTTGTTACTCGATACCCGGCACCGGGAAGGCTCGCGCGAACTCGCGGACCTCTTCATGGACGCGCGAGACGATGTCGTGGTTGTCAGCGTTGCGGAGGACTTCGAGGATCCAGTCGCCGACTTTCCTCATCTCGTCTTCTTTCATGCCACGAGTCGTCAGAGCTGCCGTACCGATGCGGATGCCGCTCGGGTCGAACGGGGTCCGCTGATCGAACGGGATCATGTTTTTGTTGACGGTGATCCCGGCACGGTCGAGGGCCTGCTCGGCGATCTTGCCGGTCAGATCGATCGCGGTCATATCGCACAGCATCAGATGGTTGTCCGTGCCGCCGGACGAGAGCGAGATTCCGCCCTGCATCAGCACTTCAGCGAGGGTCTTCGAATTCGCAATGATCTGAGCGGCGTACTGTTTGAATTCCGGCTTGAGTGCCTCGCCGAAACAGATCGCTTTCGCAGCGACGATGTGGCACAGCGGCCCGCCCTGCATTCCCGGAAAGACGGTCTTGTCGATCGCTTTCGCGTGCTCTTCGCGACAAAGCACGAAGCCGGACCGCGGACCGCGGAGCGTCTTGTGCGACGTCGACGTTACGAAGTCAGCCACTTCGACCGGGTTGTTGTGAACGCCGCCCGCGACCAGGCCGGCGTAGTGAGCCATGTCAACCATGAACAGCGCGCCGACTTCTCTGGCGATCTCAGCGAACTTCGCGTGATCGATCTCGCGAGGATAAGCACTCGCGCCGGCCACGATCAGCTTTGGCTTGTGCTCGTGGGCAAGCTTCGCAACGGCGTCGAAGTCGATGCGGTGGTCGTCTTCGCGAACTCCGTAAGGAATGACGTTGTACAGCTTGCCGGAAAAATTAACTGGTGAGCCGTGCGTCAGATGTCCGCCGTGATCGAGGCTCATCGCGAGATACGTGTCGCCAGGGTTGAGCACAGTCAGGTAAACCGACATGTTGGCCTGCGAACCGGCATGGGGCTGCACGTTCGCGTGGTCGGCTCCAAACAGTTCGCAGGCGCGGTCACGAGCAAGCTGTTCGATCACGTCCACGTTTTCGCAACCGCCGTAATAGCGACGTTCCGGGTAACCTTCGGCATACTTGTTCGTCAGCACCGTACCAGCGGCTTCCTGAATGGCGGCGCTGGTGTAGTTTTCCGAAGCAATCAGTTCGAGCCCCTCGACCTGACGCGTCTCTTCGTGCTGGATCGCTGCCCAGATTTCCGGATCGACCTGCTGAAGATGATTCATGGCACACAGACTTCCTGCGGAGACTGCCGCTGCTGGTGATTGAGCGGCTATGACACGTTTGGCAAACGGCCGACTTATAGTCCGTTCGCAGCGCGAAAACCACCGGCCGAAAACGCATCAACGGCCAGCAATCGTTTGCTTCGAGTGATGAAAAACCACGGAGAAACCCGTTGTGACACCCGCTCCTCTGATTGCCCGCAAACGCGATGGCGGCGAGCTTTCACCAGGCGAAATCGCGTTTCTGATGCGCGGCTTCGTGGACGGTTCGGTGCCGGATTACCAGATGGCGGCGCTGGCGATGGCCGTTTTTTTTCGCGGGATGACTGACGCTGAAACGGTCGCCCTCACAGACGAAATGCTGCACTCTGGCGTGCAGCTCGAATGGCCGGCCGGGCCGGCGGTCGTTGACAAGCATTCGACGGGCGGTATCGGCGACAAGGTCTCGCTGGTACTCGCGCCGCTGCTGGCTTCATGCGGGCTGCGAGTGCCCATGATCTCCGGCCGCGGCCTCGGCCCGACCGGCGGGACGCTCGACAAGCTGGAGTCGATTCCCGGTTTCCGCACAGACCTGTCCATTCGCGAAATGCAGACCGTCGTCGATCGCGTCGGCTGCGTGATCACCGGCGCGTCAGATCAGCTCGCGCCAGCCGACCGCAAGCTGTACGCACTGCGGGACGTGACCGGAACGGTACCGTCCATTCCGCTGATCACGGCCAGCATCATGAGCAAGAAGCTCGCCGAGTCGCTCGATGCGCTGATCCTCGACGTCAAATGCGGCAGCGGCGCGTTTATGAAAACGCCCGCCGAAGCGCGTGCGCTGGCCGAGTCGCTTGTCCGGACAGGCCGCCGTATGGGTGTCGCCACGCGGGCTCTGATCACGGACATGAACCAGCCACTCGGACGAATGTGCGGCAACGCGGTCGAGGTCAACGAGTCACTCGATTGCCTGTCGGGCAGCGGCCCCGACGACCTGCGTGAGCTGACCATCTCGCTTGGAGCGGAACTGCTCGTCGCCGCTGGCCACAGCGAATCAGTGAGCGTGGCCCGGACAACGCTGATCGACCGACTCGATTCCGGCGCGGCCCGAGAGAAGTTCGAGCAGATGGTTGACGCACAGGGCGGCGATCTGGCGCCATCCCGTTCGATCGCCGCAGAGTTTCCGGTGACAGCAGAGCAATCCGGCTATGTCACAGCCATCGATACCGAAGCGCTGGGCCAGTCAGTGATTGACCTCGGCGGCGGCCGGTGCCGCGCCGGTGACACAATCGATCACTCCGTCGGGATCGACTGCGTTGCGTGGCTCGGTCAGAAAATACAGCCTGGCGATCTGCTGGCTCGTGTCTTCGCGCGGGAATCGTCGCCCGGCATCGAAGCTGACATTCGCAGGGCGATCCAGATCGGCGACGAGTCCGCAACTCTGCCACCGTTCATCGTCGAAAAGCTTTCGTGATACCCGCCAGCAGTAGTAACCGAGTGAAATGTACCGGGCGTGGTGGAATGTCGAGTCCGCAGAGGCGATAACCATTGTCATTCCCGGTGCCGATCTGGAACCGGCAGACAACTTTGTGCCTCGATCTTCAACCGGCTGAGAGGATCCGATGAGCAAGCAGCTTGAGCGTTTTCTTTCCGAGCACGCGACCGTTTCGCGGAGATTCTTTCTGGGACTCGGCGCAGCAGGCTCGCTGGCGTGGACGCGACTGGCCTGGGCGGCAGAAGCGGCTACGCAGGCGACGCGGAATCCGCGGCTGCAGGCGGCGATCGAACAGCTCGAAAGCTGGCTCACGCTGCCGGATGACTTTCGCGATGTGTCGCGGGGCAAGCCGCTGCCGCATTCACTGCCGGACGAGAGGAAGGCCGAGGTTGGTCTGACCCGCGAATCGTGGCGGCTGGAAGTCGTTTCCGATCCCGACAATCCGGCGCGGCTGCGATCGCCGCTGTCGATCGAGGATGGAACAGCACTCGATTTCGCCGGACTGATGAAACTGGCCGAGCAATACGCAGTGCGATTCGCGAAGGTGATGACGTGCCTCAATATCGGCTGTCCGCTGGGGACCGGCATCTGGGAAGGCGTGCCGCTGCGTGAGGTCGTCTGGCGGGCTCAGCCGACCGAGAACCTGCGACGCGTGTTCTATCACGGTTATCACAACGACGACCCGGCACAGCTCTTCCGCAGTTCGCTGCCCGTCGGCCGTGTGCTCGAAGACCCGTTCGACCTGCCGCCGGTCATCCTGTGCTATAAGCTCAATGGCGAATGGCTGACCAGCGAACGCGGTGGCCCGGTGCGCGTCGTCGTGCCGGAGGCGTACGGCTTCAAGTCGATCAAGTGGCTGCAGCGAGTCACACTGTCGAACATCTCGCACGCGAACGACACCTACGCGGAGAAAAACAACGACGTTGACAGCCCGCTGAAATCGTTCGCCGCGACGCTGCACGTTCCGAAAGAGCCGAAGGCGGACGAGCCGCTGGCAATCACCGGGTACGCTCAGGTCGGCCTCTCGGGCGTGTCGAAAGTCCAGGTCTGGCTGCACGACGACAGTCAGCCATTGCCGGAAGGTGACCGCTACTTCAGCACCGCTCCGTGGCTTGACGCCGAAATACTCGCCCCGCCACTGAACTGGGGCGGCGGCTTTGCTGACAATAAGTTGCCACTGCCAATCCTCGGTTTCGATGAGGAAACCGGCCAACCGAAGCAATGGCCGCTGCGACTGGCGAAGATTCACTGGGCGGTCCTGCTGCCTAGACGCCCCGCCGGACAATACACGCTGCGCTGCCGCACGGTCGACGACAAAGGCATCGCCCAGCCAATGCCTCGGCCCTTCCGCAAGTCCGGGCACAGCGCGATCGAGCAGGTGCCGGTGAAGATCGGTTGAGGTTGAATGCAGAAGGCTAAGTTCGGAATGCGGAATTGAACAAGCGGCCGTCTGGGAACGGAGTGAGAGACGCACCGCCGACGAGGCGCCAGAAGCGGAGGACAAGCGGGCCATGTGGAAACAGTTGCGGACTCGGACGGTCGGCATCGCAGTGCTGATCACGGCGGTTGTCTGTGCTCTTGCAGTCAACGCGTTGACGCTTGCCGACGACGCTACGGCACAGCAGCGGTCGATTGCTGCGTTGCTGCCTGACGATCGGCCGGTTGATGGCATCTTCTTCTGCGTGCTGCCAGCGTCGCCTGAAGACGGCTGGCGGGCCATTCCTCTGCCGAGACTGGTAGAGACGCTGTTGCCTTCGCAAGTCGACAGTGCAGAGAAAGCGTCTCTGTCTGTTACGACACATTGGAAAGGACCAGGCGGAACTTCGCGGTTTCAGAGTGAATGGCTGCGGTCGGCGCGCGGAGTTCCGTCTGAGCTGCGACTGCCGGTATCGATTGACGCGGTGGCGAGTCCGTCGGGAACGATCCTTCTGCTCAGCCGGTCAACCGACGTTGACTCCGGCGTGAGGCCAGAGTTTCGCTGTCAGGCGTTTACGTCAGACCAGAAGCCCGAGTACGAACTCCTGCTGTCGCACTTCGGCCTGACTGCCGGTGAGGCGCGGTCGGGCATGTTCGGAATTCATGCTCCGTGGTCGCCGCGTGCTCCACCGTTGCACAGTGAGGCGTTGCGACAGTTTCTCGAAAAGTTCGATCAAATCGCTGCTCGCGGCTTCGTGCCAACACTCAGAAGCGGTTCGACCGGAATCGGCTATACGCTCGAAACGCTGCTCGACATTCCGGAGAACAACAATCCGACCGGCGATTTTCTGGGCATGGAGCTGAAAGCGCATCGAGGACGTGACCTGGAATCGCTCAGTTCGAAGAGGATGAATCTGTTCCTGAAGGAGCCTGTCTGGACAGACGGGCTAACGCACCGCGAGCGGATTCCGAAGTACGGTTACATCGACGACAACGGCCGCGTCGCGCTCTACTCAACGGTCACCAGTCAACAGAATTCACACGGACTGAAGCTGGCCGTAAATCGCGATCAACAGCGACTGGAGCTGCTGTTCAAGGAGCACAGCGTCGCGTGGTGGAGCCGCGAAGTGCTGCAGTCACGACTGCAGGAAAAGCTGACGGAAACGGCATTCGTCGGAGCGACAACGCGCGGAAGCAGCCGCGACGAGAAGTTTCATTACCAGACAGTGCTGTACTGCGAGCAGCCGTCGGTCGATAGTTTTCTGCAGCTCGTCGCCAGCCGCGATGTGATGCTCGAAATGCGAATGCACATTCGCGAAGACGGCTCGGCACGCAACCACGGATCCGCGTTCCGTATCCGTCTCGACCAGCTTCCGCGACTGTTCGGTCGAACGGTCCTCACGCGGTCGGTCGACGCAGACGACGTTCCATCCGAATAAGAGCAATGGCGTAAATCGCCGTCACCGGGATGCCCGTCAGCAGCGTGCTGACGGGATCCGCCGGTGTGACAGCGCTGAGCGTTGCGAAGATGGCCGGAACGCCGAGCAGCCACTCGCGTCCCGTGCGGCGTGCAATCACAAATGAGGCCGCCGCCAGGACTGCAACGATGGCGATTTCACCAGCGGAGACGGAAAAGAATTCTGCGTTCATCGTTCGCTACTCCGGTTCTGAAATGATTTCGGGAAACCCGTCGGCAACGAGTCTTCTGAGCCGGCAGTGTCTCGACAGAATCGCACATTCCACGATCAGGCGTGCGAGTCTTCGCTGGATTCCGGTTCGTCCGAGTCGGACTCATTGTCGAACTTCGGGGGCTCAAATTTCGGAGCCGTGATACTCGGTGGCTGCTCTGGAGCTGCCGGTCGCGGAGTGCTCGACGACGTTGACGAATACGTCGACTGATTGACTTCATCCTCGATTCCGCGGACGCCCTTCTTGAACTCGACAATCCCCTTGCCGAGGCTGCGAGCGACCTCCGGCAGGCGCTTGCCGAACAGCAGCAAAGCAATCGTTCCGAAGATGACCAGTTCGGGAAGTCCGGGAGAGAAGCCAAAAGCCAGAACCGTGTTCATGTCACACCTCTCGTTCTAGAAATCTGCCGCTGAGAATCCGCGGCGTGGTTATCAAAGGGCAAAATCGCGTTGCAAGTGTTCTGGCAACACAGTCAACGCAAGCCGTGTCGTATCAGGCCGACTTGTCGTCCTGATCACTGTCTCCAGATTCCGCCTCGTTCGCGCCTTTTTTGAACTCGACGATACTCTTGCCCATCGAGCGCATGACGTCTGGCAGGCGTTTGCCAAACAGAAGCAGCACGATAAAACCGAAAATCACAAGTTCGGGAAGCCCTGGAGCGTAAGCCAGCATGGTCAAACTCCTGTCCTGACAGGCAGGGAGAAACGTATGGCGCGGTCAAAGTTGAATGGCAGTAAGACTGGAACGAACCGTTTACGGATCCTGAAATTCAACCGACAACGGATTTAAAGCGTCCGAGAAGAAGGACACTCACCTGCAGAAGAAGAGGCTCAAGCGGTGAGCACACGGCAAACCGGACATCCGTCCCGCCATTGTCATTCCGCAGCGGGATCATTCGGCTGATTTTTCAGGATGTCCACTCGGTTCGCCCGCGGTGAGCAGGTGGGATGAGCGGAGCAGCAGGTCATTCTACGGCTGGCCCTGCGGCTGTCAATCACACTAACCAGCCCGTCCTGTCGAGTGTTCGCGGCATTTTTGCCAGGTTCTGGAAAGACGGCGGACGGCAAGTCTGACGGATCTCACCAGACCAGCTTGAAAATACGATCCCACAAATTGCGGCAGGGATCGACATTGACTCATTTTTCCTCTCGCGAATACAAGCCGCGCCTCTTCAGCGTCCGGGATTGCCGGAACTTTGCGTCGTCGCGCGCCGGTCTGAGATGACATGCCGCGATCGCCCCATCGACTACTCACCGACGGAGACACAAGGATGTCGTCTCACTCGTTCGTCCCTCCGAACTTTCGGCTTCGGTCTGCCTGGCTTTGTTCGACAGCTCTCACGACAGCGACGCTGATCGCGATCTCCGGCTGCGGCGGTTCTGGCGAGCCTCCCGCGGAGAGCACCGTTGAATCCCAGGCTGAATCAACTGGCAACGAGGCTCAGAGTCAGCCGCTCGTCACACACGCTCAAACTGAAACGCTCGTCAATTCTGCCGTCGCGATGATCGGCGAGCAGAACTTTGGTGAGGCCCTGAAGAAACTGAATCAGGCCATCGAACTCGACCGTGACTGCGCGGAAGCCTACTTCCAGCGTGCCGGCATTCTGGCCGACGCCCGCAATTACGACC
>WGMU01000065.1 GCA_016124895.1 bacterium
CGGTGCCGTCCTGATCGTGTATTCGCTCAGTCGGCTGGCTCGCTCGACGCGGGATACGCTCGACATCGCGGAGCGGCTCGAAAAGTCCGGTGCCGATCTGGTGTCGCTCAGTGAGAAGATCGACACGACATCGGCAGCCGGGAAGATGATTTTCCGGATGCTGGCCGTTCTGGCGGAATTCGAGCGCGACGTGATCAGCGAACGAACGAAGACGGCACTGCAGCACAAGAAAGCAAACAGCGAGCGAGTCGGCACGGTACCGTTCGGCTATGAACTTGCCCCCGATGGGGCGTCACTGGTCGAAAACGACACTGAGCAACAGACGGTCGCACTGATCAACGAACTTCGGGATGCCGGGCTCTCGACGCGGGCGATTGCCGCTGAACTCACGGAACGACGAATCAGCACAAAGAAGGGGAATACGCGATGGGCTCACACAGCAGTCGCAAGGATTCTGAAGCGGACAGCGTAGAGCGACGTGAGACGTTCCAGAAACTGGTTGATCGGGCCGGCAAACTCTCTGGGGATCGGCTGGAAGCGATGCGTCTCCGGATTGCCGAGACGCTGCCTCTGGACGATCAACTTCGGTTCGTGATCGCGACGTGCGGAGATTCTCAGTCAACACTGGCGGCACGGGCTGGCGTCGACGCCGGAGTTCTGTCGCGTTTTATGAACTACGAACGGGATATGCGGCTGGCGACGGCAGCGCGGATCGCTGAAACGCTCGGACTGTCGCTGCATTCGCAGGAGTAAGGTGCGATGGGAAGTCTCCGACGCAAGACATCGACGCGGGCTCTGCCGGACGGGGCGGAACTGTTTGAACGCAAGGGGCAACGGTTCGTCCGGTGGATCGACGGTCGCGGGAAGAAACAGACCGCGAAGGTGACGACGGGCAAAGACGGTTCACCTCGAATCGTCGTCGAGTGCGGCAAGTGGCTGGTCAAGTATCGCGACGGAACTGGGTTGCTTCAGGAAGTCTCGACCGGGTGCAAAGACAAAGACGCGGCACGGTCAGTGCTCAAGGAACTGGAGCGACGCGCCGAACTGGTCAAGGCAAAGGTTCTGACGGCGGAGCAGGACGCCGTTGCTGACTACGCTTCGCTGCCACTCTCGACGCACTTTGAGGCGTACGTCGTCAACATGCGAAGCCGTGGTCTGACCGAGTCTCACATTGCGGTGACGAGCCGATATCTCATCAGACTGGCGGACGAATGCCGATTCAGCCGACTGTCTGACATCGAACGCTCACGGTTTGACCGCTGGCTGGCTGACAAACGCGAAGCGAACATCGGAGCGCGAACGCTGAATGGCTTTCGGACGGCGTGGATCGCGTTTCTCAACTGGTGTGTCGCTGGTTCACGTCTGGCTGTGAATCCGCTGGGCGGTGTTCCGAAGGCGAACGAAAAGGCAGACCGACGCCGACAACGGCGGGCGATGACTGATGCAGAGTTGCGCCGTTTGCTCTACGTGGCTCGCTGGCGGCCACTGGCTGAATACGGTCGCGAAACTGAGACCGTCGAACCGGAGAACGGAGCAAGGCGGAAGCGGTCGAACTGGAAGGCCAGACCGCTGACCTATGAAACGATCGACGCGGCAGTTGAGCGGGCTCGGAAGTGTCTCGACGGCAAGCCGGAAGTCATCGCGAAGCTGGAGCGGACGGGACGGGAACGGCAATTGATCTACAAAACGCTGGTGACGACCGGACTCCGAAAGAAAGAACTGGCGTCGCTGCGGTTGCGGAATCTGGACCTCGACACCGACCCGGCATTCCTGACGCTCGATGCTGCCGACGAAAAGAACCGCGAAGGGAACTCGATCCCGTTGCGGGCTGACCTGACTGACGATCTGCGAGCGTGGCTCTCAGACCGCGTTGCTGCCGCTCAGGAAGCCGTTCGCAGCGAGCCAACTGTCTCGTTTGCCGCTGCCGCGATTCGGCTGAGACGCGAAGACAGCAGCGAGACGACCGATTCTGAACTGTCTCCCGACGCGCCGCTGTTCAACGTTCCGGCCGGACTGCTGCGGATTCTCAACCGGGATCTGGAAGTGGCCGGGATTCCGAAGCGTGACGACCGGGGCCGAACGCTCGACGTCCATGCGTTGCGTCACACGTTTGGAACGCATCTCAGCCGGGCTGGCGTTCCACTGCGAACGGCTCAGGCTGCGATGCGTCATTCATCGCCAACGCTGACCGCAAACATCTACACCGACCCGCGGCTGCTGGACGTTCACGGAGCGGTTGAGTCCCTGCCGGCACTGGACCTGAACGACCCGCGGAAGGAGGACCGGGGGACGCTCAAAGCGACTGGCACGACGGGTGAGGGCGAGCGAAAACTTCCGCCACTGTTTCCCCCAAATTCTGGCCATCGTGGGAAATCCGAGTCATTTCCTGTCCGATCGGCGGTGACATCGGATGCCGCGACCGGGAAGCGTGAGCGGTCGGAAACCCCTGAAAACCAACGGAAAAAGGCCGGTTTCCCCGTGGTTGAGGAAACCGGCCTTGAATCGGGACGACAGGACTTGAACCTGCGACCTCTTGACCCCCAGTCAAGCGCGCTACCAGACTGCGCCACGTCCCGTAATTCAATTGACAATTCGCCAGCGGCAGTTGATTGGGGCTGGGCGGCGAGGTGGAATCATAGGAGCGGTACTGTGTGGCATCAAGTTGCGCCGCGCTCGGCAGGCTTGCGGCGAATAATGGGTGCTGTTTCGGGCGGGCGAGTAAAGTTGAATCGCAGGTTGATCGCGGCCGCTCGGGGTTGAGCCGGCTTCAGCGTGGCTCACGGCGGCGTTGAGTGGTGGGCGGTTTTGCCCTGAGTCGACTCATATTGACCTGAAATTGACGGTCGAGCTAGGGTCCCACGTCTCACCTCACGTCTTCGCCACCGGACCGGAATTGCGAGCCTTCCGGCACCGCCTCAGTCCGGCCAGATCCCCCCAGTCTCAATTTTCGAGTGCCTGATTGGATCGGGCCTCTTCGCCGCGATGGAGCGCGTCCATGTGTGGAATCGTTGGTTACGTCGGCCCCGGCTGCGCTTCCGAGTTTCTGATTGAAGGTCTGCATCGGCTCGAATACCGCGGCTATGACAGCGCAGGAATTGCCGTCCAGAACGGCAGCGAGATTGGTGTTCGGAAACGCGTGGGCCGCGTGTCGGAACTTGAGCGTCTGCTCGAATCGAACCCGGTGACGGGCTCATTCGGAATCGGTCACACTCGCTGGGCGACGCACGGTGAGACGTCTGATGTGAACTCACATCCCCATATCGGCGGCAATGGCGAAGTCGTCATCGTTCACAACGGCGTCATCGAGAACTACGCAAAGCTGCGTGGTCAGTTGCAGACGCTGGGCTACGTTTTCCGCACGACGACCGACAGTGAAATCATCGCGCACATGATCTGCCACCAGTGGTACGAACTGGTGAAGCTTGGCCACGATCCCGAACTGGCTGAGACCTGTCAGACCGCGGTCGAACGGGCACTCGTTACGTTTAAAGGAACGTACGGCATCGTCGCGATGTTCCGTGAGGCGCCCGGCGTGCTGATCGCAGCGCGTGTCGGCAGCCCGCTGGTCATCGGCGTTGGCCGCAACGAATACTTCCTCGCAAGCGATGCCAGTCCGCTTGTCGGACACACGGACGAGGTCGTTTACCTGTCCGATAACGAAATCGCCGTCATCACGACGGAATCAATGGAGCTGCACCATCGCGATACCGGCCGGCTTGAGCCGTCGATCCAGACGCTGCAGCAGGAGTCCTCGGACACGGACCTCGGCGACTTCGACCACTACATGCTGAAGGAAATCTTCGAGCAGCCGGAAGCGATTGAGAACTGTCTGCGCGGCCGGATTGACGACGATTCAGCAACGGCGATGTTCGGTGGTCTGAACCTCGACCCCATGCAGCTTCGCAAGATTGATCGAATCGTGCTGACGGCCTGCGGAACAAGCTGGCACGCCGGGCTGGTCGGCGAGTACCTGCTCGAAGAGTTCGCGCGGATTCCGACGGAAGTCGAGTACGCCAGCGAACTGCGGTACCGCAATCCGCCGATGACCGAAAGCACGATGGTCTTCGCGATTACTCAAAGCGGCGAGACAGCCGACACGCTGGCTGCACTGCGTGAATGCAAACGCAAGGGGCATCAGACGCTGGCGATCTGCAACGTCGTCGGCTCGACAATTGCCCGCGAAGCAGACGGCGGCATCTATCTGCACGCGGGCCCGGAAATCGGTGTCGCCTCGACAAAGGCATTTACGTCGCAGGTGACCGCATTGATTCTGCTCTCGCTCTACTTCGGCCGGATGCGGCACCTGTCGTATCACGCGGGCAAGCGAATGATCCGCCAGCTTCGCGACATGCCGGACGTCATCCGCCGCACGCTGCAGTGTCACGACGCGGTCAAAGAAGTCGCTGATCGATACTGCAACTACGAGAACTTCCTGTACCTCGGGCGGCTCTATAACTTCCCGGTCGCCCTGGAAGGAGCCCTCAAGCTCAAGGAGATCAGCTACATCCACGCCGAGGGGTATCCGGCAGCCGAGATGAAGCACGGGCCGATTGCACTGGTTGATGAAAACACGCCGAGCGTCTTTATCGTTCCACGCGGCGGCATTTATCCGAAGGTCATGAGCAATCTCGAAGAGATCAAAGCCCGCCGCGGTCCGGTGATCGCCATCGCGTGCGAGGGCGACGACCAGATCAGCGAACTGGCCGATGAAGTGATCTTTGTGCCCGAGGTCGAGGACTTTCTGCAGCCGCTGGTGACTTCGATCCCTCTGCAGATCCTGTCGTACCACATCGCACTGCAGCGCGGCTGCAACGTCGACCGGCCGCGGAATCTCGCGAAGAGCGTTACGGTTGAATAACTGCTGGACTCAGCGAGCCAACTCGTTAAGTCACCGCGACGCAGATTGAGTTGGCCGCGTTTGCGCCGTCATCACACTCTGACGGGTTTTCCGGAGTCACTTCTGCGAGAGCGTCATCGAGCGACTTCTGCGGACGAATTCCGAGCGAACGACCGACCAGAATCGCGATGATCGCCGCGCCGAAGCTGCCGAGTGCTCCCATTTTCGTCGCGTCAAGCACTTCAACCGGAGCCTTGCCGCCCCCGAACGCGGCCGTCGAAACAAACAGAGCAACGGTGAAACCGATCGCCGCCACCATGCCCAGCGTCACGATGTGGCGGTACGACATGCCACCAGGAATCTCCAGACGGAAGCACTTCTGAGCGATCCAGGTGAAAAGGGTGATGCCGACCGGCTTGCCGATCAGCAGGCCAGCGAGAACGAGCCATGTTCCGTGTCCGACCGATGAAAACGCGACGCCCGCATTCACGAGTCCAAACAGGCCGAGAATCAGTTCGACGGGATCTTTCCACCAGTGCTCGAATTCGTTGAGCGTGTCATCACGGTTCAGTTCTTCGCGGGCAAAGAGGCCGACGTCGGTATTCGCATGAGGAAGCGCGGGGATGATGGGAACCAGCCCTAGAGCCGGATGAATGCCCGCCTTGTAGAACGCAAACCAGCTCATCACGCCGGGAACCAGCAGGTAGGTCCAGAACGTATGGATGCGGAACTTCCGGAATGCAAAGCACAGAGCAACGGCGGCGGCTGAGACACCCAGCCATTCCAGAGCGAGCGGCCCGGAGGGGTAGGCGACGGCGAGGATGATCAACCCTGCGGCATCGTCAGCGATTGCCAGCAGCAGCAGGAAAGCAATCGCCGGATGTCCCTGACCGAAGATCAGTCGCGCGACCAGATAACTGAAAGCAATGTCCGTCGCGCAGGGAATGGCCCAGCCATTTGTGAGCGAGGTTTCGCCAGTGAGAAATACTCCGGCCATATAGACACCCGCCGGGGCCATGACGCCGCCCAGCGTTGCCATCAGCGGAGTGGCCGCTTTCTTCGGATTCGACAGCGCGCCGCCCGGCAGCATGGCTTCCCAGACTTCCTTCGCGGCAATCGCGAAGAACAGTGCCATCAGAATGTCGTTGATCAGAAAGGAAATCGTGAAACCGTGATGCCCCGCAGCGGCGTGCTCGGTCTCCGCCTTCTCGGCGCGTCCAGCCGAAGCGTCCTTCTCTGCTTCGGCTCCGGTTTCGGCCGGATGGTCGACGTGAGTGGCCGTTTTGGCTGAATCGATCGCAGCGACTTCACTGGCCGCGTGCCCGGATTCACTGGCCGGATGCGCCGTTTCGTGTTGAGCCTCAGTGCCGAGCAAATCCAGATTGATGAAATGGTGATACGACGCCGCGTCGACGTTGGCCCAGATCAGAGCCCCCAGGGCTCCAGCGATCAGGAACAGCGAGTTCTCGTAGAGGAACGCGACCGGGGCCGGCTTTTTGCGGGAATGAGCCATCAGGTTTTCCAGTTTCGAGCAGCTATGGATTCTTCAATCGAGGAGTCTGCCAGTGACTGTCACGCACCAGATCGAACCAGGCTTTCGTGACCAGCAGCCGGTCAGGCCTGCTTAAGCCTGACGCATCGTTGCGACCTGTCGCGGCTGAGATTCGGCATCGCTACGATGCGCAGCCGTCGAATCGACGGAGTCAACCATAGGTCGAATTGAGACGGAACTCGCTATGTTCAGCGGCATTGGAACGGATTCCTCCCAAACAGGGAAGGACTTTCAACCCGGCATTTCCTTTCATCGGTCGATTCCCCAGGACGATGGGGCAATTCCCGGTCCAATTCAAACAGTCGCACCGAAAAGCTTACTGTTCGCGATTGTTGCGATTGTGCCGTTGCTCAGTCGGCTGGTGGTTGCGGACTCATCGATCGCCGCCGATCGGCCGAGCGTCCGCGTGCCGGACGGCTTCACCGCATCGCTGTTTGCCGACGACGAACTCGCGCACGACATCTACTCACTGACGGTCGATTCACTCGGCCGAGTCACCGTTTCCGGCGCCGGCTACGTCCGGATTCTGATCGACTCAGATGGGGACGGCACTGCCGATCAGGCGAAGGTGTTTGCAGACGATCTGCAAAGCGGCGCTCAGGGGATGTACTGGTTCGGCCGTGATCTGCTGTGCGTGGGCGACGGTGGTCTGCTGCGGTATCGAGATCGCGACGGGGACGACCGCGCCGACGGTCCGCCAGATCGATTCCTGGATTTCAAGACGGGGGGCGAGCACGACGTTCACTCGGTGCAGAAAGGTCCCGACGGCTGGTGGTACCTGATCGCGGGAAACAACGCCGGAATCACAAGCCGGTACGCGACGCTGCCGACCTCGCCGATCAGAAGTCCGCAGGCCGGCACGCTGTTTCGACTCAAGCCCGATCTGACTGGCGGCGAGGTCGTCGCTCACGGAATGCGGAATTCGTACGACTTCGCCTTCAACGGCAACGGTGACGTCTTTGCCTTCGACAGCGACGGCGAGCGTGACGTGTCGCTGCCGTGGTACCGCCCGACGCGCGTCTTTCAACTGCTGCCGGGCGCTCACGCTGGCTGGGTCACGCGAAGCTGGAAACAGCCCGACGATTTCGTCGACATGCCGCCGGTGATGGCTGAGTTCGGTCGCGGCTCGCCAACCGGAGCCGTCTGCTACCGGCACTGGCGATTCCCAAACGAGTACCACGACAGTCTGTTCGTGCTCGACTGGACCTACGGCCGCGTGCTCAATCTCAAACTGAAGCGCGACGGGGCGAGCTATCGGTCAGCCTCGGAAACGTTCATGGCGGGAGTCGGCAATTACGGCTTCGCGCCAACGGACTGCGACGTCGGACCGGACGGCAGTCTGTACGTCAGCGTCGGCGGTCGTGGCACGCGCGGCGGCGTCTACCGCGTCGTACCGAAAACCGACTCGTCGCTGCAGTGGCCCGGCAGCCCGGAGACGGCTTCCGCAAAAGCGTTTGCGTGTCTGACCGCGCCGATGCCTCTGGCGAGCTGGTCGAGAAGCCTCTGGCAGCCGCTGGCACAGGCAGCCGGAGCGACCGAGTTTGTTCGTGCGGCCGTGAATCCCGGGCTGCCGACAGCGCGCCGCGTCCGGGCGATCGAGATCCTCGTTGAACTGTTCGGCGGGTTGGGAAACGACGTTGCCGAACGATTACGCAGTGACGAGTCACCAGAGGTCCGTGCTCGCGCCGTCTGGGCTCTTGGACGCACGCGTTCCGGCGACGAATTGAAGCGTGCGGTCATTCCGTTTCTGACCGACGGAGATCCGTTTGTCGGGCGCGCGGCTTCCGAAGCGCTGCTCGGCCAACCTGGTGAAATCAGTTCAGAGGCAGCAGTCGATGCTCTCGCGCAGCGACTCACCAGTGTGTCACGGTTTGATCGCATCTCTGCGGCGCGACTGATCCCGCAACTATCTCAGCGTGCCTGGGCGGGACTATCGGCGCGGACAGCGAGTCTCAGCGCGCTGGGCGAAATTGCGGTGGCACTCGGGTCGCTGGGTCGAAATCCCGACTTTCACGCGAACGCACTGGAAACCGGCAGCCGCCTGTTCGAGTCAGCAGACCAGACTGCCGAAGTGCGCAGCGAAGCCGTGCGTCTGATGCAACTCGCCCTGGGCGACCTGACTCCAGAGGGCAAAGTCGCGCCGGTGTTCGATGGCTACGCGGCGGCACTCGATCTTTCAGACGTCGAACGTCACCTCGACCCGTACCGAATTCGTCTCGCCGAACAGTTTCCGACCGGGAACGAACGACTCGATGAGGAACTCGGTCGATTGCTCGCGATGCTGCAGCCCTTTAATGCGTCACTGCTGTCGCGCGTGCTGGAGAAGATTACGCCGGATTCGCATCCCACACGGGATGTCCACTATCTGATCGTCGCCGCACGGATTCCAGCCGTGCGTGACGCGACTCAGCGTGCAGCGATCGCACGCGGACTGGTTGGAATCGAGCCGAAGCTGCGGGCACGGAAACTTCATCAGGACAGCAACTGGGACGATCGTTTCAAAGAACTCTACGCGTCACTGGTTGAACTCGACGAGTTGCTGCCGGCCGCCATTGCTGAACAGCCGGAATTCGGCGAACCGGGCCACATACTTTTTATGAGTCAGTTTCCGCCCGCGGCACTGGAACCGGCCATCGCTGCGTTCTCGGCGAAGGTCGCCAGCCGCGACGATTATCCCTGGACGAACGACGTAGTCTTCCTGTTCGGCGAATCGAAGCGTCCCGAACACCGCGAACTTGTCCGCCGCCAGTTCGACAACTTCAGTGTCCGCAATGCGGTCCTCGTTGTTCTCTCAAGCGATCCGCAGCCACAGGATCGCCCACTCTTTGTGCAGGGACTCGAAGCTTCGCAGCCGGAAGTTCTGACAGCGTGCCTCGACGCTCTGAGCGAGCTGCCGACCTCAAACGATGGTCAGGAAAACGTCGCGCTGGTTCGCTGTCTGCGACGTCTGGGGACTGAAAAGAATGAACTGCCTCTGCGCGAGCGAGTCGTCCATCTGCTGCGCCGCAACTCGCAACGTGAATTCGGATTCGCATTTCTGACTGACGGGACGCTTCCGACCAGCGTAACGGAAGCCGATCAGCGCGCGGCGGTTGAACGCTGGACCGACTGGGCGGCGGCGACGTTTCCAGACCTCGCTGCATCGCTCCGCGGTTCAGGCAGTTCCGACGTTGCGATACTGAAAGCACTGCTTTCTGAGGTCGACTGGTCAACCGGAGATGCAGCCCGCGGTCGAACACTCTTCGAGAAACGATCCTGTGCTCAGTGCCACGGTGGCAGGCAGGCACTCGGCCCCGACCTGTCCGGAGTCGCCGGCCGCTTCTCGCGCGACGACCTCTTCACCGCGATCGTCGATCCGAACCGCGACGTCTCCAACCGCTACCAGACGACGATGGTGGAAACGAAAGGCGGCCGGATTCTCTCCGGCCTGATCATCTACGAATCCATCGACGGCCTGATCCTGCGAAACTCGACCAACCAGACGTTCCGGATCGAGGCCCGGGACATCGACTTCCGCCGCCAGCCCCCCCTGTCCCTGATGCCGACCGATCTGCTGAAAGCAACAACGCCGCAGGACCTGGCCGATTTGTATGCATACCTGCAGAGCCTCACAAAGTAATCCGTCACCGGCACGCGCCGTGGCACAACCACAGACGAGTCGCACGAAGCAGGACTCGCAGGCCTCTTTAGCCCCGACCATCGTTTCCAGCCAGACTTCCGGGGGTACCTCATCTTGCCGCGGCACACACAACTCACTGCCTGAGCGCTACTCAGTACGCCTCACACGAAAAAAGGGCCGAAATCAAATCGAGTGGGTAGCCGTGGTTGGAGCGAGGCACGAGCGAAACCCCGGACTTCCTTCGCAGGCTCAGTCCAGCCCCGGCCACCCGGATCTTCGATCCTTTTTTCGTGGGACGCGTTCCTAGGCCGTGTGGACATTCACAGGACGTCGACGATGAGTGCTGCCAGCCAGACGAATCCAGCAAAGTTCTCTGTTGTTTTCTCATAGCGTGTCGCCACGCGGCGGCACTGTTTGATGCGA
>WGMU01000037.1 GCA_016124895.1 bacterium
ATGAGTTCCCGTCGGCCGGCATCTTCTGCATCGGTCGCCATCGTCACTGACAGGTAGTCCTCATGCTTTCCATTGGCGAATCAGCCGGCCGATTCGAGCGTCGAGAGTTTCTCCGTATTGGTGGGCTTGGTCTGGGAGGCCTCTCGCTGGCTCAGTTGCTCGGGGCTCAGGCTCTGGCTGGAGGTGAGAATCCACTGCTTAAGGGTCGCTCCGTCGTGTTCCTGTTCATGCACGGAGGCCCCAGTCAGATCGAGACGTTCGATCCAAAAATGGAAGCGCCGACGGAGATCCGCAGCGCGACCGGAGAAGTTTCGACGGCGCTGCCCGGTATCACGTTTGGCGGCACTCTGCCGAAACTCGCAAAGCTGGCCGATCAGTTTTCGATCGTGCGTTCATTTCAGACCGGCGATGGGCAGCACAATATCAAGCCGATTGTCTGCAAGGATTCGTTCGACGCAAACATCGGCACGCTCTACTCACGCATCGTCGGTACAAACCGGCTGGACAACGGAATGCCGACGAACGTCGCGCTGTTTCCGAAAGCCGTTGATCCGAGCACGATGCCGCGGATCAGCAACTTCGGAAAGTTTGAGTCGGTCGGAAACTTCGGCAGCGTTTACGCGCCGTTTATTCCCGGAGCCGGTGGTGAGGCGCAGGAGAATCTCCGACTGAATCTGCCACTGGCGCGGCTCGACGATCGCCGATCGCTGCTGCAGGGGCTCGATGTTGTGAAGGCGTCGCTGGATGCCGAGCCGCAACTGGCTGGAATCGACCGCGTACGCGAGCAGGCTTTCTCGACGATTCTGGGGGGCGTTGCGGACGCGTTCGATCTGTCAAAAGAAGATGCAGCGACGATCGCTCGGTATGACACCGCGCCGCTGATGCGACCTGAGGATATCAGTCGCCACTGGAACAATTACGAGCGATACGTCGACAACGGCAAAGCGCTCGGCAAGCTGATGCTGCTGGCCCGGCGGCTGTGCGAGGCAGGCTGCGGCTTCGTGACGGTGACGACGAACTTCGTCTGGGATATGCACTCAGACGTGAATAACGCCGGCGTTGAAGAGGGGATGCGCTACATGGGGCTGCCGTTTGATCATGCGGTCTCGGCGTTTCTGGAAGACGTTGCCGACCGCGGCCTGAGCGACCGCATCCTGCTGGTCTGCTGCGGAGAAATGGGCCGTACTCCGCGAATCAATGCCCGCGGCGGACGCGATCATTGGGGCAATCTTTCGCCGCTGCTGCTTGCCGGTGGCGGCATCCAGCCAGGTCAGGTGGTCGGCCAGTCGACACGCGACGCCGCCGAACCGCTGACCTCGCCGATCCGAATTCCCAATCTGATCGCGACGATCATGAGCACGTTGTTTGACGTCGGCGCGCTGCGACTCGCTCAAGGCGTACCTCCGGAAATCGCGCGAGCCGCTGGCGACTGGGAACCAATTCCGGGGCTCGTGTAATCCGGACGTCGGGTGATCTGCCAGCAAGCGGGACGAGTTTGCAGTGTCCGATTTTTGATCCTGAATCCGCTGGCTTGATCTGCCACAGCACCCCGGAGCGAATCAGCGGCGGCCGTGTTTCCTCTCCGAGTGGCTGCGGCTCGCCGTGCCGCTGGAGCGTCCACTGTTTCCCGACGTACTCCTGTCGGCGTTGCTGGAACCGCCGCTGCTCCGCCCACTGCTGGGCGCGCTGCCCACGCTCGGACGATGTCCTGACGGCGCCCCAGGGCTGCTATGGCGTGAATCGCCAGTCCCAGGGGAACCGTGAGTGCTGCTGCGTGGCGGCAAATTTCGCAGTGACGGTGACGGGGCTCGGTCAGGTCTCTGGGTTGAACGAGCCTCGCTGGACGATGGCCGTCGCGAACCCGGCGGCGACGCCTGGCCAGCATGAGAACTGTTGCCCGATTGTGACTGACCCCGCAACTGGTCAAACAGATGATGTCGCTGCTCAGTCCGATTACGGCTGTCGGAGCTGGAACCCTGATTGCGATTGACTCTGTGATCACTGTTTCCAGTTGCCGGCTGCCCCGGAAATCCATTTGACGAGCGGTTCGACGCGTCCGGCCGCTGTTGTCCGCCAGATGGCTGGTTAGTTGACTTACCGAACCCACGGCCAAAGTTGCTGAAACCGCTGTCGGTGTTGCCCAACCTGTTGCCGGAGCTATTGGAACCGACCGAACTTCCTGCTCTGTTGCCTGATGAACCGAAGCCACTGCGACCGACATCCTGCCGTCCATGTTCCGTCGTGCTGGTTCCGAATGAGTGCGTACTGTTGAACCCCCGCGGTGAATGGCCACGCATTCCCGGCGACAACTGCGGAAGTCGCAACTCCGACCGACCTCCCTGGCCAGTGTTGGATGCCTGCCGCCCCGGTGCATTTCCGTGTCCCGTTTCGGTTCGGACTCGTTCGTTGTGCAGGCTTGAGAGGTCCTGATTCCATTGAGCCATGCGGTTCCGGGCAGCTTCATCGACTCGCTGAAAGCGGTGGCCCTGATTACCTCCATTGGAAACGACTTGAGACAGTGGCTGTCCCAGCACGGCCTGATTCACCCAGCTTTGACTGTGATGCTGCCGGGCAAAGGCATCCTGATCGCGGGCGGTGTGTCGCGGACGGCTGTCGGGATGCGAATTGAACCATGTCGTCCAACCGGCCAGTCGAGTCGTATAGCCACTGCCGTATGCCCAGCGGTTGTAGGTCAGTAAAGGATCATAACGACGATCGCGGCTGCTCGTCTGGTACCAGGGAATTGCGGATCCGTAACCGTACCAGTCTCCGTACAGATAGAAGCCGGTTCGCGAATCTACAAACAGGTGCAGCAGCAGCGAGCTGGGATTCAGGACGTAGCTGGGACGGTAACTGTACGAGCCGTAGCGGCGGAATCTCAGTGACGCAAAAATGGCTCCGCGCTGCGAGAGTTGATAATCCCAGTACCCGTTGCAGTAGACATATCCCAACGGCGTTGGATAGTAACTCGCCGGAGTCCACACCCAGTTTGTCTGAAATGGGCTCCAGTAGCCGGGACGCCAGCGATACGTGGCGCCGTCGTATTCCCAGCAGCCGGGAACCCAGAAGAAGTTATCTCCCGGCGCGGGTGAAGTCGGTCCGAGTTCGAGGCTTTCCGGTGGTTGCGGCAGGTACGAAACCGACTGCTGATCGGCGTCGACCCAGAACCCCGAGAACCACTGCCAGGCACTGCCCTGCTGAGCCCAGTAGCCGGGAACCCAACGACGTCCCGGAGGCACATCACGCCACAGGCCGCTGATCCAGAGGAAATCGTCATCCGCGTCGTTCCATGCCCAGTAACCGGGAATCCAGATGATGTTCGAGCCTTCCGGCTGCTGGTCCGGCGCGACTTCATTGATCGGTTCCGGCGGCTGGCGATTCACCAGTGGCCCCGGTACGGGGTCATAAGTCACCGTCCGAGCAAACGCCTCATGCAAAGGGCCGCGCAAAGTGACATCCACATCCGCATCTGAAGCCGCTGTTGGCTCCGGAAGCGGAACCACCGGAGTGAATGTGGAAGGGCTCGCGGGCGACGGAGAGGCCGCGGGCGGTGCAGTGTCAGACGGAACAGCCAGCGGCGGAGGCGGTGCGATTTCCTGAGCAGGTAATGAGGTTACTGTCACGCTGACGATCATTCCGGCGACTCCCGCTAAAAGTGCGAGCCGCGATGCGGATGGAAACGACGTCGGCTGATTTAATCGAAGTCGGTGGATGTCGGACATGGTGCGAGCCTTTCGCAGAGGCGGGCCGCCAGGCACTGCTGACCGCAGGCTCGGCTGGTCCCGGATTCAGTCTCTTCGGACGCAATTCATGTTCCGGAACAATCCACGCGCAGTGCTCCTGGTACCGTTCGCCAGGGGATTTGCAGCGTTCCGCGGAGTCGCGTCGGCAGAGAGTGCTTCCTGACATCAGAAACACGCAGATCTCGACAATCGCTGGCCACAGACCTCATTTGCTGGATTTTCGAATGCGGGCAATTCGCGCGAATTTCGACGCGTCCGTCTCATCACGATTTGATGGCACTGACATCAGGCTGATGACGTTCCGACAGGCATATGACAGTCGACTCGGAGATCGGGCGGCATTGAAGCGGTCTACCGTGCGTCAGACAGGCTGCCAGCCAATCTCAGTCAACCGGCTCTCAGCCATAAGCAGCATTACGGTGTGCGGTCTGGTCGGGACATTGGGATATGTCCGGCTCTGACTGCCGGTTGATTCCCGGCTCGAATGAATAGACGGCCAGGACCGGGCACGCAGCGTCGTGAATGACGTTTTCCGTCGTGCAGCCAGAGAGGATGTCTTTCCAGCAGGTGTGCCCCTGCGTCGTCATTGCAATCAGGTCGGCGGACTTCTGGTCGGCAACATCAAGGATATCACCGACGATGTCTTCACCACGTGCCAGCCACTGCCAGTTCCAGCCTTCGTCCTGCGGATACGAGAGATTCAGATTCACCATCGGCCGCGGCCCGACGTGCATGACCGTCAGTTCGGGTGACGCGCCGTCCGTCGCCAGTGCTCGCAGCAGCTCTGCTGTCAGATTCAATGCTGTCTGTGGCGAAGGCACACTGTCGATTGGAATGACGACTCGCTGCAGTGACGTACTGCCATCGGCAGCGTTGACAAAGCCGGTGCAGTTCGTCGGAACAAACAAAGTGGCCGCGTGAGACCGCAGCGCAACACGCGTGGCGATCTCGGGATGAAACCAGCGATCAACCCTGTGCCGCTGGTGAGTCGACAGGACAATCAGATCCTCGGTGTGCCTGGCCAGGTAATGAAGAATTCCCATCTCCGGGTCGGCATCGCTGAGGCATATCTTGCGAATGGTGATCCCCAGCGCGGCGACATCCTGCTGCGACGCCCCGGCTGGTAGAACACCCCAGTTAATCAGCGTGTTCCGGACCGATGGGAAACGCTCCAGGTCGCAAGGGTTGGGGTGCGATTCAATATGCAGGATGTCAAGTTCCGCTCGCGCAGCGACCGCCAGTTTCAATGCGTGTGCAAACGCGCCGCGGCTGTCAGGAGACAGATCGGTTGGATGCAGAATGTGTTTGAGATGCGAAAAGCGACGGTTTGTGGGATTCATGATCGTTCTCCCTGTCTTGTCATCCGGATCCGATTGCTGCTGTCGCAACGTTCCACGTTACTCATCCGGGCGGACCGGACCTTGCGATCCATTTTCTATTTGCAATCCGCACACGTCAGTTGAGAATCCAGATGGATGTAACAGCGTAACCAGAACGGCAACTGTTGAGGTTTGGCAATTCCCATGCCGGGCCTGCGGCTGGCACACGGCTCGCATGGTTAACGGACCCGACCTGGAAAGATCGGAGGGAGAACCATGACTGCGATCCATCATCACCAACCGGTCGAGTACCTGCTTGCGGCGATTGTGTTCATTCTGGCTCTGTTGCTGTCAGTGACGATGGCTCTTTGACGGTCAGCGTTGCGCTGAAGCCGCGCGGAACTGGACCGGCAACCGGCTGAACCGCACAGTACGTGCGCGACTGCGACACAGGGAAAGACTGAGAGCGCGTGTGGCCCGTGGGAGGTCAGGAGTCCTCAGACGGCGCAATCGACATCGTGGCTGAAGGGGCGGATGCTGAGGTTTGGGGCAGGCCGGAGTTCGGGGGGACGGCAGCGCTCGGCTCCTCAGGGGTAGAGGCCGCGATCCGGGCAACGCGTTTCGCGAAGTAGTACATCCGCTTGAGATACTCCATGATCTCGGATTCCAGCCGATAGGCGATCAGCCGGTTTGGAGCGGTTGCCGCCAGACGCCGCGAGAGGTGCTCTTCCGCGGTGGCGACCAGCCGGTTCACGTCCGATTTAGCGGCAGTGACCTGCCGCGCCAGTTCGAGATCCTCGTCGACCAGCGCGCGAATCGAATGTTCAACCGCCCAGCAGACTTCGTGATGGATCGCCGTCAGGAGTTCTTCCGTCGCGGGGCTGATCATCAAACCCGCCTCGCGCCGCTGGCGGCCAACGACGACGAGGTCTGTTTCGATCAGGTCACCGATGTTTTCGAAATAGTTGGCGACCAGCAGGTAGCCATGAATCTGCTGCGTCTGTGTATCCGGCAGCGCCTGCGTCGACAGTCGACCGAGATAAGTCACGATCGCACCATGCAGTGAATCGACGTCGTCGTCCATGGCTTTGAGTCGATCGAGTGCCTCGGCGTCGCCGTGCAGAACAGTCGCCAGACCATTGCGCGCCATATTCAGCGCAGCGACTCCCAGGCGTCCAAGTTCCAGCCGCACGGAATTGATGGCCAGGCTCGGCGTCTGCAGCAGGATCTCGTCCAGATACTTAGGCCGGGCCGTTTCCGAGGGAATCTCCGGACGATCGGGGACAAGCCAGGTGACGAAACGGGCCAGTGGAATCGTCAGCCAGATAAAGATCATCGTGTTGCTGACATTAAACAGCGTGTGCGCATTGGCAATCTGCCGGGAGATGTCGGACGAAAGCTGCCGCACGCACCAATCCAGTTCGTCTACGAAACTGATCCACAGCAGCACTCCCAGAACTTTAAACGTGACATGCACAAACGCGGCTCGAACGGCATCCCGGGACTTGCCGATCGATGCGAGTACGGCTGTGATGCACGTTCCGATGTTGGCTCCAAAGACCAGCGGAATGGCCTGATGCAGCGTGACCAGCCCCTGATTCGCCAGCACAATCAGCAGCACAGTCGTTGCCGAAGAACTCTGAATCACTGCCGTAAACGCCGCCGCCAGCAGGACGCCCAGGATGCGGTTGTCGAGCCGCTGCACCGCCTCGATAAACGGCGGAAAGTGGCGTAGCGGCTCCGTCGCGTCGCTCATCACGTTCATGCCGAAGAACAGCAGGCCCAGTCCGAACACCATCGTCCCATACTGACGGAGCGGTTCCCGTCTGATCAGAAACTGCCAGGCGAAGCCGAGCGCGACGAGCGCCAGGGCCGACTTCGTCACGTTGAACGCGACGATCTGCGCGGTGATCGTTGTCCCGATTTCGGCGCCCATGATGACGCCCATTGACTGCGTCAGGGTCATCAGTCCGGCGGAGACAAAACCGACAACCAGAACAGTCGTCAGCGACGACGACTGAACGATCGATGTCACGACCGCTCCGGCCAGCACGCCGGTCACTCGATTCGTCGTCAGCTTTTCGAGCAGCGATCGCATCCGCTCGCCGGTGACGACCTTCAGCGTCCCGGTCATCTGCTCCATGCCGAACAGAAACAGGGCCAGTCCGCCGAGCAGCGTCATCACCATCGCTGGCGACAGACCGACCGCCTCCGCCGCAAGTAGCACCATCAGTCATCCTCTTCCAGAGTCGCCCGGAATCTAATGGCTGCTTAACAGTTCGAGAACGCCGTTACGTGACGCCAACGCGGCTTCGCGTTGCGGTCAGCGCCGATGTCGACCTGCTGCGAAGCAGTCAGCGTCAGTAAACCGCGGGAACGAATCGTTGCTGGTCTTTGGGCGGGCGTTTGTAGCCGTTGCGATTCTGCCGCGGTGGAAGTTCCGCGACGGGCGGCAGAATCTCGGAATACGACATCTGACTGAGCAGATGGTGAATACAGTTCAGCCGCGCGCGGCGTTTGTCGTTGGCGTCGACGACAAACCACGGTGAATCGTCCGTGTCCGTATGCTCGAACATGACGTCCTTCGCTTTCGAGAAGTCCGTGAAGTGCGCGCGAGCTTCGAGGTCCATCGGACTGAGCTTCCAGCGGCGCAACGGGTCAGCGATGCGACGTTTGAAACGATGCTCCTGCTCTTTCGCGCTGACCGAAAACCAGTATTTGATCAGCTTGATGCCTGACGCGATCAGCAAACGCTCGAAGTTGGGACACGTCACCAGAAACTGCTGATATTCAGCGTCGGAACAGAACCCCATGACGTGTTCGACGCCGGCCCGGTTGTACCAGCTTCGGTCGAACAGAACGATTTCACCCGCGGTCGGAAGCTGTTCGACATAGCGTTGAAAGTACCACTGGTGCTGTTCACGCTCGGTCGGTTTGCCCAGAGCGACGATGCGGCAGAACCGCGGATTGAGATGCTGCGAGATGCGCTGGATCGTGCCGCCTTTGCCCGCCGCGTCGCGCCCTTCAAAAATCACGCAAACCTTCTCCTGTTTGCGTTTCACCGATTCGAGCAGCTTGACCAGCTCAACCTGCAGCCGTTTCAGCTCCCGGTCATAGTCTTTGCGACTGAGCAAGGGATCACGGTTTTCTTCTGACGCGTCCAATTCTGTGGCGGCAACTGTCTCCTCGACATGTTGAGAGTCAGACGGCTTCGAGCGTTTCTTTAACGATTTCTTTTTCGACATTCCGCAGTGCCCCGAATCGAAGCGAACCAGCCGTGAAGGAACGACAGAGTCCAATGAGTCAGAAGTCGGCGATCGTTTGTCGCAACCGGCCGGTCTCGCAACCATTGCCACGACTTTGATTATCCTGACGTTGATCAGTGCTTCGCCGTCCGTCAAGCAGAGTGCGATAAAGGGGAGTGGCTGCTGAAATGGATCGTCCGATATCCGGTGCTGCCGAACGTGAGCCGCTGTCGAGCACGCAAATGCTGCTGACGGTGCTGGTGCTGGTGTTTCTCGTCGAGTACGCCGTGATGTTTCTGCTGCTGCCGGAAGTTCTTCCGACGGGAGCGTCCGACTCGGCCGAAGCGTTACTCGACTCGACGCTGTTGACGCTGGGACTGGCTCCGCTGCTGTGGTTCGTCATTGTCCGCCCACTGCGACAGACAGCCGTCGGTGAGCGAGCCCGGGCCGCGTCGGTCATCACGACAGCCGCTGACGGAATTCTCACCATGGACCGTCAGACCAGAATCCGCTCAATCAATCCGGCAATGGAACGCATCCTCGGCTGGCCAGCCGCGGAACTGGCTGGCCAGCCGGTCTCGCGATTATTTGATGAGGCGTTCCGTCAGCGCTGCACAGAGTTACTCAACGTTGCTTCCGTTACCGGCCACGGAGGCAGTTCGGCTGGAACTGTTCCAGAAATCGAAACGGCCGGTCGGTCGCGCGACGGTGAGGCCGTGCCGCTGACCGTCTCGCTCAGTTCGTTTGCCATCGGCGAGCAGCGTTTTGTAACAGCGATCGCACATGACCTGACTCAGCGGCGGCGTGCCGAGGCCGAAATTGCGGCGCGAGCGAGACAGCAGACTGCCGTCGCGGAACTCGGACAGCGGGCACTCGCCGGCATCCCGCTGCACGAGCTGCTCAATGAAATCGCAAGCCGGGTTCACGGAACGCTCGACATCGACGGCTGCCTGATTCTTGAACGTGATTCGCCCGGCACGCTGCTCGTCTGTGCGTGCGCCGGCAGAGTTGTCGAGCCTGTCTGCGACGAGCAGTACGTTCTGACGCCGGAGGATCACGCAATCTGGCTGCCCTCCGAACTGACCTCGTTCGACCTTGCCAGCAGCGAACTTGCCGGAAATGAACTCGGTAGCGATCTGCGGGCAGCGGGCCTCTCGGGTGTGACGAGCGTTCTGATCGAGCGACCCGGCGGAGAATTCGGAGCACTGCTGGCCTGTCGTGTTCACGGAACGCCGCCCGGTCGCGATGCTCGCGATTTTCTGCAGTCCGTCTCCAACGTCATCGGCTCAGCTCTGCAGCGGGAACGTGCCGAACGAGAACTCCGCGAAAAGGAAGCCATTCGCGCCGAGCAGATGTCGCTGCTGGCTCAGGTCGCGACAGGCGTTGCGCACGAAATTCGAAATCCCCTGACCTCGGTCAAGCTGATCTGTCAGACGCTGCGTGAAGAACTGGACGGAGACTCCGGGGCGGCACGCGACTGTGACATCATGATCGACGAAATCTTCCGTATGGAGCAGTCGCTGAACGTGTTTCTGGATTATGCCCGTCCGCCGCGAGCGAAGTCAGAGATGGTTCGGATCGATGAACTGTTCGAACGGACCGGCACGCTGCTCGAACGCCGCTGCCGGAATCAGCAGGTGACGCTTGAGTTCGTCCCGCTGTCCGAACCGCTCAGTGTGCTGGGCGACGCCGGGCAATTGCAGCAACTGCTGCTGAATCTCGGTTTGAACGCGCTGGCCGTGATGCCTGACGGCGGCCGCCTGAGTTTCTCGGCTCAGCGGAATGGCGGTCTGATCGAATTGACGGTCAGCGATACCGGCCCCGGTGTGCCGGCCGAGTTGCAGGATCGCATCTTCGAGCCATTCTTTACGACCAGGGAAACCGGCGTCGGACTGGGGCTCGTCATCTGTCAGCGAATCGCGAACGAACATCACGGATCGCTGCAACTTCGCCCGCAGGAAACCGGCGCGTCGTTTGCTCTGAGTCTGCCTGTCCCGCACGAACAATAGAACGGAAGCTCTCACACAATGGCCACTCTGCTGCTGATTGACGACGAACCTGCGATTCAGCACGCATTTCGCCGTGTCTTTGAACGCAGCGACGTCGTGGTTGAAGTCGCCTCACGCGGACAGATGGGGATTGATCAGGCACGGGCACTGCGGCCTGACGTCATCATCATCGACGTGGGTCTGCCCGACATGTCCGGCATTGACGTTTATCGCCAGTTGCTCGAATTCGATGTGCAGACTCCGGTGATCTTTATCACCGGGCACGGCTCAACCGAAACCGCGATCGAGGCCGTTCAACTGGGAGCGTTCGACTATTTATTCAAGCCGCTTGAACTGAAAGAGGTTCGCACGCTTGTGGAGCAGGCTGTCCGCATCAGCCGCTCGATGCGTGTGCCCGCGCTGACAACCGCGTTGTCCGAGATGGCTGATGGCAGTGTCGACCTGCTCGTCGGACGCTGTAACGCGATGAAAAACGTGTATCGCGACATTGGGCGGATCGCCGCACGTGATGTCACAGTGCTCATTCTTGGTGAGAGCGGCACCGGCAAGGAACTCGTGGCGCGCGCGATCTTTCAGCACAGCCAGCGTCGCGACGGGCCATTCCGTGCCGTCAACTGCGCCGCGATTCCTGAAACGCTGCTCGAAAGCGAACTGTTCGGACATGAAAAAGGAGCGTTCACGGGAGCTGACCAGAGACGCATCGGCCGTATTGAACAATGTGAAGGCGGCACTCTGTTTCTCGACGAAATCGGCGACATGACGCCGCTGACGCAGGCCAAGATACTGCGGTTTCTGCAGGAGCGTGAGTTTGAACGAGTCGGCAGCGGCGAACCGATCAAAGCGAACGTCCGCGTCGTTGCGGCAACAAACCGCAATCTCGAAGACATGGTGGCCAGAGGAGCCTTTCGTGCGGACCTGTTTTACCGGCTGAACAGCTACACCATCCAGCTTCCGCCCTTGCGCGACCGCGAGGCGGATATCGACCTGCTGGCCGAACACTTCCTGCGGAAATTCGCCCGCGATCTCAACCGCGACGTCACGACGATTGCTCCAGAAGTTCTGCAGGTGTTCCACCAGTATCCGTGGCCGGGAAATGTGCGTGAGTTCGAAAGCGTGATCCGTCAGGCGTTGCTGGCCAGTTCGGGCCCCGTCCTGCTTCCCGATTTTCTGCCCGACACCCTGCGTGCTCCTGCGGAGTCCGGCTCCGGAAGTTGCAGTCTGACAGGGCTGATATCGAGGGCCATCGCCGAGCATCCCGAAACCGTCTACAGCACGGTCATTTCGACGGTCGAGCGGGAGCTGATCACAACGATCATGCAGCAGACCGACGGCAATCTCACTCAGGCGGCACGACTGCTCGGCATTACACGCGTCACGCTGCGCAACAAGCTGCGGGAAATCGATCCGGATCGGTCCGACTCAGCCGATTCGACTGACGACTGAAGACCGCGACCCAGAGACGGCGGATACCGGACGGGAACGTGCCTATCCGTATATCAAGGCCGACCTGGATTCCGACACGCGACGGACGCCTGTTCCAGCGCTATGAATTCCGCTTTGCGTTGTTCTTCTGCTCGACTTCCCGCAGCGCTGCGCGAATCGAATTGATATCGGCGCGAGACATTGATTCGTCAGCCGACAGCAGATTCAGCACGAGCGACGAAACGCTCTCGCCAAACAGCACGCCACGCAGATCTTCAACAACGTTCTGCTGGACTTGTTCGCGTGTGACCAACGGTCGATAGACGAACGCTCGGCCAACTTTGTCGCGTTTGAGAACGCCCTTCTTCCGCTCCAGCAGACTGAGCGTCGTCATCACCGTCGTGTAGGCAAGCTCGCGTTCGAGATTGTCGCAGACATCCTGGACGGTGCCTTCACCGAGTTTCCAGAGGACGTCCATCAATTCCAGTTCGTAGCGTGTGAGCCGATTATCCATGGAGCACCTCGCAACTGACGATCCGGCTGTATGAACCCGCATGTTGCGGACAGGCGAGCTGTCGACGTCCGGTCATGACGTCGTCCACTGAATTCCGCCTCTCCGCATTAGAGTGCTATCACTGTAGTATCAGGCTTAGAGCGCCACAAGTCTGAGAATCAGCCTTTCTGGTGGGGAATCTCAACGCCAATGGTCCGCACAATTGCGTCCGTCCGCTGATCGCCTTCCGTGCATGCCGCCATTCAACCGGGAAATCTGCCGGACGCATCGGCTCATGTCACTCCGTGACCCCAGCAGATCTCGCTTCATTCTGCCCTGAAATGTCGTGATCTGAAACGAGTCGATGTTCCGATTGACGTGGAACACGCTGGAGCGGCTTGTGGCTGACCGCCGTCTGGATAGTCCGTGATCACTTTCGCCCCGTGAATTTCTGGATTCGTCGAGGAATTCTGAGAAACGCGTCGACAGGCCATTGCGGTCAGATTTACTACGTCGATAGTATTACATAGTACGACACACATAGTAATCCGATGGGGTTCAGTTCGCAGCGAGTCGCTGAGAGTCAGTTCGTCATCGAGACACGTTCTTTCGAGGTGACATCCCCTTTAGAGGAGTATTGCGATGAAGATTGAAAACTGGTTGAACTCGGTGACTGGCCTGAGAAAAGCCGTGCAACGAGTCGCTGGCAACGGTCGACGGATGCGTCGCCGCAGGATGAGCGGACACGTCGGTGCCGAGATCCTGGACGTCCGGCTTTGCCTGAGTGCGAATGCGATCCTCGATCCCGCGACAGGAATTCTGACCGTCACGGCAGACGGAAGCCGTGCGATCGATGTCGACACCGACAGTCTGGGCGAAGTGCTGGTCAACGGCACGGCGACGGGCGTCGATGCCAGTGACGTCACGGAACTCGACGTGATCGGTGACGACCAGAACAATCTGATCGATCTGTCGAGCGTGGAGACGACAACGTTCCCCAGCCTGACCAGTGTGTCAGTCTCTGGCGGAAACGGTCGCGACAGCATCATCGGCAGCGCATTTGATGACGTCATCAACGGTGGCGCCGCCAACGACACGATTTATGGCGGCACCGGCGACGACACGCTTGTTGGCGGCGACCGCAACGACAACCTCTATGGTGAAGCAGGCAACGATGTTCTCCTCGGAGCCCGCGGTTCCGATGAAGCATACGGCGGAGACGGCGACGATCTCGTGGTCGGTAGCGCCGGCAACGACATTGAGATCGGCGGCGCCGGCAACGACACGCTGCGGGGTGGATCAGGAAACGATCGTCTTGAAGGCCAGGCTGGCGACGATGTGCATGTCGGCAGCCGCGGCAATGATTCCATGATCGCGGGCGCGGGGGCCGACCGACTGCGCGGCGGTGATGGCAATGACCTGCTGGTCGGGAACGGCGGGCGTGACAGGCTCTATGGCGAGGCCGGCGATGACTCGCTGTCCGGCGGCGCCAGCAATGACACGCTTATGGGCGGCCCTGGGACCGACAGCCTCGACGGATCGCTTGGGAACGATCGCCTGTCTGGCGACGACGGAGATGACTCGATCAGCGGTGGAGCGGGTGACGATTCCGTCAACGGTGGCGCCGGTGACGACAGTCTGAATGGCGAGAGCGGCAACGATCTGATCCTCGGAGGCGTCGGCGACGATCAGCTTGACGGCGGTGACGGCTCCAACGTTCTGGACGGAGAAGACGGCGTTGACTTCGAGGATCACGGCTACACGGGGCATCTTGCGGGCGGACAGGCTGCCTGGCTGAATGATACAACATCCGGAGTAACGGGAGTCGTGACCTACCAGCAGGCCGCCAGCGGTGGTGCCGAGGTCGAACTCCACGTGCAGGTCCAGAACGCAACGCCCGGAACTCAGGATGTCGTCGTTGGTGGTGTCACCGTCGGACCGATCACGATCAATGCCAGCGGAGTCGGCTACGTTCAGTTTTCCAATACGCCGAACGAAGCTGGCGAACTGCAACTGCCCGCCAGCGTGCCGACGATCAGTTCCGGCGTGACTGTTGACGTCGGAACTGCATCGGGCACATTCGGCAATGCTCCCGCCACTGGAGGTGGCAGCGGTTCTGATACGGGAACGGGCACCGGCGACGTTGTCGGTCAGTCCGAGATTCAGTTCAGCATCAATCTGACGGGCGCAACGGGAGCCATTGGCTCGGCCCGGTTCAAGTCGGAATACGAACACGGACACGTTCAGTCGACATTTCAGGTGGCGATTGCGAGCGCACAGCCAGGAGCCACGCTGGACGTGTCCGTCAATGGATCGGTTGTCGGCAGCATCACGGTCGACGCGTCCGGTCGTGGATCGCTCGTTTACAAGAACGTTCCACACAGGGTTGGCGAACTGCCGTACCCAACGGGATTTGTTGCACCGACTGCAGGTGACGTGATTGACGTCGGCGGAATTCTCAACGGCGCTCTGGCCGTCAGCCGACACGACTGACGAGTCGCCCGTTGCGCTGCGGTTTCCGCCTGTCGGAGGCCGCTGCGCCGTCACGGTAGTCCCCAATGAAAAGACATTCGATTCACCGGCGACGCTACTGCACGACTGACGACGCAACAGTCGCCAGCTTCGCACGATCGACGAAATCCTGACCAGGAGTAACAACGATGCTCAAACCTTTCAGAAAACGAACGACTCACCAAAGATTCTGTGTTTCAGTCGCCCGCTGCCTCGCCATCACACTGGCTGGCTGCAGCGTCTTCAGTGGTGTCTCTCAGTCACTGGGGGCCGATGACGGGCAGTCGCTGCGCAGTGCAGCTCTGCGGGCGTTCGATCGGAACCACAACTGCCAGCTTGACGGCATGGAACGGCGCTCGATGCGCGTGCGATTGCGTTCGATGTTTGCTGGCCAGGCCGTCAGTTCGGACACGATCCGAAACCTGACTCCGGAACTGCAGGCCGTGTATGTCGCTGCTGATCGCAACCGGTCGGGAGCGTTGAGTAGTGCTGAATCGCGAGCGGCGGCGGCGCTGTTGTCGTCGTCGGAACCGGCAACTGGCCGCACGACTCTCCGCTCGCAGCAGATGCGAACGATCCCCGCGACCACGGCACTGTCGGCATTTCCGTCGTCGGCATCACGATTGTCAGCAGCACCGGTCACAGCTTCAGCGGGATCAGGTCAAGCCGGTCCTCCCGCTACCCGATTCGGCAGTGGCCGTTATCAACTGCAGACAGCCGGCAGCCAGATTCATCCTGCTGCAACGACACTCGGCCAGGTTGACTTCCGGGCTGCTCAAATGGCGTTCGAGCGGATGCGTGCGCAGATGGAGAGGGAAGCTCAGTTGCGCAGCCGCGGAATTGAAGTCCCGAGTGGGATGCAAACCCGCAATCTGAATGCGAACATCTTTCAGTCGAATCCCAGTATGCCTCAGCCTGGCGGCCAGCCGACGGCGTCGACAACGACAAGCTCAACAACAACCCGCTCAGTCGCTGATGACGGAAACGGTCAACCCGAGGAAACTGGCGAAACACCGCACACGGAAGGTTCCGGAGAGACCGGAAGCGACGACCATGGAGGGGCTCAGTCGACAGGGACTCAGACAGGCACATCCACTGGCTCGACGGGAACGACCGGAATGACCACCGACCCGGATCACACTGTTGGAACTGGAACAGGATCGGGAGGCCAGACCGGCGGACATGAGGGGCACGAAGGCCATCACGGCGGCTCTGATGGCGACGGAGACGACTGAACTGCCATTGAGTGGCGGCGCTGAGCCGGCTCACGACTCAGCAGTTCTCTGGCGCGAAAAGTGGCTTGACGGATGCGTCTGCTTTGCCGTCACGCCTGAAAGACTGAAGAGACTCGCAGGCCAAGCCCGCGGGTCTCTTTGTGCGCAGGTCTCAGGCGGCGACTGCTTGGAGTTTCAGAAGAAATGGCGAGAGTGTTTCCCGCGAGTCGCGCCGAAGTCGATCACTCAATTGTCCTGTTGGCCGGACCGACCGGCTGTCAGTAGTCAGCCGGCATAATGGGGACATGGTGCTCGTGCTGTGGAGTGATGTACCAGTCAGGCTCGTAGTCGCGGACGTCGATTCCCAGTGAATGCAGAGCGTCGGCGGACCACTGCGGCCAGGGCGAAATCAGTTCGGTTCGCGAGGTTCCGGTATCGATGGGCAGACGCAGGACGGGAAACAGCAGCAGAGCCGCTGTGAAGATCAGCAACTGACGGTATCGCGAACCGGCAGTCGCCCGCTGCTCCCAAAGGCCGCCAGCGATGGCGGAGGCACGGTCCTGAATCCAGCTCCGGCGTTTGCGAAAAAAACCGATTCCGCCCTCGGGCGGGTCACTCAGAGCATGTGGCCCTTCAGCCAGTCTCAACAGACTGCTTAAGTAAGCGTGAGCCTCGCCAGTGTCGTGAATTGCCAGTTGATCGCAGACCAGTTCGCGCGAACGATCCAGTTGCTGTGACAGATGATGAATCGACGGGTGAAACCAGAACACCACATCCAGCAGCTTCTGCAGAAACAACTGCAGCGGATGCTGACGCGACAGATGGATCAGCTCATGTCGGATCACGAGCCTCAGTTCCAGTTCGGGAAAGTCGAATACGGAGTCTGGCAGAACCACAATCGGACGATGAAACTGCCAGCAGAACGGTCCACTGAGAAACTCGGATCCCAGCAGTACGGGATTACTCGGGCCGTTGGTTCGTGTGCGGGCCGTCTCGGATTTCCAAAGGGAAGTGCCGTCTTCGGCCGCGGTGTCGATCGGCCGTGTCCGACGCTTCAGAAATCGCGCAGTTCGACACCAGCCAAGAATCAGCCCAAGCAGGGCCAGGCAGGCGCCCATTCCCCAGATTGCGATTGTTACGCCTGCCAGACGGCTGAACTCGGAAGTTCCGGTCGCCGTCAGAACGGCATTGATCCATGTGACAGGCAGCAGTCGGAGACAGGGAAACGCCAGAACCGCGGGAATGATTCCGCAGACTGCCAGCAGACAGGACGTCCAGAGTCGTTCGGTGAACGCGCCGGACATGGTGTTTCTGCGAGTCAACCGCGTGGTCAGCCCAGTCAGAGCCGCTGCCTGCAGTGACAGGGATACCAGAATTTCCAGGAGCTGAATCGAAGTCATGAACCGTCTCGTGACGACGGAGTAAAGCGCAGTGGCTTGGGGCGAGCGGCCTGACAGCCGGCGGCAGATTTCCGTGCGAAGTCATCGCTCCCGTCAGTCTGCCGTTCTCGTTCCAGAACTGTGATAGACCGTACGGTCGACGAACTGCGAAACAAAATCGACATGCCCGTCACCCCAGAGAAAGAACGCGCCACTGCTGTGTCGACTTGAGAAATCGCTCTCATCCGCCTCAGCGGAACCAGGCGGATGATTGACGTATCCGGCGACGCGAGACTGCGCTTCCTGCCCCCGATAGAGGAATCCAAACCAGGTGCCCGGCAGATGATTTGCGGAGCGTTCTCCGATAAACATCGTATTACTGAGTCCTGCTTCGAAGTCCGCTATGCGAAACGACCGGTTGCGGATGAAGGCACCATCGCCTTCCAGAACGGTCCCGTCCGGATCGAGCGTTCCAAAAACGCAGATGTAGTTCGACAGTGGAAGTTCCATCAGAACGGTCTGCGGCGCATCGTGATCACGTAACTCCCAGCGGTGCGGAGCGACATCGGACGGGCATTGAAATGACTTCAGCACCGTCCGGACGAGCGGCGCGTGTTCTGTGAAATCCACTCGCTCCTCAAAGTGGATCGCGTTGAAGACATCGTGCTGATCGAGCAGCGGCAGCAGTCCGTTCGCCCAGCCATAGGCGGAATACTGAAGGTGGTCGTCGCGCCAGCCGGGTGGAAACGTGCTCAACAGATCGTGGTAACCATGCAGTGCCAGTCCGATCTGCTTGAGATGATTCGCGCACTCCATCCGCCGCGCCGATTCCCGTGCGGCCTGCACAGCAGGTAGAATCAAAGCAATCAGGACCGTGATGGTCCCGCTGACGACAAGGAGTTCCAGGATCGTCAGGCCATTGCGACACGCAGACAGAGCCGCGGATCGGTGGGATGACTTCAGAGATCGCTGAGGAAGCGGCACACGAGATCCTGCAGTTATCGGATAGGCATTGGGCTGACTCATTCGACTGACCGGGAGCGTGCAGTGCTGCATTTCCTGTTCCCGGCATCGAATCGCCAGACATCGTTGCCGTGGATGAGCAGAACCGGTCAGCCGGTATCCAGTCGCTGGACAACCTTTGACCTCCGTCCGTTGATTGCTTTCCGCGACTGTGGTCATTCCCGTCATGATTGATGCCAGGCAATATCGATTGACGCGACTGTTGCACCATTCACGGACCGTTCTGCAGAGAATTAACGCATTGGGAACACGGATCGCTCACGGCCTGCCGGCACGATCCAAACTGCCATTTTCTGCTATCTCTGTAGTATTCGGCATCAGCTTCCGAAAACAAGTGTGGCTGTCTTAAACAGTCTGTCCTTTCTCTTTTTCTCACGAGGTAACTTCGATGCGCCTGAATTCGTGGCTGCGGGAATTCAAGTGTTGTGTCAGTGGTTCCAGGACGAAGCGACGGCGACGTCGCTCACGGCGGTATGCGGAGCGAATGGAAAATCGCACGCTGCTCACCGTGACGAACATGTTCGATGCAGGGACGGGATTGCTGGAAGTTTCAAGCGACGCCGATGACGCGATCGCGGTTGCGGAAAGCGGTGGAAACGTCACGGTCAACGGAACCGATATCGGCATTGCTGCGGTTAACGTTGTTTCCCTTGATGTCACTGGTGGTCCGGATGCCAATGCCATTGATCTATCCGGCGTGACGACGGCCTCGTTTCCGAGTCTTGTCAATGTCGACGTCAGTGCCGGAGACGGTAACGACACCGTCATGGGCAGCGAATTCGATGACTCAATTCTCGGTGGAAACGGCGACGACAGTATTGATGGCGGAAGTGGTGACGACATCGTCGCAGGTAACGGTGGCGATGACGTGCTGCAGGGGGACACTGGTTCGGATTCACTGTTCGGTGGTGCCGGGAGAGACAACCTGGATGGCGGCGATGACGACGACATGCTGTACGGTCAGGGCGGATCAGGAGACACGCTGACCGGCGGGATGGGCGACGACATGCTCGATGGCGGCGCTGGTAACGACCGCGTCGAGGAAACCGGCGACACCGACATGACGCTGGTCGACGGCCAGTTGACCGGCATGGGGACCGACACACTCGTCGGCGTCGAACTGGCCAATCTGACCGGCGGCGCCGGCGCGAATACGTTGGACGCGTCGGGATTCAGTGGCGCCGTGACCCTGACCGGCAGCGCCGGCAACGACACGCTGATGGGAGCGTCGGGACGTAATCAGCTTCGTGGTGATGACGGCGACGATTCGATCATGGGCGGAGGTCTGAGCGACGGTATTTCCGGCGGTGCTGGAAACGACATAATCGACGGTGGTGCCGATGACGACAAACTCCGCGGACTCGCTGGCGATGACACGATAATGGGCGGAGACGGCTCTGACCTGCTGATGGGAGCTGCCGGAAGCGATCAGCTCGACGGGGGCGCTGACGACGACGTGCTCAAAGGCCAGGGAGGCTCGGGCGACTTCCTGACTGGCGGCGATGGCGATGATCTGCTCATTGGCGGCGGAGGAAATGACCGCGTTGTCGAGAGCGGGGACATGGACTTCACACTGGTCGACGGCCGGCTGACCGGTCGCGGGACCGACCGGCTGGTCGGCGTCGAACGTGGCCAGCTTACTGGAGGCGCCAGCGCAAACATGCTTGACGCGTCCGGCTTCAGCGGCGCGACAACGCTGGATGGAGGAGCCGGTAATGACTCCCTGATGGGCGGCAGTGGCAACGATTTTATTCGCGGTGGCGGCGATGACGACTCGATTGAAGGTGGCGCCGGCAACGACAGCCTCAACGGGCAGGATGGCAATGACGAGTTGATCGGTGGCGACGACGATGACTCGCTCATGGGTGGGGCGGGCAGCGACATGCTGGAAGGGGATTCCGGCAACGACGACCTCAACGGCGAAGACGATGACGACATGCTCAGTGGCGGCGATGGCGACGACAGTCTCACCGGCGGCAACGGCATGGATGAACTGATGGAGTCCGGCGATGTTGACTTCACGCTGAGCGATACGTCTCTGAGCGGTTCCGGTATTGATTCGCTGTCCGGTGTCGAGATGGCGCATCTGACCGGCGGAGTGAGTGCGAACTCACTGAACGCCTCGGCCTTCACTGGCGCGACAACGCTCGATGGCGGGGCCGGAAATGACTCGCTGATGGGCGGGGCTGGCGCCGATGATCTGATTGGCGGAGCAGATGACGACATGCTTGACGGTGGCGCCGGCGACGACAGCCTCTCTGGCGAGGATGGAAACGATGATCTGATTGGCGGCGGAGACAACGACACCATTACCGGCGGAAGCGGTACGGACACGCTCGTCGGAGACGACGGTGACGACGAACTCGACGGCGAGGGCGACGATGATCTGCTGCTGGGCGGGGCTGGCGAGGACAACCTTGATGGTGGAACCGGTCGGAATCTGCTCGATGGTGAATCAGGCATCGATCTGGAAATCAACGGCCTGTCTGCAGACGTTGGACAGAAACTTGTCGCCGACCTGACTTCGGCCGGGGCCGCTCAGGGAAGTGCCGAGTTCGAGCAGAACGCTGGAGACGAGACAGAACTTGAGCTGCAGATTGAAGTCGAAGGCGCCGCACCGGGCCTCTATGACGTCGTCATCGGTGGCCTCAATGTCGGGCAGATCACGGTCGGTTCAGATGGCACCGGCCGGCTCAAGTTTTCGAACGACCCGAACAGTGTCGAAGAACTGCTGCTGCCGCAGAGTGGCCTGTCACTGACGACCGGAACGACGGTTGAAGTTGTGGGCGTTGTGTCAGGCACTTTCGCTCACGAAGGCGAAACGGCTTCCGGACAGAATGGTCAGAACCGCGAATTGTCAGGCAGCCTGTCGAGTGCTGGATCTGCGAGCGGACGAGTTGAATTTGCCCGCGAGTTCGAAGATGGCGTCGAGCAGAAGAAGTTTGAAGTCCGGGTTTCCGGCGCCGCTGCAAGTACGGCGCTGAATGTCTCGATCGATAGCGTCGTTGTGGGGCAGCTCGTGACGGACGCCACGGGACGCGGCAAGCTCGAATTCAATTCCGATCCGAATGACGCGACCGAGCAGGCATTCCCGATGGGCTTCTCCGATCCGACTGTTGGGGCGGCGATTGATGTTGGGGGAGTCTTGTCCGGGACACTGGCATAGCCGTTTGCATAAGGAAGCTGGCGGCGCGCTCGGGATGCCGCCGGCTTCGGCCAGGGTTCTTGGCTGAAATGCGGTTGAGAGTTTCCCTGCCCTGATTTTCTGTCTGATACAGAGCCTGTGTGGCGGCGGCGAAGGTTTGGCCGTCGTCGCCACACAGCGTTGTTCTGATGCGGAAAGTCGCGCATCGCGCCGTCCGGCCAACCAGGCGGTTGAGCGGGCTCGCACACCGGATGCGCCATCAGGTGCCCGTTCATCGTGTGGGTTCGGAAGTCGTTCGACTCTGGGCAACCCATTTGCCTGTCTGAGTCTGGCGCCCGACAGAATTGGCCGTGCTGGCCGAGACCGATTGGCTCGACAACCAGCGGCACGCGATCTGCTTTTCTCGCCTTATGTGAGCCGTCCAGCGATTCAAGACTTCAGAATCCTCAGGAATCTGCGAGGCGCGGACAGTTGCTGACCACTAACCGGACAGTCTTTGATCGACTGGCGATGGTGCGGTCAGACGATTGAACTCGACGGGCGGGTGAGATGCTGGAATTCGTTTTGTCACGTCAGTCGGTTTGTCAGAGGACGGTTAATCAGGCTGTGTCTCTTTCGGGCAGGTGTCGAAATGCAGAGATCATTGATGCGTCGGATCGTGCTGGTGGCTGTTGTTGCTGTCGTGGTTGTCTCGGCTGTCTCCTTTGGAGCATGGCGGAATCGCGACGCCGAGCATGCTGCTTCTGATCCATCCGCGACAGATTCCGGCAGTGAAACCGGGAATGTCCTCGCCGAAGAACTGACCGTCTCGCTGCCGGAAGGCAAATTGTCGGCAGCAGGAATTCAGGTCGAACCAGTACAGCTCGGTACTCTGACACATCGGCACTCCGTCCCCGGCCGAGTGGCGTACAACGACAATCGGCATATTGAAGTGACCGCTCCGACGGGCGGCATTCTGACGGAGATTTGCGTCAAGCCGGGTGACCAGGTACAGGCCGGCCAGGTGCTGGCATGGCTCAACAGCCCGGAGATCGGTTCGGCTCGTGCCGACGTTCTGCAGCGAACGTCGGCGGCGGAAATTGCTCAGCAGTTGGCTTCCCGCGCCAGGATGCTCGAACAGAATGTCAACGCGCTGACGGGGCAACTGAAAGACGACCCCGACTTCGACACGTTACAGAAGTCATTCACGGATCGAGTGCTCGGCAACCTGCGCGACAGCCTGTTCGGGGCGTATTCTCGAATGCAGCTTGCTGCGGCGGTGTTGAAGAACTCAGCCGACCTGGCTCAGTCAGGAGCGCTGTCAGAAAAGGTCGTGCAGGAACGTCAGGCCGAAATGCAGGCCGCTCAGGCGGCACTCGAGTCGCAGTGCGAGCAGGCGCGGCTGGACGTCTGGAAGGAACGCAGCCAGGCGGAAGCGGCAGCGCTCGATGCGCAGCGGCGGCTGGAAATTGCGCGGCAGCATCTCGCCTCACTGTTGCTCAACGAGTCGGTCATTCACACGGAAATGGACATGCCGCAGGCCGATGCTCTTGGCGCCAGCGACGACGACCTGCAGAACCTGTCACGCGTACCAGTGCCGGCGCCGTTTGAAGGCACCATCGAACGCCGGACGTTTTCCGCGACGGAACGCGTCAGGCCGGGCGATTCGCTGTTCGTTCTCGCCGATACGCGGACGCTCTGGATCACGGCCGAGATCCGCGAAAACGACTGGCCCGCGGTTTCAATCCGTACCGGCCAGACACTGCAGGTCATGGTTCCTGCATTCGGTGATGTGACGCTCGATGCGAAGGTCGACTTCATCGGTCGCGAGGTGTCGACCGAAACGAACGCGATTCCAATCGTTGCAACAATCGATAACTCCGACGGCCGACTGCGGCCCGGCCTGTTCGTCCGCGTGTCCGTTCCGGTTGGTGTAAAACAGGACGTTCTGACTGTACCAAGCCGCTCGGTGCTGCAGCACGACGGCCAGTCGTTCGTCTTTGTCTCCGAAGGTCCCAACCGGTTTCGTCGCGTCAACGTCGAGACCGGCGACGAGGGTGACGGAATCGTAGAAGTCGTCGGCGGACTCAAAGCAGGGGCTCCCGTCGTGACGAACGGTGCGTTCGTGCTCAAGTCCGAACTGCTGCTTGAAAGTGAAGAGTAGCAGCAATGCGCTGATCTCCGGACGAACTCAGAGTCCAGGCCTTAGTCCTCCTGCCAACAGTGAATCATGCGAGGCTGAAATGCTCAGCAGGCTGATCGACTTCTCGTTGCACAACCGCTTTTTCATCCTCACGGCAACGCTGCTGATGGCGGCTGGTGGTCTGTACGCGGCAATCCATCTGCCGATTGACGCTGTACCGGACATGACCAACGTGCAGGTTCAGGTGATGACGAACGCTGGTTCGCTCTCGCCGATCGAAGTCGAGCGGTACGTCACCAATCCCATCGAATGGGCGATGAGCGGACTGCCGAAGGTCGAGGAAGTCCGCAGTGTCTCAAAGTTCGGCATCAGTCTGGTGACGATCGTCTTCGAGGAAGGCACGGACATTTACTGGGCGCGGACCATTGTCGGCGAGCGAGTCCAAACGGCTGCGGCCGACATCCCGCCGGGATACGGCACACCGGAACTCGGCCCGATGACGACGGCCCTGGGCGAGATTCTGCAGTTCGAGGTTCGCAGCCCTCAGCACACGCCGATGGAACTGCGTTCGATCCTCGACTGGGAGATCGCTCCCCGACTGCGCGAAGTGCGCGGCGTAACGGAAATCAACACAATGGGCGGCTTCTTCAAGACGTTTGAAGTCCGCCCCAATCCGGACCGGCTGGCCAGTTACGGACTGTCGCTCAACGACATCTTCTCGCGGCTGGAAATGAACAACGGGACGGCCGGTGGTGGCTATATCGTTCACTTTGACGAACAGCAGTTCATTCGCGGGCAGGCACTGCTGAAGAACGAAGACGACATTCGCAACGTCGTACTGCGACGTGAGGGCGACGGTACGCCGATTCTGCTGAGCGATGTTGCCGAGGTGTCGATCGCTCCGATGACGCGTCAGGGCTCGGTGACTCGCGACGGTCGCGGCGAAGCGGTCATGGGCATGGCGATGATGCTGATCGGCGAAAATTCGCGCGAGGTCGTCGAACGCGTCAAGGCGCGGCTGTCGGAGATCGAGCCGACGCTGCCTCAAGGTGTCCAGCTCGACGTTGTTTACGACCGTGCGAATCTGATCGGCCGAACGCTCGACACTGTGCTGCACAACCTGACCGAAGGCGGCATTCTGGTGATCGTCGTGCTGCTGTTCATGCTCGGCAGCTTTCGAGCCGGCGTAATCACTGCTCTGGCGATTCCGCTGTCGATGCTGTTCGCCACGAACCTGATGATGGCCACCGGGATCACCGCCAGTCTGATGAGTCTGGGGGCGATTGACTTCGGTCTGATCGTCGACAGTTCGGTCATCATGATTGAAAACTGCATTCGTCGGCTGTCACACGGGGAGAATCGCAGCCATACGGAAATCATCCGCGAAGCCGCCGTCGAGGTGCGGAAGCCGACAATGTTCGGTGAACTGATCATCGCGATCGTTTACGTGCCGATCCTCGCGCTGGAAGGCACCGAAGGCAAACTCTTCAAACCGATGGCGCTGACCGTGCTGTTCGCGCTGGCGGGCTCGCTCGTCCTGTCAATGACGCTGATGCCGGCCCTCGCGGCGATTGCGCTGCCGAAGAAGATGGACGAGAAGGAAGTCTTCCTGATTCGCTGGATCAAGTGGTTTTACAAGCCGCTCGTCGACCGCGCGATCCGACATCGTGTCGTCACCGTTACGATCGCTCTGTCGGTTTTCGGCTGCAGTATTCCAGTCGCGTGGAATCTCGGAGCGGAATTCATGCCGCGTCTGGTCGAAGGCGACCTGCTCGTCGAAGCCGTCCGCCTGCCGAGTGCCACGATCGAAGGCGCGATTGATGTCGGAACGCAGATCGAGAAGATCATCGGCGGATTTCCGGAAGTGAAAACCGCGTTCTGCAAGACCGGCCGTCCGGAAATCGCGAACGACATCATGGGCGTGCATCAGACCGACGTCTGGGTGATGCTCAAAGACAAACACAAATGGCGCGAGGGCCTGACGCGCGATGACCTGGTCGAGGAGCTTGACGACGCGCTGTCGGCGCAGGTGCCGGGTGTCGCGTTCGGGTTTACGCAGCCGATCGAAATGCGCGTTGACGAGCTGGTGGCAGGCGTCAAAGCCGACGTTGCCGTGCTTCTGTACGGCGCCGAGCTGTCTGTGCTTGGCGAAAAGGCGAAGGAGATCGAACGCGTTCTGAAGACGATCCCCGGCTCGGCCGACGTCAAAGCCGACTACCAGGCGAACCTGGCGACGCTGCGTATCGAACCTCGCCGCGAAGTGCTGGCACGCTACGGTCTGGATGCGGAAGACGTTCTGGCCGTCGTCGAATCGCTCGGCGGTCGCCACTCCGGGCTCATCTTTGAAGGCCGGGCGCGGTATCCGATTCTCGTCCGCATTCCGTCAGAGTGGCGAACGCAGCGTTACCTGCTCGAACAGCTTCCCGTGAGCCGTTCCGGCGGGCAGCCCGTACCGTTGAAGGAACTGGCGGATATCGTGCTCGAAGAAACTCCGCCGGCCGTCGAGCACGAATCGAATCGGCGTCGCACGTTCATCCAGTGCAACGTCCGCGGTCGTGACGTTGCGAGCTTTGTCGCCGATGCACAGCGAACCATCGACGAACAGGTCGACATGCCGCCCGGATATGAAATCCGCTGGGGCGGCGACTTCGAGAATCTGCAGTCGGCGAGTCAGCGGTTGCTGCTGATCACGCCAGTTGTGCTGCTGCTGATCTTCCTGCTGCTGCATTCGACGTTTAAGTCGTCCCGGTTGGCGCTGCTGATTTTCCTGGCAGTTCCGATGGCCGCATCGGGGGGGATCTTCGCGCTCGCGTTGCGCGGAATGCCGTTCAGCATCTCGGCCGGTGTCGGCTTCATTGCGCTGTTCGGCGTCGCCGTGCTGAACGGTCTGGTCTGGGTGAGCGCCGCCGAGAACCGTCGCAACAAAGGCGAGGGGTTGGAAGAGGCAACTTTCGAGACGGCTCTCGAACGACTGCGACCCGTCCTGATGACCGCTATGGTGGCCAGCCTCGGCTTTCTGCCAATGGCCCTGTCGCACGGCGACGGTGCCGAGATGCAGCGTCCTCTGGCAAGCGTTGTTATCGGCGGCCTGATCACGTCAACGCTGCTGACGTCTCTGGTCGTACCCGCGATCTACCCGTTCTTCGCCCGCGGTCTGCCGGCCACTGACCCATTGGCCGGTGAGGAATACGAAACGTAAGCAGCCGACCTGCCTCTGGTTCATTGCAGCAGGACGGATTAGTAATCCGTCCTGCTTTCGCTGGTTACGATGTGGAGACCAGCTCTTTCAGATAGTAGTGGTGCTTGCCGAGTTTGCCGCCGTAGTTACCGGCGGTAATCAACGTCAGTCCGCTGCAGGTCGAGGCCGCGTACAGGCCGGCGCGCATGGCGTCGCCGACCGCGGATTCTGTCAGGCCGTCGACCACGAGTTCGTAGACGGCGCCGGTGCCGGGCGGCAGTTCCGATTTCACTTGAGCGGTCAAGGTCGGGCAGTACGCGTCGTTAGTACTTGCCTTCAAGGCTTTGTAGACCGAACCCACTTTGCTGCCGCTGCGTACGATTCCGCCTGGAAATGGCAGAATGACGTCCGGCACTGAGCGCATCGCTGCCGCGGCCTTCTGAGCGGCTGTCAGAGCCGACGACTGGTCGACGCCGCAGATCAGCAGATTGCCGCCCGCGACGCCTTTGACCGTGCCGACTTTGTCCTCACAGACGAACTCGCCATCCATGACCGGGATGCGCCAGAACCGGCGGCTGCCCAGCTTCTTCGAGATCTGAAATCCGTCGCCGAAAAAGCGGAGGCGGGCACCGACAGCGACGCGGCGATCTTTTTCGGCCTCGGGCAGGCCGTCGAAGCACGCGGTTGTCGGACAGGTCAGTACGCACTGGCCGACGCGATCACTGACGGCGACTTCCAGAGCGTCCCGACTGAACGCAAAAACGAGCACGCTGATGCCGGGCCGGCCGTCCGGCGTCTCATCCCCGGACAGAGTTCGTTCGATAGCCGCTTCGACGCTGCAGGCAATCACGCTGGTGGCGAAACCGCAGAACTCATTGGCCGCAATCAACGCCCATTCGTCACTGGCCGCCGTAATCAGCAGCCTGGTCGCAGTAATGGGGAATGCTTCGGCAAACGTGTCCGCAATAGCGACGCCGTTCAGTTCAAACGTTTCAACGGGAGTCTCGGTCGCGGCGCTCACTGGCGGTCTCTTCTCAGAAGTGCGATGTCAGTCTTGTCGACGGCTGGGATCATTCCTGTTCTGGTCGGTCGGCGGCAATCGTCAGACCTCGCCCTGCTTATGCTCTTTCAGACGCCGGTTGTAAAACGCGATCGTCTCGCGCCGCGTCAGCATTCCGAGCAGCTTGCCCGGTTCGTCGTCTGCCAGCACCGGCAGCTCGTCAAGATTCATCGACGTGAACCGCTGCAGTGCCGAGTTGAGGTCGTCGTCCGGATGGACGCTGACGACCTTTGTCGTCATCACATCGCGCGCGACGGCCAGTCGCCAGATCGTCTCGTCAAACAGGTAACTGCGCACATCGTCGTCAGTGAAGATTCCGACCATGTTTCCCTTGCCGTCGATGACCGGGAAATAATGCTGATGCGACTCTGCCAGCATATGGACGATTTCGTCCAGCGATGTCGATTCCGGCACTGTGATGACTTCGCGCGTCCGCGAAAAGACGTCGCTGACATGAATGCCTTCCAGCACGTCGACGATGAAGTCGCCGCGGTGCGCCGGCGAGTCAAGACGTGTCGGAACCTGCTTGACGTACAGCGTCCAGCGACGGCACAGCAGGAAGCACAGTGTCGAGACCCACATCGTCGGCAGCAGCAGCTTGTAGTCTCCGGTCATCTCCGAAACCATGATGATCGTCGAGATCGGTGAGTGTGCCGCGCCGGCGAAAAAGCCAGCCATGCCGATGATGGCGTAAGCTCCGGGATGTGTCTCGACTTCCAGGAGATCGTGAAACGTCAGTCCGATCGCTGCTCCGATGCAGCCGCCGATGACCATCGACGGGCCGAACACGCCGCCGGAACCGCCGGTACTGATCGTCAGCGACGTCGTGAGAATTTTGCCAAATGCGATCAGCAGCAGCGCGGAGATTCCCAGACGAGCCGGATCTTCCAGAGCGATCTGCAGCGAGCCGTATCCGGTTGCCAGGACAGCAAGCATGGCTCGACTGCCTTCGTCGTCAAATGTCAGATGCAGGCCGATACCGACCAGCCCGGCCAGCACCGCACCAATGGCCGGCTTGACGAAGTTCGGGACGGCCTTGATCTTCGCGGCCAGCTTGTGAATGCCGTAAAACGTTTTGATATAGGTCACAGCGGCCAGCACCAGCATGACCGACATCAGCGCCATCGGAATCAGCTCGAACAGCGATTTGAGTTCGTAGTGCAGCCCGTTACCGAACAACGGCGTAAAGCCACTCGCCCCGATCAGCACGCTGAAGACGCTGAAGCTGACAATCGACGAAATTGCTGCTGGCACGATTACGTCGGATTCAATGTCTTCGTCGCGGTACAGGATCTCGGCGGCGAACAGCGACGCTGCCAGTGGAGCGCGGAAGATCGCTCCGATGCCGCCCGCGACTCCACAGGCCAGCATGATACGGCGGTCGCGATCCGAGAGGTCAAGTCGTGTGGCGAGCAGTGATCCGAACCCTGCACCGATCTGCGCGATCGGTCCTTCGCGGCCGGCCGAGCCACCGGTTCCCAGCGTAATCGCCGAGGCAATTGTTTTGATGACTGGTACGCGAGCGCGAATCCGCCCCTTCTTATGGTGAAAGGCCTCGATCGCTGCGTCCGTTCCGTGACCTTCGGCCTCCGGAGCAAACGTGTAAACAAGCCAGCCGGAAATGAGCCCGCCGCAGGCCATCACCAGCACCAGCAGCGGCAGTGAGACCTCATGGTCAACGTGCGGGAAATACGGGTGCTCACCCGCGGCCTCGCCCGGAGTGAATCCCGCCACTGTCACCAGCGAATACTGAACAGCGAACTGGCCGGCGAGCTGAAACAGAAAGGCACCCAGTCCTGACACCGTGCCCACCAGTGACGACAGCAGGAACCATTTCCCAGTCGCGTGCAGTTCGAGTCCTTTGACAAACTGCCGGATTTGCTCAGTCGACATGATGGAAAACGATCGTCAGATTGGCGCGGAGTCACTCAGAACGGGCAGCGATGATGCGTCGAGCGGACCGGGCCATCGCCCACGCGGACTTCGGGCGAAGTTGGTGAAAACCGGCGGCCTGTCGCACATCGGGACCAGCCGCCTCCCGCATCAGGAGACGCAGTATTGCGGGCCTGGGCACCATTTCAACCGAACGCCTTTTCGCGTTTCGCTTGTCACCGGCGTCGGCCGCTGTCGCCGTCCGACTGCCGTGATGTCTCTGTCAAACCGCTGGGAATCTGTCAGACTGCCCGGTATTCAAGCCTCAATTCAGCGGGATTTGCAGCATGTCAGCCGTCGCCCGAATCGGCATAGTGACTGTTTCTGACCGAGCCAGCCGTGGCGAGTACGAAGACCGCGGCGGTCCGGCGATTCGTGAGTATCTCAACGAGGTTCTGACGTCCGACTGGGAACCCGTCGCGCGAGTCATCTCCGACGACCAGCCGGTCATCGAGCAGACGCTGATCAATCTGTGCGACGCCGAGGGCTGCTGTCTGGTCGTCACAACCGGGGGCACGGGGCCGGCGAAACGCGACGTGACTCCCGAAGCGACAGAAGCTGTCTCCGAGAAGCTGATGCCCGGTTTCGGCGAGTTGATGCGCAAGGTCTCGCTGGAGAAAGTCCCGACTGCGATTCTCTCCCGCCAGACCGCCGGCATCCGCGGCGGCGCCCTGATCATCAATCTGCCCGGCCAGCCGAAGGCGATCAACGAATGCCTCGACGCCGTCTTCCCGGCCATCCCTTACTGCATCGACCTGCTCGAAGGCCCGTCTCTGACAACCAATGAGTCTCGCATCGTCGCCTTCCGCCCGAAGAAAAAGTAGTGCCGGTTCCCACCGGCCAGATGCTCAATCATGATTCTGATCGGCTGGTGCGAATCGCCCTGCAATTACCGATGAGCAATCACTCCATCCCGAGTTCGTCTCGCAACAGCGTGTCGGGAGTTACCTCGATCGGCTTCACTCCCAGACATTCACAGATGACGTCGACGATCCCGGTCGTGATCTCGTCTTCTTTCAGCCAGCGTCCGGTCCCGATGGAGATCAGCGGCGTTCCTGAGCGTTTGATCGGAAAGCTCTCGGGATGATGGTCGAGCAGCCAGAACGTCAACTTCCCGAAATCTGAGACATGCCAGGGAATTCGAGGACAAGGCGAGTCCTTCAGTTCAAGAGCCGGCAATCTGATCTTCAGTGCGTCACCGAATGCTTCCCACATCCGCCAGCGATGCTCTTCGGGAAATGTTCGTTCAAAGCTCATTAAACTGAGCCACCCGGTATTTCGGCCCGGAATCGAGTTCAGCGCATCCAGCATCCATTGTCCATGTGCGTGAGGGTCGATAATTGCTGGCTGACGGTCTGCCAGCTTTTCGCGGACCAGCCATTCGATCCGCGCCGGAGTCGCGTACAGATAGGTCTGCTCCTCACTGTCGATCGAGATATCAAATCGGCGTTCCAGCCGAAAACGCATATCGAGACCGTCGATCCCCATCTTCCGGCTCCCTTCTCATCGCAGGCCGTCGGCGTAACATTCGAGTCGATCTCGAACCCGGACGCGAGTCCTTAACGACCGGCTGACTGCGATGAAGAAATCGACGCTGATTCTGCGAAGTCTGACGCACTACTGGCGAACGCACCTGGCGGTGCTGCTCGGCGTGATTGCCGGAACGACAGTGATCAGTGGGGCACTGATCGTCGGCGACTCCGTCCGAGACAGCCTCAAAACGATGAGTCTCGACCGACTCGGCGGCGTCGATCATGCGTTGCAGGCCAGCCGGTTTGTGCGGCAGGAACTGGCTGAGGAACTCGGCAGGCAGCTTCAGACTTCAGAACAATTCACGACGCTGGCGCCGGCGCTGATCATGGATGGTGCTCTCGTTCGAGAAGCTGGCGACGGGACGGTCAGCGCGCGTGTGGGAGGCGTCCGCGTTTACGCCGTCGATGAGCGGTTTGCGAAACTCAGTGAGCTGACGTCGGAGACGCTGCCAACCGGTGATGGACTTGTGCTGAGTCATCGCGTCGCATCGCAGATCAATGCGCAGGCCGGCGACGAACTCACGCTGTGGGTTGAACTGCCGGCGACGATTCCACGTGAAAGCCTGCTGGGTGGCATTGAGGATCAGGACACGCAGGACGTTCTGCTGACGGTGACGCACGTGCTGGATGAGATGTCAGGGATCGGCCGCTTTGATCTGAATCCCAGCCAGCAGTTGCCGCTGACGGTGTTCGTCTCGCTGGAAAATCTGCAGGAAGCCGTCGGGCTGAGCGAAGTCCGCCGATCGCGGGAGTTTCCCGACGGTCGGCCGGCACGGATCAATGCTCTGTTCCTTGGCGCGAAGAACGAAGCTGACCGGACGTCAGTGGCGGCAACGGAGGCCTCAGCCGAAGCGACCACTCTGTTGAGTCAGAACCTCGAACTGAATGATCTCAGTCTGCGAACGACGATCAATTCGGAACGCGGTTATGTCGCCCTCGAATCCGAGCAGATGATCCTGGAAGACGGACTCGCAAGTACCGCTCAGGACGCTGCGAAAAAGCTTGGCTGGAAGTCGTCCGCGACGCTGGTTTATCTCGTCAATCGATTCAGCAAGGCCGACGACGAATCGGCTCATTCGATGTATTCGATCATAGCCGGTGTTGATTTTGACGAAGTCGCGGCTGCGCCGTTTGGTCCGCTACTGAACGCCGACGGTTCGAACAGGCCGCCGGGACGCGACGAAATCGTGCTCGACGACTGGCTGGCCGCTGACCTCAAGGCGAAGGTCGGAGACACGATCGACGTCGCGTATCACCTCGTGGGATCGCATGGCGAGCTGCCGGAAGAGACGACGCAGTTCCGCGTCCACTCAATTGTGCGGCTGGCGACGTCGGTCACGGCGAGCGATCGAGGATTGACGCCGGAAGTACGTGGCATCACCGACGCGACAACGTTCGGCGACTGGAAGCAGCCGTTTCCAATGGACCTCGACGCGGTCACCGATCGCGACGACGAGTACTGGGAGAAGTATCGAGCGCTGCCGAAGGCGTTTGTCTCGCTGGAGACAGCTCGCGAACTCTGGACGAGCCGATACGGCAGTCTGACTTCGGTTCACGTCGCTCCGGACAGTGGCACAGTGCGCGACCAAACGGCGACGGAATTCGCGGCGGCGTTTCTGTCAGAGCTCGGCCCGGAACAGACGGGCCTGACGTTCCGGCCGGTCAAGTTTGAAGGAGTGTCCGCGGCGAGCGGGACGACAGACTTCACCGGGCTGTTTGTCGGCTTCAGTTTCTTCGTGATTGCCTCGGCGATGATCCTGATCGGGCTGCTGTTCCGACTGGGGGTTGAGCGGCGAACGGCAGGCATCGGGCTGCTGGAAGCCGTTGGGTTTAAACAGCGAGACGTGCGGCGGCTGATCGTGGCGGAAGGGCTGACGGTATCGCTGCTCGGCAGTCTGATCGGGACGGCGACCGCGGTTGGTTATGCGCGGCTGATGGTCTTTGCACTGAAGGATCCGAACTGGTGGGGCGGGGCGATCGGGACGCAGTTTCTTGACGTTTCGGTGACCGGACGTAGCCTCGGCGTGGGGATCGTCATCTCCGTTTTCGTGGCAGGAATCTCACTGCTGGCGGCGCTGCGCGGCCTGAAACGCATCTCGACGCGGCAGCTTCTGGCTGGCGCGACTGAGCCGGACTCGACGGCCGAAGACCTGCAGAAGTTCGCCTCACGACGACAGAAGTGGGCACGCGTCGGTTATGTGATTTCGCTGGCCGTTCTGGTCGCCGGACTGCTCGGACTGATCCCCGGCAGCGAAGCCTTTGAAGGGCTGTCCTGGCAGATGGTCGCGTTTTTTGTCGTCGGGATTTTTGGTCTGTGCTCAGCGATGTTTCATCTCTCAGCGTGGCTGGCGCGCGACAGCAGTTCTGCCGTACGCGGCGGCGGGCTGATCGGGACGGGGCGACTCGGAATGCGAAACGCGGCACGGAACCGGTCGCGCAGCGTGCTCTCGACCGGACTGATTGCCTCGGCGACGTTCGTCATCGTCGCGGTCGCGGCCGGGCGGCGAGATCCGTCGGTTGAGAAGCCGGACGTCAACTCGGGCAATGGCGGCTTCTCTCTCGTGGCGGAAACGGCGACGCCGCTGTTCGACGATCTGAATACCGAAAAGGGACGCAGCAAACTCGGCATCAACGTCGACGACGGATCCGACGACGCAAAGCTGCTCGCGCAGATGACCGCGTATTCGTTCCGCGTCCGGCCGGGTGAGAACGCGAGCTGTCTCAATCTGTACCAGACGACGCTGCCAACAGTGCTCGGAGTTCCAGATTCTCTGGTCAGACGCGGCGGCTTCCGGTTCATCGATCAGCGCAAGGCGGACTACTGGAAGCTGCTGTCCGAAGAACGCGACGACGGCCTCATCCCCGTACTCGGCGATATGAACACACTGATGTACAGCCTGCATAAGGCCCCAGGAGCGATGATCGATCTACCAGGTTCCGAGAAGAAACTGGTCGTTGTCGGGATGCTCGACAGCAGCGTCTTTCAGGGGGTGCTGCTGATGTCGGATGCGAATTTCCAGAAGCTGTTTCCTGAGCAGTCGGGTTTCCGGTACGTCCTGATCGGAGCGAACGAGTCGCGACGAACAGACCGCGGTGAGTATTCGGATGCTGAGATTACTCGGCTGAGCAGCCTGCTGGAATCGTCGCTGACGCCGTATGGGTTTGATGCCGAACGCGTCGCGGATCGCATCGCGGCGTTTCTCGTCGTGCAGAACACCTACCTGTCGACGTTTCAGTCACTGGGTGGTCTGGGGCTGCTGCTCGGGACTCTGGGGCTGGCGACAGTGATGCTGCGAAACGTTATCGAGCGGCGCGAAGAACTCGCCCTGTTACGCGCAGTCGGTTTCCGCAGGTCGGGACTGTCGATCATGGTGCTCACCGAGAACGCGCTGCTGCTGTTCTGGGGCCTGGCGGCCGGGACGTCCGCCGCGCTGCTTGCCATGCTGCCACATCTGCTGAGTGTTGGTGCTGATACTCCGTGGGCCGACGGTGCGCAGTTGCTGGCCGCCGTCTTTTTTGTCGGAATGGGCGCCGCTCTGTTCGCCGTGCGTGAGGCCGGTCGTACGCCAATCGTCAGCACACTGCGCGGCCAGTAGCCGAAAGGCGATCGGCGGCCGACACTGAGTGTGCTGCCAGACCGTCAAAGGGAATCCAGTGCCTCTCCCGTGTGTGAGTGCCGAAACGGAATGAATCCTGTTCGACCTTTTGGCGGAACTGACCTGTGCATGGCGCGGCGTTTGCGTTGCAGAGGTGCCAGGCCGAATATGCACAGAGCGGACGTATCGGACCTTGATCTGCCTGGCTGGGCGGTGCATGTGCTGCCTGACGGTCGGAATGTAAAGCAAGGCACTGGCAGACAGCCGCCGGGGCGACAACTCATTAAGGGAAAGCGCGCATGATCAACCTGCAACGGATTCTCTTACCGACTGATTTCAGCGCGGCGGCTGCCGCGGCTGTGCCGTATGCGTGCGAGTTGGCCGCAACGTTCGGAGCCGAACTGCACGTGCTGTATGTGATTCATGATCTGGCCGCCGAGATGCCGGACTTCGGAATGGGACTGGCGTTTCCTGGCTACCTGGATCACGTGCCGCAACAGCGCGAGAAACTCGAAGAGCAAGCCATTCAGCATCTGGCGAAAGTTCTCCCCAGTGGCTGGAGCAAAGCACGAGTGATTCTGGCGACGCGTCTGGGGCCGCCGTTTCAGCGAATCATCGAGTACGCACGCGAGCACCAGTCCGATCTGATTGTGATGGGCACGCACGGTCGCGGGATGCTCAAGCACACGCTGCTGGGCAGCGTCGCTGAACGAGTCGTCCGCAAGGCTCCGTGCCCGGTCCTGACAATCCACCCGGACGAGCACGAGTTCGTCCTGCCCTGACTGCTCAAACATGCGGCTCTGCGACGCACGCTTCCGTCTGATCACGCAGCGGGGTCCGGAACGGGCGGCGCAGAATGGAAGGCTCCGTGGGAGCCTTTCCGGTTCAAATGCCAGCGGGCACACTTCGGGCTCTGCATACGGTAGACTGACAGAACGAATCCGGATTGGCGATATGTGGCTGAAATCTCAGAGGAGACACCTGATGTCCGAATCAAACGCTGAATCCCCAACAGTAAATTCAACAAATACCTCAACGGCAGACATCGAACGGCTCGTGGCTGAACTGAGCAGTGACGATCCGGTCGAACGCCAGCAGGCACAGCAGAAGCTGGCAGCCATCGGCGAGGAGGCCGTCCCGTTTGTGCTTCCGCTGCTGAAGTCGCCGACAAAACGTGATCGCTGGGAAGCGGCGAAAACGCTCGCCCCGATTGGTTCACCCGCTGCGACCGAAGCCCTTATCAATACGTTTTGTGACGACGACACCAACCTTCACTGGGTCTCGGCGACCGCGCTTGTCAGGATCGGACAGCCAGCGGTCGAACCGCTGCTGGCCGCGACGATCGCGCGGACTCATCAGGGGTTCATGCGGCAGGGGCTGCACCACGTGATGCACGACCTTGCCGGGACAGCCTGGGGCCGCTTCCTGCTGCCCGTCTGGGAAGCGCTGGACAGCGAAGCCTGGAGCATGGCCGGGCCGATGGCTGCTGAACGGGCGCTGGTCGAATGGCGTGAGATGAGCGGGTCGGCTGCCAGAGCCTGATAGCTTTCAATCGTGAGACACCGCCAGTTGATGCGGCGATTTCTGCAGAACGGATCGCAATGCTGTGATCGCCGCCTGAGCCGCCAGGCGATTGCCGTAACGGTTCACGTGGACGATGTCGTTTGGCACGTAGGACTGTACCGACCAGGGACGATTCTGCTGAAAGACAGAGGTAACGTCTGCGATGACGAGGCCGTGTTCGGCCGCGACGCTCCGCAGCGCTTCGTGGTAGTCCAGACGAATGCTCCAGTGACCGGCTGCGAGAGACTGGTCGGGCCACAGGACGAGGATCAGCGGTATGTTCCGCGAGGCGCAGAGGTCACCCATACGTTCGATGTTAGCGCGAAAGGCGTCGAGTGGAACTCGTTGTGTCCAGTCGGGATTCGGTAGAAAATAGCTGTTCGTTGCGCTGTCTGCCCACTCGCGCGACGCGGGTTCTCTGGGCGGGTGCAGACACTTGTCGAGAAGCTGTACGGCCCGGCTCCGCAGCAGCACGCGACGCAGCGACCATTCGTTGAGGTGTGCAGCGTGCTCGGCGTCCGTCTGGTTATCCCAGGTCCAGAAGTCGTTGTTCGCGTACGAAGCAAACACGACGTCGGGCTGCAGGCGATCAAGTTCCTGTCGCATGTGCTGCAGTCCCTGATAGGACGTGTAGCCTGGCACGCCCGCGTTGATCACCTGAAAGCTCTGCAAAGGAGCCGCATCATCGCGGCGATCAGTAACGGTCGTTGAAAACTCGATCGACTCGTTGAGCTGTTCTTCGAATTGAAACGGCCAGGTGTCCTCCATTCGGGCTCCGATGCCGAACGTGCTGCTGTCTCCGAAGCAGACGATGCGCGTTATGCCAGCGGGCATTTCGAGTGTGAACTCCGGGCTGCGGAATCCCAATGAATTCGAGATCGTGCCCTGCCAGTACGAGTTGCCCGGATCGTTGATTTCAACGTTCGGTCGCAGCTTCCAGAACCGCTGCAGATCGACGTCGAGCATCAGGTCCGATTCCTGCGTCCCGAGAAACAGAACGAGTTCGCGAATCTGGCGAAAGCGGCCGTGCGCACTGTCAGACACAAGCAGACGGGCGGCGGCTTCAATGCTGCCGAAAAAGAGAATGCTCACCAACGCGGAATAAAGCAGCTTGCGACGCACGCTGAGGGAGCAACCATGCGGACGTGTCAGAATCAAGCTCTGCTGAGCAGTCATGGCAGGCATCCTTGCCTAACAGGTCTGCTGGATCGAACTCTGTCATCATTAATCGGCAACGGCCCCGGCTGGCACAGCAGCGGCGTTCGTTTCGGCCAGTTCTCGACACAGACGGATCAGGCCGACGGCGGTCAGACCGAGCGATTCCAGAAGGTCGCCGCGGTTGCCATGTTCGACGAACTGGTCCGGAATGCCGAGTCGCTTGATGTGTCCGGTATTGAGCCCGGCGTCGCTGGCCGCTTCCAGGACGGCACTGCCGAAGCCGCCGACGATGGTCGACTCTTCAATCGTCACAACAAACGGGCATTCGCGGACGGCTCGCAGAATCGTTTCCGTATCGAGCGGTTTCGCGAAGCGGGCATTGATCACGCCGATGTCGAGACCATCTTTCTGCAGCTTTTCGGTGGCAGCGACGCAGTCAGTAAACAGACTGCCGAAGGCGACCAGCATTCCGTCGGTGCCCCATGAGTAGACTTCTGAGCGTCCGAGTTCAACTGGTGCAGCCGGCCGTTCAACTTTCTGGGCACCAGTTTTCGGATAACGGATTGAGACCGGCCCGTTGTTTGTGAGCGCGAAGTCGAGCATCGGTGCGACGTCGGCCTCGTCTCCCGGAGCCATCACGGTGATGTTCGGGAACGACCGCATGTAAGTGTTGTCAAAGACGCCGTGATGCGTCGGTCCGTCGGGACCGCAGAGTCCGGCGCGATCGAGCGTGAAAATGACCGGCAGATTCTGCAGTGCGACTTCCTGGAAAATCTGGTCGTAGCTGCGCTGCAGGAAGGTGCTGTAAATGTCGACGATGGGCCGCATCCCGGTCTTTGCCATACCAGCTGCGAAGGCGACGGCATGACCTTCGGTGATTCCGGTATCGAAAAAGCGGTCCGGGAAGTCCGACCGGACTTTGCCCAGGTCGTTACCGGCACACATTGCAGCGGTCAGCACGCAGACGCGATGATCGCGTTTCATCAGCCTGTAAATCGCGTCGCTGACGAGGTTCGTATAAGCCGGCGACTTGCTCTTTGTAACCGGGACGATTTCATTGTCTTCGTTGCGGCGGAACGGAGCCGGCGTGTGGAAACGGACAGGGTCCTCGCAGGCGGGTTCAAATCCGTGGCCCTTCTCCGTGAGCACGTGCAGCATCACGGGGCCTTTGACGTCCTTGACCAGTTCAAGCTGTCGACGCAGCGCCGTGATGTCGTGACCGTCGACCGGGCCGACGTAGCGGAAGCCCAGTTCCTCAAACAGCATCCCGCCGTGCAGGATGCCTTTGACGGCTTCCTTCACGTTGCCGAGTGCGTGCTCGACCGATTCGCCCACAACGGGCAGTTTGTTGAGCAGCCAGGAAACGTCGCGCTTCAATCCGTTATAAAACGGTGCCAGCCGGGCTTTATCGAGGTACTCGGCCAGACCGCCAACGCGCGGGCAGATACCCATGCGGTTGTCGTTGAGAACGACCAGCAGGTCCTGCTTGAGCCCGACGGCGTTACTCATCGCTTCCCAGACGATGCCCGACGGCAACGCTCCATCGCCGATGACCGCGACGGCCCGACGATCATCCTGTCCGAGCAGATCGTCGCCGGCTTTCAACCCAGCCACTGTCGAGACGCTGCTGCCGGCGTGCCCGGTCATAAACAGGTCGTAGTCCGATTCGGCCGGGTTCGGATAACCCATGATCCCGCCGCGCGTGCGGATCGTCTTGAATTCGCTGTACCGGCCGGTCACCAGTTTGTGCGGATAGATCTGATGACCGGTGTCCCAGATCAGTCGGTCTTTCGAGAAGTCAAAGACGAGGTGCAGAGCAATGCACAGCTCGACGACTCCCAGATTGCTGGCGAAGTGAGCGGCCCGGTCTTCGACGACCGAACATAGAGCTTCGCGGATTTCCGCGGCGAGCTGTTCAAGCTGGGCCGGGGTGAACTTATCCAGATCGCGCGGTGACTTAATCTCTGGCAGCAGTTCGAGCTTCATCAGTGATCTCTTTCCAGAATAAAACGCGCCACGGCGTCCAGCCGGTGGCCTCGATCACCCAATGCGGCGATCGAGCAGCGGGCTTCGTCGATCAATGACTCCGCCCGGCGGCGACTTTCGTCAATTCCGAGCAAACCCGGATAGGTGAGTTTACCGTGATCGGCGTCTTTGCGAAGCCCTTTCCCCATTCTGGCGGCGTCGCCCGTCACGTCCAACAGGTCATCCGCAATCTGAAATGCCAGGCCAACACATTTTCCAAAATGATCGAGCAGTTCGACGGTCGCCGGTTCAGCACGAGCAACACGCGCTCCCATCGTCAGACTCGACCGCAGCAGCCGTCCGGTTTTCCGCAGATGGATCTCTTCGAGCTGGTCGAGGGCTGAGAGCTGAGGGCCGAGGGTTGAAGTCGCAGACGCTGAGATCTCCTGGCCCTCAGCCCTCAGCCCTCGACCCTCCGCTTCTAAGTCCGCCATCTGGCCGCCAACCATTCCCTCGACACCCGCGGCTGACGCCAGGTCGGCGACACAACTGATCGCGACTTCCGCCGGCTGGATGTTTCGTGCGATGACCTCGAACGCCAGCGTGAGCAGCCCGTCGCCCGCGAGAATTGCCGTCGCTTCGTCGAACTGTCTGTGGTTCGTCGGCCGGCCGCGACGCAGGTCGTCATCGTCCATCGCGGGCAGGTCGTCGTGGATCAGTGAGTATGTATGGATCATCTCGATAGCGACCGAGGCGGGGACGGCATCTTCGATCGCTCCCCCGCACGCCTCGCAGGCCATCAGTACGAGCACGGGCCGCAACCGTTTGCCACCCGCTTCGACCGAGTACCGCATGGCCTCTTCCAGACGGCGGGGACAGGTTTCGGCACAGGTCAGGTAACGATCAAGTCCCGCCTCAACAATTGGAATCAGGTCGTCCCACACAGGCGGGTTCCTTGCCGTGATGAGTTATGTCACCGGTCTGGCTCTGTATCGACATGTCGAATTCAACGTTGCCGCATTTGCCAGAATGCGGGCTTCTCGCACTCTGGCGAGTGCGGCTACGGAGTTTTCAGCAGCCAGAGCCTGAATCAAGTCTCGTCGTGCTGATCGTCGCCTTCGCCAGCCTCTTCCCGCTCAACCTCTTTCAGGTATTCGAGCAGTCGGTCGCGTTCGTTGGTCAGGTGCCGGACCCGCAGCAGCGAACGGACGCGCGTCGTCAGTTCCAGACGATTGACGGGCTTCGTCAGGAAGTCGTCGCAGCCGGCCGCGACGGCCTTTTCGATATCGCCCATCTCGTTCAGCGCGGTGACCATCAGGATCGGGATGCCCGCTGTCGCCGTGTCGCCTTTGAGCTGCTTGCAGACTTCGTAGCCGCTCATCCGTGGCATCATGATGTCGAGCAGAATCAGATCCGGCTGAAACGAGGCGACGCGGTCGATCGTCTCCTGACCATCGAACGCCATCGCGATTTCGTAGTCGCCGTCTGCCAGGTAGGCTTCAAGCAGTTCGCAGTTCTGTTCGTTGTCGTCGGCAATGAGGACTTTCGACGGCTGAGCAGATTCCGACATCCCTGACACCTGTTGAGAATGCTGAGCGTGACAGAAAGCCGCGATAAGAGACGCGGCAGGGCTCAACCGCCCGCAGCACTCTCCGCGAAAACGGCGGAAGTATAGACGCCAGCCCGCTTCTCAGAAACCAGTCGACGATTGCGTCGCGCGACACCGACGGGGAATCAGCGAATCGGCGCCTCCCGCGGGATGGGCGGTCGGCGTTTTGATGGCCTACGATGCTGAGTGGGCGTTTCCACGCTCCCGCAAAATGTTCCACCACTTTCGGAGACGCATCGCATGATCTGCTCAGCCGTTCGATTTCTGACTTTGAACGTCGCGGCCGCGGCGGGACTTCTGGCGACGAACTTCAATTCGGCAAACGCAGCTTGCGCCACTGAGCGACCCAACATTCTGCTTCTGGTCAGCGACGATCAGCGGCCAGACACGATCCACGCACTGGGTAACCATCTGATCCAGACGCCGAATCTTGACCGCCTGGTCAAATCGGGCACGGTGTTCACTCGGGCGACCTGCGCGAATCCCATCTGCACGCCCAGCCGCGCCGAAATCCTGTCCGGCTGCAACAGCTTCCGGAACGGCGTGCTCGATTTTGGACGGGGCATCAAACCCGAGCTGCCGACGATGCCGAAGTGGTTCGCTGCAGCGGGGTATCGCACGTTTTACGTCGGGAAATGGCACAACGACGGTGTGCCGATCGAGCGTGGCTATTCCGCCACAAAGGGGCTGTATCGAGGCGGCGGCGGGAAGTTCTACAAGCCACAGGTCGACTGGGCCGGCCGGCCGGTGACCGGCTATCGTGGCTGGATCTTTCAGGACGATGCAGGAACTCTGTTCCCGGAACTCGGCGTCGGTCTCACCCCGGACATCAGCTCGAAATTCGCGGAAGCGGCGGTTTCGTTGATCGACGAGTCAGCGAAGTCGGATCAGCCGTTCTTTCTGCACGTCAACTTCACCTCGCCGCACGATCCCCTGCTGCTGCCGCCCGGCTGGGAGAAAACGTACGACGCGGCGTCGATGCCGCTGCCGAAAAACTTTGCTCCACGGCACCCGTTCGATCACGGCAACTTCGACGGACGCGACGAGCAGCTCTTCAAGTGGCCGCGCACGCCCGAGGAAACCCGTGGCGAACTGGCGGCATACTACTCAGTCATTTCGTACATGGATCAGCAGATCGGCCGCATTCTCGACACGCTGCACACGACCGGGCAGGACAAAAACACCATCGTTGTCTTCACGAGCGATCATGGTCTCGCCGTCGGCAGTCACGGGCTGCGAGGCAAGCAGAGCATGTACGAACACACGATCGGAGTCCCACTGCTGATGTCCGGTCCCGGCATTCCGGCCGGAGAACAGCGTTCTGCTCAGTGCTATCTGCGCGATCTGTTTCCGACGCTGGCCGACCTGGCGAGGCTCGATCCTCCTGGTGATCGCATTGACGGTCGCAGTCTCGGCCCGATCCTGCGCAACGAGCAGTCTGAAATCCATCCGTTCGTGATCGGTTATTTCCGAAACTTCCAGCGAATGATTCGCGACGGCCACTGGAAGTACATCGAATACCCCGAGGTCAACGTAACGCAACTGTTCGATCTCGCTGGCGATCCAAACGAGTTGAATAACCTCACCGCCGAAAAGCAGTACGCTGACCAGCGGCGGATGCTCGTTGAAAAGCTGCACGGCTGGCTGAAGCAGAATGGCGATCCGCTGTTTGCTCAGTAGATCAGTTGTTGCTGATCTGGGGCAATTTGCTGAGGTCGCGTGTATTGCGTCGCAACAGCAAGTCGCAGAATTCGGCAGGGGATTCCCCCATCAGGTTTTGCGGTCGGAAAGAATCAGTCTCGTTTTTCCCGAGGAATGCAGCGATCTTCCAGGAAAATCGAAGACTTTTTGTCGACGGCACGCCAGATGCAATAAGACTCCGCCATGCCGGTGGCAGGCGTTGGCCCGCACCTGTCATCGTCGGTCAAGGACGCCGTGGGAGTTTCGACTTCCACGGCGTTCTTTTTTTTGCGCTCCGCTCTCAGCCTGCCGGTGGAAAGCTCTGAGTCGCTCAGGTCGGGTGACATCAGCAAGTCGGGCCGGAATAATCGCCCCGCTTGAAACAACGAACGACTGTTTTCCTTCAGCACGCGGAGCAAACTCATGGAGTATCGGAATCTCGGCAAGTCGGGTGTCAAGGTCTCACCAATCTGCCTCGGCACAATGATGTTCGGCGGCCAGACCAGCGAAGCGGACTCGATCCGGATCATTCACAAGGCGATTGACCTGGGCATCAACTTTCTGGACACCGCGGACATGTACAACGCGGGCGAATCCGAAGTTGTTGTGGGAAAAGCGATCGTGGACCGCCGGGACGACGTCGTGCTCGCGACCAAAGGCGTCCAGAAAATGGGCGATGGTCCGAACGATAAAGGAGCCAGCCGCAAGCACCTGATGAAGGCGCTCGACGACAGTCTGCGACGGCTCGATACCGATTACGTCGATATCTACTACTACCACGTGCCGGATTATGACACGCCGATCGATGAATCGCTGCGGGCGCTCGACGACATGGTCCGTTCGGGCAAGGTCCACTACATCGGCTGCTCGAACTTCCGGGCGTGGCGGCTGTGCGAAGCGCTGTGGACCAGTGACCGGCTGAACCTGCACGCGTTCTCGGTCCTGCAGCCGCTCTACAACATCGTCAATCGTGATATCGAAGTCGAAGTCCTGCCGCTGTGCCAGGAGCACGGGATCGGCGTCGTCAGCTACTCGCCGCTGGCCCGCGGCATCCTGACAGGCAAGTACAAGCCTGGTGAAAGCTTCCCCGAAGGCAGCCGTGCATCCCGCAGCGACCCGCGAATGCTGCAGGCGGAACTGCGTGAGTCGAGCCTCGAAATCGCGCAGTCGATTGCCGAGCACGCTGAAGGCACGAAGGGCTGCGCGGCATCGCACTTCGCCCTCGCGTGGGCGCTGGCGAATCCGATCGTCACGTCGATCATTCTCGGTCCGAAGACGGTCGACCAGTTCAATGACAACCTGAAGTGTCTGGACGTCGAGATCACTGCGGCCGACGAGGACTTCATCGACGGACTGGTCCCACCGGGCGAGCACAGCGGCAAGGGCTTTCAGGATTCGGCGTACCCGGTCTTCGGACGTCCGCGGAAGGCTTACGTTTGATGACGACTGGCAAGGTTTATCTGGTCGGAGCCGGGCCCGGCGATCCGGGGCTGATTTCGCTGCGGGCGGTCGAGTGTCTGAAACGAGCAGACGTTGTTCTCTACGACGGACTGGTCAATCCGCTTGTTCTGCAGCACGCGCATGCGAAGTGCGAACGGACCTGCCGGACATCGGCGCCGGACGGCCGTATTCTCAAACAGGACGAGATCAACGAACGGCTTGTCGAAGCTGCGAAGGCGGGCAACACCGTCGTGCGACTGAAAGGCGGTGATCCGTTCATTTTCGGTCGCGGTTCAGAAGAAGCGGCGTTTCTGCGTAAACACGGCATCGAGTTTGAAATCGTGCCGGGCATCACGGCGGCCGTCGCAGCAGGCGAGTACGCCGGACTGTCGCTGACGCATCGCGATCACGCGTCGATGGTGACTTTCGTCACGGGGCACGAGTCTCCGGACAAGCCCGGCAGCGCACTCGATTACGAACTTCTGGCACGGCTGCCAGGCACCCTCGTCTTTTACATGGGCCTGCATCGGTTGCCGAAGATCGCCGCCTCGCTGATCGAGCATGGCAAGTCCGCCGCGACGCCCGCGGCCGTGATCAGCCGCGCGACGACACCGCTGCAACGGACCGTGACCGCCACCCTCAGCGAGATTCCCGACGCGGTGGCGAACGCCCAGCTCGTTGCGCCGTCGTTGATCATCGTTGGCGAGTGCGTCCGCCAGCGGGACGAACTGGCGTGGTTCGAGCAACGTCCGCTGTTTGGCCTGAGGATCGGAATCACTCGCCCGGAAGCACAGGCCGCTCCGCAGATCAGCCGCGCGATCGAACTTGGTGCGCAGCCGGTTCTGATGCCGCTGATCGAAATTCGCCCGGCCGCCGACACTGGTCCTCTTGATGCCGCGCTGCAGCAGCTCGACGAATTTGACTGGCTGGTCTTTACGAGTGCCAACGGAGTCGACGCGTTCTTCAACCGCTTGTGGGAAACTGGCCGCGATGCGCGGTCGCTTGGCAGAATCCGCTGCGCCGCGATTGGCCCGAGCACTGCCGACGCGCTGACCGAATTCCGCGTTCGAGCCGACGTCGTTCCCGACGAATACCGGGCTGAAGCGCTCGCCGCCGCGTTGACTCCTCTGGTGACCGGCCAGCGAGTTCTCTGGCCGCGAACCAACCGCGGCCGCGACGTCCTCCCCGACGAACTCGTCGCCGCCGGAGCGACTGTCGAACAGGTCGTCGTTTACGAAAACGTCGACGCTACCTCGCTCCCCGCTGACGTGCTGGCTGCGATCGAGTGCGAGCAACTCGACTGGATCGCCCTCAGCAGCCCATCGATTGCCCGCAGCCTTGCTAAAAAGATTCCCGACAGGCTGCGGCCAAAAATCGGTACAACAACGAAGCTCGCAACGATCAGCCCTGTGACCAGCCAGGCGGCCAGAGACGCAGGTTTGCCCGTCTCAGCCGAAGCGACGACGTTTACCTGGGACGGCATCTTTGAGGCGATTCAAAAAGCTTCCGTGGAGTGACTCATCAGCCTCGACGTTTACGTCGGGGCACGAGCCTTGAGCCGCGAAGCGGCGACAGCATGTTGCCGTGGGCGTCAGCCCACGGTTGCGGCCCCGCCCGAACACCCGAGCCGCGAAGCGGCGGCAGCGGACGTCATTGCTGTCGTCGCTTCGCGACTCAACACGCTGCCGCGTCCGCAACTTGAACTCTGAAGTTCGGAACTGTTTCGGAAAGGTTCGACCGTTACTTCAGCGGAATCTCCAGTTGTGACGGGGCCGGCTCGACCGTTTCTTTGTGCCGGACTGCGGCACGCTTGATCGCGGCGATAATGTCCGGATGGTCGGAGGCAACGTTCCATTTTTCGGACGGATCGACATTCAGGTTGTAGAGCACTGGCGGGTCGTGTTCGACAGCCTTGTTGTTTCCGGTGTAGGACTCCTGCGTGATGAAGTGCGCTTTCCACGGGCCGACGCGCATCGCCATCAGCCGCGTCCCGCGATAGTAGAGGACCTCTTTGCGCGGGCTTTCAGTTTTGCCTTTCAGCATGTCCGTCAGGTCGTAGCCGTCGATGTGCCGGTCGGTCGGTTTGGCCGCTCCGGCCAGTGCGAGATTCGTCACGTAGATGTCCATTGTTGTGCCGAGTTCGGCGCTGACCTGACCGGCGGGGATCGTGCCCGGCCACCAGCAGACCGACGGCTCGCGCATCCCGCCGTCCCACGTCGTGCCTTTGCCGTCACGGAGCAGACCGGCTGATCCACCGTGCTCGTTGAACGTCAGCCACGGGCCATTGTCACTGGTGAACCAGACAATTGTATTCTGATCGAGCTTCAGTCGCCGCAGCGTGTCGAGCACCTGGCCGACGCTCCAGTCGATTTCCTCGACAACGTCACCGAACAGGCCGCGCAGACTGCGGCCCTCGAATTCCTTCGAACGGAACAGCGGCACATGCGGCAGGCTGTGCGGCAGGTACAGGAAGAACTTCCGGTCCTTGTTCTCCTTGATGAACGACAACGCCGCTTCGGTGTAACGCCTCGTAATCGTCGTCTGGTCGGCCGGCCGCTCGGCGATTTCGAGATTCCGCATCAGTGGCACATTCCAGTATTCGACCTTCGGATTCCAGAACGACTCGCGGCCCTTCGGGGCATCGTTCACGCGGTCCATATCGTTCGAGTAGGGGATGCCGAAGTAGGAATCGAAGCCATTGCTGGTCGGCAGAAACTGCGGCAGATGGCCGAGGTGCCACTTGCCAACGCAGGCCGTCGCGTAGCCGGCGTCTTTGAGAGCTTCGGCCATCGTGATCTCAGAGGCCGGGATGCCGCCGCCGGAATTCGGAAACAGGACGCGTCTCGTATCGCTGCACATGCCGCTGCGGATCGGCAGTCGGCCGGTCATCAGCGCGGCCCGGCTCGGTGTGCAGACCGGTGAGGCCGAATAGAACTGCGTCAGCCGGACACCTTCGGCCGCCATGCGATCCAGGTTCGGCGTTTTGATTGTTGGGTGCCCGAAACAGCCGAGGTCTCCGTACCCGAGATCGTCAGCGAAAATGACAACGATGTTCGGCGTTTCTGCTGCAGTGGCCCGACGAGTTGTCGGCAGCAGGGCCAGGCACGCAGCGACACTCAGCAGCAGTTTATTCAGCATGGGACAGTCTCGTTTTTCAGGAGTCGGCAGGGAGCAATGGATGAAGCGGCACGACTTCCCGGCAGTTGTCGCCTCTCCAGTCAGAGAAACCGCCGCGGTCGATCTCGTTACGGATAACGGTTTCCGGCGAGCAGCTCAATCTACTGACGATGCCCCGCCACTCAGTGAGTTGATTCTGTCGAGGATCTCCGATGATTTCAGAAGTCCACCCGATGGCTGAACCGACTCGCTGGTCTCCCGTTACGCGGCCTCCGCCTTGCCGCCTGTTTGCAGGTCTTCATCCCAGCCATTGTGGCGAGACCGGCAGCCAGTAAACTCCGGGGCAACTTTCCGGGACGTTTGTGACGAGTCGTTTCTGGTTTTCCGCACTGATTGACTGGCTGGCAGAAATGGAAACTTATCCCATCCTGGTGGTTCTACTGGTGACGGTTGGCCTGGCCGCGCTCGTCGGTGAACTGATGATTCCGTCTGCTGGAATTCTGACCGTTGTTGCGCTCGGATGCCTGGGAGGTTCGGCCTGGTGTGCCTGGCAGGCCTGGTACGCGAAAGGCAATCTGGTTGCCTGGTGGAGTTACGTCGGCGCGGTCCTGTTTCTAATGCCCACTGCGATTTCCGCGACATTATACATCCTGCCGCGGACCAGCTTCGGCCAGGAACTGTTTGCTGCTCCCCAGTCGGCGGAAGAGCTGACTCCGTTTCAGGACGAAGGGCAGAAACTGCACTCGCTCATCAATCAGCACGGTCACACGCAGAATCTGTTCTCGCCGGGGGGCATGGTGCAGATTGGCCGCGACCGGTTTCACGCCGAAAGCGAGGGCATGATGATTGACCCGGATACGGAAGTTGTTGTTGTCGGTGTCAAAGGTAATCGTCTGGTCGTGTGTCCGTTGTCGCTGTATGAGGACTCGCGCAGCACGGCTGCAGCGGCGACCGAGCCACCCGCGTTTGACGCAGAGAACGCCGATTCAGACGATCCGTCTGGCCATGGCCGTTCGATTGACTTTGATGTCCCGGAAACTGCCTGATCTGCCGCTTATTCTGGATTGACTGAACTCTCCCGTCACGTGCTGGAAGGACCTCACGATGCCGCTTCTGAACGTACCGCTCGCAGCGATCCCCACCGAAGTGATGGTCGGTATTTCGATCGTCGTCATCGTCTTCGGTCTGATTTTTATCGCGGTCTTTTTCCGCTACATCCAGCTCTGGATTCAGTGCAAGATGACGCGGGCGGGAATCTCGTTTCCGAATCTGGTGATGATGTCGCTCCGTAAAGTGAACCCGACGATTATTGTCCGCAGCAAAATCATGGCAGTGCAGGCAGGGTTGACTCATGACTATCCGATCTCGACGCGGCAGCTTGAAGCGCACTACCTGGCAGGAGGGAGTGTACCGAATGTGATTCGCGCTCTGATTGCCGCTCACCGAGCGAAACTGGATATCGACTGGCAGGTTGCGCAGGCGATCGACCTCGCTGGCCGTGACATTCTGGACGCAGTGAAGACCAGTGTTTATCCGAAGGTGATTGACTGCCCGGATCCGAAGAAGAACGCGGGTACGCTCGACGCTGTCGCCGGCGACGGAATTCAGTTGAAGGCGCGAGCCCGCGTGACGGTCCGCACGAATCTGAAGCAGCTTGTCGGCGGAGCGACCGAAGAAACGGTCATCGCACGAGTCGGGCAGGGCATCGTTCAGGCGATTGGGTCGACGCCAAGCTACAAAGCGGTGCTGGAAAACCCGGACCGCATTTCGCGGCTGGTGCTGAAGCAGGGATTGGAAGCAAATACCGCGTTCGAAATCGTGTCGATCGATATCGCCGATATCGACGTTGGAGAAAACATCGGAGCCCGACTGCAGGCGGATCAGGCGGAAGCCGACATGCGCGTCGCTCAGGCGAAAGCGGAAGAACTGCGTGCCGCGGCGTTTGCCAAGGAGCAGGAAAACATCGCCAAAGTTCAGGAGTCGAAGGCGAAAGTTGTCCTTGCGGAAGCAGAAGTGCCAAAGGCGATGGCTGAAGCCTTCAATTCAGGCAAGCTGGGGTTGATGGATTATTACGATATGAAGAACGTGCAGGCCGATACAAAGATGCGCGACTCGCTGTCGGGAGTTGGGGCGATTTCCGCTCCCACTGCGGCATCGTAGGCCGTCGCGTCGTCGAGTTCTCTGCAGTCGAAAGTTCGCCATCGCTACCGGAAGCGAGTCAGACATGAACGTCCCTGTCCTGCTGGCCTTTGATATTGGCGAGGTGTTGTGGGTCCTCTTCGTCATCGTGGCGATGATCAGCGGCATCATCAACAAGATGAAGGAAGGGAAGGCAGCGGAAGCGCGACAGCAGCGGCGTGCTCAGGGCGGCCCTCCTCGCGCTCGAGAGCAGTTGCAGGATGAGATTTCGCAGTTCCTCGAAGAGCTGAATACGGGGAATCCCGTGCCGAGTCCGCGACCTCAGCAGCAGCGTCCGACTCGTGAACGGGCGAGGTCGTCACAGCAGCCTCAGCGAGGCAGGAAGCGTCGACAGAGCGGCCAGGAGTCGGCAACCGCAAATGCTTCGGATCAAGGACGTACGCCGTCGACGCGGCGTAACGGGCTGGAGCACGAAATCAGCACGATGAAACAGCGGCACGTGCAGAGCGAGGTCCACGAACGGCATCTTCAATCGAATGTGGGCGAGCATCAGCCGGGGAGGCTGGCAGAATCCATGGCTGAAGCCGGGGCGTCCCAGGCGGCCGTCATTGCTGCTGTCGGGCTGCCGCCAGTCGCGCAACTGCTGACCCGCCGCGACGGACTCGCTAACGCCATCGTGCTCAACGAAATTCTGTCGCCGCCGGTCAGCCGTCGTCGTGTACGCGGACATTGATCGTTCGCGCATCAGAACCGTCGAACGGAATTTGCCCTATTCCCAGCGTTTGGCAGACGACTCTCCACCTGGCCGCAATCGACAGGGAGGACTGATTCGGCAGTGCAGCCCGGAGCGGACGAATTCTGTCCTACGAGTTCAGGCCACCGGTTTCTGACAGCATCGCTTCCTGATTTTCGGCGTCTGCTTTCAGTGCGTACAGGGCGATATCTCCGAACTTCTGCTGGCACTTCGGGCACTTGGCTTTGGCAATGCCTTTGCCGTTGGCGCCGCCGAGTTTCTCTTTCTTGCGGCTGTCTTCGCTGACCACCAGCCCGCAGGCCTGGCATTTCCGGCCAACGATTTCGAGTTCCATACCTGGGTCGGCTTTATGGAAGTCGGTCACCTCGATCGCGGTGATCTGCCGGTCGCTGTAATGGCACTTCGCCTTGATTTCCGAATCAGTCAGCGGAACGCCTTCCATCTGACCGAGATCCTTAACACCGAACAGCTTGTCGAGCAGGCCGGCGAACTCGCGGAACTGAGACAGCGTGAACGAGACAAACAGAATGTCTTTGACATCTTTGTCCTGATCTGTCAGCGGCAGTCGTACGGCAATGCGGCCTTCACCGAAGACGGGCACGCCAGCGAACATCGATTCGTGGATGTAGGCGGCCGGCTGGACGACGGTGATCTTCTGCATGTCCGCCGGCATGAAATCGCGGTGCCCGGCGGCTGGCAGATCCAGCAGTTCCTTTTCCAGCCGCAGGTGTTCCTGAGCCTCTTCGCGAAGCAGCTCGCGTTTCTTCGAGTTCTTTTCGCCGTTGAACAGGCCGGAGTTCTGTTTGCCATGCGAAATGACAATCATTGCCTCGTCGGAGAACGCCAGATCAACGTCCTGAAATTCCTTCTCAAGGCTGCCTGGCTTCAGTTTCAGTTTCGTCGGATCGACATGGTGCAGCGGGAGGTCGACCAGCCAGGTGTGGTAACGGCTCTGCTTTGCGGCGTCTTCTTCCGCCTTCTTTGCTTCCTGCTTTTTCTTTTCCCAGTCAATACCCGGAACATGGAAGAACGACTTGCAGCGCGGACAGCGGCCTGTCATGCCGCGGTATTTTTCCTCGACCTGAATGCGGTGTCCGTTCGGGCAGAACACAAACAGAAAGCCCGGCATCGCGACTTTTTCGCCCTGAGCCTTCTTCTTCTTGCGATCCCTGGCCCGCTCGACCGCTTCGTTTTCCTCCTGCAGGGCGATGTCGAGCAGCGGGTCACCGGTTGCGGGAGTAGCGGCAGCCGGTTGCTTTGATTCTGCATCCGTCGCGCCGACGGCTTTTGATTTTGATACTGTGGCGGCAGATGCGTCCGCCGGTTCATGCACGGCAGAATCCGGTTCTTTGATCGTCGTCTGAGGCGTGACGGGAGTACTCGCTGCAGCCGCTGCCTGCATTGACTGCAGTTCCGCTTCGGACATCAGGTTCAGTCCGTCGGCGAGCTGAAAATCGTCCTCGCCCGCCGTGCTGTCTGTAACGCTGGCGTCGGGATCAACAGGACCCCTGCCGGAACCCGGCGCGAGGCTGTATGTCACCGGCTGCGGACCATCCAGCAGTTTCTGATATTTTTCAGCGATTTCTTCCCGCAGGAATCCGCCACAGCGCCAGCAGCGCACCAGACCGCTGCGCACCAGTTCGCCGCAGTCCGGACAGGCAACTTCGTCTTCAGCGGCGCGAACCACCGACGGCAGATCAGCAGCGTGAGTCACGCCGTGTTCGGGCTTCAGAACATGGTGGCACGTCGGGCACTGAATCGTGTCGCTCAGAACCAGATTCTTGCAGGACGGGCACGAAATAATGGAAACGCTCATTCCGACAGGTCCAGGAACGTCAGATAGACATCGGGAAAAGAAAGATTCGGAGTGATACCGAACAGAAATGCCAGCGTGAAGGGCAGCGATCAATCCCTGACTCTAACACAGCGATCGGCCGATTTCAGCCCGGAACATCGCTTCCCGGCAGAGCCGCCAGGATAGCATACGACGCGCGCTGTCCGACCGGTCAAAACCAACGGGTCGCGCAGCATCGTTGCCGGCGAGCGGCCTGTAACGAACAGAGCGATCTGGTCTACTCTGACCTCTCAACCAGATCGGACAATTCGACGGCCAGTCCGGACTCAATGCGCGACAGACTGCAGACTGCCGCTGTGTCAGATCTGATCAACCCAGTCCGGGATCGGCGCGAGCAGGAAGAAGTCGTCCACTTCGGCAGGATCGTCCACCGGGTCGGCAGGCTCAGCCGCGGTTCCGTCACCTCTTGCCAGAACGTCGGTGCCAACGCCACCGATCAGCGAGTCGATTCCGAGGCCGGCGATCAGCGTGTCGTTGCCACTGCCTCCGAACAGCGTATCTGCCCCTGTTCCGCCGAAGATCAGATCGAAGCCGTTGCCGCCCGACAGCAGATCGTCACCGCTTCCCCCGGACAGGCCATCGTGGCCGCGTTCGCCGTCGAGCGTATCGTTGCCCTCGCCGCCGACCAGAGTGTCCTGATCGTCGCCGCCTGCCAGAGCATCGTTACCTCCTGCGCCCGTCAGAAAATCATTACCCGCGTCGCCATTGAGCGTATCGCTGGCAGCACCTCCGGTCAGCGAATCGTTGCCGTCACCACCGTTGAGGGCGTTCGGCCCGGCCGAGCCGACGACTGTATCGTCTCCGCCGTTACCGCGAACAAGTACGAAGCCGCGGAACCCGAGAAACGCCGAGACATCGATCGCGTTCGCCGAATCGCCACCGTTCAGTTCCGCAATCTCGATCGCCTGAACGAGGTCGTTGCCGGCGCCTGTCAGCGAGTTGTTTGTCAGCACGAAGTCTGCATCGGCCGTTTCAATCAGCCGATCGATGCCGCGTCCGCCGTTGAGCGTGTCATCGCCGCTGCCGCCGATCAGTCGATCCCCGGACCCGCCAAGTCCCTTGAGCAGATCGTTGCCGTCACCTCCGAGCAGTGTGTCAGCGCCCGAACCTCCGAATAAGCGGTCAGATCCAGCACCGCCGAACAGTGCGTCGCTGCCACCGGAGCCAATCAGGACATCGCTGCCGGCTGAACCGACCAGCGAGTCGTCTCCGCCTCCGCCGTCGAGCGTGACCGACGTCAGCCCCGGCGTGAAGAACGCACTCGTATCAATCGTCTGCCCTGTGCCGCTACCAGTTAGTACGGCTCGCTCAATTGACACCAGGACGTCGTTACCAAGTCCCGTCAACGCAACGTTTGTCAGCACAGCATCGCCAGGCACGGTTTCTTCGATGAGATCATTGCCTGCGCCGCCGTCGAGTGTGTCGTCGCCAGTGCCGCCACTGAGCCGGTCGCCAGTACTTCCCTGGCCGTACAGCTCATCATTGCCGGCCTCGCCGAACAGACGATCGAGTCCCGCGCCGCCGAAAACAGAGTCGTCACCAGAGCCCGCCAGAATCAGATCGTCGTCAGCACCACCGACA
>WGMU01000068.1 GCA_016124895.1 bacterium
ATGTCGACGCCTGTGCCACCGTCGATGGCGTCGTCGCCTTCATTACCTCTGATCTGGTCAAAGCCTTCTCCGCCGGAAATGACGTCGTCGCCCATGCCGCCAGTGATGAAGTCGTCTCCGGCACCGCCGCTGAGTTCGTCGGCCTGGTCGCCGCCAGAGATGGAGTCCTTGCCGGCACCACCAAAGACCGTGACCGAGGCCGCTGTCATGGTGGATGCGTCGACGCCGTCGTCCCCGGCACCAGCGTCAACCAGAGCCTGAGTCGTAACAGCATCCAGTGTGATGTCGTCGTCGCCGCTGCCACCAGTGACGTCGATGCGTTCGATGTCAGCAGCCGTGACGTCGGCGGTCCCTGTCAGCAGGCCGCTGACCGTCAGCACGTTGGCGGCTTCCACCAGACTCAACGTGTCGTCCGCTTCCGTTCCGTTGTATTCGACAACGTCGAAGCCACCGCCACCCGAGATGGTGTCGTCACCTCCGGAGAGAACAATCACGTCGTCGCCCAGACCGCCGTTGATCGCGTTGGCACCTTCACCGCCTTCCAGCGTGTCATTGCCACCGTCGCCATTCAGCGTCGCGTAACCGGAGAGAACATCATTGCCGGCTCCACCGTTGAACGTGATGGCGAGTTCCGTTCCCGCCGCGGCTTCAGCCGTCAACGTGTCGTCGCCTTCGAATCCGTTGACGGTCAGCGTGTCCGTCGAGTCGGTCGTTCCCTGGATGAAGATCTGAGCGGACAGGCCGGCCACCAGAACCTGGTCCGTTCCATCCGCCACGACAGACACGTTGTCTGCGCCGACCGAGGTACCGATCACCACAGCGTCGGTGTCGCCGTCAGCGTCTGTCCCCAGGTCCAGCAGCAGGTTCGCCACGCCCGTCGTTGTCAGTTCATCGACGTTGAACGAGTCAGCGCCGCCCATCGCGTCGATCGCGACGTTTTCAACACCAGCGATATCCATCGTGATGCTGCCGACATCGCGAGTCAGTTCCAGCCGCCCGCCGGTGTCAGACAGGCCGAAGGCTTCATCCGCTGCCGAGCCATTGAAGAGCAGGTTGTCTGAGCCCTCACCGCCTTCGACCAGGTCGCTGCCGTCGCCTACGTTCCAGGTGAACGTGTCTGATCCGTCGCCGCCGAAGAACTGATCGGCTCCAGTGCCGCCCTCGACGACGTCGTTGCCAGCGCCGCCGAAGATCGTGTCGTCGCCGGCTCCGGCTGTGATCGTGTCACTGCCATCGCCGCCGTCGATCAGGTCCGCCACCGGGCTGCCGACCAGGTTGTCGTCGCCGGCTCCACCGATAATCGTGGCGTCGACCGCGGCCGAAGCATCGATCGTGTCATCGCCGTCGCCACCGTCCAGAACCTTCAGCGTTGCCAGAGCACCCAGCGTGATGCTGTCGTTACCGGCTCCCGCCAGAATGTTGGTCTGCTCGATCGTCCCATCGAACGTCACGGTGCCATCGCGAGTAATGCTGGTGGCCGTTGATGTGATCGTGTCGTCGTCAGCCGTGCCGAGCACTTCGAGGATATCGAAGCCGCCACTGCCGCCCGTGGCGTTCAGCGTGGAAGCCAGGCCGGAGTAGCTGACTGCGAGGCTGGAGCTGCCAGCGCTGTTCGAGATGCTGCCCGCCGTCGCACTGGTCGGATTAAAGACCAGCACGTCGTCGTCGGCCGTCCCGTCAACGGTGAGGCTCGCCAGGTTCGTACCGTCGATGTTCAGAGCCGACAGCCCGGTCGTCGAACCAAGTCCGTTGACCGTGACCGTATTGGTTCCGTCACCGCCGTCGATGTTCAGCGTTTCGGTTCCCGTCAGAGATACAGTACCGATCGTCGTCCCCGTGACCGTTCCCGCGACCAGGTCGACGACCACGTCATCGCCGGCGCCGGCAGTGACTGTGACTGCGTCGCTGCCCTCCCCGGACTGGACATTGACGGTCAGATAGCCTGCAGATCCATCAATCGATGCGTTGTCGTTGCCATCGCCAGTGACCAGCGTCAACTTCGGGATGTTCGTGACTGCGACGGGGACAAGGAGCGTCGAGTTGATACTGTCATCGGCGTTGACGAGAAATGTGTCATCAAGTTGCGTGCCCTGGATCACCAGCGTGTCGCCCGAGCCGACTCCGTCCAGACTGATGCCGCCACTCAGGCCAAGATCCTCGAAGGCGATCGGGATCAGAGCGGCAATGGCGGTTGCGTCGCTGATTCTCAGTTCACCGGCGTCGTAGGCACCTGATCCCAGGCTGGCACTGACCGACGGCAACAGGTTGAAGAGTTCGTTGTTTGCGCTGCCGGTTACCGAAAGTGTGTCGTTGCCACCGGCCCCGTCCAGTACCAGGTGTTCGGCTCCTGTCACAACAACCGTTGGCTGCATGACCGGAGTGCCGGCCGTGTCGAGCGTGACATCCACAATGGCTCCGTCGGTCGAAACACCGGTCACGGCGATGGTGTCGGCTGTGCCGTTTGCGGTGACGATGACGGTGTCACTTCCGGCAGTCGGATCACCGCCGTCAACGTTGATCGCCGTCAGGTCGGACGGAACGTCGCGATGATTCAACGAGATTTCGTCGCTGCCGGAGCCGGCATTGATGTTCAACGTACCGAAGTTCGAGAACTCCAGACCTTCAAAGCCATCGACTTCGATCAGGCCAGTGACCGCTCCGCCAGCAACACCTGTTGCCGCAGCTCCAAACACTGGATGGAATTCGGACTGGCTGTTGTCACCTTCGCGATACGTGATCGTATTGGCGCCGTCGAGTGCCTGTGGGAACCCGGCTCCCAGAACGATCGAACCCAGTACCAGCGTGTCGCCGGCTCCAGTACCAACGACCTGGACTGGTTCCAGGCCGAAGAACTCGACGCGCTGCGTGATTGCGTTGTTCTCCTGGAAGATCGCGCCGGAGTCGGCTGACTCACCCGGGTTGTAGGTGGTCGTGGTTGGCGTCGATCCGCGCAGAACCAGCGTGTCAAATCCACCTGGGTTGAAGACGCTGGACGGCGATGGCGTTCCCGTCCCGTCACCATCGAAGATGATGTGCGACTGAATCAGGCCTTCGCTGTTATCCATGATCAGCGTGTCGTCGTCGGACGAACCGCGGATGATGATCTGGCCGGTGGTTACGGCACTGTCACGGAAGACCTCGACGGAGTTCACGTAGACGACGACTTCGTCATCAGACGGATCAGCCGTGCCCATGTTATCCTGGATGATGACGAACTCATCCGGGTTGCCGTCATTCGCCTGAGCACCGGCATCAATCACGAAGCCGTTGAGCTGGACTTCGACCGCACCAATGTCGTCGCGGCTGGCCTGCGGACGGTCTGTGTCGTTCTGGTCAACAGGAAGAACCGTGTCACCGGTGCCGATCGCCGGGCTGCCGGCGGACGGCAGGTGCGTCGGAATCGGCACACCGTTGACTTCGTTCGGATTCCCGTTGTCCTGCAGCGGGCCGAGGATCGCATCGCCGTTGAAGATCGTCTCGTTCGTCGGAGCCTGCAGGACGCCGTTATCGGGATCGCCGATCAGGTTGTAGTCCGTGCTGTCGACCGAGCCGAACAGGTTCTCTTCGGTGCCACCGCCAGGGTTCTGAGCGACAATCGTATTCCGCAGCGTGACTCCACCAGCGCCGCTGGCGATACCTGAGCCGTTGCCGCTGCCCGCGTCGTTCAGCGTGATCGTGACGCTGTCCGCATCGACGACGCCTGAGCCTCCACCGACCGAGAAGATACCGCCGCCGTCACCGCTGGTGGTCGAGTTGCCGCTGATCGTGACATTGGTCAGCGTCATCGTGCCGTCAGCCGAGTTCCACAGACCGCCACCTTCGTTAGCGGCGATGTTGCCGGAGATCGTCACAGCGTCGAGCGTTACGGAACCGTCATTGCTGATATGGACACCACCGCCGTTACCGGGGCTGGATCCGACCGTATTACCTGTGATCAGGCTGTTGGTCAGTGTCAGTGTTCCACTGACAATTTCGATACCACCGCCGGACCGAACAGCCGTGTTGCCGTCAATCAGAATGTTGCCGATCGCAGTGCCAGCACCATCGGCGTCGACGCTGCCACCGATCGACAGGATGCCGCCGCCGCTGCCGTAGGTGGCACCAGTTGCGTCGTTACCCTGAATGATCACAGCGTTGTCATTGTCCGTGCCAGTGATCCGGACCGAACCGCCGTCATTGAAGAGACCGCCGCCGCCCTGGAGCAGCGTGATGTCGCCTGTCGGGTCTGCATCACCTGCGGCTGTGTTATTCGTGATGAAGAGATCATCCGCCCCGTTGGCGTTCAGGATCAGCGTACCGCTCGACGAATTCCACAGGCCACCACCTTCAGCGGCAGCCGTGTTGCCGTCGATCGTGCTCGGGCCAAAGACACCGTTCGAGTTGATCGTCACATTTCCGGCACCGGTGATATGCAGACCACCGCCGTTGCCCGGATTGGCGACTGCCGGCGCGACACCGGCGTTGTTGCTGGTCAGCGTGATGTCGTTCAGGATCACGGTACCGACATTGGTCTCGATACCGCCGCCAGCCCGGTTCGCCTGGTTGCCGTCGATCAGTGTGCCGGTCGCCGTGAACGATCCACCGTCATTGAAGACGCCACCGCCGCTGCCGGACGTGCCGTCAGCAACGTTATTGGTGATCGTCGTTCCTTCGTTGGTTGTCACGATACCGGCCGCATTGAAGATACCGCCACCGCCGTTGGTGCTGGCATCTCCACTGGCGGTGTTACCGTCGATCTGTACGTCGACGATGGTCATCGTACCGGTGTGGTTCCACAGACCGCCGCCTTCTTCTGCGGCGGTGTTGCTGTTGACGGTTCCGCCGGTGATGTTGACGTCGCCGCCGTTCGAGACGTGCAGACCACCGCCATTACCCGGAGCAGACACATCGGTTCCCAGCGCGTGGTTGCTGTCGAGGGTTACGCTGGTCAGGATCACACCCAGGCCGGCACCGGAATTGTCTTCGATACCACCACCCGCTCGTTCGGCCGAGTTGTTCGTGATGGTCGTGCCGTTCAGAGTCAGCACGCCGCCCGTATTGTTGAAGATACCACCACCGCTGCCCTGCGTACCGTCGGCGTCGTTACCGTCAATCAGCACCGTGCCGTCGAGCGACAGCGTGTTGCCGTTGTTGTAGATACCACCACCGCCGTTAGTCGCAGCGCTACCGCTGGCGGTGTTCTCGGTAATCATTGCGTTCTGGATCGTGTTTGTTGATCCGCTTTCCAGATACAGCCCACCGCCGTTGACACCGGCTGTGTTCTGGTCGAACAGCGCCCCATTGACAGTCAGCGAGCCGCCGTTCCAGATGCCGCCGCCGTCTCTGTTCGCGTCGTTGCTGTTGACAGTCGAACCGCCGATGACGACCAGTGTGCCCTCGTTCCAGACACCGGCTCCGTCAGTTCCGGCCGTGTTGCTGGAAACATCGGCTCCGTTCAGTTGCAGCACGGAACCCGTCGGGTTGTAGACGCCGCCGCCGTCTTCGTTGGTGGCGTCGTTGCCAGTCACGGTTGTGCCGTTGAGTGTCACGTCGCCGGAGTTCGAGTTGAACAGTCCGCCGCCGTTACCGGCCGAGGCAGTGTTGTTTGTAATGCTGGTGGTGCTGCCGATCACCAGTGTCAGACCATCGTTAAAGATACCGCCACCACCTTCGGTCGCTGTCGCGCCGTTAGCCGTGTTGCCATCGATCGTTGCACTGCCGATCGACACCGCACCACTTGCACCGTCGAGGTACACACCGCCGCCGTCGCTGCCGGCTGTGTTCGCGGAGACCTCGGCGCCGCCCTGCAGCGTCAGATCACCGTCGTTCCAGATACCACCGCCATCGGCACCCGCCATGTTGCTGGTCCCGGTGCCGCCAACCGTTGCGCCGTCGACAATCAGAGTGCCGGTGTTGTAGATACCGCCGCCGTCACTGGTGGCGCTGTTGCTGCCGACCGTTGCACCGTTCTGCACGGTGGCCATGCCGGCATTCCAGATACCGCCGCCGTCCGTTCCAGCCGTATTGCTGCTGACGTCGGCACCGTCGACATCCAGCGTGGCACTGCCGTCGTTGAAGATGCCGCCGCCACTGCCGACTGTTGCATCGTTATTGTTGACCGTCACCGTCGCGCCGCTGAGCGTGATATCCCCACCAGAGTTGAAGATGCCGCCGCCGTTACCGGCCGACGCCGTGTTGTTCGTAATCGAGACGTTGCTGCTGAGCGAGAACGTCACGCCTTGATTGAAGAGACCACCGCCACCTTCAGTTCCCAGCGTTCCGTCGGCTGTATTGCCATCGATGCTGGTGTCCGAGATCGACACAGACGTCGTTCCGCTGGACAGAAACAGGCCGCCACCGTTGTCTCCGGCCATGTTGCCGGAAACGACGGTCGTGTTCTCCAGCGTCAGGCTAATCGAACTCCAGATGCCCCCACCGTCGCCGTTCGTTGCGGTATTCCCGCTGACGGTCGAACCATCCACGTCCAGCGTGTCCTGGTTGTAGATACCGCCACCGTTGGTGGTCGCTGTGTTCCCGGTGACCATCGAATTCGACTGAATCGTGGCCGTGCCGGCGTTGAAGACACCACCGCCGATTGCGCCTGCGGTGTTGCTGCTGATCGTGGAGTTCGTGACGGTCAGCGTGCCATTGTTATTCGCGATACCGCCACCGGCGGTGTTGGTCGCGTCGTTCAGCGTGACCGTCGAGTCTGTGATGTTCAGCGTCCCGCTTTCGTTCACGAAACCGCCGCCTCGACCGCTGGTTCCGTCGGCCGTGTTTCCGGTAACGAGTGAGCCGTTCTGTACATTGACGGTGCCACCGGCCGAAACGAAGACGCCACCACCGCCCTGGTCAAAGAGGTTCCCGCTGGCTGTGTTGCCGCTGATCGTCACTCCGTCGATCGTCATCGTGCCGGAGCCGTTCCACAGTCCGCCGCCCTCTTCAGCAGCATCGTTGCCACTGACCGTTCCACCGGTGATGTTGACACTCCCGGCACCGGTGACGTGCAGGCCGCCGCCGTTGCCTGGGTTCGGAGAACCCGCTCCGCCGTCCACATCGTTGTTCGTCAGCGAAACGTTCGTCAGCGTAACGCCCAGACCGGCGCCCGAGTTATCCTCGATACCACCACCCGCGCGATTGGCGCTGTTGCTGTCGATGATCGCACCGGTCGCCACCAGGGTTCCGCCCGCATCAATGAGGATACCACCGCCGGAACCCATCGTTCCGTCGGCAACGTTGTTCGAGATCGTGACGGTGTTCGGACCGTTGTCCTGAATCACCACGTCACCGCCAGCGCTGAAGATGCCGCCGCCGCCCTGATCCATGCTGTTACCGCTGGCCGTATTGCCGTCGATCAGCACGCTGCCCGACGTGTCGCTGATGGTCAGGATACCCGTGCCGATCCACAGACCGCCGCCTTCTTCACGGGCGTCGTTGCCGGTGATCGTGCCGCCATCGATGAGGACGTCACCGGCTCCGGTCACGTGCAGACCGCCGCCGTTACCTGGATTCGGTGAGCCTGCTCCACCATCAACATCGTTGTTCGTCAGCGTGACGTTCGTCAGCGTGACACCCAGACCTGCGCCCGAGTTGTCTTCGATACCACCACCGGCGCGGTTTGCGCTGTTGCCGTCAATCAGCGTCCCAGTCAGATTCAGAACACCGCCGGTATTGTTGAAGAGACCGCCGCCGCTGCCGGCTGCGCCATCCGCCTGGTTGTTCGTGATCGTAACGGTGTTGTCGAGCGTCAGCGTCAGGCCGTCGTTGAAGACACCGCCGCCGCCGTTCGTCGATGCCGCTCCGCTGGCGGTGTTGCCATCGATGTCGGTATCGCTGATCGAAATCGTCCCCGAGGCGCCGTCCAGATACAGACCACCGCCGTTCGTGCCGGCCGTGTTCGCGGAAACGTTGGCGAGGTTCTGCAGTGTCAGATCGCCGGTGTTGTAGATACCGCCGCCGGAACCGGCTGTCGCATCGTTGCCGTTGCCGGTCGTACCAATCGATGAAGCATCAACGGTCAGCGAAGCGCCATCGTTGTAGACACCGCCGCCGTCACCGTTCGTCGCCGTGTTGTTCGTAATGGTCACTCCGTTCTGCAGAACAACGTCGTCGTTGGCATAAATACCGCCACCATTGCCGTCGGCCGTGTTCCCGTCGATCGTCGTTCCGTCGATGGTCAGCGTTCCGCCAGAGCCGTCGCCGTAGTAAATGCCGCCGCCGTCATCGGCTGTCGCCATGTTGCCGCTGACGGATCCACCTGTGATGTTGACGTCGCCCGTCACGTCAACGTCCAGACCGCCACCGGCCACGGCCGTATTGCCGTCCAGCGTCACGCTCGTCAGCGTCAGCAGTGTCGTGGCGTCGTGCTCGATACCACCGCCCCAGCCGTCCGTAGCACGGTTGTTGGTGATGGTGCTGCTGGTGACGGTGAGCGTTCCGCCATTCGTGTTGTAGATACCGCCGCCCGCGGCATCGGCCACGACCTGAGCTTCGTTGTCGTCGACCAGTGAACTGTTCTGGATTGTGACCGTGCCGCCGTTGTTGAACAGGCCGCCGCCCTGGCCCGTCACGGTGTTACTCTGAATCGTGACGCCATCAAGCGTGGCGGTCGCGCCGCCGTCGAGATACAGGCCACCGCCATCGTCGGCCGTGTTGCCGCCAAACGCCACGCCCGTGAGCATTGCCGTCGTGTCGGTGCCACTCGTGCTGTTGACGATCAGCGCACCACCGCCGACGCCTCCAGTCGCGTCGTTGTTCGCAATCGTGCCGCCGGTGATGTTCAGGGTTTCGACTTCCGTCACCAGCAAACCGCGACCATTGCCGCCCGTGTCGATGTCGACATTGGTCATGTCGACCCGGTCGGACGCCGTACCGTCGCCGTTGATGATCAGCGACGCGCCGTAGCCCGTGTCGAATGTGTTGACCGCCAGCGTGTCTCCCATCGTGCCGAGATTGACTGTCAGCGAACCGGACGGGTTCATGAAGAACGTATCCTCAAACGTGGAGCCGGTCAGTTCGTTGACTCCATCGTTATTGGCTCCACTGTCCTGCAGGACGGCATCACTGTTGGCAACACCTGCCGGCAGATTGAAGATCACATCGGTCGCGGTGCCGGTGTTTGAAATCGGCTCCAGTCCGGTGTAGGTGATCGTTCCGAAGGCACTCATCATGACGTCGCCGTCGCCAGCGGTTGTGGCGTCGTAGTTGTACGTGACCGTGCCCTGAGCACCACCGGTAATCGTCAGCGAATCGTTCCCGCCGGTTCCGCCATTGAACTGAATGCCTCCGGCCGGAATCACGTCACCGCCGGTCAGGTCAACGTTCAGGATGTCGTCTTCACCGTCAGCACCGTTGAAGATCATGTCCGTGATGCTGGCAAACGACCGACTGGTCAGCAGAGTCGCGCCTGAGTAAACCTCGATGGTGCCGGCGTTGTTCACGATGCGGATCGTGTCGGCGCTGCCGTCAGCCGGGAATTCGAAGAAGGCCGTCGAGGTGTCGTCGTCGTTGATCGTGACCTGGTGCGTGTCGGACGAAGTGACCTGACCGCCGGTATTGTCCGTGTTGATCGATGTGGCCAGATTGATCGTCTCGGCATCGTCATCAACGATGTCTTCGCGGATCTGGAGAGTGACCGAATCTGACGCGGTCGACACGCCGTTGAACGGGCTGAAGGTCAGCGTTGTCGGGCTGGTGTACGTGTAGTCGTCGTTAACCGCTGTTCCTTCGGTCGCCGTGCCGGTTCCCGCGTCGGTCACGTCGACTGAAACGGAGCGGTCCAGACCGTCGGTGCCCACAGTACCGACTGCGTTGATCGTCAGTGTGACACCGATCACATGATCGACCGTATCTTCGTCGACGTTGCTGGTGGCCGAATCGAACGTCACCGTCGCGGTATCGTCATCGAGAATGTTCGGCGACCCGGTCAACACTCCTGACAACGCTGAGCTGGTTCCGCCAGCGCTCAGATTCTCAAGCACCAGATCGACAGTTTCGTCACCTTCGACGCGACGGTCATCGACGGGGTTCAGCGAAGTCGTCCGAGTCGACGCAGTGGCGGCGTTCGAGTCGAACGTCACGGTCTGCGTGCCCGGCGTCGCGTAGTCGGTTGTATCGACCGCGGTGCCGGTCCCCTGATCGTTGATGTCGGCGGAGAGTGTGATTCCGTTGCCGAGTTGAACCGGACCGGCGCCTGTCGAGGTGATCGTCAGAGTGACCGTGGCGACGGTCTGAACTCCGCCGCCTTCCGCGACGTCCGAGTACGCGACGGACAGAGCACCGGTTTCGTTGTCGTTAACATCGACCTGGCGGCTGCCACTGGTGCCGCTGATGGTCACGCTGGCGCCACCGGTCATCAGGTCCGTCAGGGTCTGGCCAGCGTAGCTTTCCGTGGTGGCTTCGAGCAACTGGTCGTCGACAGCCGTCAGAACGATATTCTGCATCTGCGAGGCGCCGTCGGTGGCCGCAGCAAACGAGGCGTCTGCATCAGAGAAGTCGGCATTGGTTGTCAGACCGACACTGACAGTGACGTCCGTACCAATTGTCCCGGTTCCGTCCGAGGTAATGTCGAGTGTCGCTGTGACGTTGGCCGTTGCACCATTTTCCGTGACCGTGTCCGTTGCGGAACCGATTGAGACGATGGCTGACTCGTTATCTGCAACATCGACCTGACGCGAACCACTGCCACCGTCAACCGTGACGTCGGCACCGTTGGCTCCCGTGACGCTGAGCGTCTGGCCGGCGAAGCTCTCCGTGATGGCTTCCAGGCGGTTGTCGTTGATCGCCGTGACGGTGAGGTTCTGCATGGTCGACGTGAAGTCGCCGGTGCCGAAGGACGCGTCGGAGTTACTGTAGTCGGAATTGCCGGCGAGCCCTGCGGTGATCGTGACGTCAGACCCCACTGTGCCGGTACCGCTTGAGGTAATCGTCAGCGTGACGGGTACGGTGGCACTGGGTGTTCCACCGGCATCTTCCGTCAGGGAATCAGTGCCGCTGCCAATCGACACGGTGGCTGATTCGTTATCCGTCACGTCGACCTGTCGTGAGCCACTGGTTCCACTGATGGAGACGTCTGCTCCGCCTGTCGTCAGCGAGGATCCATCGAGCGTCTGACCGGCAAAGGACTCAGTCGACATTTCGAGTCGCAGGTCATCCACAGCGGTCAGGACGATGTCATCGGTCAGCGATGCGCCATCACCAGCAGCGATCGAGGCATCTGCGTCCGTGAAGTCGCCGTTCGTCGTCAGGCCCACGCCGACCGCAACGTCAGAACCAACCACTCCTGTACCGTCAGAAGTGATGTCCAGCGTGACGGTCACGTTGGCGGTGGCGCCGCCTTCGGTGACTGCGTCCGTGCCGTTGGCGATCGAGACGACGCCGGACTCGTTGTCCGTCACATCGACCTGACGCGAACCGCTGGCACCGTCGACGGTGACGGCAGCTCCACTGGATAACGTCACGGCCAGCGTCTGGCCGGCGAAGGATTCCGTGGTCGCTTCGAGGCGGTTGTCGTTGACCGCCGTGACGGTGAGGTTCTGCATGGTCGACGTGAAGTCGCCGGTACCGAACGACGCGTCGGTGTTGCTGTAGTCCGAATTGCCGGCGAGCCCTGCGGTAATCGGGACATCAGACCCGACCGTGCCGGTGCCGCTGGCAGAAATTGTCAGTGTGACAGGTACGGTCGTACTCGGCGTCCCGCCCGCGGATTCTGTCACCGAATCGGTTCCACTGCCGATCGACACAGTGGCTGACTCATTGTCGGTAATCGTGACGTTCTGGCTGGTTGTCGAGCCCAGCGTGATCCCTGATGAGGGGTTTGAGATCGTCAGTGTGGCTGTCTCGGTTGCTTCCAGACGCTGATCGTCAGCAATCGTGAATGTAACCGAGCCCGTAGTCATGCCATCGGGGATGGTGATTGTCGTATTTGAGAGGCTGTAATCGCCCGCTGTAATCCCGGTTCCAGAGACTCCCAGATCGATTGTCTGGGCACCACTGACCGCCGAGTCTGCGGTGGCGGTGACGGTCACGACGGTCCCGGCCGTCTCACTTCCAGACGAGACATCCACGGAGAGATTGACTGCCGGTCCAGCCGCCTGCTGAATGTTGGCGCCGGCATGGACGATTGCGGTCAGCGCGTCGGTCTCCGTCCACGTCATCGCGACGTTACCAGCAGCGCCCGCTTCTGTACTGACACCGACCGGTGTGTCAGTAAAAGTGTCCGCGTTAGCCTGCACGACCTGAGAACCATCGGCGGTCAGTGTTCCGGTGTCGTTAGTCTCAAAGAGGATAATCGCATCGAGGACATGATCCCCGACCGCAGACGGCACAGAAATATCAAGCCCCGTGGCGGTACTGGTATCTGAAACGGTGGCCGAGATTGGTGCCACTTGGTCTGCACCGTCGAACGCTGTCGCGATCACGCCCTGTACTGTGCTCATTGTGTCGTAAGTAACGACGATATCGCCCACTGTGGCACTTACACTGTCACCCAGTGCGAGATACCAGAACTCAAGTCCCAGGCCATTCGAGCCCGAGATGAAGTCGCTTTCCTTAGTCATAGGATTGCCGTCGAACGTCACCGAAAGCACATCGCTGCCGTTCGTGCTGGCGTCGCTGTAGCCCATCGTTGTTGTGACAATCAGAACACGGTCGGATCCTGCATCCACCGAGTAGGAACTGAGCGTTTCAGTCGTGTCCGTAGCGCTGATGTCAAACGAACTGGCCGATGCCCCCAGGACGTTGACCGTCAGCAGAGTTCGCGTTTCCAGGAACTCAGTTGGATTGCTGAGAGCTGCGCGGCGGTACCAGCCTGCGGTGTGCTGCTTGCGTCCCTTGCGACGACGACGTGCTGATGTGCGGGTGCGCTGGGCCAGATTCTGAAGCCAGTTTTGCCATTTCATCTTTTACAACTCCCTGCAGGTAGAGGTGGTGGACGCGTGGGTTACGGAGCGACGCGCAGGAATTGCGCGGCAGAAAAGGGGTAAAGCAACGATGACGGCCGGCCATCGGTCAAAGCGCGCAATCCGGAAGCGACCCGGAGCGGGGTACGGCTGCATCGAGTGAACAGGCTCAATCCGTGATCCTGACAAGCGAGGAGATCCTCGATTTCAGCGCTGACAACTCGCGGAAGGGTTTCTGACTTCCCGAGGAAGTGGGCTGTGAGGCTTCCATACCACACAGTGCCCAGTGAAACCGCGACACTGGTCAGCCAATGTTCACAGTTTTCACGTTTGGCGGTCATACCGCACGGCCTGAGACCTCTTCAACTGACCCAGAGACCCCAGCATCGTCGCGGTGGATAAAGGATACCGCCTCAAAGCGTCAAGACCGAAATTGAACACCTTTCACGGTAGCGATGACATTTCCGACTTTGACACCTGGGAAAAGTTATCGGCCGCAGTCTGCTCCCGGTTTCCCTGTGTTCTCTGTTTTTCGCACAGTTGACTGCAAAACCTTGACGGCCACCGGGAAGTGACCGACCAGAAAGTTAAAATGGGGCAAATAAAACTGTTCAGGAAGTTTCGGGCGACTGTCCGATTAAGGAAGCCCCGCCGGTTATCCGGGACGTACCGCTCGGCGCGACGCCACGGACCCGGATCCGTTCGGGAAGTGCGAATTCTTCCGACGATGCCGATTCGTTTCTGACGATTCTTCCACCGATCACGTCCTGACGGCCTGAAAGGAATAGGCCGCTCACGACGCCTGACCCGGTTGCGAGCATCAGACCAGATGCCTGCAGAATCCGGATGATCTGCTGGACCTGCTCACAGCAAACCACTGCTTCCATCAGCAAGGAAGGATCCGAGATGAAACGTTTGTTCGCGCTGTGTACGGCGACCGCTCTGTCAATGAGCAGTCTGACGTACGCCCAGGATTACTCGCCGGAAATCGTCCAGACCGGCTGGAGCGACGCCATTCCGAAACCGGATATGTCGTCGCTGACGATGCCGAAGATGCCTCAGGTCGCAATGCCTGACGTCTCCATGCCGAAGTTTTCGATGCCGGACGTCTCGATGCCGAAGATCCCTCGGCCGAGTATGCCGCATGTGTCCATGCCGGAACTGCACGTCCCGCAGATGCACATGCCGTCATTCTCGAATGTCACGCACACGTCCTGGGTCAGCAAAGTCAAAGACGCCTGTGGTGATGCCTGTGGCGCGTGTGGCAGTGCAGCAAAGGCGGCCTGCGGAGCGTGCTGCATGAAGGACTGCTGTGAACCGCCGGAAATCTGGGAACACCAGAACCGTATTTTCGGCGACTTTCTGTATCTGTCGCCGCGCGGTGCCGATGTGGCCTACGCCACGGCGTCGATGGGGTCGTACGCGAACTCAAACCCGGTCGCCCCGTCTGAGATGGCCGACCCGACCTATCAGCCTGGCTTCCGGGTCGGTGGTGCCTACGCTCTGGACTGTATGAGCAGCATCGTCGGCACTTACTGGTGGTACGACTCCGGCAACAACGGGACAGCGACTCTGCCCGGAACCGCCGGAACGTTCTTCCGTCCTGAAACACTGCGGGTTGATCCAAACGTCGACTTCGGCACAACTCTTGATGTCGGTACTCGTTATGACGTCCGCTTCCAGATGGCTGATCTGGAACACCGCAAGGTGCTGTGTGGCGACGAGTGCCACGTCATCAACCGCGTTGTCGGCGTCCGCTACGCGAATCTTCGCCAGGACTTCAACGCCAACTACGGAATCAACCACCTGGCGAACGTCGACACTCAGATCGACTTTTACGGTGTCGGCCCGCGTTTCGGCCTGGCCGGAGAATGGGCCAGCAAATGCGGCTTCTACTACTACGGCGAAGGGTTTGTGAACATTCTGGCGGGCCAGATCGTGGCCGACTACAACCAGAGAGACAACCAGGCACTGCAGATTGCCCGAGCCGGAATCTCCCAGGATCGATTCGTCCCGACGCTGGAAATGGAAATGGGCCTCGGCTGGAAAAACCGCTGTGGCAACATTCATCTGCGAGCCGGCTATTATATGAACCACTGGTTCAACGTGATCACGACGCCGCGCTTCATTGACGGAGTTCAGGCCAACCAGATTGACCACCTGAGCAATACGCTCAGCTTCGACGGTCTCACCGCACGGGCTGAGGTGCGGTTCTAAGCGACCGATCGCGGTTGACTGATGGAAGCAGGAAAAGGCGGCAGTTTTTGGACTGCCGCCTTTTTTCGTGCGCTCATTGCCTGACCGGAATTGTCCGAGCCGAGGCTCATTTCCTTGAGGTCGCGTCGCTGGAACGGTTCGTATTGTCAGACCTGAGAGGCAGTTGCGGCAGTCAGACCAGGCTCGTTGACGACGGCACGGCTGCTGAATATAGAGACGAGACGCCGCGTTTCCGCGCCGGCCCCAATTTCACAAGCATCCAGAGCGTTCAGGAATCGAAATGACCAGTCGCGTTTATAACTTCTCCGCCGGTCCCGCTGTCATGCCCGTCGAAGTGCTCGAAGAAGCCCGCGAAAATCTGCTCTCACTCGGCGAGACCGGCATCGGCATCCTGGAGCACTCGCACCGCGGCAAAGCCTTCATGGCAGTGCGCGACGAGGCGGAAGCGCTGATTCGCGAACTGGCCTCGATCCCCGACAACTACGACGTCCTGTTCCTGCAGGGGGGAGCGTCGCTGCAGTTCGGCATGATTCCGATGAACTTCCTGTCCGAAGGGCAGACGGCCGACTACCTCGTGACCGGTGCCTGGTCAAAGAAGGCCGTCACAGAGGCGAAGCTGTTCGGCAACGTCCACATCGCGAGCACCAGCGAGGATCGCAATTTCTGCTACATCCCAAAGCAGGCGCAGTTTTCCTCCTACCCGGCGTACATCCACTTCACGTCGAACAACACGATCTTCGGCACGCAGTACGCGGCCGAGCCTGACGTTCCGGAAGACTCGATTCTGATCTGCGATGCCAGCAGCGACATCTTCTGCCGCCCGATCGACGTCTCGAAGTACGCAATGATTTATGCCGGAGCCCAGAAGAACCTCGGCCCCAGCGGCCTGACACTGGTCATCATCCGCAAGGATCTGGTCGAAGCCGGCAGCGAATCGCTGAGTGCGATGCTGCAGTACCGGACGCACGCCGAGAATCAGTCGCTGTACAACACGCCGCCAACGTTCGGGATTTATCTGGTCGGTCGAGTCTGTGCCTGGCTGAAAGCTCAGGGCGGACTGGCGGCGATCGAGGCGAAGAACCGGGCGAAGGCCGGCGTTCTGTACGACTACCTCGATTCCAGCGAACTGTTCCGCCCGACGGCCGATCACGACAGCCGCTCGCTGATGAACGTCACGTTTGTTACCGGCGACGCCGACCGCGATGCCGAATTCCTCAAGCAGGTGACCGCAGCCGGTTTCCAGAATCTCAAGGGCCACCGCAGCGTCGGCGGCATGAGGGCGAGCATCTACAACGCCTTTCCTGCCGAAGGTGTCGACGCCCTCGTTAACTTCATGCGCGATTTTGAAGCCAAATCCTGACTGGGCGGAGCACAGATTGGCCGCAGATACACGCAGATAAACACGGATCTCCGTGAAGCATCTGTGTCAATCCGAGTGCATCTGCGGCCGATTACTGACCCACTGACTCGATCTCCAGCAGCGCGTTCCACTGCTCGAAGTAGCGCTCGACGCTGAACTGGTCCCGCACAGTCTGTGCTGCGTCGGCAAGCCGTTGCCGCAGGTTGTCGTCGCTCATGATCCGACTCAGCGACTCAGCGAGCGAGGGCACATCGCCGGCTGAAACGAGCAGTCCGTTCGTTTCGTGCCGAATGATCTCCCCCGGCCCACTCGGGCAGTCAAACGCGACGGGACACAGGCCGGCCGACATTGCTTCGAGCAGCGCGTTCGGGAAACCCTCGTACCGGGATGAGAGGACATAGGCGTCGGCGTGCTGGCTCAGCGGATGCCAGGGAGCCTCGACCCAGCCCGGCAGCAGAACGCGTTCGGTCAGCTTGCGATTGGCGATCTGCGATTCCAGTTCGCTCCGCAGGGGGCCGTCGCCGATCAGGACGAGATTCCAGTCCGGGTGCTGATCGGCGATCAGGTCGAACGCGTCCAGCAGCAGATCGAAGCCCTTCTGCCGGTCGAATCGCCCGACCGACGCCAGCCAGCGGCGGTTGCCCGGTAGTTCGAGCTGTCCCTGCGAAGCATTCTCTTCCGGTGGCCAGACGCAGTTGGGGATGACCGCAACCGGAGCCTGCCCGGCAATCGGCAGCACGGCGTCGCGGATGCCTGCCGTCTGCACGACGATCGCCTTCGCCCGCGGATACGTCCGCCGCCGCAGACAGCTCCACAGGCGGCCGATCGAGTGGTGCCGAATGTCGATCCGCTCGGAGACGACTGGCCGCAGCTTCGTACTCCGGCAGGCGAGCAGCGTCACAACATTCATCCGGTCGGTCAGTGAGACGATGTGCTCGGCGTTCGTTTCCCGCAGAGCGCGCCTCAATTCCCGAACGCGTCGCCAGTTAGCAAGTAAAGCACTGACCAGTCCGGGCGAGTCCTTTATCAGGCCCAGCCCGACACGTCGGACTTCCGGGGAAACCGGGATCGCGTCGTTCTCAACCGAGTCCAGCGTGAGCAGCGAAACCTCGTGCCCGTGCTTCGCCCACCACGACGCCATCCGCGCCGCTACGTGCTCGCTGCCGCCGCCGGTCAGAGAATGAATCACGACAGCAATCCGAGCCACGACAGAATGCCCTTCGTTCAAGCCGCTGGAAGAATCACAGAATGATGAATCACAGAATCATATTCTCAGCCAGCTTGAAATGATTCTGCGACAAATTCATCCTGCGTGCCCGGAACTCGATCGAATCCTGATCAAACGATCCCTCCGGCGCCCGGCACGTTACTTCCGCGTGTCATCAACCTGCTCGGATTTGTCGGCCTCGGCAGGAAACAGCCAGACGGTCGGCCGGCTCTTCAGCGGACCCGCGTTCGACTCTGCCTCGTGGATGACGAATTCCCGGCGAGCTTCCCAGCGGACGTTCGAATCGGTAGCCGCGGCTCCAGATGCTCCCATCCCGCCGCCTGGGCCGAAGAACTCAATGACCCCTGCGGCAGGCGGGAACGCCTGAACTTTACCCGGTGGTGGCGTCCGCGACTCCTTGTCCGAGCGTGTCTCGCCCTGAACTGCTCCTCTGTCGAGCGGGATGACTTGCGGCGGCGGATCAAACGGCCCTTCAACACGGACCATCACTTCCTGCTCCTGCAGGTAAGCTCCCCACGGCCCGCCACTGAACAGGAACGGCGTGTGGGCCGGGATGGGTGGATCAGTCGTTTTGATCTCATTGGGAATCCCATTCGGATACCAGGCAAACGGTCGCCCTGACCACGGCTCAATCACCACTCTTGCTGGCAGATTCAGTTCTTCAAGCGTCTGCGGAAACTCACCATTTTCGCGGAGTGCCAACCACAATTGCATGACAATCTGCGTGCCGCGCGCCTGTGTTTTAAGATCGGTTTCAGAATAGACCAGGCTGAGCCCGATGTCATCGATCAGTCCGCGAGCGAGCGGCGTTGTCTGAACCCAGCGTCGAAAATCGGCAACCGGCAGACCACCAAGGTCGGCCGAGGACTTCCCGACTTCCTGCCGGTACCAGTTTCCCAGAGTCGAGCCACCGGAGCCGCCTTGCGTTTCGCGCTTTTGAGCTTCCGCGATCAGACGAGCCGATCGGGCCTCATACCAGTCGACCAGCCGCCCGGCACGCTCGCGCGTGCCAGGAAACTTGACACTCATGAAAGCAAAGAAGAACTCGTCATTCGAGTGCGACCGCCCCCGCTGCATCGCCAGCAACTGTTCGACTGGTAATTGCAGCGTGTTGCGAAGGACCTGGTGACGGGCAAACGAGACGGCGTAGGGGTCAGGTGACTTTGCCAGATGATCGTTCACGATCTCTGCTGCCTCGGAGACAAGCTCAGACGTCACGTCAGCAGATTTGGACCAGTCGGCCAGCGAGTTAAGGGCAGCCAGAGTGATCACTCGCCACTGGTTGAATTCGCGATCGACTCCCCGGCCAGCCGCGTGCCGAGCCATTGCAAACGCATCGTGATGTATCGCCAGTGCCTCGGAAGGATTGCCGGCCCGCAATTCGCGTTCCGCGTACACGAGCATCAGATTGGCGAGCCCGGGCATCCGATTCACATACACGTTTTTGTAAAAGGGGGCATTCTCACCTGCGATGCCGGTTACTGGCGACTCACTGGCACACACTTCTCGGACCGCCGCTTGACGACACAGTTCGAACGCCTCGGTCGAATGTTCCAGTGTCAACCGATTTCCTTCGGTGATGATCTTCATCATTTCAGGATCGTCGCGAACGGGCGGAGGTGGATCGGGTTGCGGAATCCCAAAGATGAGTTCGCGTGTGTGCTGACTGACCTGGCTTGATCCTCCCAGCGAGAACGTCTCAGCGGCTCGTCGGTACAGGTCGGCCGTTGTCGCTTCTTCGTCACTGACAGGAGCCAGAATCGCTTCGCGTTCGGCATCAGTCAGGCCATTGATCGTCTCGACTGTTGAGCCATCATCAAGCGTTTTTGTGGCGACCAGCGGCTCGGCGGACGGGATCTCGTAGATTCGCCAGGTAGCTGTCGTCAGCCAGCAGGCGGCGATGCCGAGCACTCCCGCAGCGCCGGGCAGTAGCCAGCACTTCAGGCGGTCATCACCAATCAGCCAGCTCCGCGTTCGCAGCCGGGTCATCAGCAGCAGAGCTGGAACCATTGGTAACGCGGCCACAACGACCGGTACGTCAAAGTTCGCGGCCGCGCCGTGCCACATCCCCATCAGGATACAGCACAGCAGGGCAAAGAAGATCGACAACGCCGCCCGCCGCCACGTCAACGACGCCATCTGGCAGATTGAGAAATAAATCAGTCCGGCGAACAGAAGAGCAATCAGTGACGGTAGCCACGCAGATTCCTGCAAGGTTGCTGACTGGTTCCCTGAAAGCATCCAGAGGAAATATCTGAGCGGCAACACCCCGACGCCCACAGCCACGATCGTCAGAACGGCCAGGACGATCATCAGCAGACGAGTCAGCCAGACCATCTGCTTGCTGGCCCAGACGTATCCAGGGTTCAGTCCATGATCGGACAACAGTCGGTAGCTGTCTCCGGACTGCTCGCCGCGAAACGACATCAGTCCGCAGACGAAGACACACAGGAAGCTGTACATCATCAGAAATGGCAGCTCATTGCCCGGTCGAACCTGATAGACGGAGTCCAGGACACGTGCCGCTCGGAGTGAGCCCGTCGCGAAGAGTGCCAGAACAATGCCAGCAACAAGCAGCACCTGAAAGATTCGTCGTGACTCGGCGGCTTCCTTCCAGCAGAGGAATCTCAAGACGCGCGAGCGGCCTCGGCCCCAGTTGTTGTAGAGCAGGCTCAGACCAAATCTCGGGGCCGGCAGGATGCGGGCCTGGTCAGCAGTCAGCACCTCGAACGCCGCGCGGTCCGCGCCGCCGATCTCCAGCGTGACCGAACCATCCAGCCCGTCCCGCTGCACGCGAACCCGCCGGAACAGTGATCGCTCCCGGACCTTTGGCATTTCGGAGAAGCCGCGGTTCATCCACCAGCCAACCAGTACGAAATCGACCAGCCCGAGGACTCCGATGGCGACAATCAGAAAGACCATGAACCAGATTGCTTCCGGGTTATCCAGGCGGAAGTGTCTGTCATACCTGACGGCTGCCTCTGACCAGATGCCAAGCAGGATAGGAAAACCGACAAAAGACAAGACGCAGGCGCAGATGACTGCGGGCAGGACTTTGCGGAACAGCAGCGAGCAGCAGGATCCAATCACAAGCCCACCACACACGGCAACCACAGACCAGTACACGCTGGCAAACCACTCGTCCCGCGAGACTTGCCGTATTGCTTCGGCAAAGCCGCCAAAGCCTGTCGACAGGCTGACTCCGATTACCGTTGAGACAGCAAACAGCAACACCACTCCCAGCAACCCGACGGCGAACTTGATGCCCAGCGCCAGTCCTGGCGGGCAACTCAGCGAGACCAGCCGCAGGTGAGTGCCCTCTTCCCGCTCGATCGCAAACGAGATGGCAGCCGAGCAGACCGCAAACATTCCGGTCATCATCGCCGCCGTGCCGACGTGTAGCGGCAGCAGCGAATGGTCCCACATGCCCTTCTTCGGCTCTTCGATAAAGAGCCAGAAGATGAGCTGCAGCAGCGTCGCTCCGAACAGCAGCGCGAGCCACAGGTTCCGCTGCTGGCGGTATTCCTTCCACAACAGTCGTGTGGCGATGGCGGTGTTCATGGCCGATGCCTTTTGAATGTCACGCACTCGTTTGACCTCAGGCCGCAGGCGTGCGTGTTTCTGGTTCAAGCTGCGCTTTCCAGGACGACGCGTACGCCTGCGGCTTGCGGTCAAACAACGGTGGTCAGTTCCGTTCCTCAATGTCGCCCTGCATAAAGCCGACATAGATGTCTTCCAGACTCGGATGCCGGACCTCGACGCTGCCGACGTTGTCGCCGCGGCGGAATTCGTCGAGACCAGCTTCCTCGAAGTCACGCACCAGGAGCCGGATCTGGCGGTCCTGCTGGACGCGATAGATCAGCGTGCCGGGCGTCTGAGGGATCACCGTCGCTCCGTTACGCAGCGTGACCGTCAGCTCGCGTATCGACTCTTTCAGTTCCGCCAGCGGCTCGACAAGCTCCAGCCTGCCGTGCCGGATGATCGCGATCGTGTCGGCGACGCGTTCGACCTCGTTGATCTGGTGGCTCGACAGCAGCACGGTCCGACCGGCCGCCGCGACATCGACCATGCTTTCCAGGAATTCGCGCCGGACGATCGGGTCGAGTCCCGAGGTCGGTTCGTCGAGCACCAGCAGCTCCGGTTCATGCGACATCGCCAGAGCCAGGCTGACCTTGGCCTTCATGCCCTTCGACATGGTGCCGATTTTCTTTTTCAGCGGCAGCCCGTAGTGGCAGACCCGCTCGCGGTAGTTCTCGACGAAGTCGCGTTCGTAAAAGCCGCCACAGAACCAGCCCATTTCATCGACCGTCATCCAGTCATACAGCGTCGGACGATCCGGCACGTAGCCGACGCGACGCCGGATTTCCTCGCCGTGAATCCAGGCATCAAGGCCGTGGACGCGGGCGGAGCCACCGTCTGGTTCCAGCAGGCCGAGCAGAATCCGAATGGCCGTCGACTTGCCAGCCCCGTTCTCACCCAGCAGCGCGATGACGTGTCCCGGTTCGCCGACCAGGTTGACGTTGTCGAGAGCGACCTGTCGGCCGAACCGCTTCGTCACGTTCCGCAGTTCAAAGATGGCACTCATACGGACTCTCCCTGAGCTGTGCCGGCAGCGCTCCGGCCGTTGAGCTGTGACAGTTCGGATTCGGCGAGCTGCCGGATTTCGTCGACGTCGAGCTGACTGAGCTGCGCTTCCTTGAGCACCGACCGCAGCCGTTCGCGAATCAGACTGACGCGTTCCGACCGACAGTGTTTCGGAGCCGCCTTCGTGACAAGCAACCCGGTCCCGCGGACGGATTCGAGTACCCCGTCGTTCTGTAACTCGCGATACGCGCGGGCAACCGTGTTCGGATTCACGGCGACCTGCTTTGAGAGTTCTCTGACTGACGGAACCAGTTCCCCCGGCAGCACCGCCTCGCTGGCGATCGCAAACTTGATCTGCCGGACAATCTGGTCATAGATCGCCAGCCCGTTTGATGGGTCGACTGAAATGAGCATGACCAGCCCCTCTAGTGTTCTAGTTGAATAGAACACTAGCATTCCGCTTCGTCCTGTCAACGCCAAAGTCACGTATTTGCCCGGAAAGACCTTCTCGACAGTGTTAATTACATGCACTTGCGTTCTGAGGCCGCCTGCCTGGCCAACAGAAGAAAATGAAAGCGAAGATGCACTTGGATGGACAGCGCCACGTTGTGGCGAGAGGTTGTGGCAAGTCGAGAGCGCAAAAGGGGCATTGTCATGTGGGGGTGCGAGGGTTGAGGCAGGGCCTGATGCGGGTGACGTCGAGTCCCGGGATGCCGGAGTCGACATGCGAATCTTACGGCGAGACCGGCGGGCGTGTTTGTTCCGGGTGCTGTGGTATTCCTGTGGCTCCAGTTCTTCCGTGAAACGTGCGTGGCGGCAACCCGGACACAGTTCCGTCGTATTCAGGCAGACGTACATTGCGCTCCGCACGCCTTCCAGAGTCACTCGCACCGACGGGTCCGGAGACGCATTGAACTCCGCCCGCATCCGCCCACAGAACAGGTGGATCAAGGTCGTCACAAAGAAAAGAATGGCCACACCGACGCCGACAGACTGACCTTCGCATACCGCCGAGCCGTCACACGTCCGCCGGCGAATGCAGAACTCAACGTCCCGTCAACGCTGCTAAGTCTGTGCGCGAGCGATTCTCGAAACCCACCGCCGCCAGTCAGTTCTGCGAACTGGCTGGTGAGACGTCATCAAAAGACGACGAAGAGCCAGCTTCGGAACACGTCGCCTGGACGATCACCCGCCGCGTCATCCTCAACCTTGACGGAGCCATTACGAAAGAGTGAGCAGCGGGCCTGTGGATTTACCTGTTCGGCATGTAATTTGTATTTTCTTACACGTTCTCGATTGACACACTTCCGGGGGGGGGGGTATATCTGCTCTCCAGTGACAACGGGCCGTCTGTTGCCTGTCCTTCTGACTCAAGCTTTCTGGAGAACACGATGCGAACTGTTACGTCTCTCTGCGCTGGCGCGGCACTCCTGATCTCAGCGACCTGTCTTCCGGAGTTGAACGCTGCACGTCCTCTGAATGCTGCATCGCAAGCACAGGTTTACGGCGGTAGCAATGCACAGAATCCGGGGTCATGCCTGCCTGGGGCCTCCGGAACGCAATGCAACGGCACTCCGGAAGTATGTGACCCTGGTACTCCATACTGTCAGGAAACGCATGAGGAGTACCTGTGCGGGGCTGAGGTGCAATACTACAATCCCACCAGATGCACTGCGGACACGACACCGCCGTATCTGCTGCAATGTGACGAAGTTGATGACCCCAAAATAGAATGTTACCGGACGCGATATTGCTTTTGCGTTGATGATGCAATGTCAGGCTGGATATGCAAGGCTGAGCAGGCTGGCGAAGAGACGCCATGGTTCAACATTAATGTCGGAAAGTGTACCAATTCGCCAGCAGACGGATCATAGAATCGATTTGGCCTGTTAACACGATGGTGTCATGCCTGCTCCGGATGGCATTGACCATCAGGGCAACAGTATGACGATATCAGTCAGCGGCGTTTGTGACTCGGGAACGCATTGGTGTTCACGCTGACGCGTGTTTTTGATGCAGTCATCCCGCTCCTGTCTGCGACGTAGAGCATCCTGTTGGCGGTTGTATGTTAACAGGTGCAGCACGTCCTGCTGGATCGATGCTTAGAATCGGAAGAATATACATGTGCGTCCCGAAATACTGTGACGGTGATGTGCTGCGGTATCGGCGCTCTCCAGCGCGTTGTACGATACTGGCAATTGCTCAATGTCTATGCTTTGCAATATCCGCACTCGGTCAGGATTCAGTGAAGGATGTGCTCGCAGAGGTGTGTGCAGGCTCTGATGAGAATCTCTCGCGGATTACACATGCTACCCTCACGTACGAGTCCGAAGGAAAGTGGAAAGGGCCATCTACTCCACCTGGGCTGGAGCAGATAAAGGATCCGCTGACACGCGAGCATATCCGGGAAGCATATCAGCCCGAGACAACATCGTTAGCCAGAAAAACGGTATTCTGGGATGGCTTACGGCTACGGGTTGACCGCACACTCCCTCCCGAAAGAAAAGAATACACGATCGTTGGGACTGAGGACGCAATTGTTTTTCTGGCGCCGTGGCTGGGCACAGACAAACAATACGAACCGATCGAGTATGTCGTTCGAATCAGGACACGTGAAGATGTCGGCATCCCTGATGGCCATCCATTGAACCAGGGAGTGCCGATGGATGGGCGTGATCAGAGACTTGCAATCAGTGATTATCTGAGTATAGCCCAGGAGCGAAATCTTGACATTGATGTTTCTCGCGAAGGTCAATTGATTCGGCTTCTGGTTGACGATGTCGAACGAAAGTCTCGCAGGGAGTTTGTGATCGATCCAGACCAGGGCTACAACGCTGTCACTTACAGGCACTGGTCAACAAAACGTTCGGATGTAGAGCCTGATGGCGTAATCGAGAGCGAATACGCAGAGGGGCCGCCGGGCGCATTTCACATGGTTCATCAGACAAACTGGTCGTCGGCAGGAGTTTCCCCATCGACTCCGGAGCGCATTGTCCGCGAAAGCGAAACGCGCCTGGTTGATTCAGACTTCAGTGCGCCACCTGATCCGTCGGTGTTTTCGCTTGATGGGTTGGGAATACCAGTCGGAGCGAGAATTGAAGATCAGATCACCGGCGAGACGTACCACTACGGAGTTGATGCACCGGCGGGCGGCACTCTGGACGGCATCGAATGGAAGGCCAGCGGGCCGAAGAACGGTCAGGACTGGTGGAAGTGGGTTGTTCTGGCTGCGGTCATGCTGTGTGGCGGGCTGTTTTTTGTTCGCCAGCGCTACCGGTCTCGGCTGGGAACATAACTACCGTATGAGGGCTTCAACATGAAACCGCATATCGGCGTGCTCGTCCGACTGCTGGTATTTTCCGGCAGTGTCGTGCTCGCTGGCTGGGTCTGGACATCGACCTCTTCTGTAGATTCGGCCGCTGGAGAACAACTGTTGGCTCTGTCGTCTGCGCCAGCATTCATTGACCTTGGCGCGGTCACGTCGGCTCAATCCGAAGTGAGTTATGCAGTCACGAACCGATCGGATGCGGAAGTGCGTGTGCAGATTCTGCAGGCGTCGTGCGGCTGCATGGACGCGGAAATTGACCGCTATCAGATTCTGCCAGGCGAGTCGGCCAGGGTGACAGCGGTCATCCGTCACAATCGGATGGGGGCTGGTGCAGAGATCCCGTTCTCGCGCCGGATCACGGTGGTGTATGCCACGGGTGATGAAGTGAATGAACTGCACCTGATTGCGAATGGCAGTTTCCTGCCCCCGGCCTGGATCGAGGAACAACGAGCAGAACTCAAGAAGAGTGACTCCGACGAAATGCTGGTCGCGGATGTCCCTGTGTTTCTTCGGGCCGAGCCACGGGTGGAAATCAAGGCCACGCACGTTTTCGGCCGAGACCTGGACTGCACTGCTGAAGTCATCGACGTAACCGATGAGCGGCGATCAGAATCTGAAAGACGATGGCTTCGAGCAACTGTTCGAGTTCAGGGAATCGCCCGGAAGCTACCTGCGACCGGGTTGCTGACGGTGACGACTGACTCGCCGGAAACACCACAAATCAGAGTGTCACTCGTCTGTCAGTCAGATGACCCGTTTGCCGTCGCGTGCGTCCCTGAAACTCTGGCTTTCGGTATTCTCGAGTCGGGGCAGGTGGCAACTCGGCGAGCGGTGATTTCCTGGAATCGCGAGGCCCATTCGCGGATCGTTGCAGTTCAGGCCAGTGAGGGCTTCAAAGTGCTGAATTCCCCAGAGACCAGGCCGGACGGCACACGCCTTATCTGCCCGATTGAAGTCTCAACGACTGGCCCGGTCTCGACATTGGGCGAGTTGAAAGGGCACATTCACGTCGAGTTACTGAGCGATACCGACCCGACAAAGGCAACGGAAATTCGCATTCCAATCTCGGGGTTTGTCAAAGCTGCGTCTGCAGAACCGGAGAGCAGCCGATGAGAAAAATCATCGCTTTCCTCCTGTGCTGTGCCGTGCCATCGGTGATCTGCGAAGGAGCATCGTTCAGTCAGACGGTTGCACGCCGCTTTTACGGAGTGAATTCGTGCGGTCCGGTTGCTCTGGCGATTGCCTGCCGCGTCGCTGGCCGATCTGTTCCCTGGATTGATGTTTGCGAAGCGACTCATTTCGGTGGAGACGCGATCAGTCTGCTTGATCTGTCGCAGGGAGCTGGGGAGCTGGGCTTCAAAGCTGAGGCTTTTCAATGCAATGCTCGACAACTGGAACGGTTTGGTGGACCAGCGATCGTTGATTTTCCGAAAGGGCACTTTTCGGTCTTCCTCGGGTGGTCGGATGACGGCAAGGTTCGTGTCGGCGATTTGCGGACGGGTGTTGTCAGTTATCCGACCGCGGAGTTTGCCACCAGATGGGGCGGCCACCTGTTGACCATTCAGGTACCAGACTCAGCCTCCAGGCCATGAAAACGCATCTGGCAGTACGACGCGGGCTGATGGTGATGCTCGAATCACCAACTGCCGTCGCTGCAGTGGTTGTGCTGCACGTTCTGCTGCTCGTCAGGGCGGCATGGAGTCTGTCGCCGACGATCGATGAGCCCGGTCATCTTGCTTCCGGAATCAGTTACTGGCGACAGGGCCATGTGAAACTGTACCGCGTCAATCCTCCGCTCGTCCGGATGATTGCTGCACTGCCGGCAATGGCAGCAGGAGCCCAAGCGGAACCCGAAAAATGGGATCAGTACGAGACGACGCGGCCTGAATTCCCGGCAGGAACAGATCTGTTGCTGAGTAATGGCAGGCAATCTCTGCACCTGTTCTCACTGGCAAGGATGCCCGTCATCGGCTTCAGCGTCTTCGGCGCTCTGTGTTGCGGGGCGTGGGCCAGAGACATGTTCGGACCGATTGCCCGGTTCTTCGCCGTGACGGTGTGGTGTTCCCACCCGCTCGTACTTGGACACGGTGCAATGATCACCGCCGATGTGGCAGCAGCCGCAACTGGTGTGTTTACGGCATACCTCTTTGCCCGCTGGCTGCGTCAGCCGCTGTGGGCTCATGCGACCGCATGGGGGTTCGCCCTGGGGATCAGTCTCTGCGTGAAGTCGCTCTGGTGCCTGCTGGGACCATTCTGGCTGATGTGCTGGGGATGCTTCCGTTTGGTCGTCCGACGCCAGCGGATCGGGCGTGAGTTGCTTCAGTTGCTCCTCGGCGGATGTTTGAGCTTCATCGTTGTTAACAGCGTGTATTTGTGGAGTGACGTCGGCAGACCGCTTGGCGAACTGGACTTTCGGAGTCACTTTCTGACAGGCCGCGAGACAGTGACGTCACTATCCGAACCGACCAGTAATCGATTCCGCGGGACGCTGGTTGGGAAACTGCCGGTTCCGATTGCCGCCGACTATCTCGAAGGCATGGATTTGCAGCGGGTCGATTTTGAACGAGCTTACAGCACATGGATACTGGGCAAAAAACGGATGGGGCCGGTTCATGAGTTTTACCCTGTTGCGCTGATCCTGAAGACTCCGCTGGGAATGATCGCATCTGCACTGCTTGCGCTGCTTTTCCCGCCGAAACTCCCACTGGCGGACGGAATCGTCCTGTTCGGGATCAGTGCGTCTGTCGCAGCGACCCTGGGCTTGCACGCGACGGTTAATCATGTTCGCTATGCGCTACCTCTGTTGCCGTTCGCTGCGATCTGGATCGGTGGAGCGGGGAGCGGGTTGTTACGACATCACTTCGGAGTATTCGCTGGCTTTTCCGGCTGCCTTGCTGCCGGTGCCGCCAGCAGCATTCTGGTCAGTCCGTGGCATCTCTCTTACCTGAATGAATTGGTGCGGCCCGGCAGGCAGGCCGCTCTGTGCTTCGTCGACTCGCAGACGGACTGGGGACAAGGGCTTCTGGCTCTCAGAGACTGGCTGGATGCACATCCCGAAGTTGACCGACTGAAGATGGCGTACTATGGAACCGTGCCGCCCTCGCTGGCCGGAATCGAATTTGAGTTACCACCTGCCTGGCCGGTCTCGGAGGCGCTGCTGAATGTGGCAGCAAAATCGGGCTCAGTTATCGGGCCTGACGAGGGATGGTACGCGATTAGTGGCTCGCTGCTCGTTGGTGCAGACGGCCGAGTCATCGCCCCCGATGGCCGACGAATTGATATCCAGTCGCCCTGCTTCCGATGGCTGCTTCAGGCCGAACCCGCTGCCGTTGTTGGGGGAAGTATTTTTCTGTTCCACATCACAGCGGCGGAAGCGCATCACATCCGGTTGCAGTTCGGTCTGGTTGCCCTCGCAAAGTCGACCGATGCAGGCGAACGGGAGTGAGTCCCATGAATGCTGTATTCGACCGGTCAGCAATTCCTCGACATTGCAGAACATGTCGTGAGCGTCGTACAGGACTGACTCTGCTCGAACTGCTGGTGGCCATTGCGGTTATTGGTGTGCTGCTGGCCCTGCTCCTGCCAGCGATCCAGTCTGCTCGTGAGGCAGCGCGACGAACTCGATGCAGGAACAATCTGCGGCAGATCGGGCTTGCCACGGATCTGCACGTCGACGCGTGGGAGCATTACCCGACCAATGGCTGGGGCTTTCGATGGGTTGGAATGCCGGACCGCGGATTCGGTCCCGAACAGCCGGGAGGCTGGCTTTACAACATCCTTCCCTATCTTGAGCACGTGGAACTACGCCAGGCAGGTAGCGGACAGCCTTTTGCGGTCCAGCGTCAGGCATTGGCTCGCGTTGGATTAAACGGGCTGCCCGATTTCGCGTGCCCGAGCCGGGCGAGCGGGCTCCGGGGGCCTGCTGAGCCAAATGTCATTCCGGTTAATGCTGACTGGCTGCCAGTCGTTGCAAAAACGGATTATGCAATCAGCGAAGGCGACACTATTACCGGTACAAACGGCGGTCCTGGCAGCTTGGCAGAAGGAGACTCCGTTACATATCTGTGGCCGTCGACAGACAAGGTAACAGGTGTCTCTTTTCTTCGGAGCACGGTCCGTCGTTCATTCATTACGGATGGTCTGTCGAACACGTTGCTGGTCGGCGAGAAAAACGTTTCCCGCGATGGTTACTCGACCGCCTCTGATCCGGGAAATGATCAGTCGATGTTTTGCGGTGTTGACTGGGATATCAATCGCTGGACGATCGAACCGCCATTGCCTGACGGCGATAGCCCGCAACCGACACGATTCGGCAGCGCTCATTCTGGTGGCAGCCAGGTCGTTTTCTGTGACGGCCATGTTTCTCTAATCTCATGGGACATCGATTCGCAGATTTTCAGGCGACTTGGTAATCGAGAAGACGGGGAACCGGTATTCGTGCCGTAACGAGCTGAAAATTATGGCTCAAGTCCGTGCCGTGAGAGTCGCGGCTTATTCCTCGTCAAGGAGTTCGACAGCTTCGAACTTTTTGCCTTCGAGCATTTCGAGGCTGGCGCCGCCGCCGGTGCTGATGTGCGTGACTTTGTCGGCGAAACCAAGCTGCTGGATCGCGGCCGCGCTGTCTCCGCCGCCGATGATGCTCGTCGCGCCGCTGTTCGCAATTGCTTCGGCGACGATTCGCGTGCCGGCGTCGAACGGTGGCATTTCGCAGACGCCCATCGGGCCGTTCCAGACAACCGTCTTCGCCGAGCTGACCAGCCCGGCGTAACGCTTCGCGGTTTCCGGTCCGATATCCAGCCCTTCGAAGTCGTCTGGAATCTGGCCGGCGGTGACGACGACCTTGTTGCAATCGGCGCTGAAGTCGTCGCCGCAGTGCGTATCGACCGGCAGTTCCAGCTTGTCGCCGGCAGACGCCATCAGTTCTCTGGCCAGCTCGATTTTGTCCGGCTCGACGAGGCTCTTACCGACCTTGTTGCCTCTTGCCAGTTCAAACGTGTAAGCCATCGCGCCGCCAATCAGCACCTTGTCGCAGACCGTCAGCAGATTGCGAATTACGTTGATTTTGTCTGAGACCTTAGCGCCGCCAACGATTGCGACGAACGGCCGATCGGGGTTGCTGATCGTGTCGGCGAGATAGCGGATCTCCTTCAGCAGCAGAACTCCCGCAACGCGCGGCTTGCCGGCCATTTTCAGCGGCACCAGGTACATCGACGAGTCCGTGCGGTGGCAGGTTCCGAAGGCATCGTTGACATAGACGTCGGCGAAGGACGCGAGCGTTTCGGCGAACGGTTCTTTAACGCTGTTATCTGACTTGCGATCCTCGCCCGGATTGAAGCGCAGGTTTTCGAGCACCAGTACCTGGCCGTCCTGCAGCGCGGCGACCTTCGCGGCGGCGTCATTACCAACCGTGTCCGTCGCGAAGGCGACGTCATGGCCGAGCAGCTCGGCGAGTTTGTCAGCGGCCGGCTTGAGGCTCAGCGACGCAACGATTTCGCCCTTCGGACGGCCGAGATGGCTCATCAGAATCACGCGGCCACCGCGTTCAAGAATCGACTGGATTGTCGGCAGCGCCATACGGATACGCAGGTCGTCAGTGACGTTCTGGCTGTCGTCGAGCGGCACATTGAAGTCGACTCGCACCAGCACTCGCTTTCCGGAAACGTCAAGGTCGGCAACAGTTTTTTTGGCCATAATCTGGTCCTGGCGGAATCGCACGCTCGGTCGAGCGCGACGGGATGATCGATGTCGAAACCCGAAGAATGTTCGAAGTCCTGAAGCGAGGCGGATCCTAAGTCGTGCCACCTCGAACGCAAGCCGCGACAGATGCCCGCCTTAACCGATCGCCACCCACCAATGCGTTCGCTGGTCGCAGTTTGCCAGGCGAACTATCGTGAGACAGAGTGGCGAGCAGGACCGCCGCAGCGCACGCGGCTTACCGTCGGGGAGTCACACATGGCGAAGTACCGGGTCGGCATTATCGGACACACGGGTCGGGGCAACTATGGGCACGGGCTCGATCTTCCGTGGCAACACCGGAACGACTGCGAAGTCGTGGCCCTCGCCGATCCGCACGATGGCGGCCGCGCGGCGGGAATCAAGCGAACCAGTGCGGCGAAGGAGTACGCCGACTATCGCGAGATGCTGCAGCACGAGCGGCTGAACATTGCTGTCATCTGCCCACGCTGGATCGATCAGCATCGCGATATGGTCATTGGCTGTGCCGAGCACGGCTGCCATATCTATATGGAGAAGCCGTTCTGCCAGACGCTGGCCCAGGCCGACGAGGTTGTTCGAGCCTGTGAGATGCGGCATCTCAAACTGGCGATCGCACACACCAACCGCTACTCGCCCGTGCTGAGTGTTGTTAAGCGGCTCATCCGCGACGGCGAAATCGGCGAGGTGCTCGAAGTCCGCGCTCGCGGAAAAGAGGACGCTCGACGAGGCGGCGGCGAGGATCTGTGGGTGCTCGGAACTCACATGCTCGACCTGACGCGAGCGCTCGTCGGCGATGCGGAGTCCTGCTTCGCGACCGTCAGGCAGGACGGTAATCCCGTTACGAAACAGCACGTCGCCGAGGGCAACGAAGGCATCGGGCCACTTGCCGGAGATCACATTCAAGCGACCTACCGCTTCCAGAAAGGAGTCACCGCTTACTTCGCCTCGAAGCGTGGTGCCGGCGGCGGAGCGGGCCGATTCGGCCTGCAGATCTGCGGCTCGCGCGGCCTGATCGAAATGCAGTCTGGTTATCTGAAACCGGCGTACCTGCTGAAAGACCCCGCCTGGTCACCAGGCCGCACGGGATCGAAGTGGGAGATCATCACGTCAGCCGGAATCGGCAAGCCGGAACCAGTCACCGAAGGCGGACACGACGGAGGCAACGAAGCCGCGGCCGCCGACCTGATCTCGTCAATCGAAAGTGACCGGCAGCCGATCAGCAGCGTTTACGACGCTCGCGCGTCGACGGAACTCATCGTCGCGACCTTCGAGTCTCACCGCGTCGGCGGTCTGGTAAACCTTCCACTCGAAAACCGCCAGAACCCGCTGACGATGCTGTGAGGGCAGCCTGCGAGGGCACTCTTCAGAGAATACAGAGCCACTATTCCGTGAAGTAGATCCACGGAACGAGTGCGGCAGCGATTTCGGGGCGTTCATAAAAGCACGGCCAGATGTGGTTGACGCCAAGCTGTTCCGAGACGTCGAAGTCAGCGACCTGCCCGGCGCGCGAGCCCAGTTGACGCAGGTCGCGCGAGGTAAAGCCTGTCTGACCAAGCGCCAGCCGGGAAAACGGCCGACGCAATGGATAGATCGCGAGCGCCCAGTCGGAACGCGATTTCAGATTGAGGACACATTCGGCAGCGCACAGCGCCCGGTCGTAACGCTGGCCGGGATTCAGCCAGTCGTGGTCAATCGCCGCTCCAGCGAAGACGGCTCGGACGCGGTGCCCCGGTCCGTTGGCGATCCAGATCCCCTGCACCTGACCGCCGCCCAGAAAGTGGCACGCGGACGCGACCATCCTGGCACCGTGGCTGTGGCCGAGCAGGCAGATCGGTGAATCTGCCGGTAACGACTGAACCAGGCGGGCGAGCCGGCAACCGTTCATCTCGGCACGGCGTCCGAGAATGCTGACGTCCAGCGATGGCACCAGCGAGGTCGCGGCGATCGACGGATTGAATGTGAAAATGCCGTCGCTCGGCCACGTGACGAAGACAACATTCAGTGGCAGATGCGGAGCCGCCTGCCTCAGCCAGTGGAACGTGTTGCGGCTGTCTTCAGCAACCGTATCGGGCGTCACAAAACTGCCGTGGACCATCACGCAGGTCGGAGCCCCGGGGATCAGCGACTGCTGAAACTCGCTCATGTTTGAGGGCTGCCAGCAGCCGTTCCAGTCAGCGCGGCGGACATCGAAGTCAAACCGGCAGGCACACTGTGGGCAACAGTCTTCGCAGTGTCGAATACTGAGAATCCAGTGTGGCTCGTCGCAGATTGACGGTGCATGCTTCAGCGGTGAACCGGAGTCTGCAAAGAGGGCCTCGTCCGGATTCGGCACGACCGCCAGTGGCACCCAGTCAGCGGAGTCGTTCGCTGAGTTGCTGCCGGTCCGCTTGCTGTCCGCCGGAGCGGCCTGAACTTCGATGGCGGCTGGTCGCTCTGCGGCATCCGACTCAGGTGGAACAACCAGCGGAGCGTCGGCGCCCAGCGCAACCGGAGCGGCCACCGTCGCCATGACGAGGAGCGCGAGGAGGGCCAGCAGTGTCGTAAGAAGAACTCGCAGCATGGTCGCCGGATGGAAATCGGAGTAGAAGGTCTCGATGGCAAGCGGTGACTGGGAGTGAAAATAGCTCACTTCTGCCGGCCGTGACTGACGCGGTGACCCTGCCGGTTGCAATCTGCGGTGACACCTGTCAGGAGAATCCGATCGCTCGGATTCTGACAGGAGGTGTTTCGCAGCGATCGACTGCTTCCAGTCACTGGAACACTGCCGGCGCGAGACATCGCCTTTCAGCCGGCATTTCAGGGCACACGTTGTCGGAGTTCGGCAGCGGAGTCGGGTTGAACCCAGGCGAATTCCAGCCTGCTGCGCAATGAGTACGCATTGCCGACTGCTCCCTGTTCTGCAAGAGCTGTACTGATTGCGCCACCTGTATGCAGCTTGCTGCGTTTTCGGGGCTCTCCTACACTCGACTGTTTCGCTCGGCTGCCGGTTCCGGTCACGATCGCTGGCTGCGGCAGCGGGTCCGATCGCTCGGAAGAAGTCTCTCGCGGAACAGCAGTTTCCGCAGGAAGGAGTGAGCAACGATGAAGGTCGATCAACGCTGGTTTCTTCAGACGATCTGGATCACGGTCCTCGTCCTGCTGGTCAACTCAGTTCGCGGCGATGACGAGGAGAAAAAGAAGCCCGCGAACAGCGACGACGAATACTTTCAGTTGATGCAGCTTTTCGCCGACACGTTCGAGCAGGTTGAACGCAACTACGTCAAGGAAGTTGACCGCCGCAAACTGATGGAAGCCGCCGTCCGCGGCATGTTGCTCGAACTTGATCCGTACTCGACTTACATCTCGCCGGAAGAGTTGTCGCAGTTCAATCAGCGAGTTGAGCAGGAATTCGGCGGCATCGGTATTCAGGTCCAGGCTGACCCCGGCACGCGGCGCATTCTGGTGATTTCTCCGCTGCCTGATACACCGGCCTACAACGCAGGGGTGCGTGCAGGTGACATCCTGCTGGAAATTGAAGGCGAGGACACCGAAAACATGCCGCTCACTCGGGCTGTCGAATTGATGAAAGGTCCTCCTGGCGAAGCCGTCGCCGTCAAAGTTCAGCACCTTGGGGGCGAAGAAGAAGAGTTCAAGGTGGACCGGGCAATCATCCAGGTGAAGTCGGTGCTCGGTGACTACTACAAGTCAGACGGGCACTGGGAATTCATGCTCGATCAGGAGAACAAGATCGGCTACGTCCGCCTGACACAGTTTGGACGCCAGAGCGCCGATGAACTGGCTGCTGCGCTGCAGGAATTGCGTGAGCACGGCATGAAAGCTCTGGTGCTCGATCTGCGTTTCAACCCCGGCGGACTGCTCTCACAGGCAATCAGCATTGCTGACCTGTTTGTCGACAAAGGCACGATCGTCAGCACGTCGGGACGCAACAGCGAGCCGAGGACCTGGGAAGCCTCCGAGCCGGGTACTTTCAGCGGGTTTCCGATGGCCGTCCTGGTCAACCGCTTCAGCGCATCAGCCAGCGAAATCGTCAGTGCCTGTCTGCAGGACCATAAACGAGCGATCGTTGTCGGCGAACGAACCTTCGGCAAAGGGCTCGTGCAGAACGTTGTGGATGTCGATCAGGGACGCTCGGCTCTCAAGTTGACGACGGCCGGTTATCTGCGTCCCAGCGGGGCGAACATTGATCGCTATACCGCAAAAGACAATCAGGAGTGGGGAGTCACGCCGAACGACGGCTACTCTGTGAAAATGTCGCGTGAAGAACTGGTGCAGTACTCCGAGGTGCGACGTGATCGGGACATTCTGAAAGACGAAGCACCGTCGAAGTCAACGTTCGAGGATAAGCAGCTCAACAAGGCACTCGAATACCTGCGGTCGCAACTTGACGAGAAGCCGGCGACCGATGACGCGAAGGACGATTCCCAAGACGGGAAAAAGCCCGAAGAGAAGAAGGCGGCGTGACCGGTCTGCGGACGGATTTTCGCCGACCGAACTCCTGCAGAAGTCGGCACTCAGACTGCCGGAAAATGCACGATTTGGGCACCTTGACACTCTGAAATGGCAGAACTACGATCCCGCGCGGACGTCCAGAACAGGTGGAAGAATCGAGTGAATCTGCCGGTTTCTGAGACTTCACCGGAAGGCTGAGCAACCCTCTGCCGATAATTGCCGAAAACCTGAACTGTCTTCGTTCTGAGCAACCGTTTGGAACGTTCAACTTACTCTGATTTACTCTGGCCCGTGCCGGTTGCCGCAGCTCTCAACGGGATCGACACACAAGAAAGGGACAACCGATGACTCACGTCGTTGCCGAACCCTGTTTCAACTGCAAGTACACCGATTGTGTCGTTGTGTGCCCGGTTGAGTGCTTCTACGAAGGCGAAGCCATCGTCGTGATCAGTCCCGACGAGTGCATCGACTGCGAAGCCTGCGTTCCGGAATGCCCCGTGGAAGCCATCTTCCACGAAGACAACCTTCCGGAACAGTGGGCTGATTACAAGCAGCTCAACGCCGACATGTCGAAAGAATGGCCGGTCATCACTGAAAAGAGAGAGCCGCTGGGCGACTGATCTCCCCGGCTATGCTTGAAGAATTCAGCAGGCGATCGATTCTCCTCAGAATCGGTCGCCTGTTTTTATTGATCGTTGTCTGAAAGGCCGCTGCAGTGTCGCTCCGTCTTGTCATGCTGGGAACCGGTTCGTTTGCCGTGCCGACGTTTCGCGGGCTGTACGAGTCGCGGCACGAAGTCGTCGGGCTCGTCACGCAGCCGGATCGGACCGGACGCGGACATCATCGGCATGTCAATCCGATGAAGGAACTCGCCGAACAGTATGGCACACCGGTCTTTCAGCCAGAAAAGGTCAACCTGCCGGAATCGCTCAGCCGACTGCGCGAGTTCGGCGCCGACCTGTTCGTAACGGCGGCGTACGGGCAGATTCTCTCGGCCGAATTTCTCAGCATCCCGCGACTTGGAGCGATCAACGTTCACGCCTCGCTCCTGCCGAAGTATCGCGGCGCCGCGCCGATTCAGTTCGCCATGATCAACGGAGAAACGGAAACAGGCATCACAATCTTTCAGATCGAACCAAAGCTCGATGCCGGCCCGGTCCTCGGCATCGAACGCACACCGATCGGTGAGCGCGAAACTTATGGTGAGCTGCAGGACCGCCTGGCCGAACTGGCCGTCCCACTGACGCAACGAATCATCGATCAGATTGAGGACGGGACAATCGAGCCGATCGTTCAGGACAATTCGCAGGTGACGAAAGCACCGCGGCTGAGTAAGTCCGACGGCGAGATTCCCTGGCAGAAACCCGCACGGCTGGTCGACTGCCACATTCGCGGCGTGCAACCGTGGCCAAAGCCATCAGCCATTCTGCAACTGGCAGACGGGCGTCAGCTTCGCCTGCTGGTTCTGGAAGTCTGCCCTGCGGATGAGTCTGTTCCCGGCAAACCCGGCACGGTTACGGTCATTGACCGCAAACGACTGCTGGTCGCGACCGGTGAAGGCAGCGTCGAGATACTGCAGGTTCAGCCCGAGGGCAAACGCTCGATGTCGGCGACTGAATTTCTGAATGGAACTCCCATCACGAACGGCGCTTGCTTTCTGCTTCCGCCGCTCAGTCAGGATTAGATGGTCTGCCAGCTCTCAGTGTCATCGAGCCAGCGAGTCGCAGTTCATCGGCAATCACAGAGTTGACAGGTCTGGTGATCGAACTTTGACAGAACTTTGAAGCTGTCGTGACTGAGTTGTCCTCCCGCGCATTTTGAGCGGCGGCAGAATATCGACGGTGTTGCCGATGACACTGTTTCCGGCCATGCCGGGGCGCTGTTGCCCTGCTGCTGCTGCTGCTGCTGCTGACTGGCCCTGATTCCCGCCCGTTTGAGCTGGCCACGTAGCTGCCGGTTGTCGAACGGAGCCGACCTCTGCCGCGACGGCGCCGAGGAGCCTTGTCTGCCAGGTGTGCGGACGCTGTCTGTTCTCGTGTCTGAGCCCTGCCTGCTGCGCGGATATACCGACCAGCTTTGACTGGCCGTTCTGATGGCACCTGCCCGATTCGCGTCGGCCATCCGACCCTGTCCGCCAGCGCGTTCCTTCCTCATCAGATTCGCCTGGAATCCACCACAGAAAGACTGCCATGAGCACAGCAACTCGACCTCCCGATTCTTCCTGTTCTGAAAACCCTGTCGGACCGCAAGCCACAACAGCGACAGCTCAACCGGTCCAGAAGTCGGCTGCGGCGGCCGAACGCCAGCTTGTGCTCGACGGATTCAGCCGGTCGCGACTGTCATTGAAGACCATCGACTGGGTTGTGCTGAGCTGGATGGTCACCATGCACGTCGGTTGTCTGGCCGCGCCGTTCTTTTTTGACTGGCGTGCCGTCGCCGTTGCTGTCGGGCTGCACTGGCTGACGTGCAGCATCGGTGTGTGCCTCGGTTATCACCGCTGTCTGTCGCACGGATCGTTCAGGCTGGCGGCACCGGTTCGCTTTTTCACGACGCTGTGTGGCGTGCTGTCGGGCGAGGGTTCGCCGCTGATGTGGTCCGCCACGCACCGCGTTCATCACGGCCGGTCTGATCAGGACGGCGATCCCCACTCGCCGAAGCATGGCGTTTTCTGGTCGCACATCGGCTGGCTGTTTCTGCATCGATCGGCGGAGCATCGCGAGGCTCTGTATCACAGCTACGCGCCGGATCTCGCGCGCGATCCAATGCTGCGTTTCTTTGAGAAGACGTACATGCTGTGGCTCGTGGGATTTGCTGTTGTGATGTACGCCATCGGCGGTTGGTCGCTGCTGCTGTGGGGCGTCTGTGCCCGTATCGTGATCGGTTATCACACGACATGGCTGATCAACTCGGCGTCGCACATCCGGGGTTATTGCAATTACCACACGTCAGACAATTCACGCAATCTGTGGTGGGCCGGCCTGCTGGCGTACGGAGAAGGCTGGCACAACAACCATCACGCCTGGCCGCGAATTGCGTGTTACTCGCACCGCTGGTGGGAACTCGACATCACCTGGCAGGCGATCAAAGTGCTGAGGTTTCTGCATCTGGCGACCGACGTCGATGACCGGATTCCATCCGCCGATGCCGTTCCGCCAGGCGGTTCTCTTCGTACGAACCGGTAGCAGACGATTGCGTCGACGGGACGCGGCAGGACCGCTCTGTGCTGCTCTGACTGCTTCTGTAGCTGCGTGTTTTGTCCGCGGAGCGAACAGCGACTTTCCTCGGCCCTGAGTTCCAGTCATCAAACCGTTCCCGCCAGCTTGCGGCCGGTCCAGAAGCAGCCCAGCAGGAAGATCAGCGCGCCGGCCGTCGCTGGATGGCACCAGAGTCGCAGGCGGCGGACGACGGGGTCAGGCTCGGGGAGGTCAGCGACGTCGCGGATCAGTTGAGAGAACTCGGCCGTTGTGACCGACCGGCCGCGGGAGATTTGTGCGACCTCAGCGAGTACGTCGAACCTCGCCGGCTGGCCGATCTGCTCGCGACTGGTTCCCTGCACGGATAGAGTTGTGTTCAACGTCGAGCCATTCTCGCGGCAGATCATCGTCAGTTCGTAATCACCGCTTTCGTCCGGGTGAAATGTCCCGGTGAACAGGCCCCAGTCCTCGCCGCGTGGCGACAGTTGAACCGTCTCAGTTCCGCCGCTCGGCGAGAGGACCTGTACAACGACCGTGCCGTTCTGCAGCGGCTCACCGGTTGTCGCCATCACGTTGGCGTTGAGCGTCACAACATCTCCGGCGGTTGGACGATCGGGCGAGTAGAACAGCCGCATCGATTCGCCCTCGGCCATGTTCCGCTGGTACGCCATCCAGCGGGCGACCTGCCCCCAGAAGCGGTAGTGGTACAGATCCTCAACACCCTCGCGCCACCGCCACGCACCGTCGGTCCCCATGAACAGAATCTTGCCGGTCCCGAACGACCGGGTCACCAGTAGCGGAATGCGGCCGTAACGGTTCGATTCGGTGTGATGGATCACGAGCACCTCGCTGCCGGCGCGGGCACGCAGCACCGGAGCGAACCACTGAAAGCCGGGCAGAGCTTCCCACAGTTTGGCGTTATCGGCTTCGGGTTCGGTCAGTCGGGTCAGCAGACTGCGGCGTCCGGCTTCGGTCAACTCGAACTGCTGCGGAATTCGCGAGCCCCAGCCGCGTGGCTGCCCTTCATCGAGCACCACCGGATAGAGCTCGGCGAGTTCCGTACTCAGCAGTGAGAACTGGTTGCCGCGCAGACCGGGCATCAGGATCAGCCCGCTGGCCTGATTCTGCACGAGCCCCTTCAGCAGCCGGCATTGCTCGGCCGTGAGCTGTCCTTCGCCTGTTCCAACATCGCCAAGCATGATGACGTCGTATCTGCCGAGTTCGTCGAGTCCAGCCGGGAACTCCTTGAGATAGCCGCGTCCGCCGCCGACGCCCGGCAGGTTCGGATGAAACAGCAGGCAGGAGACCTCGACGCCGGGATCGCGTTCCAGCGCGTTGCGGAAGTAGCGGTACTCCCAGCGTGGAAACGATTCGATCAGCAGCACCTGCAGAGCCTCTTTGCGGATCGCGATCGGCACCGTGAGCTGATTGTTGTCCGGGATGCGTTCGGCATCGCTCGGGGGAACCTTCAGCGTCAGCTCGAAGTCACCAGTCGTTTCCGGCAGCCAGGACACGGCATCGCTGAGCTGTCCCATCGCGGGGATCAGAATCTGCTTCTCCGCACGCTGACCGTCGCTCGCTTCGAGCGTTACGGTGACGGGATAATCACGCGGCAGCGAGCTGCGAATTGTGAACGGAATTCGCGCCGCCTTGCCCGCCACACCGAACGTCGGCGCGTCGAGGCTGACGATCTGAATGTCCGGCAGAGCGGTCTCACTGCCGACACCGACGCCGAAAACCGGCACGCCTTTCATCCGCAGTTTCGTCGCCGCGTTCGCCGGAGCTTCGCCTTCGTTCCAGTCACCGTCGCTCAGCAGCACGACGGCTCGCAGATTGAGGTGCTTCTCCGGAACGGCCTGCAGAGCGGCGTTGATGTCTGTTCCGTCGGGCTTGCCTTCGCTCGATGAAAACGGTTCGAAGACGACGTCGACGCGTTCAGCCGCGGCCTGCCAGACGCCGGGTTCGAGCAACGGCTGCACCCAGTCGCGGCGCGTGACCGGCGGATCGCTCGGCCGTTCGTCGTTGAGCACGTCGCGCGTCGCCATGCTGCCGGAATCGTCCCACAGCACGACGACGGTTGGCCGTTCAGTCGGGAGGAACTCCTCGATCCACTCGGGCTGATTGAGCAGGACAGCGACGGCGATGACCAGCAGCAGCCGCAGCGTTTCGAGCAGCCCTGTCACTCGACGGAAGCCGCTCCGCCGCCAGGCAGTCCAGCAGAACGCGGCGGCGATCAGCACGACGACGAACGAGACCGCGATGGCGGTCGGCGTTGTCTGAAAAGTCAGCGTCGAAGTGCTCATACGAAGTGCGTCGAAGTTGCGTCGTCGTGCGAACGGAAACCGGCGACTCGGGCCGACGTCAGGTCAGTCGATCCGAACATCAGACGCGCGAGCCGGCAGTCGCGTCACTCGATCGTCGCGCTCCGATCTCAGCGACCAGTCACGCGGCGGAACAACTTACTTGCCCGCTGAACCGATTGCGACCAGATCGGCGTGTCGCCGCTCAACTGCAGTGAGCCAGCAGCAGTAGAATTTCGGCCCACTGAATGCGGCGGGCGATCGAGGCCAGTTCCGAAGTCGCATCGAGCGCCGCGGCCTGACAGAGGTCGACGAAGGCAAACGGGTCCCAGGTGTTCGAGACGCCGAGCTGCCGGCTCCAGCGATCGGCGTCGGACAGCGAACTGCCCGCCAGCAGTTGTCCGGCGATGGCAGACAGCTCGAAAAAGATCGGGTGATCGCCGACGCGACGGAACCAGTATTTCGAGTTCGACCAGTCGGGCTCACGGCGGTGCATGATGCCGTGCCAGTAGTCGCCGTTCCGATCTGCACCGCGGCCTTCCATGCTCTGCGAGAGTTTGTGACTCTCGTCGAGAAAATCGTGAATCAACCACAACCCGGCACACAGCGCGACCGGATCACGTGGTGCGGCATCGAGCGTCGACACATTTGATTGAAATCGCCTGAGGCACTCGGCAAGCCAGGCTCGATCTCGCGGTGGCCAGTGCGGAGCGATCTCTGGCAGCCCGGCATCGATCGGCAGCAGATCGCCGACCACCAGGTTGTCGGTCGGCGAGTTATCGTCCACTGGGAGCACTTCAATCGACGTCCCGGCCGCGGCGAGCCGGATGATGAGTTCCCACACCGGCGCATCGTCGTTCTGAAACGGCTGCTCGCCGAGCTGGTCCGGATCGAACACCACACGACCGCGACTTTCCGGCGGCATGACGAGTGCTGCAGCCGGAGCGGCCAGTTTCCACCAGACAAACCGTAGATCACAGGCCGAGTCCTCGGGAATCAGAATGACCGCGCTGCCGCTGATCGGGCTTCCTTCGGCCGACGTCGAGCGTTCACTGGCAATCGAAGCGTTGGCATCGACACAGACCCTGGTCCCGGCCGCCACGCCGGCAAGCATCTCGTTGAGCTGTTTCGCTGAAGCTACCATCACCGTTCCTCGCTGTCCTGACTGGCACTGACTAAGAGCGACACAGTCTTGCGGAGTGACGCGTGATCGCAACTGACCAGCCGCAGACCGTTTTTCCGGGACCTGCAGATCCAAAGCGCGGCGGAGCCGCAAGTCAGAAACTGCAGGCTCAGACAAATACGGATTCACTCGGATCGATGAAGTAATCGGCATCGGACACTCCACGCGACCGTGTGAGCTTCGTCCAACGAATTTTCTGTCAGAAAAACAAGTTGTTGCTGGCGAGCCATGCAGAGCAAACACTGCAGAGTCTGCAAGGCTGTGCCACGAAAGGGGCTCAGGATAGTCAGAGCCTGGGAGCCGGATGATCGAACTGACTCGCATCTGGAGAGCAAGTCAGAGTCTGAATCCGAGCTGGCTGGCACAGGGTGTCACCGCGCTTTGTTCGTAACCGTGGCTGGTCTTGAAACCTGAGAGGGAGACTTCCGTCCTGATGACGCGTCTGCCTGACAATCGTGACTCCGACTCTGGAGATGCCCTCCGTGCAGGCGGCGACGGGCAGGTTGTGAACAGCGAGACAGACCGCTTCAAGGCGCTGCTTGCAGCGTCGCTGGATGCGGCAATCACGATGGACACTGCCGGCATCATCCGGGACTGGAACCGGGCGGCGACGATTCTGTTCGGCTGGACTTCGAGCGAAGCCAAGGGGCGGTCGCTCGCGGAGCTTCTTGTACCGGCACGCAACCGGATTCGTCTGCTCAAGCAGCTCCAGGCATTCGTTGACAGTGATGACTCGGTTCTGGTGACCAGGCGATTTCAGACGGAAACGCTGCACCGAACCGGTCATGAGTTTCCGGTTGAGATCTCCATCATCCCGATGCCGCTGGAGGGGACGCTGCTGTTCACAGCGTTTGTCCGGGATATTCGTGACCAGCTTGACGAAGCCGAAGAACGCGGACGACTGGCGGCGATTGTTGACTCGTCGACCGATGCCATCATCGGCAAGGATCTGAATGGCGTGATCACGAGCTGGAACGCTGCTGCCGAACATGTTTATGGATACGCGGCCGACGAAATGATCGGTCGCTCGATCGCGATCGTCATTCCGGAAGACGCCACAGAAGAAGAGCTTGAGCTGCGGGAAGCGCTGACGGCCGGCCAGACACTGCAGAGATTTGAAGCCGTCCGACGCCGCAAAGACGGGCAGTTGATCGACGTCTCGATCTCCGTCTCACCAATGCGCAACGCCCGTGGCCAGATCGTCGGTTCTGCGACGATCGAACGCGACATCACTCAGGAACGTTCCAATCTTCTGGCCCTTGAGGAACGCGAAGAGCAGATTCGGATGCTGCTTGAATCAACGGCCGAAGCGATCTACGGAGTTGATCTCCACGGAAACTGCACGTTCTGCAATCCGTCGTGTGCGCGACTGCTGGGTTACGAATCGCCACGCACACTGATCGGTCAGAACATGCACGAGCTGACCCACCATCATCGTGCCGACGGTTCTGAGTATCCCGCCAGCGAATGTCCCGTGCTGGGCACGATCGACAGTCACCGCGGCGCGCACGTTGACGACGAAGTGCTGTGGCGGGCAGACGGAACGTGCTTTCCCGCCGAGTACTGGAGCTTTCCCATCCGGCGCGACGGCCGCGTCATCGGTGCGGTCGTCACATTTCTGGATATCTCTGATCGCCTGGCGGCCGAGCATGACCGCTTTCGGCTGGCGGCACTTGTCGAATCATCGGTGGATCCGATCGTCGGCCTGAATCTCGATGGCGTCATCGAAAGCTGGAACGACGCAGCGCTGCGCGTCTTCGGCTGGACGGCCGGGGAAGCCGTTGGCAGGCCGGTTGATCTGCTTCTCGCGCGTGAGTTTCAGGAAGTCGTGCGCACAGCCATTGCCGGAGGCCGACGATTCAGCCAGGAAGAGGTTCGATGTCTGAGAAAAAACGCCGGTGAGTTTTCGGCAGCTCTCACGCTGTCTCCCATTCATGATCTCTACGATCGTCATGTCGGAGCGTCGATCATCGCGCGCGACATGACAACACGGAAGGAACATGAGTTGGCGCTGCAGAAGGCGACGGTTGAGGCTCAGTCCGCCAACAAAGCCAAGAGCGCCTTTCTGGCGAATATCAGCCACGAACTGCGGACGCCGATGAACGCCATCATCGGAATGCTCGAACTCGCACTGAGCGAAGAACTTTCAGAGGTGATGCAGGATTACCTGGGGACAGCGCGAGATTCGGCGCAGACACTTCTGTACCTGCTGAACGACCTGCTGGATTTTTCCCGGATCGAGGCCGGGCACTTCGAACTGGACGCGGAGCCATTCAGTCTGCGTGAGACGCTCAACCGCACCGCCAGGACGCTCTCTCTGCGGGCTCAGCAAAAGGGGCTGGAGCTGACGTGCCGAATCCGACCAGACGTGCCGGACATTCTCAACGGCGACGGGATGAGACTGCGGCAGGTCGTCACGAATCTTGTCGGCAATGCCATCAAGTTTACAGACGCGGGTGAAGTGACGATCGATGCTCAGATCGCAGACGCCGCCGAGTGCGAGGCAACTGATGCAGCCATTGCCGCCAACAGCCAGTCCAATCGTCCGCTGGTGGAGAATGCCGGGACCGACGTTTCAGCGAAGGCCCCTGCCCAGACTCTGCTGCATTTCACTGTCTCTGACACCGGTGTTGGCATCTCGCCGGAAGATCAGGATCGAATCTTTGCGGCCTTCACACAGGCGGACACGTCGAGCACGCGTCGCTTTCAGGGTTCGGGGCTCGGCCTGGCGATCTGTCGCGAACTGATCACTCGCATGGGCGGCCGTATTTACGTCGACAGTGTTCCCGGCCAGGGCAGTCAGTTTCACTTTACGGCGCGATTCCCAATCGTTCGCCAGTCGGTGTTCGACGATGCCGAATTGCGGCTCGCGGTCGCGAAACTGCGGGACACGCGAGTGCTCGTTGTTGACGACAACGCCTCGAACTGCCGCATTCTGGACGAGACGCTCAAGCAATGGCGGATGCGACCGTTTGTGACCGATCGAGCTGACGTCGCACTCGACGAGCTGCGTCGCGTCAGAACTGTCGGCGACTCGTACTCGGTCGTTCTCGTCGACGCGTTGATGCCCGAAATGGACGGGCTCCTGCTACTGGAAGCTGCTCGCGCGGAGAATCTGGTGGGTGATTCCGCCGTCCTGATGCTGTCGTCGGCTGACCGTCAGTCGCTCCGCCAGCGATGCGAGGAAGTCGGCGTTACGAGGTATCTCGAAAAGCCTGTTTCTCAGTCGGATCTGCTCGATGCCGTCACGCAGGTGCTGCGCGGTGCCAGGTTTGAGATCGAAGAACGGACTCGGATGCGGAGTACCTCACGACCGCTGCGGCTGCTCGTTGCCGAAGATACGCTGGCCAATCAGAAGGTCGTGCGGGCGATTCTCGAAAAACGCGGCCACGAGGTCGTGATCGCGGACAATGGCCAGCACGCGGTCGACCTGCTGAACGGGTCCGAGTTTGACGTCGTGCTGATGGATATTCAAATGCCGGTGATGGATGGGTATCGGGCCACCCGGTTGATTCGGCAATCGAGTGATCCGGCTGTCGCGACAATCCCCATCATCGCGATGACAGCTCACGCTTTGCGGGAAGACATGGAGCGCTGCCTGACTTCGGGAATGAACGCGTACGTGTCGAAACCGCTGCAAGCCGCGAAGTTGATCCGTGTCACGGAAGAAACCGCGACACGGGCTCATCAATTGAGAACGCAGAAGCCATACGCTGAGCCCGGTGCTGAAAGCTCCGCTGCTGACGCCGGTCTCACTCCAGTGCCTGCCTCCTGCGAGGAAGGTGTTTCAGACGTTGCGACCGCTGAGAAACCCGAACTCCTGGAAGACATCTGGGAGACACAATCGACAGTCGACGGCGAAGCCGCGTTGGAAACTGCCAGCGTTTGCTTCGATCGAAAGCAGGCTCTGCTGCGACTCGGCGGTGACGAGCAGTTACTGCGGGAGCTGATGAAATGTTTTGTCGAGGATGCTCCGACGCTGCTGTCGGAACTGGAGAAAGCGATCTCAGAAGCCCGTTTTGATGACGCCACACGAGCGGCTCACAGCCTCAAGAGCCTGGCTGCCAACTTCGAGGCCGTTCTCTGCCGCGACGCGGCCGCTGCCATGGAACATGCCTGCGGTCACAGCGACCGCGAAGATGTCTCGACGAAAACTCCCCGGCTGCGTCGACACGTCGAAGAGCTGATCTCATTGCTGAAGAGCGATCCGGAATGATCCCCTCGATTGATCGATGCGCGATCAATCCGGTGTTTGAGCGGACGTCAGTAATCGCCCGACGGACTCAGTCAATCAAAACCCAGATACGGGCCTCGCGAGATCGTCTCGTCAGACCGAAGCTGTCCTGAGATCGCAGCAGTGCGTCACTTCGCTGCCAGTTCACATCCAATCGACGGAGCTGGAGCAGGTCGCTTCTGGGCAGGTCGTATGAGTCTGGCATGGTGGTTGCTTTTCCTCAGGCGACGGCCGCTTCAACGAACTCCGAGTTGACGACGCTCGATCTGCAGAGGAATCAACCAGGCGAAACACGAGGTTCGCGAGCCATGTTCAGTTTCCAGCGAATTCTTGTCCCCATCGACTTCGGCGAGGTCTCGCGTGCGGCTGTCAAAGCGGCCTGTGATCTGGCTGAGCGGATGTCGGGACAGATCGTGCTGCTGCATGTGCTGTCACCTGCGGCTGTCCTGCCGCCGCTGGAACGAGTTCCTGTGCGGGTTCGAGATGTCGACGGAGTCAGTCATGCTCAACGTCAGCTCAATCAGATCCCCGAGTCCACCGACTGGCGCGACCTGATCACTGAACGCTGCATTCAGAGCGGCGACCCGGCAACGACCATCGCAAAGTTCGCCAGCGAGAACGGAATCGACATCATCGTGATGGGCACACACAGCCGGTCGGGGCTCAAGCACCTGCTGCTCGGCAGCGTGACGGAGTCGGTCGTGTCGAAGGCGAGTTGCCCGGTACTGACCGTCCCAACCGCCGTGGCCGAGTACCGCTCTGCGATGGCGCACTGACGAAGCAGCCCGCCGTTTCAGTGCCGTGCAGCATCGGCAGCCTGCGGTTGCCGCAGGCCTGAACGATCGCCCCTGTGGCTTGCGGCAACCTGGAAATTCAGGGGCAAAGGACAGTCACCATGCGAACTTTACATTTCCCTCACTATTCGACCGACTCCAGGAAGAAAGGCAGCCAGCAGGCAGAAGCCGGCAGTTCAGTCTTGCCTCATCTGTTTGTCGAGGCACGAAGCGCGATCAGCGGGCTGGCCACCACGATCGACGAAATGATCATGGTGGTGTTGTTCGCAGTCGGAAACGCCATCGGCGCCGCTGCCGCCGCAATCATTGGCATCCTGCTGGTGGTGGCTGGCGGATGCGGCATCGTGCTCGCCTCGTCAGCACTGACTCTGGCGATCGGGTCGGTGTTCAGTTTTCTGCATCTCGTCTGATCTCTGATGCCGCGAGAGTCGACAGGAGCCCGTGACACTTCCCGAACGCAGGTCCCCCCCTGAGTCTGAACCGGAATCCGTCGTTTCAGAAGGAGCATTGACATGACCGTTACCGCCACCCTCACAGACAAACCGGGCTCTGGTTTGTCGCAATCTCCAGCCCCCGAGGAAGCCTTGCAGTCAGTTAATCCCGCTTCGGGTGAGGTCATCCCACAGCGAAACCGCGTCGCCGTCCGCTTCCAACAATCGGCGCACTGCAGCGCCGGCAGCCAGACACGTGCCTGTCGCACGTCGAGGGGACTGGCGTCGCAGTCGATTGACCAGCGATCAGACCGCCCGGCCGTCAGGCGGTGCGAGCGCCCGGAGGACAATCAGTCTTCAGCCCGAAGGCCCGGCAGAACGCACGATCGAATTTGCTGAAAGTTCGGCATGGCGAATGCGTCGCGGATCGGTGCTTCTGAATCCGTTTGCGGGAGTTTCCGATCTTCGCCCGCCTGTAGACCGGACGATCAGGATCCGCCGCTGCATCTGACACCTCGCAACTTCGCCGGGATGATGTCCCTGGCTGATTCGCTGCGACAAGGAGTGACAATGACCACCGCGACGTTGCCGCAACCTTCTCAGCCCTCCACTGCCAATCGCCGGGAACGCCGCAAACTGGACGAGCGCTGCAGCGGCTTTCTCGATTGCGCCCTGCAGCGGCTGCAGGTCAACGACGAGATTCAGGCTTTGCTGCGTTCCCCTTTTCGTGAGATTAAGTTTGAACTGCCCATTCGCATGGGAGATGGACAGATTCGGCTGTTTCACGGGTTCCGTGTGCAGCACGACAAGAGTCGCGGCCCCTTCAAAGGTGGTCTACGCTATCACCCGGATGTCGATATGGAACACTTCCGGGCTCTTGCTTCGGTGATGACCTGGAAATGTGCGCTGGTTGACATTCCATTCGGCGGCGCGAAAGGGGGCATCAACTGCGATCCGTCGAGTCTCAGCCGGCAGGACCGCGAAGTTCTGACGAAGCGGTTCACTGAACGGCTCGGTCACATGATCGGCCCCGATCGCGATATTCCGGCCCCGGACATGGGGACCGGCCAGCGTGAAATGGCCTGGATTCTTGAAGGGTACTCGGAGGAGAACGGATACACGCCCGACGTCGTCACCGGAAAGCCGATTCAACTGGGCGGCTCGTACGGTCGCCAGGAAGCGACAGGCCGCGGCGTTTCGCTCGTCACCTCCTGGGCCGCAGAAGAAACCGGAATCGACCTGAAGAAAGCGACCGTCGCGATCCAGGGTTTCGGAAAAGTCGGTCGTCACGCTGCCAAGTGTCTGTCTGAGAAAGGCGCAACGATTGTTGCCGTCAGCAATGTGAAGGGCGGCGTGTACTCCGCAGACGGCCTCGACATTCCCGAACTGTTCGCCGCAACGAGCGATTCCGAGAAACTGACGGATCTGTCGGCAGTTGCCACCTCGGCCGACAAGCTCTCGAATAATGAACTGCTTGAGCTGAAGGTCGACATCCTGATCCCGGCGGCCGTGTCAGACGTCATCAACGAAGACAACGCGGATCACGTTCAGGCCGACATGATTGTCGAGGCCGCCAATCTGCCAATCACGTTCGACGGAGCGGCAATCCTGACGGATCGGCGCATCCGGGTCGTGCCGGACATTCTTGCCAACGCCGGTGGCGTTACCGTTTCCTATCTGGAGTGGGTGCAGAACCGTCAGCGCTACCGCTGGTCGGAAAAGAAGGTGAATCGCAAACTGAATGACACGCTTCGGCGTGCCTGGCAGGCCATGCTCCGACGGGCCGACGAAGAAGAGGTCACCTTCCGCATGGCCGCACTGCTGATCGCGATTGAGCGAGTCTGCGAGGCGACGGAACTTCGCGGCTTCTGACGACTGCGCCGATTCAGATGCTGGATCCCGACGCCCGGCGAACTGTTCCGAATCCCCACCGGATCGTTGAGACAGGCGCGGCGGGCAGAACTGCTGCAGACTGAACGCACTGTGTGGTCCTGCGCAAGACAGCGTCCGCAAGGTGGCTCGTGGCGTCTATCGAAATCCCTGCGGGTCACGAACGGCCCAGGACTGGTTCTGCATCCGGCTTTCGGTGTACTCGCGGAGGGTCCGAAACAGCTCCTGAACGCGCGGGACAGAGCACGACGATTCCAGTTGTCCGTAAAGCTGCAGTATCGCCACGTCAAACCGCTGCTTGCGGGCGACGACTTCGTCAATGGGCAGGTCCGCATCGAACCACAGTCCGTTGAGTGCGCCAGTCAGTTCGTCAGTTGGCGCGTACTGCAGCCAGGTATTCAGAACTGCCGCGTCTTCGTCTGCACCGATTCGTGTCAGGATGATCTGCAGTTCGCGCTCGTCCTGACAGAGTGCCTGCATCAGTTGAGATGTCGCGCCGTCGCTCGTCCCGGTCCGGGGAAGTTCGAGACACTCGTGCATATGCTGATGGCCGTTTCGAATGAGCGCGATGATGTCTTTGACCTGTTGAAATGTCATGAGAGTGCCCTCCTGGTTGGCAGTCAGGCTGTGTACCGAACCCGCGGAGTCCGGTGGGCGGGATGAGTGAGTCTGCAACCGTGGTCCGAAGTTCGTCTGCTCATCACGGTCGTCGTCAACCGACGCTGCCGCTGTCGCGATAAACGGACTCATTCATCCAGGTGTTGATGGCGACTTCCTGGCCCCGGACCGCCAGCACCAGTCGCAACCCGTCGTCGATTACGGTGAAGACTTCCGAGTCCATCTGGCCTTCGTCCGGCTCGACCTCGCTGATCCTTTCCGGGATGTCGCTGCAGCGTGCCAGCAGGCTTTCGAGCAGCCTGAGGTTCTGCTCGTCAGTCTTCTTTAGATTGACTGCCTGCACCGTCAGCTCAGGGTCTTCGATGGCGATCTGCTTGATCGTCTGATGATGAACGCGTCGAACATGATCGTTCAGAACAGGAACCAGTGCCGTCAGACTGTCCCGCACGGAGTGCGCCCACGCGACCATCTCCCCCGGAACGATTGGCGAATCCAGACTGAATTCCAGTTCCTCAATCGCGTCAATCAAGCTGGAATTGGATTTCGTTCGAAGCATGACTGGATCCCTCTCTGTTTGTTGCCATGCGGCTGCTTCTCGTGAAGCGTTCGTCGATCGTTGTTCTATCTGTTCTTTTCAATCTTTCAGGTTCGGACGCCGGTTAGTGATTTCCAGGCGGCGGTACGATCAGCAGCGGGCACGGCGAATGTCTGAGAATCGCTTCGGCCACGCTGCCCAGCAGCAGTCGCTGCATGCCTCTGCGCGCGTGAGTCGCCAGCACGATCAGATCGATCTGGTGACTGCGTGCGTAATCGAGAATCTGAACGTCCGGCGGTCCCTGCCGGACTTCGCGAACAACCTTGATCCCCCGTTTGTCAGGATCCCCCGCCTCGGCCACACCTTCCGGAAACTTCAGCAGCGTCCGATGAGCGTCCGATATGAGATCCTCACGCGACGGGATCGTGACAGCGGCGTCGAGCAGATGCCCGATCATCCCGCTGCTAACGATGTGAAGCAGGTGCAGAACTCCACTGCAACGCTCGGCCTCTTCCGCAGCGAAAGCGACTGTCCGCCGGGAACGGTCTGAGAAATCGGTCGGGGCGAGAATCTGGCGAAACTGAGTCATGGCTGTTTCTCCTGTCAACAGCAGCACAGTTGGTCGCTGCAATCTACCGATGCTTCCTCTGCTTCATCGTGGACGGCATTGTGATCGGCGTTGACTGCCGGGCCGGATCCAATTGCCGTATCACACGGTGTGTCCGGAGCACTGTCATCAACGGACGACGACGCACTCCGGCCCACGTCTGCCTCCAGTCGTTGAAACCTTGCCTCGATCCTTCTGAGTTCGGTTACTGCCTCTTGAGCGAACTGCTTCCACTCCTCTCGGGCTGTCGCGTTGATCAACACAGTGGCCACACCGGCTGAATAAAAGCTGTGAACCCGCTGGCGCAGCCACCTCACTGTGACCAGCAGTTCGTGGACATCTTCCTCAAGCAATTGCTGCTCAGGACCGGAGACAGACTCCCGCAGCGCTTCGCCGCGTGTTTTGATTTCGGTTTCCACTTCGCGGCAGTAACGGCGGAGTTCGCACCGGATCGTTTCAAAGTTCAGTGACGGATGAATCTCGGAAATTGAAATCATGGTGATATCTCCCGGTGCTTCGCGCACGCTCCCCGGAGATTCGCCAGGGGCATTCCCTGCATCCGGGCACGATCACCGGTGCATACGAGCTGGTTATACAGACCTCGCGCTCCACCTCTTATGACGGCTCTTCCGCGACTGCCAGGGGACGTCCGCAGGCTTGATTCTGTAATTACGTGCCGATTGCGGCCGTGCCGCCAAAATCTGATCCGCAATGCTCATGCCATTCACCGTGAATCCCGATTGCCGCCGCAATCCACCGTCATCCCACCGGCGATCTGATGGCAGATCGACCGATCTGGTGGTCTGTCGGTCAACATTCTGATTCGGCAAAGTTCCCAGGCGTGCCGGTACTTTGCGGATTTGAGTAACCTCGCTGGACGATGCCAGCTCAAGCTGGCCGGTCTGAAATCAACCGGAACTGCCAACGCGCTGCGCGGCCAGCGACGGCCGATGGAACTCGCGACTCATTCATCCCGCATGTCGAGGAACCGGTCATTGCGACCATACAGTTCGTCAAACGTCGAGGCCGAGACGCGGATGCCGTTGGCCAGAACTCGACCGATCAGATCCACGGCGATCTGCGGTTTGGTCTGAAAATGGACAGCCTCGGGCACGTACGTTTTTCTCTGCGTGAGGTCGCCGACCAGGTGCTCGGGCAGGGGCAGCGCGCCCATCGTAGCCTCCGACGAATTCTCAGGCGTCGCTGCTCCTGGTCAGTCACGGAGCATGGACGCGTAGGGCGTTCCGTCGAGCACCGCGCGAATCTCGTCGCAGTTCTCGATCAGATCGCGATGGCTCGTCGCGTTCAGCTTGCGGAGTTCCGATGTCAGGTGCTCAATGTTCGGGTCGACGCCCAGCAGTTTGAGCGTCGGGGCGAGACTCGCGACGTCCTGCACGACATCTTCATAAAAGACTTCGCACGTCGGCACGCCGAGCGTTCGGCAGTAGAGGCGCGCAGCCTTGATCTCGCTCGTTGCTTCGTCGAGGCGATACCGCAGCGAGTGTGCTTCTACCGGAATCTTCAACGTACCGACCGTCGCTCCCGAGGTTGCGTGCGCAATACCGCGAACACGGGCCGCTTCGGCGGACAGGATTGCGTCGAGACAATTTCGACGGATCAGATGAATCACCCGCACACCCCTCAGTTTCACGTAAAGGGGCACGGCAATCGACGATACTGCCTGGTTATACATCAGCTTCAAACCGGTTGCCTTAACACCGGGTCTGTCGCGAAAGACTTCCTGATCGAGATATTGAAAGTAGAGCCGGGTGCGGGCGAGCCGCTGCGTCGGCCACCCGTGTGCGGCGCGGTATGAGTTCCAGAAATAGATCTCGCGGTGCCCGCCTATCGGCGGCCGGCCGAATTCATCTGAATGAAACAGCTCGGAAAATCCGATGATTTGCGGGTGGCTGTTGAGCAGGTCCATTACCCAGGTCGATCCGCTGCGCTGCCGGGCCAGCAGAACAAATGGCGTAGCGGTCAGGGCGGCAGGACACCTCGGCATCAGCAGGCCGGTCAGCGATGAGGCAGCGATGAGCGGCTTCCAGCGGCGAAGCAGCATGGGACAGTTGTTTCAAACTGAGGGGAAGTATCGTCCTGTCAGGCGGTCCGAGCATCGACTGAGTCGGCCGGTGACGGCGCGGGAGTTTCGTCAACGTTTCGAGGCCTGTCGACTCAACCGAACACGCGCGGTTCCGTCCGGTTCGACTGCGGGGACGCCCTTCTGATAGTGTGCCCGGATGCCGCACCTTGCTGCGGCCGCTGAGATATACTTCCGCCAGATGGACTCTGGTGACGACTGCGGCGTTCACCAGACTCAGGCACTTCTGCGTGACACAGCCAGAGAGTATTCCGACTGTTGACCGAAGCGGCATCTTCATCACCGATCCAACTCGAAACCGTTCCGTGTCCGCTGTGCGGCTCTGACCGTTTCCGCGTTTGTGCTCGTACAGAAGATGTTCTTCATGGAGTGCCGGGCGAGTTTCAGGACGTCCGGTGTCTTGACTGCGGCCACTTCTTTATGAATCCGCAACCGACAGCGGATTCACTCCCGGCGTGCTATCCGGCAACGTATGGTCCTCATGAGTCGCGACCGTTGATGCAGTCTGAGTCTGCCGGAGGGCCTCGACTGCTGGCACGGGATTCGTTGGGAGCAGCCGAAACAGCGCCGCTGGCTGCAGAGGTGACGGCAGCGCCCGTCGCACCGTGGTATCTGCGTTGCGGGCTGCGTCGTGTGCCGGGGTTGCGGGCGCTCTACCGCTGGCTGACCGAAAGCCGTTCGGAGTTCATCCCGCCAGTTGTCGGTGGCAGGAACCGGGCGCTCGAACTTGGCTGTGCGACAGGACGGTTTCTTGAGCGACTGCGCGAGCACGGCTGGAACGCGCGGGGTGTAGAACCAGCGGAATCGCCCGCTGGAGAAGCGCGACGCCGGGGATTTGACATCCACACGGGAACGCTGGAATCGGCAGCGTTTCCGGACGGTTCATTTGATGCTGTGTTCGGCTGGATGGTGCTCGAGCATCTGTCGCATCCGCGCGAAACGCTCTGGGAGATTGCCCGCACGCTGCGGCCGGACGGGTGGCTGGCGTTCAGCGTTCCCAACGTCGCGTGCTGGGAACGCATCATATTCCGCAGTTGCTGGTATGTCTGGGAGCCGCCGCGGCATCTGCAGCACTTTTCGTCGGCCAGCCTGCGGCGCTTGCTCCGGGATGCCGGTTTCGACCGCGTCGAAGTTATTCACCAGCGGAATCTGCTGAACGTCGCTGGCAGTCTGGGGCTCGTCGTTCATCGTCTCGCTCCCCGCAGTCAACTTGCCCGCCGCCTGCTGGACTTTCCGGATAATCCGACCATGTGGTCGCAGCTCCTGATGGCTCCTCTGGCGATTCTGCTTGCAGCGTTGCGTCAGAGTGGCCGACTGACGATCGTCGCCCGCCGAACTGTGGGCACAGATGACCGGCCGGTCGAAACGACCGCGTCCACACGTTCCCCGGAATCCCAGCAACCGGCATCGTGAACTCGAATGAGAATCCTCCTGCTCAGTTCCGGAGACCGCGTTCCGTCTTCGCGCTTCCGAATGCTGCCCTACGTGCCGCATTTCCGCAAAGCTGGACATCGATGTGTGCTGGCGTCGAGTTTTCCGCAGAAGTACGACTACTTTCGAGCGATCGGTTTCCGTCCGAGTCAGATGCTGAAGCAGGCGACTCGCTGGCTGCACTGGCTGACTTCGCGCTGCCGCAGAGACGACATTGTCGTGATCGACCGCGAGATTTTTGACTCGCCCGATCTGACATTTGAGGAACGGTTTCGCTGGACAGCGAAACGGCTGGTGCTGGATCTCGATGATGCCGTGTTCCTGCGCTATCCCGAAAAGTTCGAGCGGCTGATCCGGTTTGCTGACCTGGTAATCTGCGGTAATGCCTTCATTGAGGAATGGGTCCAGGAACGCAACGCGTCGACAATCGTCATCCCCACCTGCGTCGAGATGGCCAGGTATCCTCAAAAGGACTGGTCAGTTACGACCGGTCGCCCCGTCCGAATCGGCTGGATCGGAACGACAGCCAATCTGCGGTACTTCGAGGTGGTCGCTCCGGCACTGCGGCAGCTCGCAGTCCGATACGACTTCGAGTTTCGCGTGATTGTCCCGGACGCTGCTCCGCTGGCGGAACTGAATCTCACCGGAGTCAACGTTTGCCCGGTGACGTGGGACAAGGCTTGCGAAGTCGACCAACTGAGCGAAATCGACATTGGCATCATGCCTCTGTTCCAGACTGACGACTGGGATCGCTACAAGTGCGGCCTCAAGCTGGTTCAGTACATGGCCGTCGGAATGCCAGCGGTTGCGTCACCGGTCGGAGTCAATGGCTCAATCGTTTCACCGGGTGTCAACGGCTTCCTCGCGGCAAATGACAACGAATGGACCGACAGCCTGCAACGGCTGCTTGAGGATGCTGAGTTGCGCGAGTCAATCGGCACGGGAGCCCGGGAAACTGTCCGGACCGGATACTCGATCGAAGCCAACTTTCCCCGCTACGAGGCGGCGCTTAAGAACCTGTTCGCGTAGCTGGAACGCTCGGCCTGAGCCGGCATGTGCAGGTCAGGCAGCGTGACGTGACGCTCAATGCTGTGTCGTCACGTCGCTCCAGGACGGCGGCAGATTCCGCGTGACTTCAATGCTGGAAAACCGTCGGCTCTCGCGAGGGCCGACGGCGCGAGCCCATTCGGCCATTCGCCGGACGCCCTCGGTCAGCGGCGTCTCGGGTGCCGGATCGAAGACCCGTTGCGCCTTGGAATGATCTGCCCAGGCGAGGTCGACTTCAACTCGGGGTGGGAGATAGTTGATAGCCGGATCGACTCCGAATTCCGCGGCGACGGTCCGAGCAAGCTCGTTGACGGAAACAGCCTGGTTCGCACCCACATTGAAAGCTTCGTTACGGGATGCTGGAACAAACGGCGCTGCAGCAATCTGGGGTGAGACATCACTGACGTAGGAAAACGCCCGCCTCTGCTCACCCGTTCCGAACACCGGCAGCGACTGACCGCGCATGATCCGGTTCATGAAGATCCCGACAACGTTGCGGTACCGGTCTCCGATGTTCTGAAACTCGCCATACACGTTGTGAGGACGGAACACCGTATAATCGAGGCCGAACGTTTCATGCGCCGCCTTCAGATCCAGTTCGACGGCATACTTCGCGACTCCATACGGGTCTTCGGGGCATGGAACGGTTTGCTCAGTCATCGGGACCTGAGCACTCCCGTAGACTGCGATGGAACTCGTAAAGACGAACCGTTCGGTCTCATGCCGGATCGACGCATTGATCAGATTGACGCTGCCGATCAGATTGTTCGTGTAGTTAAACCGGCGGATAAAGTGACTCAGCCCTTCGGCAGCATACGCAGCCAGATGCCAGACAAAGCGGAACGAGTGTACGTCGAACATCTGGTTGATAAGTGTTTCGTCGGTCACTGAGCCCTGCACGAAGCAGACGCGAGGATCGTCCGGAACGTTTTCACGAAAGCCGCCGGAAAGATCGTCCAGAACGACGATCCGGGCGTCCTGGAGTTCGGGGCGGCTCAGCAGATCGCGCGTCACGTGCGCTCCCATAAAGCCGGCACCGCCCGTCACCAGGCACGTCGCGGGCTGCTCCGTCAGAGTCATTTTGAGGCTCCCGTCCGTCCGTCCGGCCCTGATTTTCCGGTATTTGACATGCTACAAACGCGCAGAATACGATCTTGCGACCTTTCCGCAAAGCAGCCATTCACGGTCACATTTCCGAATGCTGCTCGCTCAGGCCTCCTGCCAGACCGGCACGTCCCCGGGAGTTGACGCCATGCTGCGAACCATGTTGCTCGCCGCAGTTCTGTTCGCGCTGAACTCCGTAGCCTCTGAGGCTGCTGCGCCACCGACGGGAGTTCCTCAGTACGACCAGGCGGTTGCCAGAGGTGTCACCTGGCTCAAGCAGGAAATCACTGAACGGGTCCCGCACGGCGGCTACCGATCGCTGGCGGCCTATGCACTGCTGAAAGCCGGCGAGCCCGCGTCGTCTCCCGCCATTCGGGATGCGATTGCCGACGTGCGGAAAAAGGTGACCGACGGCGTTTACAAGCCGACAAACACCGAGCACCACATCTATGAGGCTGGCGTCGACGGGATGCTGCTGGCTGACGCCGACGAAAACGGAACACGCGCCGAAGTATTCGCAATCGGCAGCTACATCGTCTCACAACAGGGAGCGGACGGATCCTGGGACTATCCCGCCCGCACCGTGGGTGACACAAGTATGGCCCAGTACGCCCTGCTGGGGCTGTGGGCTGCAAAGCGTTCAGGATTTGATGTGCCGCTCGAAGTGTGGGACAAGGCCGCGGCATGGCATCTCAAAACGCAAGACTCCACCGGTGGCTTTATATATCACCCCGGTGTTTCCGTGAGCGCAGGGACCGGCGGCGCCGCTCCGACACTGAATATGACAGCGGGAGCAACCGGCACGCTGGCCATAGCCCGAATGCAGTTGTTCGGAAACAGGCCGAAAACCTCACAGCCCGAAGAATCTCAAAAGTTGTTCGGAGTGCTTGAAGCGAAGACGGAAGAACCAGGGAAACCATCGTCGGCCTATCGACCGCAAATGACGGAATCCAACGTCAGCAGCGCCATCTCCCGCGGGCTTGGCTGGTTGTCAGGGCGGTTTCTTCCAGTCAGTGATCTTCCTCACAAGCTGTACTTCACATACGCGCTGGAACGCACCTGCGCTTTGAATGAAATCAAAGAACTGGGCGGCAAAATCGACTGGTTTCGGGCCACCGGTGATACGCTGCTCAAGTTGCAGGCGAGCGACGGAAGCTGGGACACAATTGATGGCCCGGTCGTCGGCACTTCATTCGCGGTGCTGTTCTATATCCGGCCGACAAAGAAGACGATTGTCGAACAGTACGGTGCTGGTCTGCTGACCGGTGGTCGTGGGTTGCCGGAAGACCTGTCGAAAGCAGAACTTGACGGCGGCACGCTCAAGGAACGCAAAATGCAGGGGCCGCTGGATGATCTGCTGACGGAGTTGTCGAAGGTTGATCCGGACAAACTCGAAGCCGCGCAGGCGGCCATTGTCGAAAAAGTTCAAATCGGTAATCGCGAAGAACTCCTCGGCCAGATTGACCAGATCCGCAAACTGATCAATCACTCCAGCCCGGACGTCCGCCGAACCGCCATCTGGGCGCTCGGCCGCAGCGGAGACCTGAAGGATGCGAATCTCCTGATCAGGGCTCTGCAGGACAACAACGTCGACGTTCTGGTCGAAGCGTACAACGCGCTGTGTTATCTCAGCCGTAAGATCACCGGTGTCGGTCTACCATCGAATCCACTGGACGACCTCCCCGTTAACGCGTCTCAGGCACAGATTGATGCGGCTGTGAATCGCTGGCGTGAAGAGGCCGTCAAACGCTGGACTGCTTGGTATCTGCGAATTCGCCCCTACGAGGAGAAGAACGACCTCTTCCAGTTACAGTTTGGATCGCAGAAGAAGGGTTGAGTCTGTCTTCGATTTTTGTCGGGACTCAATCCTGACCGACTTCAGTGACTGCTTCCGACGGCGATCAGATTGCCTTCGCCATCAAACGGCATTTCAAACGGGCCGTCAACAATTTCCAGATCGTCACGGGCTTCGACATCCGACAGGTACGCCTCGCTGACGAGGACCTCGCCCAGGTGCAGCGTATTGGCGATGTGGACGACGCGGGCGTTTTCCGGTTCGACCAGGCCGATCGTCTGCAGAGCCTGTTCCAGAACCTGCTGATCGGTTTCGTACCAAGCCGGGATTGCGGCCGACGTCGGATGGTTGCCAGTCATCGAGTTGATCTGAGTGATCGCCCGGTCGACAGAATTCACGCAGCGTTTGTTCGTGAACTCGGCCATGCCCAGCCCGCAGGCGTTGCCGTGAGTTGCTTCGGTCAAACCGCGAACGAAGATGCGGCGGACTCGGACCTTGTCCTGCTCCGTGGCCGCGTGGTCGTTGTATTTGCGGCCGATCACGTTGGTATCCATGCCGGATCCGCTGATGTCCTTGCCGATCTCATCGACGATCAGCAGACCGACGTCCCGGAACGGCAGGCGCGGCATCCAGGCTGTCGCGGTTTTCAGGAGTTCAACTTCACGCTCGTAGAAGTCCGCCGGAGCGACAGCCGCGATCATCCCGGTTTCGTCGTACGCATTTTCGACGATAGCGACACCCGCGATGACGCCGCACTTCTGCAGCACGGACGCGGCGACGGCGCGAATGATTTCCAGAAAGCTGAAATCGGCGATCGCGCGATGATAAATCTTCGCACCATTATGTTTGCCCAGGCCGATCAACATCATCTTGTGCAGACCGGATTCGATCGGGCCGACGAAACCGGTATGCGGTTTGACGCGGCCGGCAACGATCACATGATCGCACTCGAAGGCGTTTCGGTCAAAGTGGACCGGGATGCCCTGGGGCGTTTCGTCGACGACGACCGTCTCCATGCTCGACCGGATTTCCGCTCCACAGAAATCCGACGTAATGCCATAGCCTTCGAGGATTTCCCGCTGGCCTTCCGCCGTTCCGCCACCGTGGCTGCCCATCGCGGGAATGACGATCGGCACTCCGCCGATCTTCTTCACGTGATCGCAGATGGCTTTCGTGATGACGGCGATGTTCGCAATGCCGCGACTGCCGGCGGTGATCGCGACGGTCTGGCCGGGCTGGACGACCTGACCAAGCTGCAGCCGGTCGAGTTGCGAATCGACCTCAGCCGGGATGTTTTCAACTCGCTGAGCGTCAAACTTCTGCCGCACGCGGAGCATTCGGGGAAACGCCATAATGGGGGCCTTGAGAGGGTTTGAAATCGGTAGCGAAACTCGCGAAGGGTTTCGGTTCATTGTCAGGCCGAAACTCTCCGCGAGTTTCGCTGCGACGACTGACGAACGCGTTGCTCTACTTTAAAACGGGTCGCACGAGTTCCACAGTTTGTCGAACTCCCGCCGAAATGGTCCAACGAGTCGCGGGTCGCCGGTGACGATCAGGTTCTCCGAATTGTACTCGGCGGCCGACCGCGTCCAGTTATAGCTGCCGGTGACCAGCCGGGCATCGTCGAACAACGCGAACTTATGGTGCATGTGGTAGCTGGTCCGGTCGATACGGACAGGGATGCCGGCTCGCGCCAGACGGGCCGCATCCGAACCTTCGTCATTCGCTTTATCGTTGTCGGTAACGACGTGAACGGCGACGCCGCGAGCGTGTGTGTCGAGGATCTCCGTCGTGATCCGGTTGTCTGTCACCGTAAACACGCAGATATCGACACTCTCCCTTGCCGTCCGCAACAGACCGACAATGCGATTCCAGCAGGCGTCACCCGGACTGAAACACGCATCGGCCTCGTGTCCGGTCGAGTCCCCGGCTGCCGCGCGTCTCAATACGCCCGTCACGTCACGCAGCCACTCAAGAACGTCTGAGACATTCGTCGCATCGACCGCCTGCTCGGCGAGTTCAAACGCGACCTTCTGTAGCAGGACGAGGTCCGCTTCCGACTGTGAAGCCTCATCCAGCCGGCTGCTCAACGCCCGCTTTTCAGTTCGCGACAGTCGGTAATCGTCGAGCGTGTCACTGAGCAGTTTTCGCAGTTCGTCGGGAGTCATCGTGACGGCTTTTGTCAGAACAGATCGTGGGGCGGGCAGATTCTCTGCTGACAATGCAGTCGTCTGACGCAAAGTCGCAAAGACGTCGAGAAACGCAAAGTACAGCCAGGTTCGTTTTCGCAAATTGTCTGTGGACCTGGACATGTTTGTCTTTGCGGGAAAGACGGAAGACTTCATCTCCACCACCTCGCGAACCTTCGCGTCTCTGCGGCCGCGTCTGTCTGGTCTGAATCTGTCATCGGATCGCCAGGTTCATGATGTCTTCCTGCGTGGCTGACTCGACATCGGTAATCTCGCCAGTCACGCGGCCTTCGTGCATCACGATGATGCGGTCGGCCATGCCGAGCACTTCGGGCAGCTCGCTGCTGATCATCAGGACGGCCTTGCCATCGGCGGCGAGCTGCTGCATCAGCAGGTAGATCTCGTACTTTGCTCCGACGTCGATGCCGCGCGTTGGTTCGTCGAAGATGACGACTTCAGCGTTGCGCTCAAGCCATTTCGCCAGAACGACCTTCTGCTGATTTCCGCCCGAGAGGTTTCCCGCCCGCTGGTCCGGGCTCGAAACACGGATGCGGAGCTGTCCAACATAACGCTCAAAAGCCGAGCGTTCTCGACGTCGATCAATCACTCCGCCATGCGAAAACGACAGCAGGTTCGGCAGGCCGAAGTTCTCCAGTACGCTGCGATTCAGCACGAGCCCCTGATGCTTGCGGTCTTCAGTCAGCAGGCAGATGCCCGCACGAATCGCATCACGCGGACTGCGGATCGACAATTCGCGGCCATCCAGTTTGATCGTTCCTGAGGCGCGCTGATCGGCTCCGAAGATCAACCGCACGGTTTCCGTTCGACCGGCTCCAACCAGTCCGGTCAACGCGACGATCTCGCCGCGCCGTACGGCAAAAGAAACGTCCTGCACGTCGTGACCGCGGTTCAGGTTCGAGACAACCAGTCCCTCGCCTGGGTTACGGTCTTCAGCCAGCGGCTCGCGATGAGGAAACTCGTTTTCGAGTTTGCGGCCGACCATCAGTTCGATGATCGACTCGCGTGTCAGTTCGCTGATCGGCCGAGTCGCGACGTGTTCGCCGTCGCGGTAAATCGTCGCCCGGTCGCAGATCTCGAAGATCTCATCGAGGCGATGGCTGACGTAAACGATGCCGATGCCCTGCGACTTCAGTTCGCGGATGATCCGGAACAGGCCCTCGACTTCGCGCGGCGACAGTGCGGCGCTTGGCTCGTCCATGACGATGATCCGCGATTCGAGCAGCAGGGCTTTGGCGATTTCGACGACCTGCTGCTGTGCGACGGTCAGCCGGCGGATGAGTGATTCCGGATTGAGATCGACGCCCAGCCGCTCGAACAGTTCGCGCGTCTTTTGGCGTTCTTCCCGGACCGGCAGGATGCCGATGCTGGAACGCTCCTGACCGAGGAAGATGTTCTCCCGCGCGGTCATCGCCGGGACGAGATTGAATTCCTGGTAAATGACCCCGACGCCGGCCCGCTGCGAATCGGCTGGACTGGCGATCTCGACAGAATGACCGTCGATTTCGATCGAGCCTTCGTCCGGTCGATGAGCCCCGCCGAGCACCTTGATCAGTGTGCTCTTGCCAGCCCCGTTTTCACCCAGCAGGGCATGAACCTCGCCGGGGAGCAGGTCGAGTTCAACCCCCTTCAGCGCCCGCACGCCGGGAAACGACTTGACGATCCCACGCATCGACAGCAACGGGGCAGAAGTGGCAGTGGCGGAATCGGTCACGGGCGATCTCGATCGAACATCCACGAATCGAAGGTCGAACAATTCAGTGATTCAGAGTTGACAGAATAATGCGGGGCAGAATGACGAAGTGCAGAATTGTTGAGAGACTCTGTCCGCGTCGCACTGAAATCATTCTGCCCCGAATCATTCTGCCAATTCCCGCTCCGATTATTCGGCAGTTGCTTCTGCGGCAGGCTCGGAAGCGGCGCCGCTGAGTTCCGGGTCGGTTTCGGCGTCGGCTTTGCGGTACAGTTCGGTCGGGATGAGTTCGACCTGCTCGAACTCTTCGCCGTCCAGATATTTGATGATGTTCTGCACCGAGACCGCGCCCATCTTCCTGGGGAACTGAATCGGGTCGGCGTAAATCTTCCCATCGCGGATCGCCTGTTTGCCTTCGAGTTGTCCGTCGAAACCGACGATGGTGATCGTGTCGGTTTTGTTCGCCTGCCTGAGCGCCGTCCAGGCTCCCAGGGCAGACGGGTCATTGATGGCGAAGATGCCTTTCAGATCCGGATGGGCCTGCAGTGCGTCCGAGGTCGCGCGAAAGCCTTCGTCCTGCAAACCGCCGCCTTCGAGTTCCGCAACAATCTCGATCTTCCCGTTCTCGCGGTCAGCGTTGTGCGCCTCGATGACTTCGCGGAATCCCTGAACCCGCAGCACACACGAGTTCGCCTGTTTGAAGTGCAGAATGAGGACCTGGCCACCGTCCTCGCCGAGTGCTTCGATCATCGCGTCGCCAGCGAGCTTGCCGCCCTGGAAATTATCTGTGCCGATGTGTCCGGCGATTCTGGCATCCTCAGCAGTGCATTGCAGATCGCAGGTGAAAACAGGGATGCCGGCGTCGTTGGCTTTACGGATCGCCGGGCCGATCGCCAGACGGTCGGCCGGATTCAGTACGATTGCCGTGACGCCCTGGGCAATGTACGCGTCGATGTGTTTCGACTGTTCGCTGACGTCGCGCGCGGCATCGTTGACGACAACGGTGAAACCATTCTTCTCCGCTTCCTGAGTCATACTGTCGGCGATGATTTTGAAGAACGGATTCTTCAGTTCGAGCGCCGAGAACCCGATCGTGCCGCGTGATTCCGGTGCGAGCGTCTCTGCCGGCGCACCGGTCTCGACTCCGCTGTGACCGGATGGAGTTGTCGATTTCGAGCAGCCGACGGCGTAAGTCAGCAGTCCACTGAGCAGGAAAAACCACATCAGACAACCGGGACGATTCATTATGGGAATCCTCATGAAAGGAAGGTCTGTCATTCAGTAGCGGGCGAGCTTAGCGCTGCGGGTCCTCTCCGGCAAATCCCGGCACCTTGGCGCAATGTCGCTGCTGTATCGATCGATCGTGGTCGATGACCATCTGTCACAATTACTCGAAGCCAGACTCGCGAGCCGGCAGAAAGCGGTAGACGGTGTCGATGATCCGCTGGTGATGTTTCGTCCGTCCGACCGTATTGCTCTGCATCAGCAGTACGCCGGAAAGATCGCGGTCGAAGTCGATCCATGCGACCGGGCCGGAATAGCCGGGGTGTGAGAGCCAGCGTGAGTGGCCGTTGACATTGCTCTCGTGAATCTGAAACGCCAGGCCATAACGGCTGTCGGTGCCAGGCTGTGACTCGTAAAGCTGACGCAGTGTTTCCGCGCGGATCAGTTGCTGGCCGTTGTGCATTCCGCGATGCAGATGAAGCTGCATCAGGACGCCCAGATCATCGAGTGTTGAATACACGCCGCCGCCGGCCGTCGACAGCCGCTTGTTCTGCCGCTCGGCGACTTCCAGTCCGAACGGGTCCGGCTCAAAGACGTGTGGCTTTTTCGACTGATACAGCGGGGCGAGCCGTTTCAATTCGGCCGCCGTCGGCTGGATCGTCGAGTCGTGCAGACCGAGCGGTTTGAAAACCCGCTCCTGCATGAGTTGGATAAACGTCTGCCCGGTCTGCTTCTCGGCGACGCAGGCACACAGGTCGATCGGGCGACCGTACATCATCTTCGTTCCCGGTTCAGACACCAGACCGAGCTGCACGCACGCGGTGACGAAGTCCTGCGGCGTCTGCGGGAAGTAGTAGCCTGCGTATTTCGGATCGTCCTGGGCGAAACCGTGCTGCTGCATCCAGCCGTCGTTGGGAATGCCGGACGTATGGCTCATCGCCTGCCGCAGAAGCACGGGACGCTGTGGCTTTCCGCCGTCAATCAGCCGGATGTCAGCGAACTCGGGAAACGTCTTCGAAATCGGGTCGTCGAACGAAACAACGCCGTCGTCGACCAGTCGAGCCATCAGCGTGGCCGTAAAGATTTTGCCGGTCGAGGCCAGCCAGCAGAGTTCATCCACTGTGAACGGCGCCTTTGTTTTGAGGTTCGCAACACCGTGCGCTTCCCGCATAACAACCTGATCGCGATGGATCAGCAGGATCGAGATGCCGGGGTAGTAACCTTCGTTGATGACTGCGTTGATCTCGGCACGAATAGCCGCGCGAGCTTCGTTGGTCAGTATTGCGGAAGCGGTCGATGACTCATTGTCACTCAGCTTCTTCAATCGAATGCGGCGATACTCCATCTGACCACGGTCACCTTCGAGTCCGATTGGGCCGGTTTCGGGCACCACCAGGTCGTCGGTCAGCAGTTCGCCGTTGCAGGTCGCGCGAGCGACTCCGCCTTCCACCGTGACGACCAGTTCGTTCCAGTCGCCTTCGCGGAACCGCTGCAGCTCGGTGTACGGTCCGGCGAGCAGATAGTCGCGGCACTGAAGCTGCGGCTTGCGGATGAAGACTCCACTGTCGGCGTTCGGCGTTGCGCGGAACTCCAGTTTGAGGACGAAGTCGTCGCCGAATTCCTGAGTCGTCCACAGTTGCTGGATGCGGCGACCTTCGGGCGGCGTCTTCACCACCAGCCGGCCATTGATCGCCGCGTATCGCCCGTCACTGCTGACGGTCTTTCCGTCGAACGAAATGGCTTCTGCGACCTCGACAAACACCGGCGCAGAGGGGCGTGGATTCTTCGGCTGCTTGCGTGGCGGCGTCGGCCGGAATCCCCAGCCGGTCAGGTCGCGGCCGTTGAAGAGACTGACGAAGCCGGGCTCGGGCTGGAAATCGTCCGCTTCGGTTTCGAGGAAGCCGAGCGTCGCAAACACGGGCCGCAAGGCCGCCGCCCAGCGCTGATAGCCAGCCGCATTCAGATGCAGCAGATCGGGGAAGTATTTCGGATCGGCGTCGCCTTCCTGATTCGCAAACAGCGTCCAGGTATCGACGACGGTGATCTGCGAATCGCCTTTGACCGTCGCGTCGTAAAGCTGATTGACGTGGTCGATGGTCTCTTTGGGCCGCTTCTTCTGCGCCGAACTGGGAAACATCCGACACAGCACGATCGGCGTCTGCGGATTGTGCTTCTTGATCGCCTGAATGATCTTCTGGAAATTGCGGCCGATCGCCTCGGTGTCGATGCCGACTTCGATGTCATTCGTCCCGGCCAGAATCACGATGGCACTCGGGTTGAGCGCGAGCACGTCCTCGTTGAGCCGGATCAGCATTCCACGCGTCGTGTCGCCGCCGATGCCGCGGTTGGCGAGCTTCATTCCCGGAAACTGCTCGCGAAACTTCTCGCCCCAGCCCTGCGTGATCGAATCGCCCAGAAAGACAACGGCCGTCTGATCCTGTTCGATCCGTTGCGCCCACGCGGCACGTGACTCGGCCCAGCGTTTGACGTACCCCTCATAACGCCGCAGCGCCCCTTCGCCGGGCAGTCCGTCTTCAGACGTTGGCAACGCAAACCGGTCCGCCGCCAGCAGCGCAGTGTTCAGCAGAGTGAGACAGACAAAACTTGCGGTGAGGATTCGAGCAAGGTGTTTCATACGAGTGGACAGCTTTCTCGATGAGCGATTGAGGTCGTTCACAACGTGGGCGACTGAGGGTTCGCAAGCTCGATCTCAGCCACCCCGGAGAAGAACCGGCGGACGATTCTGACGCGGTCACTCGGCCTTGAGCTTCGTGATCAGGTAGTCGGTTGTGGATTCGTCTTCGACGTCTGGAGCGCCGGGATAGACGAGCTGACACTCGACACCGGCTTTGCGGCAGTGTTCCTGCAGCTTGACGCCAAAGTTCGCCGTGTGCGTCGGATCCTTCTCCGGCTGACCGAGATTCGGCGGTGACGAGTAGACCAGGTGGACGGGCGGGTCATCGGAACTGACCAGGGCGTACGGCGAATACTCGGCGATCCACGGCAGGATGGTGTCGCGCTTTGCGAGAAACTCGTCGAACTGCGAGAGCTTCTTTTCCGCGTCGCCGGTGAAGCCAAACGCGTGGCCACCGTAGCGACTGTTGGGCGTCCAGTCTTTCATCTGCTGCGGGTCGAGCGTGGTCTGAGCACCTCGCACCGACGCGCACCACAGTCGAGTCGATTCGCGGGCGACCGGGTCGTCGCTGTTCGGGTCGGCCATGTCCGGATGGAACGCCAGCCAGAGACTCGAACACGCGCCGGCCGAACCGCCCGATGCGCCGATCCGCTGCTTGTCGATGTTCCACTCGGCGGCCTTGCTGCGCACAAACTGCAGCGCGCGAGCGGCATCGTGCAGCGGGCCTTTGACCGGCGGGACGACTCCATCGGCCGACGCTTCCGGAATGAAGCGGTACTCGACCGAGACAACCGAAATCCCGTTGTCGAGGAAATCCTGCAGCATTCCCGACAGTCCGCTCAACCGACCGCCAGCCATCCAGCCGCCGCCGTGAATGAAAAACAGCACCGGCGTTGGCTTGTCCGATTCGGCCTTCCAGAAGTGCAGCAGTTGTTTGGGATGCGGCCCGTAGGCGACGTCGTACGCGGTTGGCGTCGGCAGCAGTGGATTGGCGGCGAGGAACTGCTCGGCTTCCTGCTCACGGATCTCGCGGATGAAGATGTTCCGCCAGCGAATCTCGCCACCGTGCGTCTGCAGCATGATCGGGCCTTTGGCCGGCAGTGGCTTTTCGCGGTCCCAGTAGTTCTCCATGATCGCGCCTTCGACGACCAGGCGATTATTCAGCCACACCCAGGTGCGGGCTCCGATCTGTCGGATGCGGAACTGGTTCCACTGACCAAAGGGCTTATCGACGCGGGAGATCGGATCGCGGCCCAGCGTGCCGGGCGTATTGTTGAACAGCCCGCCCGACCCCAGATGTGGGCGCCGCGTCGGTCGCTTCGGATCGAATTCCTGGTTCCAGTCCCAGATCTGCACCTGCGGCGTCCCGCGCAGATAGATGCCGCTGTCAGCCTTCGGTACCGTTTTGTATTCGAGGTGCAGCTCGATATCGCCGAAGTCCTCGTCCGTCGTTGCGTATGGTCCGTGCCCGTCGTTGACGAGTTCGCCGTTTTCGATCCGCCAGTGATTCGGGAAGTCGGCCCGCTGCTCTTCGAGATTCGCCGTCAGCTTCTCGCCGGTCAGCTTCGCCGACTGATGCGGATTCAGCCCGTGCCAGCCAGTGAGGCTGTGCCCGTTAAAGATCGCTCGAAAGCCTTTCGGCGGCTGCGGCTCTTCGGTTTGAGCTGCTCGCGGAACTGAGGTGGCAAGACTGACCAACAGAACCAGCAGGACGTTTCCGAGGGGGCGTTTCATCTGAGACTGCTCCGGGATAATTCGAGTTCAACAGATCAGGATCGGCGAATTCTAACGGGCTCTCGCCGTGACTGTCGCTTCCGGCGACTGGAAGTTCTCAGTGGATCTGTTTCAACTTTCCAGCATGAACAGCGTCAGGAAAACCATCTCGCCCGCTGAATGCTTCCGGATCGACGTCCCCAGTTCTTCAGATTTTCAGAATCCAGTGTCTGACACTTCGTGGAAGCTTCACGAACGACGCGTACCATCCCGTCTGACGGGCGCGACCCTGGTCACACCTGACTCCAACGAGAGCATCATGCGTCGAGGCTTCACGCTGATCGAACTGTTGGTCGTGATGGCGATTATCGCCATTCTGGTCGCTCTGCTGCTGCCGGCAGTCCAGGCAGCCCGGGAAGCCGCTCGGCGCAGCCAGTGCCGCAACAATCTCAAACAGATCGGCATCGCTCTGCACAGCTACCACGAAACGGCAACCCGGCTGCCGTTCGGCTGGGACACGCGCGGCACAAGCTGGACGACATTCCTGCTGCCCGGTATCGATCAGGCTCCGCTGTACGAGACTCTGTATTTCCAGGAAAGCGGTCCGGGGAACTGGGCGGCCAATGGAGCGAACGAGGTCGCCTGTGGGACGCTGATTGAGACGTTTCGCTGCCCGACGATGCCGGTATCCGAGCACATCAACAATCAAAATATCGATCATCGAGTGCCGTCGAGTTACCGCGGCAACGCTGGCTCACAGGCGAGTTCCGATGACACATCGACGATTGTCATATCCGGATCGAAGTCGCTGGAGAATACTCAACAGGATGGAGTCTTCTTTGCCTGCAGCAGTGTCAGCTTCGGCGACGTCACCGACGGACTGTCGAACACGTTTCTGGTGGGTGAGTCGCGGACTGAGCCGGACTTTGTCAAAGATGGCCAGGCGATGGATTACTGGTATCTGGGCTCGCCGCAGGCTGATCCGTGCAACTGTGATGGTGGTACCGGCGGCACCGAGTTCTCGGAATTCGTCGGGACAACTCAAGCGAAGATCAATGCCCGCTTTGTGACGCCTGCGGCTCACGGCCGCCTGATCGAACTCGCCTTCGGCAGTTACCACGACGGCGGCGCCTTCTTCCTGTTCGGCGATGGCCGCGTTCGGTTTATCAGCGAAGCGATCGACGACCCGGCGTACCGTGCTCTGTCAACACGCGACGCGAACGACGACATCGGGGACTTCTGATGCTCCGGGCTGCGATGTTGTTTCTGATACTATTGCTGACTGGCTGCGGCGGACAGAAGCCCGATTACGGCAGTCTGAATCTGGTCGACGTGTCCGGCACTGTGACGCTCGATGGCGAACCGCTGGCCGGTGCGGCGGTCTTATTCGAGTCCAAAGACCAGTCGTTTTCGTACGCCGAAACTGACAGCAGCGGCCATTACTTGCTGCAGTTCAATTCTGAGATTTCCGGAGTGATGCCCGGCCCGAAAACCGTCCGCATTCGCTCGACCGGCCTGGCGTTTGAAGACGGCAGCGAGGAGCCTTCGGAATCGGACGAGGGCGACGGTCCGGAACGCGTGCCGGCGCGATACAACTCGGCGTCCGAGCTGACCGTGACCGTGAGTGAATCCGAACGACGGTTCGACTTCGAGCTGACGTCCCACTGAGGCAGACCGGGCTGACGCGAAACTCTGGCGGCTCTGCAGGGGTTTATCGTTGGACAGTGCCACTTGGGCGAAATCTGCGAGGTGACAAGCACGCAGCGCAAGCGAGTGTGTTTGTCGTAACTGACTCACTCGCTTGCGCTTCGTGCTTGTACTGCAACCGAAAGTGGCGCTGTCTAAATCGAGACAATTCGTCCTGTTCAGAAAGGATCGTCGCTATGAATCGTCTGCCAGTTCTCGTGGCCGCCGCTTTGCTGCTCGTCCTGGCTCAACATCCGACGAATGCTCAGACGCTGCGGGACCGACTGCTCGAACGCTTCGACAAGGACGGCGACGGAAAGCTCTCACAACAGGAACGGCGGGCGGCATTTCAAAGTCTGCGGCGGAATTCCGATGGCCGCACTCCGGAAACTCTGACGTGGACGATCGACGGACTCGAACGTCAGGCACTCGTCTATCTGCCCAAAGACAGTAACGACGAGCCCGCGCCGCTGGTCTTCGGATTTCATGGTCACGGCGGCTCGATGCAGAATGCGGACCGCAGTTTCGGTCTGCAGAACCACTGGCCGGAAGCGATCGTCGTTTATATGCAGGGCGTGCCGACACCGGGTCAGCTCACCGATCCGGAAGGCAAACGCAACGGCTGGCAGAGCAGCATCGGCGATCAGGGCGACCGCGATCTGAAGTTCTTCGACGCCGTGCTGAAGACGCTGCGCGAGAAATACAAGGTCGACAATTCGCGTATCTATTCGACCGGTCACTCGAACGGCGGCGGTTTCACCTACCTGTTATGGGTGGCCCGCGGCGAGCAGTTCGCCGCGTTCGCGCCGTGCGCGGCGGTCAATCGAGCCTTCCTCAAACAGCCCCCCGAGCCCAGACCGATCCTGCACATCGCCGGCACGCATGACGCACTCGTCAAGTTCGCCTGGCAGGAACGCATGATCGACACCGTCCGTCGGCACAACGCCTGTAGCTCCGAAGGCACCGAATGGGCGTCTGACTGCACTCTGTACCCGTCAGAAAAAGACGCCCCGGTCGTCACGATGATCCACAACGGCACGCACAAATACCCGCCCGAGGCCCCCCCGTTGATTGTGAAGTTCTTCAAAGAACATCAGAAGCCATAGGTCGCTTCTACCAGATCGCCAGACCATCGCTGTCTGAGCGATACTGTACCGGTGGTTCGGGGCTCGGTGTGAATCACTCGAATCAGACTTGTCACTGCGTCGACGGAGGTGACAGCACAAGCGTCGGTAACGACCTGCATCCGGTCGGCAGCCGTTCCCGCGGACGGTTACGACTTCGTATGCGTCCCACGAAATCAGGGTCACTCATTGGGTGGCCGCGGCTGGACTGAGCCTGCGAAGGAAGCCCCGGGGATTTCGCTCGTTCCTCGCTCCAACCCCGGCCACCCGGTTTTCAACCCTTTATCTCTGGGATGTGTACTAAGTCCGATCGCGTCCTTTCGGCGAGACGATTTCTGTCAGCAGGCTCGTCAGCGGGGCGAGATCACTGGCTGAACCGGGCCTCAGCGGTGCCAGGATGCGGGTTTCATAGCTCGGAATATGGGCCTGTTTTCCACGTTGCGACTCTGCGTACTGGAGGTGCGGCACATGAAACGGCAGCTTGTGAGATGTGCCCGGTATCTCGTGACGCAGCCGTTCAAACGCGGTGCGGCTATGGACGAAGACCAGCAACTGCCACCCGTTCTCCGTCACTCGAAAGATGCGGTCCAGTCGCGCGAGTCCGCGAGCGATTGCGGCAATGGTCAGCTCGTCCATCCCGTCAAATGGATCATCCAGAACCAGCAGCCGCAGGCTGTTGTTCATTCGGATCCCGCTCAGCAGGAACATGGCCAGAGTCCGCGTATTCAATTGCGCCGTGTTAAACCGCAGAGACGCGTTTTCTTTGTCCCCCGCCGTGCGCCACTCAATGGACATCGCGTCGCGGGGCTCGGCCTGACTCTCTGACCTGGAACCGCTTCCCCGTTTCTGACGGACAATGAGATCCTCATACGCCCAGCGTGCCGGTGTGAACATTGCCATCAATTCATTGAGTGGGAGATCCGCACGCTCAAGCTGCGCGATGAATGAGCGGTTCAGTTGCGAGCGAAGTCTGTCGAGGTCTTTCGCTTCTTTGAGCACTCGTTCGAGCCGGGCGATCATGCTTACTCCGGTACGCGACCGATCGCGTCTTAACTGGTCCGGCTGATCGAGCAGTTCGAGCCTGCGGTCGAGTTCCTGCAACTGATCCGTCAGCTCCGCCGCCCAGTTGCCTTCACCGATTGCAATCTTTCCAAACGCGCGTGGTTCGTGAGAGGCGATCACGTCGCTGATCAACTGGTCCAGAGGGGCCGATGGCCCGTCGACGAGTTGACAAACCAGTTCAGCGTCATGGCTGACATCCTGCAGCGCTTTAAGCTGCAGCGCCGACAGTCGTGCGGGCCGGGAGCCTGCTGCTTTCGCCGCCGCCAGTGATTCTTCCGCGGAACTTTTCCGCGGCAGTCTGGCGCAGGCATCCTTCGCTCGGGTCTGCATTTCGTCGCGCCAGCTTTGCAGCCTGGAACCAGATAACTCAATGACGGGGCGCAGAGACGGCGGGTGAGTCCCCGGAAAAATTTCGCGGGACTCCGCGAGCTTTTCGACCACAGTGCGGACCTGTAGCTGCCGCGTTGCCAGATCTTCTGCCGCGGTCGTTTCCAGCCACTCATCCAGATCACGCCGAAAGCCCTCATCGTCATGCGAAGACGACCTCTCGATCTGCCAGTCGATCAGTCCATTAAGGACAGAGACAGCTTCAGCAATCTGCTTGCGGCGTCTGGGAGCCGACGAAATCAGTCCGTTCAGAACACTCTCCAGTTCACTGAGCAAACTGGAGAATGCTTCTTTGGGAATCTCGCTCTCCATGTGGCCAATCGTGTGAGACAGAGATGGCATCGCTGCATCCAGCACGTCCAGCCGGGACAGCTCTTCGAGGTCCTGAAGCTTCGGCAACGTCGCCTGCACACAGGCAGTGATCAGGTCGCGCGGCACGGCGGAATTGCGCCGATCCAGCCAGGCCAGCCGGCGGGAAATCGCCTCGGGCTTCAAAGCGTCGTCAGACAACGGGGCATCGCCGTCGTGATTCGCCAGCCACCGCCAGACAGATTCCGGCAGTTCACTCAGCGCCGTCTGCAGGCTTGTCTGGCGTTCGGCGAAGTTTCTGCGAAGCGCAATTTCCTCGTTCGGAAAGAACGCTCGTAAAAACGCAGCCGACCGATCAGCTGGCCGGGCATTCGTCAGACGATCCATCAGCACCTGATCGAGAATAAACGCCAGCCTGTCGATTGGCTCGAAACCCGTTTTCCGGTGATGGGTTCGTTCGTCGAGCTTCAGCGTGCAGACCCGAGTCTTTCCGTCTGTGGATTTCACTCCGGTCGAACGCTGCAACCAACTGACTCTGGCTGTCGCGACAGCAGCTTCATTCGACTTCCGCACAGTTCGATTCACGATGGCTTTCCGGAAGGTGTCGTCATCTTCGACTTCGCCCAGCCGTTCAATTCTGCGGGTCACGGCGTACTCCAGGGCTTCCACAAACGACGACTTTCCGCTGCCGTTGGGGCCGTGAATGACCTGAACCACGTCCCGCGAATTCGGAGCGGTCCCGTCGTCCGGGACAAACGTCAGTGTTCGTGTCCCCGGCAATCGGAAGTGATTGACCTCAATGCTCTGCAAGTGCCGATGAATTCGGCGTCCCGTCCGGCCTGAATGCTGATCCGCCTCCGCCACCCACTTCCGAACCTCGATCAGCAGCCAGGCGAACGCGCGCCGAAAATGTCCACTCCACGCGGCCTTTGTGTCACGGCCCGAAACCGAATCCGCCGACACCGTGGCTGACTCTGGAGCCGGCAACGCGCGGCTGATGACTCTTTTGAAATCCTCGTCATTCCACTCGGGCGGCCAGACAAATTCATTGATCCCGATCGAGTACAGAAAACTTGTTTGTAACTGGATTGCCCGAAAGACTTCGCCAACTTCGGATCTCAGCTCGGGCTGCTTTGCATCGAGGTCGGTGACGAAAACCAGCTCCACAGACCAGACCTGATGCGTCCGTGCCGTCGCATGATTCAGAAACAGTTGCCGGACATGCGCTGCTTCATCAATGCAGACATTCATCAGCTCGCGCAGCATCTCACGTTCGCCGCCCTGAAAGTTCGAGTCCTGCCGACGCCAACTCGCTCTGAAATGCTCGCGAATCGGTGACGTCACCAGATACACCAGCCCCAGCGAACCGGTGCAGGGATCGATCACCAGCAGGTCAGGATGGATCAGCTTCTGGCCGGCTGCTTTGATTCGGCTGACGCGGATCATCGACGGATTCGTTGTTCCACTCGCCTCTTCGAGCGACTTCCGCGGCGCGACGCCGAAACGTTCCAGCGCAAACATCAGCCGCTCAATCCGGTCATTCAGATCAAGAGATGGGCTCACTTCGGTGCTCCTCGATCGCTGTCCACAGCTTCGCTGTTCGAGAGACACTGGCGAATTCGGAGGATCAGCCGGGAGTCCGGCTTCGACGCTTCCAGCAACCCACCTGCCTGAAGTTTCGCGATGTCCCACAGCAACTCCGCTCCGGGGGTCTGCCGGAAATCGCTGTCGGTCTTCTGGCGGCTCTCGTGTTCCTCATCTGGCCACGGTATCGCGGTGTCGGCCAGACTCCAGACCCGGCGGTCGCGATGCAGGACGATGGAGTCCGCCATCAGTTCCTCGTCCCGGGACGATCTCACTCGAATCACCAGCTCACTCGGCGCACTGCCGAGCCGCTCGCAGTTGAATTCAAGCGTCGGACAGAATTTTCTCCACGCATTGTCGTCCGGAGTGCTGGCCGTGCGGAGCGACGCGTCAGAGTCGGCTGGGTCAAACTTCTGATCGTTCGGCTGTCGATCGACCGGCCAGATCAGTCGCGTCTCGGAGGCCCATCGCGCAAGCCTGTTTTTCGCGAGTTCGTCATCCTGCGGCCCAAGAGCAAAATGCAGCATCGAGACCATTCGTCGCAGCGCAATTTCAACGACAACACTCCACGCGGCCCACGCCGGACGATCAGCCAGCGGGAAGTACCACGGAGACTCCCGCAGACATTTTTCAACCTTTGTGCGTTGCGACAGCGTGGGAGATTCGATGGCTTCCGCCAGCGCGAACTCACGCATCAGCAGCCGATGAAACACCGTGATCCAGGGAGTCAGCCGACGGCACACTTCCGGAGCCCTTTTCCTGCGGTGCGCTCTGGAGGCGGCGTTCTGCTCGGCATCCACCATCTCGTCGAACGTCGTGATGACATCCTGAATTTCTTCCACCGGTTGAGGTCCATGCCAGATCGTCCGCGTCACTGACCAGAGGTGCATCTTCAGAATCTGCCGCTGTTGCTTGCGCATGGCGCAGCGGAAGATCCACTCCTGCAATTCGTCGAGTGTCGGCGTACCACCGCCGGCTCTCCCGCGGTTTTCCATCTGGAAACTGAATTGATTGGGGTGCTGGCTGAGTCGCGGCAGGCGTTCTCCGACGCTGCGGCTGGCTGACCGCAGGATTTCCATGCCGTGAAACTCGTTCTTCCCGATCAGGTCCATCAGGAAGGCCGGGGCGAGCTTCGCGATCTCGTCCGGCCGATCAGGCAGCCCGCGAGCAGTTGTGTCGTCTCCGTTGGCCCGGCGATCCGCCATGTCCTCGTAGACCGACCGGAACGTGTCATGAATGACCGGGTCAGCCGCGCTGTAACCGGCGAACGCGACGGTACGCGTCCTCAGCAGCGTGTAGAGCAGATCCCGTGACCACGAATCCTCGCGCCAGTTCTGGATCTCACGAAAGGTGAAGACCACCGACTTGAGGTAGTTCTTCCAGTCGCCGACGTGGTGCGTCGCCTTGCGGTAAGTCTGAGCGCAGCCGTGAATCTTGTAGATCAGCGCGGTCTGGTGAGCCCCTCCGGCATTGAAGAACTGCACGTCTCGCGCGACGCGCGTGCATTCTGCGTAACGGGTTGCCGGCAGAACCTCGATGTGGCGATCACGGCAGCGGGCTTCCACATTGCGGGCCACGTCGACTTCCGAAGGCACATTGAGCCGGAATCCGGCCAGCCGGAACGCGCCTTCCAGAAGCAGGTCATAATTCGTCGTCAGCAGCGTTGGACACAACCCCTCGCGAGCCATCCAGGCCAGCACGAGATGTCGTGGCCGAATCAGCGCTTTGTCCGGCTGCGCATCTTTCTGAAACTTCATTTCATGCACGGGCCGTTCTGGATCGCCCGACATGATGGCCGCATCTTCAAAGCCCATGGTGGCCAGAAACAACGCCTTGCCCATGCAGACGTGATCCCCGAGCGCGAACATGCCACGCAGATTGACGAGCGGCGATGCCGTGAGGCTCCGGGCCGAATCATCGGTCTCGACTGCCCGCAGCGCCGCATAGAGTGCCCTCTCACGCCGGTTGACGAAGTCCATCACGTGCTTCTCGTCACCCAGCCGTTCGACCAGAGCCATCAGAATACTGCAGGCATTGCACATCCAGTCGTTCAGCTCGTAATACCGCTGTGTCAGCTTTCGCGCGATCGCCCAGCAGAACAGAGGGAACTTCACCGGATTCCCGTACAGATCAGGATCGCTGAATTTCTTCTCGGGATCGAGTTCGTCCCGGCTGATCCAGAACGTTCTGATCATGCCCTCACGCAGGCTTGCGACTTCTTCGCGACAGCGGGCTTCAAACGCTTCCCCGTCTTTCGGAAGAAGCTGATGCCGCAGTGGCAGATGCTTCTGCAGGAAGTATTCACACAGGACATCAAACCGCGCCAGCAGTCGAGCGATGAGCACGGTGCCGGAGTTGCCTTCGCTTTCCAGCGAGTACCCGGCGCCGATGAAGAACACGACGTCCCCGTCAATGATCCGCTGCGAGAGCCGGTTTGCCGCGTCCAGCCAGTCCGTCATTTCCGCACCTCGTCTGCGACGCGAATCAGACGCCGTTCATAGACGGTTCGAATCCAGGTGTCCCAGAGAGGCGGCGGTTCGAGCCCTTGCAGCCGCTCGCCGAGCAGTTCGTTCGCGTCGCGCAGCGGCTGGTCGCTGTCCGGACACAACTCGGCCGCCGCCCGACGAATCTCCTCCGCAGCGTGTCGCATTTCAGTGTACGCCGCAGATTTGCCGTCCCCTCGAAGACTCGACAGCAGCGTCCACTCGGACCGTCGAGCCGCCACCAGCCGATAAGCCAGCGTCACCAGATCCGGGACTTCCAGATCGACTGGCGAGGCCAGGTTCGGTTTCGGGACACCACGGATTTCCGCGAGTCGCGTCTCGGCTTCCAGAATCCGCGGATGATCGCTGTCGAAACTGCTCCGATAGATCTCCAGGGCCCGCATGAACAGCAGCTCTGCTTCTGACAACCTGCCGTTCGCCTGATGAATCTTCGCCAGCATGCAGAGATCACGGGCATGATCCGGATGGTCTGGTCCCGGCGGCTGTTCACTGATCTCCGCCGCCCGTCGAGCTTCGGCTTCCGCGCCCGAAAGATCATTCTGCTCGAATAACACCTCAGCCAGCCGGTTCAAGTCACGCGACAACTTCGGATGCGGTGACGAAAACGACGCCTCGTCAATCTCCAGCGCGCGACGCACATGCCGCTCGGCCTCGTCCAGCTCACCGAGTTCCTGCCGCACTTCAGCCAGTGTGACCAGCACGTCTGCGAGTTGAGGATGCGGCCCCAGCCAGGTCCTTTCTTGAATCGACAACGCTCGTTCGGCGAGCGGCAGAGCGTCTGCTGTTCGCCCTGCCGTCGTCAGAAGCCTCGCCAGGTTGTTGAGGCAATTGGCGACGTGAGGATGCTCCATGCCGTAGGCTTGCTCGTCGATCGCCAGCGCGCGACGCAGCAACGGTTCGGCCTCCACCAGACGGTTCGTGGCAAGGAGCAACTGCGCCAGGTTGTTGAGGCAGTTGGCGATGTGGGGGTGTTCCTTGCCGTAGGCCCGCTCGTCAATCGCCAGCGCGCGACGCAGCAGCGGTTCGGCCTCCGCCAGACGGTTCGTGGCAAGGAGCAGCTTCGCCAGGTTGATCAGGCAGTTGGCGACATGGGGGTGCTCCATCCCGTAGGCCCGCTCGTCGATCACCAGCGCGCGACGCAGCAGCGGTTCGGCCTCCGCCAGACGGTTCGTGTCCAGAAACAACTGCGCCAGGTTGCTGAGGCCGATGACGACTTTGGGGTGTTCGGCTCCGTAGGACTGCTCGTTGATCGCCAACATGCGACGCAGCAGCGGCTCGGCCTCTTCAAGTTCAGCCTTCTCGTACAGAATGTGAACTACGTGGCCCATCAGCGCTGCGGTCGGGCTGGTAATTCCATGAGCTTCCGCGTGGGCAATCAGCAATCGCAAATGCGGCAGGAGAGAGTTCCCCACAGGCCAGCCCCGCACGTGTTCTTCGGGAAGCGCCTCCATCGCGGCATTGAGTGCCGATTGCAGGGACTCCAGCCGCAACTCCTCTCGGATCGATCGGCGCGTCAACTGCTGGATAACGCTTTCCACCGACAGCGTGGGAGTGTCGGTGTCCTGGACCACCAGCGAGTGCTTGACCAGTTCCGAAACAGTGTCTTCCAGCCCGGTGATCAGCGAGAACGGCACCGGAGCAGCCGCCATCCAACTCAGCCGTTGAAGTAGAGCCCGCCCATTTGGGGAAAGCACCGTTCGTACCTGGTCCCACTGCTTGACCCGTCTGGCAATTCCTTCCAACCGATTCTCAAACGTGATGGCAAGATTCCGGGCCACGATCGATGCGTCAGTCTCTGTCCGTATGACGGACAATTCGACGTCAGCAAATACTTTGGGAACGTCACCGTTATCGAGTCGAATTGGAAAAATGCGGTCACGCAATTCACCGCCAGATTCCCGCAAAAACGCGTCGCGTTCATGCTGGCAGGTTTGAGACGATGCATAAGCCGGGCTGATCACAGGGACAAAAAGCACGGATCGTTCTGCAAACCACACTCTGGACTTTTCTTCGCCCTCATGCTTTTTTGAGAACTCCTCATCGAAGATCCGAATGCGATAGTTCCCGAGAAACCCTGTTTCTTGACCACGTTGCAGCCATCCTTTGAACCAGCGGATCCATCGAGATTCAACTTCGCCACTTGCGAAGCTGACGAAAACGTCGCACTCGAAGGCGGGTTCGAGTTCTGCATTGTCCAGCAGGAGCAGCACCATCGGAGACTCGACGCAGGCGAAACAGGAATAATGGGGGTTCGTCCAGAGTGCCTGGCCTTACCTGCATTCGCAAGCCAATGCTGACAGATTCGGCGTCCGGATTAAGCACCGGGAGGAAGAATCCAGTTTGACACAATTCTCCTTCAACCCGGCTTGCGTGACTCGTCAGAGCGACCTGACCGAAGCAGTCTCTCACCTTTCAATGCCGGCCCTCGTTCTGCGTCGCAGCCGTTTCAGACGGAGCGCTGGCGTCACTGCAACAGCGTCAGAGTTGGATGGGCAGCGCACCTGGCGGTCACCTGGCCAATGACGGCTGACTTGAAATCGGAATCTTCGGCGGCCGTCAGAGTTGACAGCTTGTCGGCAGCGATGCCGATTAAGAGTCCGCCCGACGTTTGCGGATCAAACAGAGCGCGCCACCGGGGACTGCGTTCGAGTTCCTCTGTTCCGCCGGTAATTCGGTCGGCGACGTTGCGGTTGGCAGGAGCGAGAGTGCTTTCAACGCCAGCGGCCGACAGCTCGGCGAAACCATCAAGCAGCGGCAGGCTCTGCAGTGAAACTTCGGCAGCGACGCCACTGGCGTCGAGCATCTCGAACAGGTGACCGGCCAGGCCGAAGCCGGTCACATCGGTCATGGCCGTCGCTCCGGCGGCGCGGGCAGCCGTTGCCGCGCGAGCGTTTGCCTGCAGCATCGTCTGCAGCATTCGATCAACCCAGACAGCTTCTGCCTTCGCCAGAGGAATGCCTGCGAGCAGCGTGCCGGTTCCCAGTGGCTTGGTCAGAACGAGCAGATCACCGGGTTGCAGACCCGACTTGCGGAGCGGCAACTGCTCATCAAGCGACCCGAGTACCGTAAAGCCGATACTCAGTTCGCTGCCTTCGGTTGTGTGTCCACCGAGCAGTTCGACTTCGGCCGTGTCGAATTCGGCCAGACTGCCGGCCAGCAACTGATAGAGCAGTTCAGACTGCTGTCGCGGCACACCTTCCGGAAGCTGGACGGTCGCCAGCGCCGCGAACGGCCTTCCGCCCGTTGCCCACAGGTCACTCAGCGCGTTCAAGGCTGCGACGCGACCAATGAGCCACGGGTCATCCAGAAACGGCTGGAAGAAGTCGACGGAGATCAGCTCGGGGGTTCCGGCCTGAGGATCCAGCCAGGCGGCATCTTCAGGAGCCTGCAGAGCCCGATGCTGCACTCTGGAACTGACCGTCCGCGACTCACTCAGCCGCTCAAACGCCGCCCGCAGGACGTTCGCGCCGGCTTTGCCTCCGCAGCCACGACAGCGCATCTGAGGCGTCCCGGAGTTCGCGTCGGCCAAGACCGCAATCGTCGACGGACGCGATATCGGCGACATCGGACGGTAGTCCTGATACATCCGCATGAATCTGCGGTCGATATGATCCTTGTACCGCCAGCACCAGCGCCCCGACGCGGCGAGCCGTTTGTAATTCAGAAAGGCACCACCCTCGCCATCCGCCAGCAGCGAGAGGAAGCCGGGCTGCGGTACGTATGGCTGCAGCGGTTCGTTTCGCAGAAACCGCTGCAGGTTCTCCCACAGAATCGGACCTTCGCGGACGGCATAGACGCCGGACTTCGCAACGGGCGAGTCGATCAGCGATGCGGAATCGCCGACAGCAAACACGGGAAGGCCGGACGTCGAACGCAGCGTCAGATCAACAGCCAGAAACCCATCATCGGCTTTCGGAAGCTCGGTGCTCTGAATCAGTGCCGACGGCGATGCACTGGTCGCCCAGACGACGAGGTCGGACGGCAGCGAGGTTGCATCGGACAGTTGAAGCTGTTGCGAGTCGATATCAACAACTCGGACCGACGACCGCACTTCGATGCCGCGACGTTTCAATGCGCCGGCAACGCGCTTTACTGTGCCGGGCAGATACCCGCGAAGGATCGATTCGCCGGAATCAACCAGCGTGACGTGTGCCGCAACCTTCTGGTGTCGCAGCACTGCTTCGAGGCACAGGCAGATTTCGATGCCCGCTGCACCAGCACCGGCAACGACGACTCTGACCGGCGAGTCAGCCGAGGAGCCGCGGCCTGCGCGCTGCAGATCAGCAAGCCGTGTTGCCAGCCGCTGCCGGAACGTCGCCATCGGTTTGATGAGCAGGCAGCCTGCGACATCGCTCCAGCGATCGCCGCCTGCGGGAACCGAGCCGACCCCGACAGACGCCACGTCGAAACGGATCGGCGCACGGTCGCGGAAATGAACACGCTGCCGCCTGGCGTCGATCCGCAGCGCCTCGTCAATGATCAGTCGCACGCCACTCGGAGCCGCAAACCGCCAGAGGTCGATCTCCATTTCTGCGGGCTGATACAGACCGGCCAGCGTACCGGGAAGCATTCCGGAATAAGTCGCTCGACTGAACGGTGAGATCAGCGTCAGCCGAGTTTCCGGCAGCGGACTCATCCGCCACATCCGGACAATGTGCATGTTCGTATGGCCGGCCCCAACAAGCACAATATCCCGGCTGGGAAGTCGTTCATCCATGCGGTCAGTCTCAGAGCAGCGTCGACATGAGTTCGTCGGGATCGAAAAACCGCCCGACAACTGGTTCATGGGAGGTTCAGCAGGTCAGGCTGAAGCGAGTGTATCGAATCGTTGGATTGTGCAGACAGAGACTGCAGCTTCCGCTTGACGAGCACCCGACCTCTGCCGCCCGCACGTCCTATTCTCCTCACACCAGGCGAGTCGCCGCGCAGGCTGTCGCTCGCGCTGATCAATGACAGGGACAGCAGTGGCCAGACTCAGCAAGCGACAGATTCTGCGACAGATACTGAATCGCTCAGGTGGACTGCGACTGCTTGAGGCCGTACCGGCGTGGAGCGGACTCGTCGCGCTCAATTACCACCGCATCGGGGCGCCGACGCATTCGCTGCTCAATCACGCCCTGTGGAGCGCTTCCGAGACGGACTTCGACGCGCACGTGCGGACGCTCAAATCCAACTTCGATCTGATCGGCCTCAACGATCTGAATGCCGCCATCGGAGATGCCTCACGCGACGCCACGCGGCGTCGGCACCGCTTCGCCATGATCACATTCGACGATGGCTACATCGACAACTACGAACTGGCGTTTCCGATCCTGCAGGCACACAACGCTCCGGCAACGTTCTTTATCACGACGGATTTCGTCGGTCGGCGGCGTCTGAGCTGGTGGGACGAAATCGCCTGGATGGTCCGATCGAGTCCACGCCGAATGCTGCGTCTTTCGACACCGTGGTTCGACGGGTCTGTCGACGTGCCGACCGAACCATCGAGCGTCCTGATTCACCGTCTGCTGCAAACGTTTTACTTACTGCCGGCTCAACAGACAGAGAACTACCTCGACTGGATTGCTGCGGCGACAGGCAGCGGTCGCGCTCCGGCAGTTCTCTCCGAGACACTGTGGATGAACTGGGATCAGGTCAACGAACTGGCGGATGCCGGCATGGGAATTGGTGCTCACTCGGTGACGCACTCCGTCATGACCAGTCTTTCGGCGGAAGAGCAGTTGTTCGAGATTCTCGAATCACGACTGATCATTGAACACGCCATCGGTCGTTCCGTCTCGACCTTCAGCTACCCGCTTGGACGCCGATCAACATTCAATGTCGAGACCCGCAACGCACTCTCACGGGCCGGATTCGACTGGGCCTTCAGTCAGTACGGCGGATTCGTCAGCGGACAACCGGCAGACCGCTTTGACATTCCGCGCGTTGCCGTCGAGACCGATCTCGATCTTTCCGATGTTCGCGCGATTTGCGCGCTGCCTCAGGCGTTTGCCCGACACTGAGTTCCGGTCGCCGTGAAGAACGGCCATCGGGGTCATCAAGAGCTACGGACTGCTACTTGCTGGAAGTCTGAGAACCAGCCTGTCTGGAAGCGACGGCGTCACGATCGCGGCTCGCCATCTGCTCAAGAACCGCCAGCAGGTCCGCAACGCGTTCCGCTTCTGCGTCTGCCAGATTGTTTGACTCGCCGAGGTCCTTTGCGAGATTGAATAGTTCGACGCGTCGACTTTTGCCTTCGCCGTGAACGACCAGCTTCCAGTCACCGTGACGCAGCGACCTTGCTCGCCAGCCAGGGCCGACGGTGTAAAGTGACCGTTCGGGCAACGGCGTCTGACTGGTCAGTAGCGAGGCGAGACTTGTTCCGTCCCACTTGAGGTCCGAGTGCGCTTCGTAACCGGCCAGCGAGCAGAACGTCGGCATCCAGTCGATAATCTGCGCGGGGCTGCTGGCTCGGCCGGACTTTACGCGAGCGGGCCAGGAAACGAGTGTCGGGACGCGCGTGCCGCCTTCATAAACGTCGCCCTTCTGACCTCGCAGCGGCTTGTTGTTACCGACCAGCCGACCGTTGGGGCAGTTGTCGTCGGGGTATTTCAGGTCGTTGTTTTCTGCCGTACTGCCGCCATTGTCGCTGGTGAAAACGAGCAGCGTGTTGTCGCGAACGCCCTTCGCTTCCAGAGCGGCGATGATCCGCGCAACCGACGCGTCAAGGTGCATCACGCAGGCTGCGTAATGCCGAGGCACCTCGCCGGCGATCGATTTCGGCACGCGCTGCAGCCACTCCTCGGGCTCTTTGATCGGCAGATGAACCGCGGTGTAGGGCACATAAAGAAAGAAGGGAGCTTCGCCGCGCGACTCGATCCACTTGACGGCTTCGTTCGTCAGCAGGTCCGTGACGTGTCCGGTCTCTTCGATCAGCTTCTCGTCGCGGTGCCAGGTCACCGTGTATGGCCCCTTCTTGTAGAAGTGGTTCCACGGACTGATGCCGCCGGCCAGTGATCCGTATGAGTGATCGAAGCCAAAGTGATTCGGTCCCCATTCGGGCAGCGAACCGAGATGCCATTTGCCGATCAGACACGTGTCGTAGCCGACGCTCTTGAGGGCGCGTGGCAGCGTGACCGTGTCCATTGGCAAAGCGAGCGTATTCGTCGGCGCGGTCACACCAAAGCGGCTCCAGCAGCGACCGGTCATCAGACCGGACCGAGTCGGACTGCAGACCGGAGCCACGTAGTGCTGGTCCAGTTCGAGACTGTTCTTCGCGAGCCGGTCAAGGTTCGGCGTCGGCGCGTTGCCTCCATGAAACGCGACGTCCGCCCAGCCAAGATCGTCGGCCATGATGAACACGATGTTCGGACGAGGTGACTCGGCCGCCAGGGCGCCGGAGTTCAACACCAGCAACAATCCGGTCACCAGAAACAAATGCAATTTCATCGGAGGGACTTCCATTGGAGTTTCATTTGGATCTCAGGACCCGATAAGACCGTCAACCGCGAGTGATCATTTCGTCGAGGTTGAGCAGCACTTCGGCGACGCGGAACCAGACAGCGAGTTCGGTTTCGTCGAGCTTCGGCTTCGGCGTCCAGTACGAGTTCAACTCTTTGACCTGCGACAGATCGGTGGCGAGGTTCGCTCGTTCGTCGGCGAGGACCGACCGCAGCACAGCCAGTTCGTCGTCGGTCGGCTTCCGAACCAGACAGCAGCGGAACGCGTATTCGAGCCGTGTTGCGTCATCGGCTGAAGGCTGCTCAGTCAGGACGCGTTCGGCGAGACCGAATGCCAGCTCGACGTAGGCCTGATCGTTGAGCAGGTTCAGCGCCTGCAGCGGCGTGTTGGTGCGCGAGCGACTCACCGTGCAGACGCCTCGGTCGGTCGCATCAAAGTTGACGAAGCTCGCGTACGGAGCACCTCGCCGCCACACCGTATAAATGCCGCGGCGGAATCGATCGACACCGGTCGACGTGTCGTACTTCGGCGCGTTGCGGCCAACGTGCCGCCAGATGCCGTCCGGCTGCGGCGGGTAAACCGGTTCGCCGAACATCTTGCTCTGCAGCAGGCCGCTCGCAGCGAGCGCGTTGTCGCGGATGGTCTCCGCCGGCAGCCGCAGCCGGTTCGCCCGTCCGAGCAGCTTGTTCTTCGGATCGCGTTCGAGTAATTCCGGTGTGACGCGCGACGACTGACGATACGTTGCCGACATGACCAGCAGCCGATGAACGTGCTTCATCGACCAGCCGTTCTCAACAAAGTCGACGGCCAGCCAGTCGAGTAGTTGCGGATGCGTCGGTGCCTCCCCCTGCGTGCCGAAGTCTTCGAGTGTTTCAACGATGCCGTGTCCGAAAATCTCTGCCCACCAGCGGTTGACCGTCACGCGAGCGACCAGCGGGTTCTGCGGATCGACGAGCCACTTGGCCAGGCCGAGCCGGTTCCGCGGCAGGCTCGGCGAAAACGCGTGCAGGAATTCCGGTGTGTCCGACTGCACCTCGGGTCCAGGATTCAGGAACTCGCCGCGTTTCATGATGTGTGTCGTCCGCGTCTCGTCCTGCTCGACCATGACCAGCGTCGTTTCCGGCTGCACCTGGTTGAGCTGCTTCTTCAGCGCGTCGACCTGAGTCCGAAGCTGCGTTGCCTCGCCGTCCTGGTCGCGGTGAAAGTCCACAAGCTGCTTCTGTTCTTTCTTTGATCGCTTGTCAGCCGGTTTTTTGACAATCGCCAGCACGTCTGCGGGCAGTGAATCGCTCGACGGATCGCCTGTCATCGCAACCAGCCGGAAGCGGCCGAGCGATCTCTTGTTGCCGAGCTTGAAGTCGAGTTCAAACTGCAGCCGGGTGCCGGCCTCGAAGCCGATCGGCTCGCTGGTGAGGAACGTGATCTCGTGCGGCTTGTGAACCTCCGTGTGGATCGACCAGCCGGTTTCGTCGTTGCCGTCGATGGCGGTGGCGGCTTCAAACCGCTTTGGCTCCAGGTCGGCTTTCGCCGAGTGCAGCACGACCTTCGTTGCGTCGACGGAATCGTCTTCGCACGGGCAGGCTTTGACGCGGAACTCGGTCATGACAAAGTTCGCCCTGCTGCCCTGTGTCTGCCGTCCTGGACCTTTGCCCGGCAGCGAATCATCGAGCAGGGCTTCGAGACGGAAACCCGTGATGCCGCGCAGTTCGGTCCGAGCGGTCACCGAGTACGAGTCGTTCTCGTCGAGTTTGCCACCAACAAGGATCGACTGATCCGTGAGTGCCGTATGCGTCGCCCCGGCTTCTGACTTGAAGTCCGCCGGTTCGAGGACGTGCCATTCGGGCTGCGTGCCGAGGCTCGCGACGAACTTCTGTTCCCACTCGGTTTGCGACTTGTCGAGTTCGGCGAGGCGTGCCTTGAGTTGCTGCTCGGCATTTTCCAGTTGTGGCTGCAGTTCGGCCCGCTGTTTCCGCTGCTCGGGCGTCAGCGGGAGGTCCATCGTTGGGCCGTAAAAGTCGTACGTGACACCGCTGGTCAGTTTCACTTCCAGCGGCGTCTGATTGAAGAACGAGAAGATCTGGTAGTAGTCCCGCATTGTGAACGGGTCGTACTTGTGGTTGTGGCACTGGGCGCATTCGAGCGTCGTGCCGAGCCACACCGTGCCCGTCGTGTTGACGCGGTCGACGATCTGATTGACGCGGTTCTCTTCCGGATCGACGCCGGCCTCGACATTGCACGTTGTGCAGCGGTGAAACCCGGTCGCGATCTTCTGGTCGAGCGTCGCGTCCGGCAGCAGGTCGCCGGCGATCTGCTCGATTGTGAACTCGTTGTACGGCATGTCTTTGTTGATCGACTTGATGACCCAGTCACGAAACGCCCACATGCTGCGGAACTGGTCCGCCTGGAAGCCGTTCGAGTCCGCATACCTCGCCAGGTCGAGCCACGGCCGCGCCCAGCGTTCTCCGTACTTCGGAGAGGCCAGTAGCCGGTCAACAACGCGCTCATACGCCTGCGGGGAATCGTCAGCCAGAAAAGCATCGACATCCTGCGGCGACGGTGGAATCCCGATCAGGTCGAGATAGACGCGGCGAAGCAGCCTCGCCCAGTCGGTCTCCGGCGACGGCTGCATTCCGGCTTCGTCCAGCTTCGCAAGTACGAAGTAATCGATCTCGTTACGCGGCCACTTCGAGTTCGAGACGTTCGGCAGCGGAGCCTTCTGCGGCAGTTCGTACGCCCAGTGCCGCTCGCGAACGATCAACTCTTCCGGCCACGGCAGTCCGGCGTCGATCCACTGTTTGAGCTTGTCGATTTCGGCCTTGCTGAGTGGATCGCCCTCCGGCGGCATCCGTTCGTCACCGGTTTCCGTCACGCGGCGAATGAGTTCACTCTCACCCGGCTTGCCAGCAACGACTGCTGGAATTCCGGAATCGTTCAGCCGCAGCAGGTCTTTCGGCTCCGTGAACCGCAATCCGCCTTCGCGATCGTCGCGGTTGTGGCAGTCGAGGCAATGCGTTTCGAGGATCGGCAGAATGTCGCGCTCAAAGTCGACGGCGCCGGCTGCCGGGGCGTCCTTCTTTGAGTCAGCAGCTCGGCCCGACGACGGACACAGAAGGAGACACAGACCAGCAAGAACTGCGAGGCGAAGAAACATTCGCATGGCAGGAAACTCCGAGGCGGGCAGGTTCGGCGGATGAAACGCCGGGAAGGATCAGCAAAACTGGATCGACAGCCTACCAGAGAAAAGCGGTGACGTCACAGTGATTGACTCTCGGTGATTGACGAGGTGGGCTGACGGCACAAGTTGCCTGTGGAATAGCCGCGAAGCGGCGACAGGCTGTAGCCTCGGGCGTAAGCCCGAGGTCGGGTGTTCCACAGATCGCCTGAGCCGCGAAGCGGCGGCAGACGAGACACTCTGCTGCCGCCGCTATCGCGACTCAAGGGCTTGATTTGTCGTCGGCCACTGCGGGCTCACGCCCGCAGTTACGTGCATTCGCCGCTTCGCGGCTGAAACTCAACGATCGCCGTACTTCGATCGATACTGCAGCGATGGCTGACACTCGATACGCGTGGCCGGGGCTGGACTGAGCCTGCGAAGGAAGCCCCGAGGCTTCGCTCGTGCCTCGCTCCAAGCCCGGCCACACGCCCCGCAAACCGTTCGTTGCAAAGGTTTCGGGGGTCCATAACACTCCTCGACCAGTCAGCGAACCAGACGCCAACCGCGTCAGACCGCTACTGCCCCTGCTTTTTCAGGGCTCGAACTGCCATCAATCAGCCCGTTTGAAACTCCGCCTCTGGCGACCTGGAACTGACGAAAGAACTCCGCGATGCCCCGCTACGACGCCGAATTCGCTCGAACTACCGAGGTGAAATGGCAGCAGTACTGGAAACAGAACGAGACGTTCAAGACCGGCGACTTTGAGCCCGGTAAACCCAAGCTGTACGCACTCGATATGTTCCCGTACCCGTCCGGTTCCGGCCTGCACGTCGGGCATCCGGAAGGCTACACAGCGACGGACATCGTCTGCCGCTACGCTCGGATGCAGGGTAAGCAGGTGCTGCATCCGATGGGCTGGGACGCCTTCGGCCTGCCCGCCGAAGAGCACGCGATCAAGACCGGCACGCATCCGTCGGTCACCACGTACAAAAACATCGATACGTTTCGTCGCCAGTTGCAGATGCTTGGTTTCAGCTACGACTGGAGCCGCGAGTTCGCGACCACCGACGAGGACTACTACCGCTGGACGCAGTGGATCTTCCTGCAGCTCTTCGACACCTGGTACGACGCCGACTGCGAATGGACCGGCCCGGATGGGAAGACTCGCACGGGCCGCGGTCGTCCGATCGCGGAACTGCCGATTCCCGACGCCGTCACCGCTGAAGGCGACGCAGCGGTCCGCCGCTATCAGGACAGCAGGCGGCTGGCGTACCAGCACGAAGCTCCCGTCAACTGGTGTCCGGCTCTCGGCACGGTGCTCGCCAACGAGGAAGTCATCGACGGCAAGAGCGAACGCGGCGGCCATCCGGTCGAACGAGTGCCGCTCCGTCAGTGGATGCTCCGCATCACGGCCTACGGCGACCGTCTCTTGAGCGAACTCGACGACCTGAGCTGGTCGGAATCGATCAAGGACATGCAGCGGAACTGGATCGGCCGCTCAACCGGGGCCGAGGTCGACTTCTTCGTCGGCACGGGTGGCATTGCTGGTTCATCCACGGGTGCCACTACTGGCTCGTCCAGCAGTGCGAGTTCAGATCACGGTTCCGAAGGCACTGCTGGGCAAGCCAGCAGTGGCACCCAGGAGTTCGAGGCGTGGAAGGCGGCTCGGGCACAGTCCGGCTTCCCGGAGAAGCCCGACGACGACGTGCTGCGTGTCTACACGACGCGGCCGGACACGCTGTACGGAGCGACTTACATGGTCATCGCTCCGGAGCATCCGTTTGTGGCTCGGCTCACGACATCAAAGCAGAAGGAAGCGGTCGAGGCTTATGTGCGGCAGTCGTCACTGAAGAGCGATCTCGACCGGACGGACCTCGCCAAAGACAAAACCGGCGTCTTCACGGGCAGCTACGCGATCAACCCGGTCAACGGCGAGCGAGTCCCGATCTGGGTCGCCGACTACGTGCTGATCAGCTACGGCACCGGAGCCATCATGGCCGTGCCGGCGCACGACGATCGAGATTACGAGTTTGCGACTAGATTCGACCTTCCTGTTAAGGCCGTTGTCGCACCAAGCACACACTGCAGTTTCAGTCTGCCAGGAATCAAATCCGTTGAGGAAGGCAATGAGAAATCCTTAGCTGCTTACAAGGAATTCCTGGAATGGCGTGACGCTGTACTCGCGGGACAGCACGTCTTCACTGGCGTTCTTGATGAAGATGCGCGGCTGGAAATAACCCTGCCGGGCGGTGATAGAGGATTCCTGGCAGGACCAACGACTGCCATCAACTCTGGTCAATACGATGGACTACCTACGCATGACTTCAAAAGAATAATCGCTGGCGAGTTGTCGAATGCAGGCCTAGGTAGACAGGCCATCAACTACAAGCTGCGTGACTGGCTGTTCTCTCGGCAGCGGTACTGGGGTGAGCCGTTTCCGATCTGGCACGAACTCGATGCCGATGGCAATCCAACCGGCCTGATGCGCGTCGACGAGGCGTCCGAACTGCCGGTCGTGCTGCCGGAGATGGAGGACTTCAAACCGACCGGCTCGCCCGATCCGATGCTCAGCAAGGCGCCGGACGAGTGGCTCTACAAGTCCGCCGAGGACGGCACGCGGCTCAAACGCGAAACGAACACGATGCCGCAGTGGGCGGGTTCGTGCTGGTACTACCTGCGGTTCGCCGATCCGAAGAACGGCGAGCACTTCATCGATCCCGACGTCGAACGCGGCTGGCTGCCGGTCGATCTGTATGTCGGCGGCGCCGAGCACGCGGTACTGCACCTGTTGTACTCGCGGTTCTGGCACAAGGTCCTGTTCGACCGCGGCCACGTCCACACCTGCGAGCCGTTCCAGAAGCTTGTCAACCAGGGCATGATCCTCGGGGCTGTACGATACTTCGTCAAAGTTCGCCTCGACGCAGCTGGCGTTCGAAGAGACGGTGAATTCGTCTCTGCTGACGTAGCAGATCAAGAAGAAGCAGAGGCAGATAAGGAACTCAAAAAGGCGGGCACTCCAGGAAGCCTTCTAATCGACGAAGATAGGAATTTGACGCTCGGCGTATTCGGCGAGATTCCGGTGCCAACTGAAGAAGTTGAGATTCGCGGCAAGACCGCGGTTTGGACTCACAACGGCACCGAGTACGTCGTCGACGGTTACTCCGAGAAGATGTCAAAGAGTAAGGGCAACGTGATCAATCCCGACGATGTCGTGAAGGATTACGGTGCCGACTCGCTGCGCATGTACGAGATGTTCATGGGGCCGCTGGAGCAGGTGAAGCCGTGGAGTATGAAGGGTGTCGAGGGCGTCTATCGATTCCTCGCCCGCACCTGGCGAATGATCACAGACGAAGACGCCGAGACCGTGCAGCTCAACCCGGCAGTCCAGGACGTGCCGCTGAACGAGGACCAGGAACGGCTGCTGCACAAGACGATCAAGGCTGTCACGGAAGACATCGAGAAGATGTCGTTCAACACGGCGATCAGCCGCATGATGGAGTTCTGCAACGAGATGACGCCGCTCGACGTCCGCCCGCGCGCAGCCATCGAACCCTTCGTCCTGCTGCTAAGCCCCTTCGCCCCGCACATCGCCGAAGAACTCTGGCAACTGCTCGGCCACGACTCGACGTTGGCTTACGAAGCCTGGCCGACGTTCGACGAGTCAAAGATCGCCGAGTCCGAAATCGAGATCCCGGTCCAGGTGCTCGGCAAACTGCGAGCGAAAATCAAAGTCCCCGCCGACGCCGACAACGCCACAATCGAAGCCGCCGCCAAAGCCGACCCGACCATCGCAAAGCAGCTCGAAGGCAAACAGATCGTCAAAGTCATCGTCGTCCCCGGCCGCCTGGTGAACTTCGTCGTCCGCGGATGACGTACCGATTGCAGCGCAAAGACGCGAAGACGCTGAGAATCGCAACGAAGCCAGGTAGACTTAAGAAGTTGGAAACACTTCTGGTGCGGAACGCCTTCGTTACGCTTTGAATTGCAGATGCCCCATCAACAGATTCTTTGCGAAGCTTTGTGCCACTGCGTCTTTGCGCTGCACGACCGCCTCGCTCAAGCAGATCAAAGAGGCATAATCATGCTGCGCTCCATTTGTCTGATCTCTGTCCTGTTATCGCTGGTTGGATCCCCGCCGCTGATCGAGGCCGCACACCGGGTTGTGATGCAGGGTAACGGGAAGCTGGCGATGGTGGCTGGCGATGGTTCGGTTGAGTGGGAGATGAAGTGGGGTGGGATTCATGACATCCATGTGCTGCCGAACGGGCACATCATGGTGCAGCAGCAGATGCACAAGGTCGTTGAGATCGACCCGGCGACGAAGCAGGTCGTCTGGTCGTATGACTCGTCGCAGCAGAATGGCAATGCCGGGAAGAAAGTCGAAGTCCATGCGTTTCAGCCGCTGCCGAATGGCCACGTGATGATTGCCGAATCCGGGCCGGCGAGAATCATTGAAGTTGACCGTGACGGGAAGCTGCTCCACGAGGTCAAGCTGCAGATCGCGCATCCGCATCCGCACCGGGACACGCGACTCGTGCGGAAGCTCGACAGCGGCAACTACCTGGTCTGCCAGGAAGGCGACGGTGTCGTGCGTGAGTACGATGGGCAGTCCGGGAAGATCGTGTGGGATTATGACGTGCCGCTGTTTGGTAAAGCTCCGGCGGGCGGACACGGTCCCGAGGCGTTCGGCAATCAGGCATTCGCGGCAGTGCGGCTGAAGAATGGCAACACGCTGATCGCAACCGGCAACGGTCACAGCGTGCTGGAAGTCACGCCGGAGAAGAAGATCGTCTGGGAGATTCATCAGCACGATCTGCCGGGGATTACGCTCGCGTGGGTGACAACGCTCGAAGTCCTGCCGAACGGTCATTACGTCATCGGCAACTGTCACGCCGGGCCGGATAATCCACTACTGATCGAGCTTGATCCGCAGACGAAGAAAGTCGTCTGGCAGTTCGACCGCTTCGACCTGTTCGGCAACTCGGCTCCGAACTCGCAACTGCTGGACGTGCAGGGAGACGTTATCCGGTAGCGCCGGCGTCAGACGCGGATGTTGACCGTCGAGGCTCAACGACCGACAGCAGTGCGGCGACGAGGCACGTGCAGGCGGCAATCGCGTTGATGTTTTTCGACCAGACGTGGTAGCTGTGAAACTCGGCCGGAACTGTCCCATCCGGGCGAAGCATCATCGATTCGAGCGGGCTGTAAATCCAAAGGTAGTCGGCGGCCATAATCAGCAGTGTCAGGATGCCGAAGACGGCGATGACGCTCAGCCGGCGACGACACTTCGGGTTCCAGCCCGAGCACCGCAGCAGAACGCTCGATAGCGTTCCGATGCCGACCAGCGAGAAGCCGAACAGGTAGTATGGTGGGAAGCGCAGCGTGACGAGCAGGTTCTTCGTCGGCTGATCGATGCCCGGTGAGGTGACCTCACGAATGCCCGCGACGACAAACAGAGCGGCGGCTCCGAGCCAGGCACACAGACAGAATCGCATCGCGATCCACAGGCAACGATTCATCCGGACGTCTCAGTAGAAGTAGCGAAAGTTGCGCAGGCTTGCGGTTGTGGATGGTCAGAAAATGCAGCGAACAGCAGCATTGCGGACGCCGGTTTCGTGCGTGACCGCCGGAACTCTGCGCAAGTTTCGCGACCGAGGGCAGTCAGCTCAAACACTGCGGCGGACGATGACGCGGTTTCCGGCGACGTCAACCACTTCGATGGGAGTGCCCGGATCCAGGAATTCGCCTTCGGCGACAACGTCAACGAGCTTCCCGCCGATTCGGGCGCGACCAGACGGGCGTAACGTCGTGAACGCCGCGCCGCTTTGACCAATCAGTGCGGCGTCCTGCTCGATCGCCGCCGTCCGTGACCGTCTGCCGGCGAGTGTCGGATTCAGCTTCGGACCGCCTGCCGTTTCGTGTTGCGGGGCGAGGATCAGGTTACGGAGGAACGGGATCCGCGGCATGAAGTGGCTCATCAGAATGCCGCCCACAACAACAGTGACAATCGCGCTGCTGAGCGTTCCCAGAGACCAACTGAACTGCGTGAATTCCTCGGCGCTGTGAGGGATCACGAATGTCTGACTCGCCAGGACCAGCGAGCAGATGATGGCCAGGCCGCCGGTCAGTCCGAATACCCCGAAACCGGGAATCACGAAGATTTCAATTCCCAGCAGAACGGCCCCGAAGACGAACAACACGATCTCCAGCCAGTCGGCCGTGCCGCCAAGGAAGCGGCTCCAGAAGAACAGCGAAAAGCACAGGGCCGCACCAATGCCGAAAAACCCCGAGGTCGTGTGAACTTCCAGGTAGATGCAGAAGAATCCAACGAGAATCAGCAGAAAGGCCGCGGCGGGCGATTTCAGCAGCGTGACCGTCGTATCGACCCATGTCTGTCGGGCCGCGGGCACCACTTCTTCCTGAGGAATACCGAGCCGCTGTTTCAGGTCATCGAATCCGGCCACGGGTTCGCCCGCGATCTTGAGCTGGTGCGCGCGACGGCCGTTCAGCGTCAGCAGATTGTCTTCGCGCGATTCAGCAACCAGCGGACCTTTCACCCACTCGCCGCCTGCCGCGTCGATCTCAGCTTCGGACAGATACCACACTCGGCCGGTTTCCGCATGAGTCACCTGATAGACACGGAGGTCTTTATCCGCCATCGCCTCAACAAGTGCCGGCGGACGGCTCTTGCGTTCGGCCAGGGTCTTCAGCGTCTCACGTAACTCGCTGAGCACCTTTTCGGGAGCCCGCTCAAACGGCTCGCCGGGGCGGACTTCAATCGGAGCCGCGTCGCCGATCGTTGCTTCCGGATGCAGATAAATCTCGTCGCAGCCGAGTGAGATAATCGCCGCACCACTGAGGGCGTGATCCGGGATGTATGCAACGGTCCGATGTTTCTGCGGATCGAGCTGCGAGATCTCATCGGCGAGCTGCTCACTGTCGAGCAGGTATCCGCCAGGCGATTCAATTTCGAAGATGATCAGGTTCGCGCGGTCAGCAACGGCGCGACGGATTTCCCGCGACGCGAATTCATGCAGAATCGGATCGATCACCCCTTCCAGTCGGATGAGCCGGACCTTCGGAATATCGCCACCGGTCACATCCTCGCGCAGATACATTCGGTCGAAGCCGTACAGGTCAGCGAGGTCAACGCGATCTTCAGCGGTTTGCGAAATCAGAATGTCGAGCGCCCGCGCATGGCGACCGGACAGCAACAGTACGTCACCTTTTTCTTTGAAGGTCTCGACGGCCAGAATCGCGACATTGCTCTCCTGCAGGGTGCGCAGTTCCTCATCAGTCACGACCCGGGTTTCCGCCGCGGCACCGGCCGCAGGTTCGAGCTTGATCTTGTGCAGCACTCGCGCCGGGTCGACAAAGCCCGCCGCCAGCGCTCCGTTGACTTTGCGGTTGTGCCGCTTCTCGACCATGTTGATGACCGAGAGCCGTTCGTCGTCGTCAAGGGCTTTGCCGCGGCCAATGTCTCCGAACTCCGCGTCCGGGTGCATGACGATTTCCTGGCAGGCCAGTGCGAGAATGGCGATGTAGCCATCAACCGGCCGGTCCTTGTGCTGATCGATCCAGGCGACGGTGCGGACTCCGGGATAAGCGGTCGAGGTCAACTCCTTGGCCAGATCGCGAACCTGACCGAACATGCTGATTCCCGGCTGGATGTCGAGAATCAGAAGTGCGTCCCGTTGCTCCTGCTCCGTCTGATGCTGCAGTGTGACGAGCGTGTTGCGGACGCGTGTAAAAACAGCCTCGTTCACCGGGTTATTGATGGTGATGAATCTCGCAACGGGGTCTTTTGCTGCCGACTGAGCGTCGTCGGCTTTGTTCTGCTCCGGCGTGACCGAATCCGTCGCGGCAGCGGGTTGTCTGCCGGCTTCTTCCTGAGCACCGACCGGAGCGGCGACGACCGTTAGCGTCGCGGCGGCCAGAAGCAATCGAGCAAAAGCGGGAAACAGAGTTTCTTCAGTCATCGTTGGCCTTTCCGGCACAAACGGACATACGCGTTGAAGTCGATGCGGCAGACGTGCCTGGCGGCTCGCTGAGCTGAATTGAGAACCAGCCGAACGGCCACTTGCCCAGGCGGATCCAGAGGCACAATTCTCCCGCTCGACCAACAGTCAGTGCAAGCTCCGCTCGCGAGTTCCTGGAGGATGACGCCCATGACCGGGAACCGGGAACCCGTGAGCCCGTCAAATACTCACGCTCGGAGATTGCAGGTCATCGAAAGCGAGCGACGACTCCGCAGATTACCGATCGAGCCTGCGGACAGGTCCATTCGATTTGCAGATCCCTCAAACGCGTCCGCATCTGATCACGTCATCGCCGGACGCGGCAGTAACCTCAACGCAGTCCAGCCGCAACGCCGACCTTGCCCCGTTTTTCACTTTGCCTGCGAATCTCTGTCAGCAAAGAACCGTATTGCCTCTGATTTGAGAATCCGCTTACAGTGGCTGAAGTCGTCCGCAGGCGGAAAATCCGGCGATTATTCGTTGTCTGAATGACGTCTGTTGGTCGTAGACAGCATTTCTGTCGCGGTTCCGCACTTTCAGATTCGGAGCCCTGCTGTGGCCCTGACCGAAATCGATCGCAATCTGCTGAAACGCTGCCTGGCGGAAGAGCCCGGTGCGTGGAAGGATTTTGTCGATCGATTTATCGGCCTGTTCATTCACGTGATCAATCACGTTGGCCATTCGCGCAGCGTGCGTCTTTCGGCCGATGACGTTGACGATCTGTGTGCTGAAGTCTTCGTCGCTCTGCTGGCCGAGGACTTTGCCATTCTGCGACGCTTCCGCGGGAACAGTTCGCTGGCAACGTATCTGACCGTTATCGCGCGGCGGATTGTCGTGCGTGAAGTCGCCAAACGGCGCAAGGCTGAAGCACTCGGCCATGTGAACGCTCATCAGTCATCGATTGAGCAGGCTCATGCAACCGGTAACCGCGACGTCCAGCGGATTGAAAACACGGAGCAGGTTGAGCGGATGTTGCGTGATCTGCCCGAACGCGACGCTGACATCGTCCGACAGTTTCATCTCGAAGGCCGCAGTTACGGAGAGATCAGTTCGCGTCTGGGCATTCCGGAGAACACGATTGGCCCGACACTCTCCCGCGCCCGGGAACTGCTCCGCAACGGCGCCTCGCGTCACTGAGCGACGTGCTTGCGACCGGACTCAGGTTTGCTGAGAATCCCCGCCCCGCCGATTCTGCCTCTCAGCAATCGCCCGCTCGACGCTTCCGTTTCCCTTTTTTGCTAACGGTATCTCCCCGATGGATCTCCCGCTGATTCTCTGCGCCGTGCTGGTGCTGACTTGCCTGCCGATGACGGCTTTCTCTGACGACAAGCCGGAATACCAGCCGGGCGTCGCCGCGGCCTCGAACGAAGGCGAACTCGCGCTGCAGGGATTCCAACTGCCTGAAGGGATGCGTGGCGAACTGTTTGCCGCCGAGCCACTGCTGGCCAATCCCGTCGCGTTCTGCATTGATGCAAAAGGTCGCATTTACGTCGCGGAAACGTACCGGCAGCAGCACGGCGTCGAGGACAACCGGTCGCACATGAACTGGCTGCACGATGACCTCGCACTGAAATCCGTCGACCAGCGGGTCGAGATGTTCAAGAAGTATCTCGGCGACAAAGTCAGCGACTACACCGCGCAGCAGGACCGCATTCGCCTGCTGACGGATTCCGACGGCGACGGCCGCGCCGATCAGTCGACGGTCTTCGCGGACGGCTTCAACGCGATTGAAGACGGAACCGGCGCCGGAGTACTCGCGCGAAATGGCGAGGTCTTCTACACCTGCATTCCGAAACTGTGGAAGCTCGCCGACAAGGACGGCGACGGTGTCGCTGATGAGAAAGTCGCTCTGCAGGATGGTTATGGCGTCCGCGTTGCGTTTCGCGGGCACGATATGCACGGCCTGGTGATGGGACCGGACGGCCGCGTTTACTTCAGCATCGGCGACCGCGGTTACAACGTGACGACGGCTGAAGGCCGGCATCTGTTCCGACCCGATACGGGGGCCGTGTTTCGCTGTGAACTCGACGGCTCGAACCTCGAAGTGTTCGCCTATGGGTTGCGGAATCCACAGGAGCTGGCCTTCGACGACTTCGGGAACCTGTTCACCGGCGACAACAACTCCGACAGCGGCGATCAGGCCCGCTGGGTTTACGTGGTCGAAGGCGGCGATACGGGCTGGCGAATGTACTATCAGTATCTGAAAGATCGAGGCCCCTGGAACCGCGAGAAGCTCTGGCATCCGTATCACGCAGGACAGGCGGCCTACATCGTGCCGCCGGTGATCAACATCGCCGACGGGCCGTCGGGACTTGCGTATTACCCAGGCGTCGGTTTACCTGATCGTTACAGCGGCCACTTCTTTCTCTGTGATTTCCGCGGCGGTCCGGCGAACAGCGGCGTGCGGTCGTTTGCCGTCGAGCCGAATGGAGCGTCGTTCAAGCTGGTCGACGCGCATCAGTTCATCTGGAAGATTCTCGGCACCGACGTCGACTTCGGATACGACGGTGGTGTCTACATTTCGGACTGGGTCAACGGCTGGGACGGTCTGGGCAAAGGCCGCATCTACCGGTTCACTCACGCAGCAGCAGCGGCCGATCCCGGCGTGACCGGGACGGCGAAGCTGATGAGTGACGGCTTCGCTCAACGGTCGACCGCCGAACTGCTCAAGCTACTCGAACATTCCGACCGCCGAGTGCGCCAGGAAGCTCAGTTCGCACTGGCCGATCGCGACGCTGCCGAGGAATTACTGAGGACCGTTCGGGAATCAACGCACCGCTTTGCACGGATTCACTCCGTCTGGGCACTCGGCCAGATCGGACGCCGCGACCGACGAATACTTTCGGACGTTGTGCCGCTGCTCACCGACGCTGACGAGGAAATCCGCACACAGACCGCGCGAGTGCTCGGCGATGCCCGCTTCGCTCCGGCGGCAACACGTCTGACCGACCGTTTGAACGACGAGAGCCTGCGGGTGCAGTCACTGGCCGCGCTTGCGCTCGGACGCATCGGGGCGAAGAACTCCGTGCCGGAACTGTTCAGACTGCTCGACCGGAATGCGAACAGGGATCCTGTCCTGCGACACGCGGCGTCGTTTGCACTCGAATCCGTGCCGAGTGGCGACCTGCTCGACGCGCTGAAAGACGTCGGACCAGCGGCGCGACTGGGCGTGGTCGTCGCACTGCGGCGTCAGCAGTCGCCGAGCGTCGCTGCGTTTCTGAACGACGCCGAGCCGGCCGTCGTCCTCGAAACCGCGCGAGCAATTCACGACGAACCGATCGACGCAGCAATGCCGCAGCTCGCGGCGCTCGCCGAGCGCCCGCTGCTGACCGGTGACGATTCGTACGTTGACGCGCTGCTGCGGCGCGTGCTGAGCGCGAACTATCGACTCGGAACGGAGCAGGCCGCTGAACGCGTTGTCGCCCTGGCCGCGAGTGAACAACTCTCGCCGACGCTTCGTCAGGAAGCGCTGCTCGAACTGAAGAGCTGGGACCAGCCTGAACCGCTTGATCGAGTGCTCGGTGACTGGCGCCCGCTCGAACCGCGCAACGCCGACTTTGTCGCGAGCGTACTGCGGCCGAGGCTCGGCGGCATCCTGACCGGCGGCGACGAGCTGCGTCAGGCCGGCGCAGACCTTGCCGCGAAGTACGGGATTCGGGAAGTCGAGCCTGTCCTGCGCGGCGTGGCTGTCGACAGACAGACGGCTCCGTCGGGTCGCGTTGCGGCTCTGTCGGCGCTCGATCAGCTCGGTTCGAAACAACTTGGCGAGATCGTCACCGCTGCACTGCAGGACGAACTGCCCGAGGTCTGTGTCGAAGCGAGACGGCTTGCCGTGAAGCTGCATCCGGAAACCGCCGTCGATACGCTCGCTGCCGCGATCAATACCGGAACGCAGCTCGAACAGCAGGGAGCGATTCAGCTTCTTGCTGAGCTGAAGTCAGACGCTGCCGACAAGGTGCTCGGCCAGTGGCTCGACAAGCTGGTGGATGGCACCGCGCCGGCGGCAATTCAGCTCGACCTGATTGAAGCTGCGACCGCGCGCAAGGTGCCGGCTCTGCTCACTCACGTTGAGAAGTACCGCAACACGCTGTCGGCCGACGACCCGCTCGCTCAATACCGAGTCGCGCTCGAAGGCGGCGATTACGCGCGCGGGTATGAGATCTTTTTCGGTCGCAGTTCCGCTTCCTGCCGCCGCTGCCACAAAGTGCAGGGTTCCGGTGGCGAGGTTGGTCCGGATCTGTCGGTCGTCGGCAAGGAAAAGAACCGCGAGTATCTGCTCGAAGCGATCGTCACTCCGTCCGCGAAGATCGCGAAGGGTTTCGAGACGGTGATCGCTATTATGGACAGTGGCAAGGTTTACTCGGGCATCGTCCGGTCCGACGAAGGCGACACGCTGAAGCTGATGCTCGCTGACGGCAGCATCGTCGATCTAAAAAAAGATGAGATCGACGAAACCGCGAAAGGCCAGTCTGCAATGCCCGCTGACCTGATCAAACACCTGTCCGCGGCTGACCTGCGGGATCTGGTCGAGTATCTCTCGCGGCAGAAGACGCCGGCACCGCAGGGCGAACATCGCTGACGTGCGGGTTTGGCAGGCTTGAATTTCACAGATGAGCACGGATTTGTGTTCCTGTCCGTTGACTGATCCGTGCCCATCCGTGAAATCCGTGGTTTGGCTTTCGGATCGCCGTACGCCGTGAGACCTGCGGTTGTTTTGCCACAGAGAAATTCAAGATGTCTGACGTTGAATCAGCAGCCTGCGTTTCAGACGACTCACCGCGACGCGGGCTGCTCGTCACGCTGTGTACTTACAACGAGATCGAGAACCTGCCGAAGCTGATCCCCGAGATCCACCAGTTCGCGCCCGACGCGCACGTGCTCGTCGTTGATGACAATTCGCCGGACGGTACGGGCAGGCTGGCTGACGAACTGGCTTCGCAGGACGAACGGATCCATGCGATTCATCGTCAGGGGAAACTCGGGCTGGGCACAGCGATCGTCGCTGGCTTCCGCTACGGCATCGAGCACGGCTACGAGACGCTGATCAACATGGATGCCGACTTCAGTCACCATCCGCGGCACATTCCAGCGCTGCGTGAGTGTCTGAACTCGGCGGACGTCGGCATCGGGTCGCGCTATGTGCCGGGTGGTGGCGTCGTTGGCTGGAACTGGAAGCGGCACTTCATGAGCACATCGATCAACCTCTACGCACGCCTGCTGCTCGGCCTGCCTAATAAGGACAACAGTGGCAGCTTCCGCTGCTACCGTGTCGCCGACCTCGCGAAACTTGACTTCGATCAGGTGCGTTCGCGCGGCTATTCGTTTCAGGAAGAGATCCTTTACATGTGCCGCCGCATTGGCTGCCGTCAGCTCGAAACTCCGATCACATTCGAAGATCGCCGCTTCGGCACGTCAAAGATCGACTGGAAAGAGTCGGTCTCAGCACTGTGGGTCATCTTCCGTCTGACAATCGATCGTATTGGGCGACGCCGTGTGACTCACTGATTCTGATGCAGGCCGAACCTGGTTTTGTTCTGTTTCGACAATCACCGTCAATGATTCGTCAGGAATTCCTGCGAGTTGATCAGTGCCCAGAGCAGGTCGCGCAGGCCATCGACGGTGTTCTCCGCAGTCTCAAGATACTGCTTTGCCCGTTCGATCTCGGCGGCGTCAGGTTCGTGTGATTGAGTCCGCAGCCACGCCTTTCGAATCAGCATGTCGAGATCGTCAGTCACTGCGTCGTCACTCGACGCGTTCCCGGCGGTGACCTGAGTCAGCCAGCCGTCTTTGCGGTCGATCCAGCCGAGCACTTCCTCGTCGTTGCGGACATACAGCGACTGCAGCAGCGTCGGTTGAGCCTGCCGTTCGCAGTCGCAGTTGGTTGTGCGCAGCGGCTTGCCGAAAACCAGCAGCGAATAATCGATTCCCTGAGCCTGAATCGATCTTGGATGCTGCGCGATCCTGCGGACACCGACGCTGTCCGACCACTGACTCGCGGCCTTGTCGTTCGCAGTTGCCTGCAGAATCACGTCGATCGTCACTTCAGCCGGCAGCCGACGGACCAGTGACCGGCTGAAGTTGCGTTCGTCGGTGCCGTTCGTCGCGTTTGGTTCGATGCTGCGCTGGTAGGTCTGACTGTTCGCGATCGTGCGGTGCAGCCATTTCATGTCGTAACCGCGGGCAATGAACTCGCGGCTCAGCCAGTCGAGCAGCGGGCGGTTGCGCGGCGGATTGGCTCGGTTGAAATCGTCCGGCGGCTCGACGATGCCGACGCCGAAGTAGTGATGCCAGATCCGGTTGACGAACGACGGTGCGAAGTACGGGTTGTCTTTCTGCAGCAGCCAGGCCATCAGGGGCTCGCGCGGATCGGCGAAGTCGTTGAGGTTCAGCTCGTCGCCGCCGAGCAGCCGCGCGATCTGCGGTTCGTCGCCGGGCTGCTCGATGTAGATCTCGTTCCAGGGAATCGGCAGGCCTTCCGCGGAAACGCGCAGATACATCTGCCGTCGCAGGGCCGCGGTGTCGAGCTTGACCGGCACGCCGAGTTTCGTCTTGAGCTGGTCCTGCGCCGGCTTTGCATCTGGAGCAACGCCGGACTTGATCCGTGTGAAGAACTCGGTGAACTGCTCGAAGTCCTGCTTCGACCATTCGTCGAACGGATGTTTGTGGCACTGAGCGCACTGCAGCCGAACGCCCAGAAACACATAGCCGAATGACAGCGTCCGATCGACTGGCAACTGGTTATTGCTGCGGAACCAGTAGTAGTGCATCGGGTTGTCGAGCGCCGTGAAGTCGGTTGGCTCGACGCGGCTCAAGTGACGGCTCTGTTCGCTGGCGTAGTCGGCATACGACTGACCGGGGCGGCGGCTTTCGGCGAGGATGATGCCCGCAGCGATCCGGTCCCAGCCGACGTTGTCCTGCACGCGGCGCCGTAGCCAGGCGGTCCATTGGCCGGCGGCCGGTGAGTTCATATCGGTCGTGCCGAGGTACTGCGAATTGCAGCCGGTCAGATCGCTCAGCCGCATCGTCCACCACTCGGTATACGCCGGTGTTTGGAGCAGTTCGTCAATCTTCCTCGCCCGTTTATCCGGCGATGGATCGGCGACAAACGTGGTGACTTCGTCGGCGGTTGGCAGCGTGCCGATCATGTCCAGGCTGACGCGCCGCAGGAACTCCGTGTCCGAGCAGACGTCCGACGGCACGATGCCCAGCTTGGCCAGCTTGTCGATGACGAAACCATCGATCTCTGTGGGCCGGTCGAGCGTCGGATACTTCTCGCCGATGCGGTCGCTCACCGGCCGCAGAACCGGAGCGGCGAAGATGCCGTTGTCGTAAAACGCGACGATGTGCGTGTCGCCGGTGCCGGCGTTTGTGACGACACCATCCGTTGAGACTTCCGCAACAGCATCGTCGTTTGACTGAAACCGCGTCAGGCGAGTGACGTCTTCAACCGAACCGTCTTCCCACTCGGCCACGCAGCGCAGCCGCACGGTTTCTCCGGCTGCCTTGAACTGAATCTCGCGCGGCGACACTTCAAACCGGATCAGCTTGCGCGGCGAGCCGTCAACGCCTTTCGCTCCGGCGGCGATCCAGCGCCGCAATAAGTGATACTCCCAGCCGCCGCGTTCAAACCGCTGCCCGCCGCCGTGATTTTCGTCGCTGGTCGGCTTGTTGAGGATGAGACTCTTTTCCGGCTCGACCTTATTGACGCGTGGCTCGTCGCCGCCGGTGAGAGCTTCCAGATCCGCCGCGAAGTCGTACCCGAACATCGACAGACTGAAGCCACCCTTGCCCTGAAACGATCCGTGGCACGTCCGACCGTTACAGCCGAGCCGGCCGAACAGCGGCAGAACATGTTTCTGAAAATCGGGTGTGGAGTCGTCTGCAACAAATGCTTCCGTCGCGTCGCTGTCTGCTCCGCGGGGTGGCTTAGGCTGGACTGAGCCTGCGAGGGAAGCCCCGGCGTTGTCGGGTTGCGTCGAGCCGGGGCTTCGCTCGTGCCTCGCTCCAGCCCCGGCCACCCCGTCGGGTTGAATTCGCAGCGTCTCGCCGGCCAGCAGTCGCTCGAACGCGCTGCGCTGCCGGTCGGGAGTCGGGTTGAGTACGACATTGAGTTTCGTGTTCGTCGCTCGAAGCGGCGCAACGTCGGCAGCCGTCAGTTGAGTTCCCGTCAGCAGAAGCTGCGTCAGCTTCGGATGTCCTTTCAAGACGAGCAGCGAGTCTGCTGTGACGTGCGTTCCTCGCAGGCTCAGGTGGCTCAACTCTTTCAGTTCCTTCAGTCCTGCCAGAGCAGTGCCGGTGATGCTGTTCCCGTCGAGCGCGAGCGACCGCAATTGCGTCAGTCCGGCGAGGTGCTTCAGCCCGGCGTCCGAGATGCGCGTCCCGTTCAGCGAAAGCGTTTCCAGCGTCGTCAACCCGGTCAGGTGCTGCAGTCCGTCGTCGGTGATCGCGGTCCCGTCGAGCGAGAGCGTTGTCAGTTCCGTCAGGCCAGCGAGGTGCTGCAACCCGTCGTCGGTCACGGCCGTTCGATCAAGATACAGCCGCTGCAGTTTCTTCAGGTCAGCGAGTGCCGGCATGGCCACGTCGGTCAGGCCCGAGTCCGACAGGAACAGTGTGTCGAGATTCGTCAGCCCGGCGACGTGCTTTAACCCGGCGTCAGTCACGGTCGGCGTGACAACCGCCAGATAATCGAGCTGCTGGAACGCCGCGACGTGTTCAAGATGCTCGTCAGTGACCGTCGACCTGCTGAAGCGAACAAAGCGAACGGTGCCGTCGCGATTCTTCTGAAGGTTCGACGCGATGCCGCTCAGCGCTTTGATGGCGGCCTCCTGCTCAGGCGGCGTCTCGGCGGTCACAATCACAGGAACGAGCAGTGAAGCGAGGACGCTCAGCAGAACGGAGAACCGAGTCATGGCGTGATCTCACCGGCGGGAACACGAAGGCAGGTCAACCTGACCACGATAGGCCGATCACCCCACGCGAACAATCCGATCGTGCCTCGATCGGAAGCACCAGTTGCCTCAGTACCGCTCCGTGAGCACGAACACGCCGGTCACATAAAACGCCGAGAACGCGGTGACGACAGCGAGGAATTCGACCGTGGCTGAAAGGCGTCCCGTCCGGTTTCGGAATCCGGCGGCAATCCGGCAGAACGGCAGCGCCGCTGGATAGCCGGCCAGGAAGACCCACTCGAACACGAGGCTCAGACGGCGGCACAGCAGGAAGTAACCGAGCGACACCGCCAGCAGCAGGGCCACGTTGAGCCATTCGGTTCCGAGCCTCTGCCTGCCGATTGTCCGGCGGCTCCAGCGCAGCGAACCGGCAGTCACGTCAAACACGACGAACAGACACAGCGGCCAGGTGAAGTAGAACTCGCGCGTCCAGGCACTCAGAGCCGTCGTTCCGACCAGGCCGAGACCGAAGGCGGTCAGTCGGAAGGTCAGCCGGCGGGTCACGTCGCTGCGATGGAGAGCAATGCCGCGCGATACCAGCCCGGCGAACACTGCAGCAGCGATCAGAAACGCCAGCGACGCCAGATACCAGTTCCGCAACCACGCATCCGATGGGATGTCGAACGCGTACTCCGGTTCGATCGCCAGAATCGTGCTGGCCAGATCGCGGTACTGCGACTGCGGCACGTCTCGAAGCGACAGGACCGGCCGCGTTCCCGTCTGCAGGAGATCGGGCTCGCCGACGTAAACGCAGACCGCGTGCGAATGATTCCGCAGATAAACGCGTCCGCGATGCAGGATGGGCGGCGTCCAGACCAGCTCGCCGCCGAGCACGGTCGCCCGCGCGAGTTCCTCGTAAGACTGCGGGTTCGTCCGCGCGAGGATCAGTTCTCCGAGTTCGTTGAAGATGATCAGCTTGCCGTCGGCGACGATGATCCCTGCCTGTCCGATCTCCGGTTCGCCGTCGGTGTCCCGCTCTGAGTTCTCTCGCCGTGGACGGCCAGTCCCGACCGACCAGCGTTCTGTTCCCGTCAGAAAATCAACGCAGCGAAAGATGCCGCGCGACGGCCGATGCGTCTTCGACTGGGCGTCGAAGATGTCGAAGCCGTACAGAAAGCCGTCGACCAGAACGCTTGATGTTACGTCGTTCGACAGCGTGTTCGACTTCCAGACGGTGTCGAGTTCTGGCAGCTCAGTGGTGGCTTTGGCATCGAGTGACAGAGGCAGTGTCAGCAGTTGCGAACCCGAGCGAAACGGGCCGGAGATCCACAGATGCGGATCCTGAAAGATCGGCCACGCGGAGTGCTCATCGTAACCGTGCGACAGATCCAGTCGCGCGAGCCAGGTGCCATCAGTACGATCGGCGACGACCAGCGAGTTCTGCAGATAGCCAACGACGAGTTTCCGGCCACCTGATTCGATCGGAAACGCCGGCGTGTAACTCGCGGGGTCGCTGCCGGAGGCCCAGACCTCGCGGCCAGACTTTGCATCGAGTGCAACAAGGCTCGCGTCCTTTCCGCCAACCGGCAGCAGAACCAGACTGTCGATCACTGTCGGCGAACACGCGTAACCGAAGCCGACTCCCTGTCCGTCGTACTTCGCGATGACGTTGACCGACCAGCGCTCTTTGCCGGTCGCTGCGTCCAGGCAACCGATCAGGCCACTCGGTCCCGCAAAGTAAACGATGCCCTCCACGATCGTCGGAGTCGCTCGCGGGCCGGGATAGACACCGGCGGCTTCGTACGGCCAGTCGTAACGGTGCTCCCAGATCGTCTCGCCGGAATCGGCATCCAGACAGACGACGTACTGCCCGGTCAGCGTCTGCGTCTGCGTGAAGACCCGCTCTCCAACAGCGACGAACGCCGAGTACCCCTGCCCCAGCGGACGAGTCCACAAAACCGGCGGCCCGTCGTCTGGCCACTGATCGGCCAGGTTGATCTCTGGCGAGTGAGCATCAAACGCCGCCCCTCGCACGAACGGCCAGCCACGATCAGACACACCCTCCGGCAGGAACGGGTTCTCTGCCGCAGACACGAACGACGACGCCAGCAGGCACGCCGCGGCAACCAGATACAGAGTTCTCGCGGCGTTCCAAACGCCCAGACAACGAGATGTCGACACGGCCCGCTCTCCGGCTCTGACTGAAACAGCCACGCTGCGGATGTCCGGAACAGACGTCATTCCGAACGATGGAAGCGTGCGTACGACGACGGCTCGCCGAACGCGGGCCGAATTGCGCCCGATCGTGAAGAACTGTCCGATCACTCGTAGGGCCGGTTCCAACCGGCCGAACAGGATCAAGACTCTTCTTCAACAATTAGACGGCCGGTGGGAACCGGCCCTACCCGGCTGTCCGCATTGCGACGGGAAGAGGCCCAACGGGCCGGTCCGATGACAGTCCAGGAAATCGGTCCCCGGAAAAGGAACAAAGCCCCAACGGGCAACGCCGTTAAGGATTTCAGCGGCGAAGCCGCGACAGCACGTAGCCGCACGCGTCAGCGTGCGGAACGAATTCGCAATGAGTCATTTAGCCGCGAAGCGGCGACAGCCTGTTCTGCGGGCTCACGCCCGCAGCTACCTGCTGTCGCGGCTTCGCCGCTGGCCCAGAACCACAGTTTTGACAGACTCAAAATCATTAACGGCGTTGCCCAACGGGGCGACCCGAATGCGGTCGGGATTAGCGTCGCCCCTCCGGGGCTTTGACGATTTGTTTGCCGTGTTCCCCAGGCTTCGCCTGGGGCTGACATCGGACCGACCCTTCGGGCCTGAACGCAGAATCTGTTGCCACCAAACCAGAGGCGAAGTCACACAGGGTGCGTGGAGCGGGCTTAATTTCAACACGGTGCGTTACGCGGACAGCACTCATACGACGAACAGTTAACCACCTCGCCAAAGCTGCCCGCGTAACGCACCGTTTTCCACTTGTGTCCACTCCACCCGCCCTACGGAACTAGTGCCTCTAAGACGCTTCGAAGTTCGAGGACTTCAAGAGGGCAGTCGCCCCAATTGTGCTCCCAGCAGACGATCAGGTCGCACCCATTGACTGGATGTCCGTGGTCGACGAAGTTCCGGCTACAGAATTCGAACTCGATGCGCACTCGTTCCCATCGATTCCCGGTCTTACTGATTCGGCGTTTGGCTTCGCAATCGGGAAAGCCGGTGGCGACGCTTTCGACGAGAAACCCCAGCTCCAATGCCAACATGCCGAACAGAAACACTACACCCTGTTCATTGACCGGTGCGTGCTGGAGCCCACGGAAATTAAGGACTGGTCCGTAGGCACGCCCACCAAGCGACGGCCACGTTGTCGTTCCAGATGCGGAGACCGTAGTGTTCGGCTGCTCCTCATTCGGGGTCGATTCTGGTTGAACCAATTGATCCGCGTAATCGACGCTTTGTCCCGTGTTGGTCAGCCATTCTGCGAATGCGTACAACATGTCGTTCCAACCGCTGCCGAATCTCTTGCGATAGGTGGTGAGGCTGTGCCGACATTTCTTTTGGAATTTTTGTTGAGTTGGAACACAGCCTTCGTCGTCGAATACCCGTTTCATCTCAACAAGCAGGCTTGTCTCGTCGATTGCTCCAACGTCCGTCGGAGTAAGCCCCGCCGCTTCCACGAGGCTATTCCAATAGTCAAAGTGCTTGACGATTTGCCACTCTGAGACACCGGTTTCCCGGATAAATTCAACTTTGGAAAGTGAATCTTTACCAAGTCGCTGCGCGAGTTCACGCGCTTTCTGAATCAGCGTGTCAGCGTCTGCGTTAGTGGACGATTCCATATGTGTTTAGTGGCAAGACTAAGTTGTATCCCGGTCGAACGGAGATAATCCCGGTTGACGGGGGGACTATTCAGTGGAGGTCCGTTTGGGGATAACCACCTTACTCACGCGAGATATGCCGGTAAAGCTCTCCGTTGACTGCTGAGCGTCCTGGCGGTTGGATGGATTCGGAGTCGGTGCAGCGGCACGGTGATCCGATGGCGGACGGGTGACGCGGCTAGGAGTCTGTCCGAGAATCAAAACAGACCTGGATTTTCCGCAGGGAATGCGCTACAGGGTGACGTGGCTGTGGGGGGTATTTCCGGTGGCAGTGGTGAGGTCAGGGATGAGCAAGACGTTTCGCAAGTGGGCTCCGGA
>WGMU01000128.1 GCA_016124895.1 bacterium
ACGGCCGCCGAAGCCGTCTACACCGGAGCCGCCGCTGCCGCCGCGAGCGCTGAAAACACCGCCGCAGCCGCCGACGCCGATCTGGCCAACGCCCAGGCCGCCGAAAACCAGGCGCTCACCAGCACCGCGGTCAGCGCCTTCATCGCCTACGTCAGCACCGCCGCCGCCGCCGCGACGAGCGCCACCAACGCCCTCGCCGACGCCGGCCTCGCGTGGACCCAGGATGTCAACACCGCCGTCACCGACTTCCTCCACACCGCCACCGCCGCTGCAAAGGAGTTAAACGATACGTCGGTCACCGAAGGGACTACGATGGCGAGTGCTATCAACGGGGCAATCAATCTCTTCACCCATAGCTACATCGGCACTGCCGTCGGATTTAACCAGGCCGTCATTAACGAGGATAGGGCGGCATCCAAAGACACCGATGCTGCCTTCACGACCTTGGCCAATGGAATCTCCGCAAAACAGCACGACCTAAACATTGATGCTCTCAATGAAATGAATGCAGCCGCATTAATCAGAGCGGGACTTGATGACGCAGTGAAAAGCGAACTTGCACAGTTGGACGCCGCAAACGCCGTACTCACAGCCGTTCAAACGTATGAGGCGATGCAGGCTGCGCCTATTGACTTTTTCGCAAACACACTACCCACGGGCGGAGCATCTCCAGAGGCTGCGGTCGCGACAGCTCCCACACCGAACACAATCGACCGATTAGCAGACGACCCCAGTCAGTCATGGGTCGTCTATCTGTACGATGCCCAACCTTTAGGTGGAATCGGACATGCGGCGGTGCTCATTGGCAGCGAAGGAAAGGGGTGGCGTTACTTCTCCTTCAGTACCGGAACTGCAGGTTGGTCATGGGCTGGCGACCTCGACAACCTGGATGTTCGAGCGTACCAATCAATTAGTGAAGTAGTAAGTCTCCTGAGTCCATATCAGTCTCCGACATCAAGCCAGTCATACACATATGATTCGTTTGCTGCTTGGACGATATCATCAGCTGGCGTCGAGGCGGGACGTGCCAAAGCGGCGACATTTATGGACGCGAACTATCAGATCGCAGGACGCAACTGCGACGACTTGGCTGTGCTCACAATCCGGGCTGCGGGCATTAGAAACGTCGTAGATGCGTGGCAACCAAAAGATGGCATCGCCGCAAACAGTTTACTCGCTGATCTGTTCGGGCTGTTCCAATTGAGCCCTCCCGAAAACCAATGACGGAAGTCGGCTCTCTTTTCCAGACAGGTCGTTCTCGCTACGGCCACAGTTCGGCTTCGGAGTTGCCAGCATGGATTCGTTCCCGACATTCAAAAAGTGGCAGAATTCAGCGGGGACGTTACTTTTCAATGTTATCTGGCGTCCATTAGGTGAATCACGCTGGACTTGGATTGCGCTATGCAGCCAATTCACGATGTACGTGATATGGGCTGTATCGTTTCGATTATCCGAGACACATCACGTCCTGATTGACCTGTTTCTTGCATACAACGTACAGTTTTTCCTGACGCCTGTTGTCATCGCTATCTCGATGATTGCCTTGCGAATACCCGTCCGCTCACCTGTGAAGGACACTTGGCATGTGACTCTTGGGCTGATTGCTGGCGAGGCGTTGGGATTCGCAGTTGGGTATCCACTTGGTTCTAATATTGATTTCACCATGCATTGTGCATTGGCTGCAGTCCATTTGGCAGTGATTATTCCGATGACCGTAATGTTGTTTTCCCTGGCATGTCTTGCGAGACGTCTTGCCGGTAGTCGGAGGTCGAGCAGGTCTCGTGGGCCTCGGGGAAAGATACCAGGTGGACGGGCAGGAGGCGTTGACGCGAATGGCAGTGCGGGGTAGCACTGGTTGCTTGCAACCTGTGTGCGAAGCACAGGAGGCGACTGCGGCATCGCCGTTTTCGTCGCTCCTTTGACTCCTGCCGCTGGGTGCCCCGGCCGGTTGCGGTCGGGGCGCGGACGCAGGATGCTGCACCAGTTCGGTTCAATTCTTCAGGCACGTTGGATCCGGGTGAGCACGGCTGAAGAGGATTCCTGTCGCTGCACGACCCGGACAATCTGACCGGGTCATTTCCTCATGAAGCAGGCCAGTGAGTTCATTCACCGGCTCACTGTGGAGCACGCCATGCGCGGGCACGTTCACTCTTGGACGGAGACACGCCGTCAGGGCAGCAGTTCGTCGAGTCGATCGTTGAGTGTCCGTTGAATCTCATCACGAACCTGGTGGAAGACGGCGGCTTTTTGTTCTTCAGTGCCTGTGGCGTGAGCGGGGTCGTCGAAGGGCCAGTGGATGCGGCGGGTGGCTCCGGGGAAGGTGGGGCAGTCTTTTTCTGCTCCGGAACAGACGCTGATGATGACGTCCGGCGGCGTTCCTTCGGGTGGCAGGAATTCCTTGATCGACTTGCTGCGCTGCTCCGAGATGTCGATGCCGATGTCGCGCATCGCGGCGATGGCTCCCGCGTGAACGTAACCGGCGGGGTTCGAGCCGGCCGAGAGGGCTTCGATTCGATCTCCGGCGAGTTCGCGCAGCAGGCCCTCGGCCATCTGGCTGCGGCACGAATTGCCGGTGCAGAGAAACAGGACTCGGATGCGGTCAGACATGGGCGTGGGCCACTAAACGGGGACGAGTAAACGTTAAACAGGAAGTTGAGAGGCAGGGCAGCAGGGGATCCTGTGCATGCATCAGGGTGATTGCTGACAGCTAAAGGCTGGTCACTATGCGCTATCCACTCATTTCGCTGCGACGCTTTTCTTTTCCAGCTCGTCATACAGCGGCAGATGGCGGTAATACACTTCCAGTGTCATCGTTGCCAGGCACGTCATATAGAGTCGGCCGCCGGGGCCGCCGTGCTGATCGGCGACGTTCCAGCTTCCAGCACCGTGACCTTTCAGAACCTGTGTCTTGACGAGTTGCTCGCGCATGACGTCATTCCACTTCGTCCACTCGTCACCGCCGTAATGGTGCAGCACCTGAGTGGCGTAGTAGTTGTAATACATGTTGGCCTTTGCCGGTCCGGTCTGGCTGAGGAACTCAATGCCGCGCTTCAGTGCGGGATTGTTTCGGTCCCAGCCCATATACATCCGACAGAGCAGGCCGATGGCGGTTGTCGAATCTTTATTCACCGGGCTGTTGTAGCCATAAAACGCTCCGCCGTCCGCTGCGACGGAATCAAGAAAGCGGCTGGCACGGATGAAGACCAGCGGGGAAACCGGGATCTTTGCGGACCGGCCGCTGACGAGGCCCATGATCTGCCAGCCGACGACGGACGTGTCTCCGGCTTCTCCGGGCTTGTAGCGCCAGCCACCGGCGGGATGCTGAGCGTTGCTGATGAACGCGATGGCCGCCTGTGCTGCAGCCTTCAGCTTTTTTGTATCGTCGACGACGACGCGCCGGTTTTTGATGCCAATCATCCGTTCGGTGGGGCGAGCCGCGGAAATGGCAGCTTCGTTCATCGCGGCTGCCTCAGCCAGGCAGATTGTGGCAATTCCCTGGATGTACATACCGGAATTCCCTTCGTAGTCCCCGCGCAGATCGAGTCCCGTCTGCGTCAGTTTTCCGCGATTGATCAGATAGTTGAGGCCGTTCTCAATCGTCTGCTGGTACTCACCGTCGGTGTAAGTACTGCCGGATCCCATATAGGCCAGCAGCGCCATTGCTGTCGCACCCATATTGGATCTGGCCATACTGCCTGGCTGACTGCAGGTTTCGTCGCATTGCGGAGTCCGATGGTCGAAGCTCCAGAAACCACCTGGCTGCTGATGCTGTTTCAACCAGCTCAGGCCGCGGCCGACGGCTGCTTCGCTGGCATCCGTTCCTCCATAACGGGTCAACAGCGTCTGCCGTCCGGCCTGACTGCGACCACCCATTTCGCCCGTGATGGGCGCGGCGGCCGAATTGCCACCATCATCCAGTTCAACTGCCGTCATGCTGGGGGCCAGGCTGTTAACGTCGATGGTGAAGTCTTCCTGTTTTTCGGTAATCACGTCCGTGACGACTTCCATCTGCGGTTGCTCTTCGAGCGTCTCCGGCTTCTCGATCATCTCCTGCAGCGTGTCATCTTCCGGGATTTCGTCGCTGGGCGAGCTGACGAGGCTGAACGTCTCAGCGATCGGTGAACCGGGCAGGACAATCGCCGCGAGGATCAGCAGCAGCAGTGCATGGATCCCGGTGTTGATCGCCATGACTTTGATGGTCCGCATCCGCGCCTTGTGCTGCTCGGCGGCGACCAGTTGCGGGTCGTCCTCTTCGGCGACTTTCAGTTCTGGCGGAGCGACATCGGCGACGACATCGTTGTCCGAGTCGAGTTCGCCTTCGTCATTCAGTTCGTCCGACTGGCCATCGTCATACTCGTCGGAGACGGTGTCTGGTTCTTCTGGAACGTCAGACGCATCGACGGCGTTTGCATTTGCGGCCGGCGATAATTGCGGACTGTTCGCGGACGGCGTTTGAGCTTCCCCCGCGACGACATCGTCGATGGCAGCGGTTTTCATTTCGGCCACAGATGGTGCTGACGACGGCGAGTCGTCCTCTGCCGCCGCGAGCGGAACAACCTCCACAGTTGCCGGAGCGACAGGCCGGACTGCGGTCGCCTCAATTGCCGCAGGAGTCGCAGACTGAGGTGCGGTTCTCTCTTTCTCTGATGTTGTCTCGTCTGCTTCGGCAGCCTCGTGTAGATGTCTGGCCGCCTCAACAACAACGGGAGGCTCAACTTGTCTGGTGATGACGGCAGAAGCGGGCGCGTCCTCTGGCTCCGTTCGCTGCGTCTCGGGCGTCTGATATGCCGCGGCCTCTGCGGACTTGGCGCTATTCCAGGAAACAGATGCCGCGTCTGCAGTCTCGGCCGGTTTCGTCTCGGCCGGTTTCGTCTCGGCGGATGACGTTTCCGCCTCTGGCTTTGCCGCGTTCAGAGCGGCGTCGGTCAGGCCTTCAAGAATCCGACCCTGCCAGTACGAGAACTGTTCGGCCGGCAGACCGCTTGCGCGTTCGATCGTCAATTCGGCGTGTTTATCGACGCTCGGCAGAAACGCGGAGACGCTGATGCGGCCACTTGTCGAGTATCGAAACGTCACTTCGACGGGCGTCTTCGCGGGCAGATGCGGCGGCAGGCCGCTGACGACACAGCGGCCGATGCGCGTCGCGTTGTTCCCGCTCGCATCGCCGCCTTCGATGATTTCGACCGCCACGCTGGGCTGATTGTCGCGAAAGGTCTTGAAGTCTGACCGGCTCTTACACGGCAGCGGAGTGTTTCTCGGAATCATGATCTGACGCCGGTTGCGTCCGGTCGCCGTCTCTTTGCCGAGCACTCCCAGGTCGTGCGAGTTGACGTTCTGAATGGCGATGTCGCGGATGCCGTCCGTTTTGTGTCCTGCCAGCAAGGCGGCGTAAATCGCGGCGCCGTGACCGACCGCTTCGTCGGGCGAGAGTGAGCGATCAACCTGCCGGCCGGATTCCTCTTCCAGGACGCGCTGCACCGCAGGCATCCGACTCGAACCACCGACCAGCAGCAGGCGCGTCACGTCTTTCCATTCGAGCTTCGCTTCACGGAGCACCTTGCGGACGGTCAGGATCGTCCGGTCGGTCAGGTCGCCGGTCAGCTCTTCAAACTTTTGTCGGGTCAGCGAGGTTCGCAGCCGATGTCCTTCGTACGCGAACATCAGGTTGACTTCTTCACGAGCCGTCAGCGCCCGCTTCGCATCTTCGGCCTCGCTGATGAGGTGCTGCAGCGAGCATTCGTCGATGCGCGGATCAACATCGAACTGCGTCATGAACTGCTCGCCGACGAAGTCGACAATCCGTTCCGTCCAGTCGATTCCGCCGAGATAGACGTCACCGGCTGTCGCCAGCGCATTGAAGTTCCTGCCGTCGATCTCCATCAGTGTGACGTCGAACGTGCCGCCGCCGAGGTCGTAAACGAGCACGGTTTCGCGTTCGGCCGGCGCTCCGTCGAGTCGGATAAAGCCTTGTTGCACACCGTAGGAAATCGCTGCGGCCGTCGGCTCGTTCAGGATGTCGAGGACTTCGAGACCGGCCAGTCGACCGGCATCTTCGGTCGCCTTACGTCGCGGCTCGTCGAAGTACGCTGGCACGGTGATCACGGCCCGGTGAACGTCGCCGAGTCTCAGTTCCGCGTCGGCTCGCAGTTTCCTCAGTACGAGCGCCTGAATGACTTCAGGCGGGAGTGGCTCCCCGCGAATGCTCTTATGAAAGGCGACGCGGCCCATGTCGCGTTTGGCGAATTGAGCGACGCGTTCGGGCTCGAACTCAGCCGCCTTGATCGCTTCCTTGCCGACAATCACGCCCTGCCGGTCGAAGAAGACAACGCTTGGCGTTGTGAGGTCGCCTTCCGAATTGATCACGGTGGCGGGATGGCCGCTCGCATCGACCCACGCGACCAGCGAGTAAGTCGTCCCGAGGTCAATTCCGACAGCAGCGGTTTCAGAACACTCAGTCATGACGCAGGCAGGGATGGACGACGTCAGCGCCGCCACTTCAAGGCAATGCGGTTTGATTCGCCGGGCAGAAACCTGTACGAGTAGCGGATCGCCCGGTAGCCGTCCCGCTCGAAGTAAAAGTCGTGTTCGCCCGGGGCGACATTGAACGACAGCGTTTCGGTTTTGTCCGGGAACTTCTTCTGACTGTCGAAGACTTCCTGGCCGTCAATCATCATCAACGCGGCCTGACGCTCGTCCAGATTCCACTGAACTTTGAACGTGGCTGACCCGGCGATGCTGCCCTTACCACCAATCGTCCGCGCCTGTTCGCCGCCTTTCCCGCCAAAGATCAGAAACAAAGCGATCAGAACCGAGAGAACGCCGATCGACGAGAACGCCGCGATCCATGCCGGGGAGAGCTTCACTGCCGACACCGTCTCATCGGCATTCCCCGCCACTTGCCGGGCCGACTTGTCCAGACGCTTCCGGTCACTGGCCGGTTGCCGCGTGGAAGTGCGATCAACGGCGGGCGTCGCTGCCGGAACGTCCGTATTGATGATCGGTACAAAGGGAGCCTCTGCGGCCGGCGGTGAACCCGGTTGTTGAGCCACCTGGTGCTGGCGAAGCTGCGCGTCGTAGGTGGCCTTCGCGTCGGTGTTCAGCAGGCAGCGTCGCGCGGTTGAGATTTCGTTGAGGAGCCGCTGCGAATGCACAACCTGCGGGCCAACCGCCATATCCTGCAGGTACGCCATGCGCTGATTTGCCGCCGCGTCAATCACATCCGCGTCGGACTCGAAAGCGGCAATGCCCAGCAGACGATAGTGATTCGGCGGCTGCTCATCGCGTGGAATTCCCAGCCATTTGTGATACGGGTCAAACGTGTCCGACATCCGGCAGCCGTCCAGCAGGCGAGCGCCACACACCAGCCAAAACCGCGACGAAGAATCATCAATCCGTCGGGTCTCGAATCTGGCAGGCAGCCATGAAGTGAGTCATCGAGAAACCAGAATGAAGCCGCGATTCTGGCCCTGCTGCGGCGGATCCGTCAACGCTCTGCCGTCTGCAGAAAGCGTCTTCAGTTGTGAGCCGACTCAGCTTCCGGCAAGGTGCTCGGCCATACGCGACAGAACGATGTGGAAGTGACTCAACTCACCAGACTCATCAGAACTGACTCGAACGGATTCGTCCATTATGAAGCAACTCGAAGTCGCCCAGCAGGCCGCCCGGACCGGCGGTGCTGTCCTGCAGAAATATTTTCGTCAATCGTTTGAGGTCCATACCAAGCGAGCCTGTGACTTCGTGACGACGGCCGATGTCGAAGCCGAGCACGCGATCGCGGACGTCATCCGAGCTGTCTTTCCAGACGACGCGATCCTCGGCGAGGAGAACTACTCGTCCGACGTTTCCGCCGCGCGGCTGTGGGTGGTCGATCCGCTGGACGGAACGACGAACTTCGCGCACGGCATTCCGCACTTCGCTGTTTCGATCGGCTATTACGAAGCGGGCGAAGCGGTCTGCGGGGTCATCCTGAATCCTGCTCGCGACGACGTTTATCATGCGGTTCGTGGTCAAGGTGCATTCGGTAATGGCGAGCGACTCTGCGTGGCCGATCACGTGTCGTTGAGTGAATCTCTGATCGGCGTCGGCTTTTACTACGACCGCGGCGCGATGATGGAGGCGACGCTGGCGTCGATCCGCGACCTGTTCGGGCAGCAGATTCACGGCATTCGGCGTTTTGGTACCGCGTCGCTCGATCTTGCTCAGGTCGCGAGCGGAATGTTCGGCGCATTCTTCGAGTACGAACTGTCTCCGTGGGACTTCGCGGCCGGAAGACTGTTCGTCGAGGAAGCTGGCGGTCGAATCACGACGTGCCGCGGCGAAGCATTGCCGCTCGCAAAGACCTCCGTGCTGGCCTCAAACGCCCGTCTGCACGATAGTGTGCTCTCGATTGTCGAACGGAACATCGTTTAACGCCCAACTGCAGTCGCCGGCTTGATTGAGAAATCGCGCCGAGCGTCAGGCTAATCTCGAAAGCTTCTCCGTGTCCGCTTCAGAACTCACAGCACAAACCGCCGAACCAACGGATGGAGACGTCGCCGCCATCGAGAAAATGGCCGACGCCTACGCACGCATCACGCGCGAACTCGACAAGGTCATTGTCGGTCAGAAGCAGGTTGTCGAGGAACTGCTGATTGCCTTGTTCGCGGGCGGGCACTGTCTGCTGGTCGGTGTGCCGGGGCTCGCCAAAACGCTGATGGTCCGGTCGCTCGCCGAAACGCTCAGCCTGAACTTCAACCGTGTGCAGTTCACTCCGGACCTGATGCCCAGTGACATCACCGGGACCGAGGTCATTCAGGAAGACCGCTCGACAGGAACACGCGAGTTCCGCTTCATTGAGGGCCCCGTTTTTACGAACGTGCTGCTGGCGGACGAAATCAACCGCACGCCGCCGAAGACGCAGGCGGCACTGCTGGAAGCCATGCAGGAGCACCAGGTCACGGCGGGTGGACGACGGCATCAGCTCGCCGAGCCGTTCTTCGTGCTCGCCACGCAGAACCCGATCGAACAGGAAGGCACGTACCCGCTGCCGGAAGCGCAGCTCGACCGGTTCATGTTCGAGGTTTTTGTCGACTATCCGGAGGCTGACGAGGAGTTCGAAATCGTCCGCCAGACGACGGCGACGAACTCGCCACAGATCGAGACTGTGCTTTCGCATGAGGACATTCTCTCATTGCAGAATACGGTGCGGCGGATTCCTGTCGCTGACCATGTCATTCGCTATGCGATGCAGTTTGCCCGGCTGACGCGACGCCAGAAGGGCGGCGTGCCCGAGTTCGTGAACCGTTATCTGAGCTGGGGCGCCGGTCCGCGGGCGAGCCAGTACCTGGTGCTCGGTGCCAAAGCCCGAGCCATGCTGCACGGTCGCGCGTTTGCGAGCACTGACGACATTCGCGCCGTCGCGGCTCCCGTCCTGCGACACCGCATCGTGATGAACTTCAATGCCGAAGCAGACGGTATCACCGCCGACGAAATCGTGCGCCGCCTCGCCGAGCAGATTCGCGTCGACGAATCCGCTGCCGCGACCCCGGTCGGGATGCCGGTCGTGTTTCGCGAGTCGTAATCAGGGGACTCGTGGTGACCGAACCGGTTGACTATCTCGATCCGCAGATGCTCTCGCAGCTTCGTGGGCTCGATCTGAAAGCCCGACTGATTGTCGAAGGCTTCGTCGCAGGACTGCACCGCAGCCCGTATCACGGGTTCTCGGTCGAATTCGCCGAGCATCGTGAGTATGTGCCTGGCGATGATCTGCGGCATGTTGACTGGAAGGTCTATGGCAAGAGTGACCGCTACTATCTGAAGCAGTTTGAAGAAGAGACGAACTTCGCCTGCCACTTCATCATCGACGCCAGCGAGTCGATGGGCTACCGGTCCGAGACCGCTCCGCTCAGTAAACTGGAATACGCGAAGCACCTTGCCGCCGCACTGGCTTACCTGGTGATTCAGCAGCAGGATGCCGCGGGACTGGCAACACTCGATACCGGCGTTCGCGAATACGTGCCGCCGTCGAGTCAGCCGTCGCACCTGCGTCTGCTGCTGCACCGGCTCGAAGAATGTCAACCGGCCGGCGAAACGCAGCTCGGGCCGGTGCTGCACGACCTCGCGGAGCGAATCCGGAAACGCGGCGTAATTATTCTGCTGAGCGATCTGTTTGACGACGCGCCGTCACTGCTCGCGGGCCTGAAGCACTTCCGCTATCGGCGTCACGACGTCAGCGTGATGCAGATCATCGACCCGGCCGAGCAGGATTTTCCGTTTGATCAGCCGACCCGGTTTGTCGGCATGGAACAGCTCGCCGAACAGCAGGCCGACCCGCGGACGATCGCCGACGCGTACCGTCGCGAGTTCGACCGGTTTCTCACCGAGACGAAGCACCTGATCCGCGACCTCGGAATGGATCACTCGCTGATCCGGACTGACCAGTCGCTCGATGCCGCACTGCGCGCCTTCCTGCAGACGCGATCCAGATTCGCCGGTCACGTGTAGCGACGCGACAGGAACGAGTATGTGATGCGCCACAAGTCGGGATCAGTCATTGCGCGCCGGCTGATTCTGAAGGCGCCGGAACCGGGAAGTGACCTCGGCGATGCTGCTGACTCGTTGGGTTTGCTGGTGCGTCGAGCCTGTCTACTCGTCGAGTTTGCCGAGGAACCGGCCGCCGCTCATGAACATGCCGTTGTCGCAGGGCGTACACCATTCCAGACGAACCAGATATTTGTACTCGCGCGTGTCGCTGGCCATCTTGACGGTGACATCGCCGGGCGACACCGAACCGCGATGCAGCAGTCCAATACCAAAGCGACTGATCTCGCGCGTCATCGCCGGAACGTTGCTGCCGCGGGAAGTCACAACTTCTGCCGGAACGGACAGTTCGAGCCGTTCAGCGGCGCGGTCATGTACGGTATCTGATTTGCCAATGCTCTCCAGCACCTGGCGGAGATCATCGAGCGTTGGGCGACTCCACGGATCAGCAGCAGACATCTGCGGACTCCTCGTGCGAGACGGTTGCGTCCCGCGGTGACTGAATCTGAAGAACGTTCCGCACCAGCGCGGTGCGGACACACTCAACCTTATGTCACCCGACTGTGGAGTTACTTTGCCGCAACGCAATTCCGCGTCTTTATGCCGGTCAGGATTTGCAGGTTGAACCAGCCGTGCGGGATTGTCGAAATCTGCAGACCGCGATGTGACCGCCCGCAGTCAGCAACGCGAGGCAGAAGATGATCAACCCCCAGGAAGTGCCTCCCGTTTTCGGCTCGGCCGGAGCCAGATCCGTCTCATCCGGCCAGTCGATTGGCGCATCCATGACTGGCGGAGCGGTTGTGTACGCAATCTCGGGAGCCTCCGGCGGAGGAACAGCATCTTTCGCTTGAGGCAACGGCTCACCGGGAATGATCAGAAGCGGCCCGGGTGAGTCGGCGGTGGCGAGACGTTCGACCTGTCCCGCCAGTTCATCAGCGCGGCGTTCGTAAGAGAGGCGGCGGAATTCCGAGTTGTCCGGAACAGAGATCGACGGCGCCGCGTTCGACGTTACTCGCGGTCGGACGACTGAGTACTGCGAACCGTCGATTACAACGCCAGAACCCACCGGGCCGGGATTGATAATCGGGCCGGCGGTCGATGATGGTGCTGCACCGGCTGCCTGCTGCGCCGATCGGACTGCCTGCTCGATGCGACTGAGGCCGGGCTGTGATTGAGTTGTCTCGTTCGGCGTGCCTGCCAGCGCAGGTTCACGACCGCGAGGCACGTGCAGCGTCTGCGAATCTGACAGCGAGTCTGATTCGCCGTATGTCCGGAAACGCCCCGCTTCAAAGCCGCTGGGAACCATCAGAGGTGGCGTCGTCGCAGTCGAAACTGCGCCGGCCTGTGACACCGACGAGTTTCCCGTCTGTGAGTCATGCGGTCTCGCTCCATTGGTGACGCCACGCTCGCGCAGCATCTCCCTGGTCAGAAACGTGCTGTTCATCTCGGCTCGGGACTGGGCAATCATCTCGTCGATGGAACGCGTCTGAGCGTCCGATGGGGGAGCGTTGTCGGCAGCGGCTGAGGAAACGTCCGTCCCGATCGCCACCTGTTCGGCCGCGTCAGCAGCGGCCACGCTCGTCCGCCTCGCAAGCAATTCGGAGGTGACTTGCGATTCTGCGCCGGCCGACGGATTCACATTCAGGCTCTCGGGCAGACGCGGAGCCGCCACTGTCAGGCTCGTCGACTGCTGAGGAGTGACTCCGTTGACGAGCGTGGCGGCCACCGGGGTTCCGCCATTCGCGGAGCCCGTGACTTGAGACAGCAACCGCTCGTATGCCGAGCCCCCTGCCGCATCGCTCTCAGTCGGCGCAACTGGCGAAGTCACAGCTCGCGCGACCGAACTCGATGTCGGACCGACCTGCTTGACCGCGTCGCGTGTCGATGTCTCGGTCAACCGAACGTATCCGTTGCCTGTTGCAGCAGCAGATTCGTCGCTCACCAGAGTTCCCAGGCTGACGTGACCTGGACCTGGTTCGGTGGATTCCTTCTGTCTGTGAGACGAAGCTGGCTTCTGGAGAAGTGCTGTACGTGAGGTCAAAGTTTGTTGACCACTTGTTTCCTGATCCCTTCGACCGGAGTCCGACAGAGTGCCGGTCGTCTTCGCCACCAGAGTTTCTGATGTGGCCTCGTCTTTTGTCTCGTCCGACTTGTCTTTCGCAATTGTCTGGCCCGCTTTGCGACGTCGTGCTCGCTCGATCATTTCCTCAGATGGCCGATGGAAAATCGCGTCGATGCTTGGTGCCGGGACGCGCTCCTCTGATGTCGTTAACTGGTCAGGCTGCCGCCCAGGGACAATCTTCGGCAGAGCTGAGTCTTCTTCCTGCGAAGAACTCTTCTGGACGACTCGCTGGCTTGCGCCATTTGACTGCTGGCGGCTTTCAGGTTTCGCTGCCTCCGTCGCGGAAGAGTCGTTCGACCGGGAAATTGCGTCAGGCAGAGCCGCGGCGGCCGGCTGTGGCGAATCTGCCGACGATGCAAGTGCAGCGTCGGCCGCAAACGGATTGCGAGTCAGCTCAGGACGCACGGTCACGACCGTTTTGAGATCGGCATCAGCGTTGTCTTTGTCGTCGCGGCTGAACCAGTTCGTCGGGTTCAGCCGCGACTCGGACAGCCGCGGGCGTTTGTCCCAGAGACGGGAGATGAAACCGCCGTCTCCCGATGCCTGACTCAACAGACCACCGCCAAGAGTGATCAGAACTGCCGATCCGCAGATCGCCTGCCGCAACTGTTTTCGATTCATAATGCGCCGCCGATTCCGTGGCTCAAGACTGCGCCACTCGACCCGTCCGTGGGCAGAGCGAACTGCTGGCGATCCGCGTCGTACGCTGCACAGTGCGCAACATTCAGACCTTCAGCGATCTCGAAATCGGCATCAGCGAGTTCCGCGTCTTAGCCGGACGCATGACTCCTGCCTGTTTTGCCTGAAATGGCAAAAACCCCGGTTCTTCCAGTTCTGCCGGTCGCGAAAACAGCGAAGGCTGGCCCGAGTTTGCGGACGTTAAGAAACGTGTCGGAAACAAGTTCCCGATTTGCGTGTCAGATTTGAGGCAGGATTGTGTCGTTGAGTCTCGGGAGAACGTCGTTCTGGACAAGGCCGATCGTCTATCTCAGATCATCAACCGCCTTTCGGCCCGTCGTGTAGATTCAAAACATAAGCCCGCGTTCACGCCGGTTCGTGTACTCTCGCGATAGTTGTTTACCGACTCGGCAATGAAATGCGCAAATGCGCACCGGTAGTGTTGAGGTGAGGTTCTGCTTGAGAAAGTCGAGGGGCTGATGGTTTGCTGAGCGGCGGTCACGAGGACGGTCAGCAGGGTTGACTGAACTTCGGCTCCGTTCCAAGTGCGGTTGCCGCCCCAGACTTTGCGGTTCACAACGGCCGGGCGGTTGGCCTGTTCGGCACGCCAGTTGGTGGCGCCAACGGCCGGGTCGCGGAGGAACGTGAACAGGTCGCCGAGATGATTCTCCAGGTGTTTCGCCGGCCGTTCATTGGCGGGGTGTGCTGGTAAGCATCCGTTGAAGCATGCTGTTACCCACATCTTTCTGGTGCCGTAGCATCCGGGGCGCCGGGCTTGGGACAGCCGTGCCCGTCAAACGTGGGTTGTTGGCATTTCAGAGGTCGGACCAAGCGTAGCGCCGTTCCGGCACCTGGCTTCGCGCCGCTCCCCTTGGCGATACACACCTTGCCGGAGCGGCGTCGCAGCGCTCCTTGATCCGGCCTACTCGTCAGACTTCTTCCAGAGCGCCTGTGCTGTCGGCAAACGAGTCGGTCTGGACGCCGAGACGCTGCAGCATCGTGACGAAGAGGTTGGCCAAAGGCTGGTCTTCGTGACTGATTTCCTGCTGCCAGGGTTCGCGGCCGCCTTCCCAGGCTCCCCCCTGCGGATTGGCACCGGCGTAGTTCAGGTACTGGCCGTGCTTGAAGCCCATGTTCTTTCCGCCGGCCAGAATCAGCGGGTAGTTGCGCGACAGGTGGAAGGCACTCGACGCCGAGCCAAACAGCAGCAGCGTATTGTCGAGCATGTTGCCATCGGCGGCGGGTTCGGAAGTTGTCTTCAGTCGACTGGCGAACCGGCCGAATTCCTCAGCAAGGAACCGGCAGTAGGTGCCGAAGTTCTTCCAGCCACCGGGTTCTTTGGTGTTGTGTGAAAGCTGGTGCGTCAGGTTGAAGCCGACGGCTCGTGCCAGGTAATCGCTGACGCCGATACCGTTCTCCCGTCCCAACTGGTACGTCGCTACGCGCGTCGAGTCCGTTTTGAAGGCGAGGTAGATCAGCTCGAACATCGTCTGCAGATAGGTGCGCGGATCCTCGGGCGTGATGTCGAGCTTCAGGTGATCGGCGTCGACGGTCGGCAGCGGGATGTTCATCCAGCGTTTGGCCTTCTCGACTTTGATCTCGGTGTCACGAACCGACTGCAGATACTCGTCCAGCGTCTGCTGATCGGGGCCGGACAGTGTCTGCCGCAGCGACCGCGCGTCGGCCAGCAGGTCATCGAGGGCACTCTGGCTGAGTGCCAGACGTCGGGCCGCGTCGGCGTCACTCTTCACGAACAGCATGTCGAAGATCTGCTTCGGGCGGTGCTCGGCAGGAATCGCGCGGCCGCTGTGATTAAACGACATCGTGTGCGTGCCGCGTGGCGTCCCCGTTCCGCCGTCCGTCGACATGATCAGCGACGAAAACCGCGTCTGATCGCCGATGTGGTGCGCGTAGACCTGATCGAGTGAGATCGAGTTGTGATAGTCGCCCGAAGGTCCGGTGCGGGCTCCGGTCAGGAACTGGTCCGCGTTCGAATGCCCGTGAATGTTCCGCACGGCGGGATGCGAAAAGCCGGACAACACCGTCACGTCCTGTCGTAACGGCTCTAATGGCTCCAGACACTTCGTGAAGGTGAAGTCTTTTCCGTTGCCATGAGGAAACCAGGCCCAGTCCTTGTACGCGGGATCTGCGGCCAGCGGCATCGGTACGCCGTCCGGCATGTAGAAGCAGGCCAGCCGCTTCGGTGGAACGGGCGACTCGGCAGCGCCGGTGAATCCAGCGACCGGTTCAAACCACGGCAGCGCGAGAGCGATTCCGGTACCCCGCAGAAATCGTCGACGATCAAGTGTGGTGAGGCTGGTTGTCATCAAAGTGACCTGGTTAGAGCTGGTTCTGTGTGTGTCCCATCACGGCGGCGTCCGGGAGAAGTCGCCGTTCAGATTCGGGAGACGGATTACACGGCATTGTTCCCTGAAAACTCAAGTTCATTCTGCTGGCCGGCATCTTCGGCCCGGACGGAGGCCAGTGCTGCGTTGAGCAGTGACGTGACCAGGAGAGCGTGCAGCAGACGTTGAAACGGCATAGAGTCGCTCCGTCGTGAGTCGAGTTTATTTCAGCGGGATCTGGCAGATCGCCCACTGACCGAAGTTCTCTTCGACTTCGATCTGCATCAGCGAGATGTCAGTGCCGCCAGCCTGCTGCTCGACCGTCGGCTGCAGACGCTGGCCGATCCAGCGGGCGACGAGTTCGGCAGTCGTATTGGCGACCGGCAGCAGGACGCAGTCTTCACGTGGGAAAATCCAGCGGCGTTCTTCAAAAGTCGCTTCGACTTCCCGGTCGGAAGCGGTGACTCGAATTGCGGGATGTTCGGTCGGCAGCAGCACGCGGTGGTCGAGTTCCAGCACGATGGCCTGCAGCGTGTCGCGCAGAGCGATGAAGTCGAACACGTAACTGTTCTCATCGAGCGGTCCGGTCAGCTCGACGGCGACGCGCCAGTTGTGCCCGTGCAGGCGCTCGCAGATGGTGCCGTTAAACGTGATGAAGTGCGCGGCGCTGAAGACCAGATGGTCCTTCGTGACTCGAACTCGCCAGGTTTCGTTACTCACCGTTGTTCTCTTTGCTCTGTTGTTCATTGAGCGGCGTGTCGGAACTGCATTGCAGCCACAGCACGGCCATCAGCAGGAGCAGAGCATACATCTGATAAGACAACGCTGTCAGGGATTGCCACGGCGCGGCGACCCGGCCGCCTCGTTGCCACACGTTGAAGCTTGCTGCGACGGCGTCGTTGACGGATGTTGCCGCCGAGTCCACTCGGATTAACGACAGCCAGACGAGTCGCGGGGCGATCGTTAAGGCAGCCAGCGCGGCCCAGGTCGCTGTGCGTTTCCAGGTGGTTGATGAGGTCCCAGTCAGAGCAACGCAGACGGGGATCGCGGCGAGCACGAAGTAGTGGTGCCAGGTCGTTGGCGAAACAAGCAGCATGGCGAGGATAACGATGGCGAAAGCAGCGTCGCGATCAGAACGGGATCGCGCCTGCCAGCAACGCCAG
>WGMU01000136.1 GCA_016124895.1 bacterium
GGCATCCGCAGATCGGCGTCGTCACTCTCGATCCGCTGAATCAGAGCACTCGCATCCGGTTTGCCGCGGACAATGACTGGATCCTCACGTTCCGCGAAGACGCTCGATTCGACATCAAACCGCAGATCCGTCGCTCGCTTTTTCGAGTCCGGGCCGTGGCAGGTGAAACAGACGTCCGAAAGAATCGGCCGGATGTCGCGATCAAAATCAATGCGGTTCGGACCGGCAGCGAACACACTTCCGTGGCTCACTGCCAGCACCCCGATCACGGCTGCCAGTCGCGGAACTACGAATCTCCACCCTGTCTCGCCACACGTGCGACAGGCATCCTCTCCGACTGCAAACCACGACCTGCACTCCACGTCCGACCTCCCGCCTCTTGACTTCCGACTGCTGAACTCGCCTGGTCGGCACAGGACCGACGCTCAAACAAAATAGCAACCCGCCAGTGTTTGCGCCAGCAGCCTGCAAAACAGGACAGGAAGAAACATTCTGCGAATTGCTTGATTTCGACGAATGGAAGCAAATCTGATCGTCGTTTGATTCGTGTCACTGAGGAAATTCGCGGATACTGCCCGGACTGCGTTTTCCTGACAGTCCAACAGAAAAGCCCCGCCATCGCAGGATGACGGGGCTCACAAATTCAGCCGTGAATCTGACATATCTCGCCCATGGTCGGGCTTACTGCAGCTTCGTTTTCGCGACGTTGATGATTTCCATGCCGACGAATTTCAGGATGTCGATCGCGAAGACCGTCTGACCGACGACCTTGCTCTCTTTTCGCTGCAGCTTCGTATGGATCGTGTCGAACCCTGTCGCGAAGGCCTGCTCGGCTCGCTCGCGCATTTCCTGCCGCTCCTTGCGTTCCGTCTTCTGCTCAGGCGTCAGTTTCGACAGGTCGAGCCCCGCCTCACGGCGTTCCCGCTCTTCACGCGCTACGCCGATGATCGGCCCAACTCGATACCAGGCTTCCAGAAACGTCCCATCATTATCCCCAGCCGGAGCCGCCGCGGTTGCCGCAACGGCCGCTCGGAGTCGTGCGTCAGCTCCTTCACCCGCCGCGTAGTACACGGCGTCTTTCGAGGTTGCCACGACGAACTTCGGATGTCCGATCAGCGACGTGATCAGGGCGGAGAACTTCTCGGGCAGCACGATCGAGTGATAGGTCACTCCATCGGTTACTGCCGGTTCGGCGGGTTTATCGTCAGCCGGAGCGTCGTCGGCCTTACCGTCTTTCTCAACCGCCGTTGTCTCTTCTTCTGCTTTGCCCTTTGACTCAACACCTGGCTTCTCAACTGAGTCATCGCCAGCCTTTTCATCGGAGACCGCGTCGGTCTTCTCCTCGCCGGACTTTTCCGCCGCCGTCGCTGCTGGCTTGCCGGCTTCACCGAGTTCGACTTCCCAGCCAGCGTCTTTCAAACCACGCAGCACGTCGACCAGCAGCGCTCCGTCGGCAACTCGAATGGCGCCCACGACGCCCTTCTTACCTTCCTTCATGTTGACGTCGATAAATCCGTCAATGACGCCCATCTGAGTGCCAGCCCGCAGCATGGCGAACCCTTTTTCGATCGCGACTTTCGCGCCGCCCTTCTGCTCGTCAGTAAAGTCTGTCGAGACGTCGAGTCTCGAATTCGCGTCCTGCTCCATCAGCTCGAACATCTCGCCCAGATGTTTCTGCCGCATCGCATCCAGCGAATGATTGATCCTCCCGAAGAAGATGCTGTCATCCGTTTTCTGTGTCGCCGCAAACCGGCTCGGCTTCGTCGCGAGTTGGTCAATGGACTTCGCGAGGTCGGAATCGGCCAGCGCGGTCAGTTCAAGATCCAGCCGCCCTTCCTTCTTTTCCTGGTCCGTCGTCCAGCCCAGAGTGAGCTGCTGACTGTCGGCGTAAATCCGTTCCAGTTCACGAAACTGGTGAGCGAGCCCCAGCTTGCGCATCGCGAATTCGTTATCCGTCTCACCTTCGAGCGGCTGCAGGGTTGCGACGACTTCCTTTTCCAGATCGAGCACGACTTTGCGACGATCATCCGCGCCGACCTTCGAGTTCTCGACCGTCGCGGCCAGGTCAAACCCGGCATTGATCAGCGGTTGAATCGCCGGAAGCACCTGAAAGTTCACCGGAACGTTGGCGCGGTCCTCGACGACAATCCCCCAGTCCGGGTTCTGTGACGGAAGCATCCGTGCAAAATACTGCATCGTCGGCGTTTTGAACTGATAGAGTCCTGTCGCGATCCGACGCTCTTTGGCTCCGACAAAACCACTGACATTCGCAAGAAACGCGTTCTGATTCGCCACCGGGATGCTCAGGCGCGTGTCGGGCGCTCCGCCAAGAATCAGGTCGATCCGCATTGGACGTTTGCCGTCCACGCCGCCGAGGAATGCTTCCAGGACACTCTGCACCACCGGCCACTGCTGTTCGCCGTCTTTGCCGGAGAGCTTCATCAGAAACTCAAGGTCGCGCTGCAATTCGTCGGAACCGGACTGCATGACGGTGACAGTCGGAACCTGTTGCGCGACAGCACATTTCGAGACAATGGAAAACGTCAGGCACAGAAGTGCCAGCACGGCGACCTGAATTCGACGCACGCTTTACTCCTTGCTTCAGCAGAAGCTCGTCAGTGTTTGACCTGCAGCAAGTCCGCAGTCTCTGCAACCCTGTCTGCGTGGATCCGCCATCAAAGACGTCAGATGACGACGATTTGACAGTTGGGATACCAGGAAAGACGGGCGGATTGTAGTGACGGTTTTCAGGCGGTGGAACCGCGACTATGCGCTCCAGAAGCCAGAGAATTCGACTCCGAAGTGAACGCGAGCAGCAATCGAAACCGGCTGATGTGAGAAAGCTTGCCACGAGTGAACGGCGCCTCTCAGAACGAGACGACGCCAGGAAATGATGGATATTCGCAGTAAGAACGGCATCTGCCCGGTCGAGACCCTGCCATCCTGGAAAAATAGATCGTTCCGCGAAGATGCCCAACTTGCAGAGGACCACGTGCAGATCCGCAAAGTCGGGAACTCGTTGGAGTCAGGCAGGTCTAACTCACCGCGACGACAGGCCCGGCAGACACGTCGCCAATCCCTCTGTTTGCCTCATTGAAATAATCAGCCCGAACTCCCGGTTTTAAGCCAGATCACGCGTCGTTGGTCACTCAACCGGGCTCGCTGATTGGACTTCCGGCTCCCGGCTATCCCTTGTAAAAACCGTCACGTCACGTATGGGAAGTCAGCGTTCGCGAGGCCCTGAGATTCAGGCCCTCTGCAGAACACAACGCGAGAGTCCCTGTGCGTCACTTCACATCGGGCCAGTTGCGGGGCAAATTGAGCCCTGGCGGTCAGGTCAGGTGATTCCATTCGTTGCCGGCGCAGCCGCGCTACACGCCCTTTTCCGCGCTTCGATCGAGCCTGCCATGTCGAACTCCAGCGTTCAGGAAGTCCGTGACCGAATCATTCAGCTCGCTCGCGAGATTGAAGAGTTCTCCCGGACGAACGTGCCGCCGAAGTCCTTCTTCACGGAATTCCTGAAACGAGTCGTCGGAGCTGTCGGGGCTCGTGCCGGAGTCGTCTGGCTGCGAAGCGACGCAAATCGACTTGAGCAGTTCTGCGAGGTCGGGCTTGCGAATACGACCTTCAGCGAAAATCCCAATGCGCTGACCATCAATCACAAGTTGCTGACCGAAGTCATGTCGAACGGTCAAGCATGCACTTATCACCCTGGAGAAACACAGACCGAACTGCCAACGGGCGACATGCTGGTACTCGCCGCACTGCAGCGCAACAAGGAAGTCGTCGGCGTCGTTGAAATCTTTCAGCGGAGCGACACACCGCCACAGGCCCGTCCGGGCTTTCTGCAGTTTGTCGAGCAGATGACTGGTTACGCTTGCCGGTATCTCGACAACCAGCATCGGGCTCAGACGGAAAGTTCAAATGCCGTTGGTACGGTCGCCGCGGAATTCGAGCAGTTCATCCTGCAATTACATAAAACGCTCGACTTCAAAGAAGTCGCAACGACTGCAGCAAACGATGGACGCCTGCTGGTCGGTTGCGATCGCATGAGCGTCGCGGTTCTTGATGGCAAAAAAACCGTCATTCGTGCCATCAGTGGGCAGGAGACGGTCAATCAGCGGGCCAACCTGGTACGGCGAATGACGACGCTCGCGGATCGCGTCATCGCAACCAACGAAACGATGGAGTACACCGGCAAAGTCGACCATCTGGCACCCAAAGTCGAAGACGCACTGGCCGACTTCATTCAGGAGAGCGGCTCGCGGATGGTCACGGTGATTCCGGTCTTCCAGCCGGATCCACTGATCGAAAAGCAGGACGACAGCGCCCGCCCGAAAGAACGAAAACGCAAAGCAGTCGGGGGCATCATTCTCGAACAGGTTGCGGAAAGTCAGCCCAAACCCGGCGTCCTCGATAAGGCGAATCTGATTTCCGATCACGTCGGATCGGCCATCTTTAACGCCAAGACGCATCACCGTCTGTTCCTGATGCCGTTGTGGCGAGCCATTGGAAAAGCTCTGCAGTTTCTGGAAGGCCGCAACGCTCTGAAAGCAGGACTCGCGGTCGCCGCAATCGTCCTGGTCATTCTTGGTCTGGTCTTTGTCCCCAGTCCGTGGGGCTACCGCGTTGAGGGCGAAGGCCGCATGTTGCCCGTTGCGGAAAAAGATGTCTTTGCTCCGTGGGATGGCGAAGTCACTGAGATTCGGATCGAGAGTGGTCAGCGAGTTCAGAAGAACGACGTTCTGCTGATCATGCGGAACAAGGACCTCGAACAGCAGCGACAGGCCGCCTATGGCGAGCTTCAGAGTAAAGTCGCCCTGCAGCGAACGATCTTCCAGCATCTCAGCGAGCAACGTCTGGAAGCCGATAAACGCACAGAACTCGAAGGACAGTACAAGCAGACTGCTGAAGAGGCCAAGGCTCTTATCCAGCAGATTGCCATCTTTGACGAGCGGCTCGAATCGCTCAACGTGAAGTCACCGATTGATGGTGTTGTCACAACATTTCAGATCGAACAACTTCTGTTGAACCGACCGGTTCGCCGTGGCGAAGTGCTGCTGGAGATCAAAGACGACAATGGCAAGTGGCAGCTTGAACTGGAAGTCGAAGAAAAGCGCATGGGGCACTTCTTCGACGCTCAGCAGGCCGCCCTGGATGCACTCTCCGACGCCGACCGATCTGACCCGGAAAAAGTCGCAGCCGCCATGCGTCTGCCACTGGAATTCCGACTGGCCACCGACGCCGAAGACACATTCAGCGGCACTGTGCAGTCAGTTGACTACCGCATCCAGACGTCGGAAGAAACGGGCAGCATCATGCTGGTTTATGCGTCGTTCGATATTGACGAACTGCCGCGCAAGCCGCGCATCGGCTCCGAAGTCCGGGCCAAAATCAACTGCGGCAACGCGTCACTTGGCTATGTGTTCTTTGGCGACGTCGTCGAGTTCGTGCAGAAGTACTTCTGGTTGTAGGCAACTGTGCTCAGTGTGGCGGTGTCCAACCGAGGCGACTGAAAGCCGGTGTTGACGGACAGCGATCTCCGCACCGAACTTCAGACTGGCTTGCCCATTCGATACGCTCATGGCGGGTGTTCTCAGGACAGAGGACACCCGTCTTTTTGTTTGACGACGCCTCCGGCATTCGGGAAGTCACATGCTGCCCTCCGACTTTGACGACGAGCGACGATTTCACGCAGCCTGGGACGCCGTCGAGATCGTGCGTCCGGTCAGCTATTCGCTGTTTACATTCGGCTCGTCAGAACTGCCGTATTATCTGGTCTGCCCGCCAGGCCGGGATCAGCACCTCGCTTCGGTCCGCAAAGGCCAGGTCAACATCGACCGGCCGCTGATCATCACGCCCGACACGATGCACCCGGAATTCCGTGACTTCTTCGAGGACGCGGCCGACGAAGGCATCATCGATTTTCTGCTGGCACGCACCGCATCGTTCTCAAACCTCAAACTGACCAACCGCAGCGGCGAAACAAAACTCGTCAGCGACAGCGTTGAGGAAATTGTCAGCCGACTGAACCGGCAGCTCGACGACGAGGAGGAAGACCGCGTCGCTATTCTCACGGCCCCGTCGCCGCTCGCGGGAGTCGCCGTGCTGAAATACGCGACCGAACGGGTTCTCTCCAGCGCCCCAGACAATGTGCAGGAACTCCGGGAACGCGGTTTACTGCCCTGACCTGCTCCGAAGTCGCGTCGCCGCCTGCCAGCCTGAAAGATTGACCCGTCATCCCCTGCCCTGCTCTCTGAGTTCCCCGCCAAAGCCCGCAGGAGACGTCCCTTGAAAACGACAACTTCCGTCCTGATCGCCGCGTTTCTTTCGACAGCCAGCCTGACACCGCAGACGTTTGGCAGCGAAGGTCCGTCGTTCGCGCGGGATATTCGACCAATCCTCGCGTCGCGGTGTTTCCCTTGTCACGGGCCGGACGAACAACATCGCGAAGGCGATCTGCGGCTCGACGAACGCGCGGCTGCGCTCGACGCCGGAGCTATCATCCCCGGCAAACCAGACGACAGCGAACTGATCCGCCGGATCTTCTCGACCAACCCTGACGAGCGAATGCCGCCGCCGGATGCGAAGGAGCAACTCAGCGAACGACAGAAGTCGTTATTGCGTGACTGGGTGCTGAACGGCGGGGATTACGAACCTCACTGGGCGTTCATTAAACCGGTACGGCGAGAACCACCGACCTCGAAGTTCGATAATCGAGCCCGCAACGCGATCGACCGGTTCGTCTTCGCGCGGCTGGCAGCCGAACATCTCGCCCCGTCACCGGAAGCTGATCGGTACGCGCTCGTGCGACGCGTCTATCTCGACCTGATCGGCCTGCCGCCGACTCCGGAAGAAGCCGACGCGTTCGTCGCTGACAGCGATCCACGTGCGTACGAAAACCTGGTCGACCGGCTGCTGGATTCGCCGCAGTATGGCGAGCGCTGGGCACGCGTCTGGCTCGACCTGGCCCGCTATTCCGACACGAACGGTTACGAGAAGGACCGGCCACGGTCGATCTGGCCGTACCGCGACTGGGTCATTCGCGCCCTCAACACCGACATGCCGTACGATCAGTTCACGATCGAGCAGCTCGCCGGCGACATGCTCCCGGACGCGACGCTCGATCAGCGGATCGCGACCGGCTTCCATCGCAACACGATGCTCAACGAAGAAGGCGGCATCGACCCGCTTGAATACCGCTTCTACGCGATGGTTGACCGCGTCGCGACGACCGGAACCGTCTGGCTCGGCCTGACCGTCAACTGCGCTCAGTGCCACACGCACAAGTACGACCCGATTCAGCACTCCGAGTATTACGGCCTGATGGCGCTGCTGAATAACGCCGACGAACCCGACCTGCCGATCCCCGACCCAACCGTCGTCCAGCAGCGTGAGCAACTGCTCGCTCAGATCGACAAGCTCGAAAACGACCTCGTCGCCGCGTTCCCACCGTTACCCTCTTCGGAAGACAAAGCAGCGACTGGTCCGGACAGCAAACCAGCGGCGACGGAAGCCGAACGTCGTGAGCAGAACTTCAACCAGTCGTTCGCCCGCTGGCTCGATCAGCAGCGTCAGGCTGCCGTCGACTGGAAAGTTCAGTGGCCGACGAATCTCGAATCCAATCTGCCGCGGCTGGAAGTCCTCGACGACGGCTCGATCTTCTCAACCGGCGACATCACCAAACGCGACGTCCTGACGCTGACGTTCGACATCGCCGTTGACCAGCTTCCCATCACGGCATTGCGGCTCGAAGCCCTGCCCGACGATCGCCTGCCCGCCGGCGGACCTGGCCGAGCCTACTACGAAGGCCGGAAAGGCGACTTCTTTCTCAGCGAGGTGACGGCAAAGCTCGGCGACACGCCGCTGCAGTTCGCATCCGGCTCGCAGAGTTTCGGCAAGATCAGCATCGGCAGCGGCGACGCCAGAACTGCGAACGTGTTCGACGGCGACGGCTCGACCGGCTGGTCCACTTCCGGCCACGAAGGCGAGGCGAATCAAATCGTCCTCAATCTGAAAGCCCCGATCACAGCCGCCGGCTCGCTGACAATCGAACTGCTGTTTGAACGCCACTTCGCCGCGAGCCTCGGTCGCTTCCGCATCTCGGCAACGTCAGACGACGGAACTCCGGCCGCAACAACGCTGCCGGTCGACCTCGAAGCCGCACTCACCAGCGAGGGTGACCTCGAAGCCGCCACCCGCGAACAACTGCAGCGTCAGTACCTGCGCATCGCTCCGGAACTCGCCGCCGCCCGCAGGCCGATCGACGCGCTCCGCAACCGAATGCCCGATCTGCCGCACACACAGATCATGCACGAACGCCCGGCCGACAACCTGCGGCCGACGTTCCGGCATCATCGCGGCGAATATCTCAGCTCGCGCGAACGCGTCGAACCCGGCATCCCGGCCGTGTTCGACGACGGCAGTCCACCGCCGACCAACCGGCTGGAATTCGCCCGCTGGCTCGTCAGTGATCACAACCCGCTGGCCGCCCGCGTCGCCGTCAACCGAGCGTGGCAGGCGTTCTTCGGAAACGGCCTCGTCGCGACGAGTGACGACTTCGGCACGCAGGCTAATCCGCCAACGCACCCTGAACTGCTCGACTGGCTGGCCACTGAGTTCGTCACAGACGGCTGGTCGCAGAAACGGCTGCACCGGCTCATCGTGACCAGCGCGACCTACCGGCAGCAGTCGAATGTCACTCCCGATTTGCTCGAACGCGACCCGAACAACGAACTGCTCGCCCGTGGCCCGCGGTTCCGAGCCCCCGCCGAAACCGTTCGCGACATCATGCTCAAAGCCAGCGGTCTGCTCTCACCAAAGATGTTCGGTCCGAGCGTCTACCCGCCGCAGCCGGCCAGCGTCACCGGCCTCGCCTACGGCTCGACAAAGTGGAACGCGTCGACCGGCGAGGACCGTTATCGTCGCTCGCTGTACACCTTCAGCAAACGCACGGCGTCCTTCGCCGCCTACACCGTCTTTGACGCTCCGACTGGCGAAAGCTGCGTCGCCCGGCGCAACCGCAGCAACACCCCGCTGCAGGCACTCACGCTGCTCAACGATGAGATGTTTCTTGAAATGGCGAGAGCCCTCGCTGCCGATGCCGTCACACAGTCCGGCGAGCCAAACGTTGGTTCGCCAGACGCAGCAGCCATTGCCACAAACATCTTCCGCCGCCTGCTGACTCGCCCACCAACCGACGCCGAACTGACTGCGATCATCGATTACCAGAAAGCTCAACTCGATCGACTGAACGGCGGCCAGCTCAAGGCGAGCGAGATTCTCGCGGGCAAGGCCACAAAGAACTCCGCTCTCGAACAGCGAGCGGATCAGGCTTCGTGGGTTATGGTCACCCGCGTGCTGATGAATCTCGACGAAACGATCACGCATCCATAACCAATCCATTCTGTCGCTCTGCGTTGGAACGCCCGCAAGGACGCTCCGCGTCCCGACTCCCCCAACCGAACACCGGAATAGACGCAGAGCGTCCGAGACTGCATTCCCACGGGGACCGTGGGAACGAAAACAAAACGACGTGAGACAGCGATGACAGACGACTCAACCCTCCGCGATCAGACCCGCCGCCACTTCTTTCAGAACTGCGGAGTCGGCATCGGCAGGATCGCCCTCGCTTCGCTGCTGGCTCAGCAGTTCGGCACGGCCCGACGGGCGTCAGCCGACGACGCGGCCAGCCCGATCGCTCCGAAACCGACGCACTTTCCGGCGACGGCCAAGCGCGTGATCTACCTCTTTATGGCCGGAGCACCCAGTCAGTTGGACCTGTTCGACAACAAACCAATGCTGACGAAACTCGAAGGTAAGCCACTGCCGCCTTCGGTCATCAAGGGCCAGCGTTACGCGTTCATTCAGCCCGACGCGGCCGTGCTCGGACCGCGGTTCAAGTTCGCGAAACACGGCGAATCCGGCGCCGAGATGTCCGAGCCTCTCAAGCAGCTCGCGACGGTCGCCGACGAAATCGCCATTGCCCGCTCGGTTCACACCGACCTGTTTAACCACTCGCCGGCGCAGCTCTTTTTCAACACCGGCAGCGGCATCCCCGGCCGGCCGAGCATGGGTTCGTGGCTCAGTTACGGGATCGGCAGCGAGGCCGACGACCTGCCGTCGTTCGTCGTGCTCAAAAGCGGTGGCAGCCTCAGCGGCGGCGCGTCGATGTGGAGTTCCGGCTTCCTGCCCTCGACGCACCAGGGCGTCCCGTTCCGCAGCGAAGGCGATCCGATCCTGCACGTCTCGAACCCTGCCGGCTTTGACTCGCAGGCGCAGCGGGACTCGCTCGACCTGATCCGCTCGCTGAACGAGCAGCGGCTCGACGTGATCGGCGATCCGGAAATCACCACGCGGATCAACGCGTACGAGATGGCCTACCGGATGCAGACGCGTGCGCCCGAGCTGATGGACTTTTCCCAGGAGACGCAGGCAACACTCAACATTTACGGGGCAAAACCCGGCGACGGGAAAGCGGCGTTTGCCAACAACTGCCTGCTGGCTCGACGTCTGGCCGAGCGCGGCGTGCGGTTCATTCAGGTTTATCACGCTGGCTGGGACCATCACAGCAACGTCGAAGGTGGAATCCGCGGCCAGTGCGCCCAGACCGACCGTCCGTGCGCCGCGCTGATCAAAGATCTCAAACAGCGCGGCCTGCTCAAAGACACGCTGATCGTCTGGGGCGGCGAGTTCGGACGCACGCCGATGGTCGAATCCAGCGCCGCCCTCGGACGCAGCATGGGCCGCGATCATCATCCGCAGGCCTTCACGATGTGGTTCGCGGGCGGCGGTATCAAACCCGGAGTCACTGTCGGAGCGACCGACGATCTGGGCTTCCACGTCGCCGAACGCCCGATCCACGTCCACGATGTCCAGGCCACGATCCTGCACTGCCTGGGCATCGACCACGAGCAGTTGACATTCCGCACCAGCGGCCTCGACTTCCGCCTGACCGGAGTCGAAGAACACGCCCCGGTGCAGGAAATTCTTGCGTAAGAATGTGAGCGATGAGTATTCCGCAAGGCACCAGCGACGATATTCGCACCCCGGAGAATCATTCTGCACATGCGGCTCTCCTGGTAGTCGCCGCCGTCGTGACAATCATCTCGATCGTTTCATTGCACAGACTCGAAAGGTTCGACCGGTTCATTTGGCTTGCCGGCCAGGTCTGGTCAGGCATGATCTGGGCGTGGCCGATCAGTCTGCCGATCGAGTGCGTCGCGGCTGTTTCATTTTTTCTTGTGTACACGGACGAACGGCTTCAATTCCGACCATTGCTCTGGCTGTTGCCAGGTGTTCTTGTGCCATTGCTGCAGCTCGTCTGGGGAGCGGTGTTTAAACACACCGTCATGGAGACCTTTGAGCCGTGGCATCTATATGGCCTTCACTTACTGTTGTCCCTCAACTTTCTCCTGGCAATTGTCGCCGTCGTGAAGAACCGCGGACAACGCGTCTTTGTGAGTGCTGTCGTGTCTCTGCTCCTACTGTGGTCACTGTTCTGCGGGTTCATCTCGGGAATGTCGGTGACTGGGGACTGGATTTAATCCGTACGGGGTTCGTCACTCTCTGAGTGCAACAGGAAACAGCGTAACTGGAAATCAGGTTGCTCATGATCAGAATCGGCATCGTTGGCTGTGGACGGATTCTGGCCGCTCATCTGCGGGGGTATCGCCTGCTGCGGGAGGCGGGTATTGACGACTTTCGCATCACCGCCTTGTGCGCTCGCAACATTGACGACGCGGCAGCGTACGCGAAACGGGGCTCCGGGCCGGCACAGCGGGAGGCTGTCAGTTCGATTGCCGGTGATCCGCTGGCCGTCGCCGACGAGTATGTCTCCGACTTTCAGGACGACGTCGACGTCGAACTGTTCGACGACTGGCGGCAGATGATCGAGTCGGGGCCAATCGACTCCGTCAACGACTACACGCTGCACGGGCTGCATCATCAGATCGCTCTGCTGAGTGCCGAACACGGAAAGCACCTGCTCACTCAGAAGCCGATCTCGGTCACCGTCCACGGCGGCGAGATCATGTGCGAGGCATTCGAGCGGGCTGATCTGACGCTTGGCGTGTTCGAGAACTGGCGGTACCGGCCAGAGACGATCCAGTTGTTGACGCTGCTTGAAGCAGGCCATCTCGGCGAGCCACAGTTGCTCCTGGCGGGCGCCATCGCCGCGTGGTGGGCGCCGGATCAGATCGTCGCTCAGACGCCGTGGCGGCACCGCAAGGAACAGGCAGGCGGCATCACGCTCGACATGGGCGTCCACCAGTTCGACTCGGTCCGGGCGATCGGCGGCGAGGTGCGCAGCATCGACGGCCGGGCTCTGACGATTGAACCAGTCCGCGTCACGCGCGGCCCCAACGGTCATGTGATCGACGAAGTCGACTGCGACGCCGACGACACGTACTTCGCGACCTTCGAGACCGAACACGGCGCGATCGGCAGTCTGCACGCGAGCTGGGCCGGACACGGTGGCGCGACCATCAGCGGTCCCGGCCCGGTTGTTCACACGACGAAGGGACGCATCTGCGGCGACCGGATTGAACTCGACGGCCACGCGCACGCGACGATTCAGGAAACCTACGAACGACTGATCGGCGAGGACCGCCGAGCCCGCGACCTGCCCTGCGGGCTCGATGACAGTTTTGCTCTAACGCAGTACGACTGGCTGGAAGCGATCCGCCAGAAGCGTCAGCCTGTGACAGACGGACGCGAAGGTCTGCGCGATCTGGCCTGTGCCTGGGCGGTGCTGGAATCGTCGCAAGCCGGCCGCCGTGTCATGCTCGACGAAATCCTCAGCGGCGAGTTGTGTGACGCTCAACGCGAAATCGCCGCCCACTTCGGCCTGCCGCGCTGAGAAACATGCCCGAAAGGTTTCCACAGAATCAAAGTGGCACGCGACTCCGTCGCGTCGGCCAGAGTAGGGCTTTCCGCACGGAGTGCGGAGCCATTCTGGGGAAGTGATTTCGGTTAAGCTTCTGACGTAACTCGACCTTGATGGACCACTCGATGAGCACTGACGCCGCTTCACCACAAACCTCGCCACCTTTTCTGCTGACGAGACTCCGGGCCATGATGTTTCTGGAGTACGCCGTGCGCGGATTGTGGCTCCCGTGGGCACCGGTGTTTCTGACGGCCAGCGTTGACGAAGGAGGGCTCGGCTTTAGCGATCAACAAAAGAGCTGGACTCTCGGAACAGCCCTCGCGATCGGGGCGATTACCAGTCCATTCGTTGCCGGCCAGGTTGCCGACCGCTGGTTTGCAACGCAGCGATTCATGGGTGTGCTGTTGGTGCTTGGCGGGCTTGTGAAGCTCGTCACAGCTTATCAGACGGGTTACGAAGTCTGGCTTGGCCTCTCGATTCTGTACGCCATCCTGTTCATGCCGACGCTCGGGCTCAGTAATTCACTTGCAATGTCGCACCTGACGGATGCCAATCGTCAGTTCCCGACCGTGCGGGTCTGGGGCACCATCGGCTGGATCGCCGTTTTGTGGCTGTTTCCAATGCTGTGGTTAACAAGCAATGTCGAACTGCAATCTCTCCCGCCGTTCTTTACTGGTGACCGAGTGCCGAACGCTGCCGGTCGAATGCTTGACTCGGTCAAGGTCGCAGGCATTGTCGCCATCGTTTACGGAGTCTATTCCTGGCTCATGCTGCCGCATACGCCGCCGAAACGCGATGCAAAAGAATTCGCATTCGTAGGAGCCGTTCGCGTCTTCTCACGAGGATCACTGCTGATCCTGGCGGTGGCGACCCTCGCCATCAGCACGGCCCATTTCGTCTACTTTCTTCAGGCCGCGCCGTTTCTGAGAGCAATCGGCCTTGCTGACGCCTACATCACACCCACGATGTCAATCGGTCAATTCGCCGAAATTGGTATGATTGCGGCCCTCGGACTGCTTCTAAAACGGCTCGGATTTCGAACAGTCCTGTTGACCGGAGCCGTGTGCTATGCCCTGCGGTATCTGATTTTCGGTTTGCACGAGTACCTGCCGATCGAAGTGATCGTCGCGTCGCAGGCGCTGCACGGTCCGTGCTTCGCGTGCTTCTACGCCGGAAGTTTCATCTACGTCGATCGCCTTTCGCCACCTGATGTCCGCCATTCGGCGCAGACGCTTTTTGCGCTCATCGCCTTCGGCATCGGTCCGCTCACTTCATCACTGCTCGATGGCAAACTTGCATCTGTGTGCAGGGCTTCGTCACAGGACAACGCACCGCTCGATTATTCTCTGTACTGGCTGATTTCCGGAGCAATTGGCCTGATCGGCGTCGCCGTGATGGCCGCGCTGTTCAAAGACGAATCGCCCGCCGATGACGAGGCTCTCGCCGCGGCGGCGCATCTCGATCAGCCGGAGGACGAAGCGTGACCCTTTTACACAGACGTCACAGCCGACACGGTGAGCACACCAGACAAGTACGCTGAAGGCGTTTCACCCAACAGCCAGAGGTCGACTCGCAGCGGCGCACCCCTGGATATCAGACAGGGCAGATTCCTACCCCACAGGGGTTGCACAGCCGAGCATCGTTTGTCGAACGCCTGCGGCGTACGAACTGAACATTACTGACGTTTCCCAAGAGTGCGCCGCTGCGCGTCGTCCCCTGGCTTTTGAATCTAACGCCTGCAGCGTAACACAAATTCGACGATCCCCACTCGTTAAGGTCAGAGATGTACCAGCTCTTCTGGGGCGATCTGCATTCGCACTGTTCGATCAGCTACGGGCATGGCAGCGTTGAACAGGCTTTGACGCGGGCGCGGCAGCAGCTTGATTTCTGTTCGGTCACCGGGCACGCGTTCTGGCCGGATATGCCCACCGACCGGGATTCGTACGCCGAGATCATCGATTATCACAACGAGGGTTTCGCGACGCTCGCTGGCAACTGGGACCGGCTGCTGCAGCTTCAGGCCGACGGAACGAAAGAGGACAAGTTCGTCGCGTTTCCCAGTTACGAATGGCACTCGCTGGAGTTTGGCGATCACAACGTCTACGCGGCCGGACCGGAGCTACCACTGCTTGATGCGCCGGACATCGTGACGCTTAAGCAGATGATCGCCGGACACAACGGCATCGCGATTCCGCATCACATCGGGTACCGCTCGGGCTTTCGCGGCATCAACTGGGATGCGTTTCAGGAAGAGCAGTCACCGTTCGTCGAAATCTTTTCGCTGCATGGCTGCTCGCTGTCAGAGAATGCTGCCTACCCGATGCTGCACGACATGGGACCACGTGACTGGGGCAGCATGGCCGAGGCCGGCTGGGAACGCGGACTGCGGTTCGGCATCATCGCCAGCACCGATCATCACGCGGCCTATCCCGGCAGTCACGGCGACGGTCGCCTTGGGGTCTTTGCCGACGACATTTCGCGCAAGGGTCTGTGGGACGCGTTGCTCGCCCGCCGGGTGTACGCCGCCACGGGAGACCGCATCGACGCGCGGATGTTTCTCAATGATGCCTGGATCGGCGAGTCCGTTTACGCACCGAATGAACGCTGTTTCGTCATCCGAGTTCGTGGAGCTGACGCGATCGACCGCGTCGAACTGCTTCGCAATGGTCGCGTTGTCCAGCGGTTTTATCCGCAGTCCGTGACGCCGAATCCGCAGAGTCACTCGTACCGACTGAGACTCACCTGGGGCTGGGGGCGCAACACGATCCCGATCGACTGGAACTGCCGGTTGCAGCTCGATGCTGGTTCGATTCGGGACGTCGAAACCTGCTTCTCCGGCCAGGCCGTCGTTGCTCCGAAAGGTGCGGCGTCGGCCAGCGTGCTCGACGAAATCGACCTGCCGCACGAAGTCACGCACCGCGACGAACACTCGATCGAATGGCGCAGCGTCACGCAGGGCAACCTCTCGATGCGGCACGATCAGACGCAGGCGATCTCGCTGGAAGTTGACGCGCCGCTCGACGCAAAGCTTAAACTCGAAGCGAACGGCGTCTCGATCGAGAACTCGCTGGAAGAGCTGCTCCGCCGCGGCCGGTCGCACTTCCTGCGCGGCTGGCTGAGTGAAGCAATCCGCGTTGGGCCGCTGGTTCCGATCGAAGAGTGCATGGTCGAGGCCGAATGGCTCGACCTGGCCGAACGGGATGTCGACACTTACCGCCTGCAGGTCGCCCAGCACAACGGCCAGTGGGCCTGGCTGTCACCCGTCTGGGCAGAGCTCTGAGGCAGGCTGTCTGCAGCGCAAAGACGCGGAGTCGCAGAGAACCGCGAAGACACTTTGCGGTCTTTCTGTCTTGGCGACTTTGCGCTGCAGTCAGCACCTCCCACAATCACGGTACTTTGTTATTGAATGATTCCGCATTTCGATTCGTGTAGAGACTTCCGACATGCCACTTTCCCGACGCGAACTGCTCGCTCAAACCGGCCACGGGTTCGGAGCCCTCGCTTTGGCCGCTCTGCTACAGGGCGAGTTGTCTGCCTCAGTCACTGATCCGACCGGGACCGGCGGCGTGCTCAAGGTGCTGCATTATCCGCCGAAAGCGAAGCGTGTTGTGCAGCTCTTTATGGCTGGAGCGGCCAGCCATCTCGATCTGTGGGACCATAAGCCGGCACTCGATAAGCATCATGGCGAGCCGTCGGACTTTGGCGAGCACGTCGAGGCCTTTCAAAACGGCCTCGGCCCGTGGATGAAGTCGCCATTCCAGTTTGCTCCGGCGGGCGAATGCGGCAAGGCGATCAGTGACGCGGTCGAGCCGCTGCGGGACTGCGTCGACGATATGGCCTTCATCCATAATCTCGTCGGCAAGACCGGTGTCCACAGCCAGGCGACGTACCTGCAGGCGACGGGGTTTGACCGGCCTGGATTTCCAGGTATGGGAGCGTGGGTCAGTTATGCGCTGGGGTCCCTCAATGAAAACCTGCCGACGTTTGTCGTGCTGCCCGATCATCGCGGCTTTGCCAGCAACGGCCCGAAGAACTGGGCCTCGGCGTTTCTACCGGCGCATACGCAGGGCACGACTGTTTTCCCTCAGCGCGACAACCCGATCGAAGACCTGCTGCCGCGAGCGGATTTCGTTACGCAGGACAGCCACCGCGACGGTCTGAATCTGCTCGCCAGTCTGAACCGAGGCCACAAGGAACAACGGTCCGGCGACTCACGACTGGATGCCAGGATCCGCTCGTATGAACTCGCCGCAAAGATGCAGCTCAGCGCGCCGGAAGCTCTCGATATCTCCGGCGAGCCGCAGCACATTCTGAAAATGTATGGACTCGAAAACGCCGGTCGCGAATACCCTGCTGAAATTAACCCCGCAGAAGAAGCGGAGTACTTCGGCCGTAAGTGTCTGATCGCCCGGCGGCTGCTGGAACGCGGCGTCCGATTCATCCAGATCTGGTCGGGCAACGACAACAGCTTCCCACGCCGTAACTGGGACAGCCACGAAGACATTGCCCGCGATCACAAGCCACTGGCGCTGGGCATGGCCGTCGGCACGGCGGCTCTGCTGAAAGATTTGAAACAGCGCGGCCTGCTCGACGACACGATCGTTTTGTGGACGACCGAGTTCGGACGAATGCCGAGCACGCAGGGCAGCAAGGGTCGCGATCACAACCCGTACGTCTTCACCAACTGGCTGGCTGGCGGTGGCTTTAAAGGCGGGATTAGTTACGGCCCGTCCGACCAGTGGGGTTACAAGCCTCTGGATCGCGACAACCCGACGCAGGTCTACGATATCCACGCCACGATCCTGCGCCTGCTGGGCATCGACCACGAACGTCTGACCGTCCGCCACGACGGCGTCGATCGGCGCCTGACCGACGTGCATGGTCACGTGATCGAGGACATTCTTGCGTGAGCGAATGAAGAGAACGTCGACTGAGCACAGGGGTCAATCTGATCCACGGATCGTTACAAATCCTGGATGTCGAGTGGCCGGGCAACCGCTGGCTGGCATCAGATTCGGCCTGGCGAATACGAGTCGGCCAACAGTTCAGATTCCGTTGCCGACTGATATGCGGATCGCGGCGAACTGTGGTATAGGATTCCTGCCTGCGACGATTGCATGCCATCGCGCCGTGTCTGCCTCGAACTGTCCCTGCGGAACGGGAACCCTCAATGTCGGAGTCTCTGGAGTTGGTGACTGAAGCACCGCTCTTCGCCGGTTATCAGCCCGTTGACGGAGTCTTCGACGAGTTGTTTGCGCCGCTGCGCGAGCCGCATGCTCACTGCCGGCCACTCGTTAATGAACTCAACCGACTGGGCCGCGAGGAACTCGATCAGGCGTCACGCCGGGCGGCTCAACTGCTGCGGGACAATGGCGTCACGTTTAACGCTTATGACGAACACGGCGAGTCCTCGCGTCCGTGGCAGCTCGACGTCCTGCCGACCATGCTGTCGCGTACGGAGTTCCAGTTTCTTGACACAGCGCTGATTCAGCGAGCCACGCTGCTCGAACACGTTCTTGTCGACTTGTTCGGCGAGCAACGGCTGCTGAGCGAGAAGGTTCTGCCCCCGGACATCGTCTTCGGCCATCCGGGATTTCACCGGGCCTACCACCAGTTGCAACCTGTCGGTCTTCGGCGACTAACGGTTTACGCGGCTGATCTGGCACGATCGCCAGACGGCCGCTGGTGGGCAACGGGAGATCGTACGCGGGCGCCTTCGGGGCTTGGCTTCGTGCTCGAAAACCGCATCGTCATGTCGCGTGTCCTGCCGGGGCCGTTTCGAGCGGCCGGGATTCGCCGTCTTGCTCCGTTCTTTGCACAACTTCGCGAGTCGCTGCGTGAGTCAGCTCCACGCTTCCGTGACAACCCTCGAATCGTGCTGCTGTCGCGCGGACCGGATTCGGCAACGTACTTTGAGGATGTTTATCTCGCTCGTTATCTCGGATACACACTGGCGGAAGGCGGCGATCTGGCTGTGCGTGAGGGCCGCGTGATGCTCAAGACGCTGGGCGGACTGCTGCCGATCGAGGTGATTCTGCGGCGAGTCTCGGACGACGACTGCGACCCGGTCGAACTGAATCCGGCATCGCTGACAGGCGTGAGCGGACTCGTCGACGTTGTACGAAATCAGAACGTCGTGGTCGCGAATTCGCTCGGCAGTCGGCTCGCCGAGACACCGGCATTCGTGCCCTTTCTCAGGAATGCCTGCCGGTTTCTGCTCGACGAAGATCTCAAGCTTCCATCCATTGCGACGTGGTGGTGCGGCGATCCCACCGCGTTGAGCTACGTGCTCGATCATCTGAACGAGCTGATTATTCAACCGGCGTTTTTCGTCCACAGTACGCTGCCAGTCGATCCGTCTCTGATGACGAATGCGGCACGGGAGAAACTCATCGGTCAGCTTCGAGCACGACCAGCGGACTTCGTGGCTCAGGAACGAATTGCCCGTTCAACCGTGCCCGTATGGCTGGGCGAGGGGCGAGTGGAACCTTGGCACGCGGCCTTCCGCATGTTTCTGACGGCGGATGGCGATTCGTTTCAGACACTGCCCGGCGGCCTGGCCCGCGTCTCGCCGGATCGCTATCTCCTGGACCGCTCGATGACTGCCGGTCAGCGGGCCCAGGACGTCTGGGTCGAAAGCGATGGTCCGGTTGAAACGGTCACACTGCTGCGTTCACCCGACACTCCGTTGACACTGATGCGCAGCGGCAACGACCTGCCGAGCCGTGATGCCGACAACCTGTTCTGGCTGGGGCGAATGATTGAGCGAGCCGACGGCGCGGCACGCGTCTTTCGCGTCGTTCTGCAGCGAGTCTCCGGCAGCGAAGACGAAACCTCCGAAGTTTATCGCGGAACGCTGCTGCGGGCACTGGCTGCTCTCGGACAGATCGAGCCGGGATTTGCTGTCCTGGGGCTGCAGGAATCGATGCCCGACCTCGAACACAACCTGCCTCAGGCCGTCTTTAACACGCAGGAATCGCGGAGTCTCAAATCGACCGTGCAGGAAGTGTCACGTCTGGCTGATTCAGTACGTGACCGTCTGTCGCTCGACGCGTGGCGAACGCTGAGCAAGCTCGCGGCGACGTGGAATCTGTCAGGCCGCCGCGTCAGCCAGCTTGACTCGGCGGGACTCTCTGGCCTCGTCCAGCAGACGATTAACTCGGTTGCGCTGTTTGGCGGTCTGTCAAACGAGAGCATGACGCGCACACAGGTCTGGCGTTTTCTGGAACTCGGCCGCCGCATCGAACGCGTCTGGAATACGGCGACTCTGCTGCAGTCGACGCTCGTCACGCCGGCCGTGCCCGAACAGCCAGTGCTCGAAACGCTGCTCGAAGCGTGCGACAGCATTCTGACCTACCGGACGCGCTATCTTGCGACGCTGCAGGCCGAACCGGTTGTCGATCTGCTGGTCGTCGACGCCACAAATCCGCGGTCATTGCTGTTCCAACTGGAACGGATTCAGGAGCACGTTTCTCATTTGCCGTTTGCCGCGCAGGCAGTCCTGGGTCCCGATGAGCGTCTTGCGTTGTCGCTGCACAACGCTGTGCAACTGGCCGAGCCACATGAACTGTGCCGCATTGAGCTGGATGAGCGGCCAACCCTCGACCGTCTGATGCAGCGACTGATCGATCAGACGCCGCGACTCTCAGAGTCGATCAGCCAGCGCTATCTGATCCACGCCGGCCTGCCGCGGCGCTTCGGTGAGGATTAACGCGATGACGAAATACCGCATCGTTCATTCAACCAGCTATCAGTATTCTGAACCGGTTCCGGTCTGCCACAACCAGCTTCGGCTGTCACCGCGCGACGCGACCTGGACGCAATGCACCTCGCACCGTCTCATGATCCGCCCCTCGCCGGAGAGCATTTTTCGTCGCAAGGACTGGTTCGGGAATCTGGTCGAATCGTTTTCGCTGGACGAAAACCATCGCAAACTGACAGTGACGGCGACCAGTCGCGTAACGGTCAATCCGCAGACCGTCCCGCAACCGGATCAGACGCCTGCCTGGGGTGACATTGCCACCGGCGTACGCGAGCGAACTGTCGACGACTGGCTGTCAGTCTGCGAGTTCATTTTCGACTCGCCGGTTGTGACGCGTGGAAGTGTATTCCAGGAATTCGCCAGCGATTGCTTTCCGCCCGGTCGCCCGGTCCTCGCCGGAGCGATCGCGCTGACCTCGAAGATTCATCGCGAGTTCAAATACGACGCGCGGGCAACAACGGTGACGACCCGTCCTGAAGACGCACTCGCCGCGCGGCATGGCGTCTGTCAGGACTTCGCGCATGTCGCCATCGCGTGCCTGAGAACGCTCGGGATTCCGGCACGCTATGTCAGCGGTTATCTGCGAACCATTCCGCCTCCGGGAAAAACTCGACTGGTCGGTGCAGATGCTTCGCACGCCTGGCTGGCCGTCTGGGGTGGAGCCGCTGGCTGGATTGACCTCGACCCGACGAACGACTGCGTCTGCTCGATCGACCATATTCCGATCGCCTGGGGCCGCGACTACTCAGACGTCGCTCCCATTCGCGGAGTTTTCATCGGCGGCGGACAGCATACGCTCAGCGTGTCGGTCGATGTCGAGCCGCTGGAAACGTAAGCCCAAGACGCAGCGAAGCGTGGGAAGCCACCAGGCGATCTACTACAAACCAGCGTCTTTCAACAGTGACGGAGCACTCTCAACATGATCACGAAGATCACCGGCAGGCTGGTTCATCTGTCTGAAGCCGCAGCAACGATTGCAGCGGGACCATTTGAGTACGAAGTACTCATCCCGGAATTCGTCCGGCGGCAGCTTCAGGCATCGGTCGGTCAGGACGTCAGTCTGCGGACGATCGAGTATCTCGACGGCAATCCGCAGCAGGGCCGGCTGGTGCCGCGCATGGTCGGCTTTATGAACGAGGCCGAACTGGAATTCTTCAACTCGGTCTGCCAGGTCGATGGCGTCGGTGTCAGGAAAGCGCTGCGCGCGATGGTGCGTCCCGTGCGGGAAGTCGCGACGGCCATCGAAGAGCAGGACATCAAACAGCTCAGTACACTGCCCGGAGTCGGACCAGCGATGGCCGAACGAATCGTCGCCAAGCTGCGGCGTAAGATGGCGAAGTTCGCATTGATGGTCGACCGCGCCGAACTCGGCACCGACACCACGAAGCCGTCGATTGCTGAAGACGCCTACGAAGCGCTGCTCAGTCTCGGACACCACTCATCCGAAGCCCGCGAGAAGGTCGAATCTGCTCTGAAATCTCTCCCCAAAGCCAAATCCGTCGATGAGCTGCTGATGGAAGTCTACCGGCGAAATCGCGAGTAGCGGTTTTCAGGTTCGATTTACCGATCAGCATAGCTATGAAATCAATACGTTCCGGACCGAATTCAGCCCGAACGAGCCTTCCAATGCTGAAACTCGCCACAAAATTCATCCCTGTTCGCCACGCGTTTGAAACGGCCTGGCGGACGGGATTCCGGTATGCAGAGTTCTGGCTCGACGGCACGCTACTCGACGACTGGGAGTCGATCGCGCAGACGGCGCTCGATTTTCCGCTCGATTACGCCCTGCACTTTCCGAATCGATCAAACCTGAATGACGAACAGCTCGCGAACTGCGTCCGCCTGTACGAAACCCTGCAGTGCCAGGCGATGGTGATTCACGCTCCCATGCGCGAGCGCTACGGCGGCGTCCTGCTGGGACTCAAACCGGACATCGTGCTGGCAGTTGAGAATCACAAACTGACTCCGGCGGCATTCGACGAGTGGGCAGACTCAAACACTTACCTGACGCTGGACGTGGAACACGTCTGGAAATTCACGCTTGAAGACGGCCCCTTCGATGGCCTGATCGACACCGTTCAGACGTTCGTCAACCGACACGGCGACAAGCTGCGGCACGTCCACATGCCGGGATATGTTCCGGGCTTCGGCGAACACCGTCCGATGTACTGTTCGCGCGACAAGGTCTTCGCCGTTCTGTCGATGCTCCAGAAGGTCGACTATCGAGGACTGGTCGTTTCTGAAATCAACGCCGAGTATCAGAACGAACTCGATCTCCGCATGGATCGCCTGCTCTTCGACCGCTGGCGGGAAACGGTGGCGCAGACAACAGCGGAGTAACTTGCAGTGAAAGGACGTTCGCATGCTGCAACACTGGCACCCGCTCTGCCCCGCGCGCAGAGTCCGTCGCAAGCCACTGGAAATTCAACTGGCTGGGCAGTCACTGGTCGTCTTCAGGACAAAATCGGGCGATGTCGGAGTGCTCGATAATGTGTGTCCGCATCGCCGAATGAAACTGAGCTGCGGCCACGTGACAGAAGATGCTGTTGTCTGTCCCTATCACGGGTGGGCGTTTGATTGCGAAGGCAATGGGACGAGCCCCGGAACGCCTCGTCTGCACTGCACGACAACCGCATTTGAGGTCGTCGAAAAGCACGGCTTCGTCTGGGCTCGGCTGAAAAACTCACTGACAGAGTTCCCGGTACTGGACGAGCCCGGATTCACGGTTGTCAGACCGGTTGAGCAGCGTATTCAGGCCCCGCTCGAACTGGTGCTCGACAATTTCACGGAAGTCGAACACGCCGCGACGGTCCACCGCTTCATCGGCTACTCGCTCGGAGGCATGCACCGCGTGACGTCCATTGTCGCTGCCAGTGCGGATCGCGTCAGCGGCGATAACCGCGGACCGCAGAAGCCGGTTCCGGCAATTGTCCGCTGGATGTTCGGTATTCCGAAGGGAGCCGAATTCCACTGGGAGTGGATCACGCGATTCTCGCCGGTCCACACGCGATACGACGAATTCTGGACGAGCCAAGATTCCGACCAGCCTCTGGGTGTCCGGGGCCGGATTTACGCGTTCTTCGTCCCGATTGACACGACGTCAACTCGACTCGTCATCTTTGCGGCCTTTCGGCTTCCCTGGGCTGGCTGGTTCAACCAGATTTGCCTGACGTTTCGCGAGATTGCCCGTCAGATGGTTCGCTTTGAGATTCGTCAGGACATGCGAATGATCGAACAGCTGGCTGACACGCGAACCGAGATGGAGGGCATGAAGCTCAGCCGTTTTGACCGCACTCTGGGACTTCACCGCGAGCGGATCTCCAGAGTTTACCGCAACGCAGCACAGACCGATTCGGAGGCCAGCGTTTTTCGTGTCGAGGCATCAGTCCGGTTGAATCATCGCGAGCAGGTGCGGCACGAAGACCCATAGGCCAGCCGACGCAGCTCCACACGCTGTGACCAGCACCGCTCCCGCTGCGGCATTGAGGCCATTGCCGATTTCCGGGTGATGCTCTTTCGTGATGACGTGCGCCAGAGACTCGATCGCGCTGTTAAAGATCTCTGCGGCGATCACTGCGGCGATGCAGACGCTCAGAATCGCCCACTCGGACGTGCTGACTCCGAAGATGATGGCAGCCGCCACGACGAGCACAGCGGCAGCGCCATGCACAACGAAGCTCTTTTCGGTCGACAATGCAAACCAGATTCCGCGCAGGGCATCTCGAAACTTGTCGCTCCAGCAGCGTGGCGTGACAACTTCCCCCAGCTTTACGGAAGCACTCTCTTCCCCGATCGAACCATGCGACTCCATCTTTGTCTCTCCTGGCAATCCAGCTGTCGGTTCGTCGTATCAGTCGACATTGAACGACGTCACGAGACGAGGAATAAACAAGACAAGATTGATATGTCGTGTCTTTGAGAATTGCGAGGCGTCATGGGTTTTTCGCGTCCGCAGTTTCTGGTTTAATCGAGGCAAATGGTATTCGCGAGACACGCGCTGCGAGCAGAGTTCCCATCGACCGGATCGAGTCTGCTGACCGACGGCGAATCGTGGCTCTCAGGGAAGGATGATCCTCTCATGATGCACTACACGTGCGACGTCTGTGGCTGCAAACTCAAAGACGAACGCTTCGTCGTTCGCCTCGATATTTATCCAGCGTACGACCCCGACGCACTGAACCCGGACGATCTCGACCAGGACAACCTGACGGAACTGTCCGAACTGCTGTCCGACTTTGAAGCAACGGGTGAGATGAATTTCAGCGACGCTGATCCCGCTTCGTTTCGCTACGACCTGTGTTCGGACTGCCATCGCAGTTACCGAAAGGATCCGCTGGCGCTGCACCGCCCTGGTCGCATGCGTTTCAGCGAGAACTGAGGTTCCGACACGCCGGACGATGCGCTAGAACTCGCCGTCAAGACGGTTCACATCGAGCCATCGAACAGCATGGAGGCGGAATTTTGGCGCAGAAGAAACGCGGAAAACGGACGCTCCCGCCGCTGATCGTTATCGTCCTGATCGTCGTTACATTTCTTCTGCGGTCCAGTGGTGCGCTGCCGCCGGAAGTCGCGCAGATCATCGACCGCTATCTGCCGTCGGAGCTGCGGAAAGCAATTCCCGAACGCACCGTTGTCGACGGCAACGGAGAGTATGTCGTCGAACGTGTTGTTGACGGTGACACTTTGGTGCTCGCGAGCGGCGAGAAAGTCCGCCTGATCGGCGTCGATACTCCGGAGACAAAGCACCCGACGAAGCCAGTCGAGCCATTCGGCCCCGAAGCCTCGGCTTTTACAAAACAGGCCGTTGAAGGGCAGTCGGTCACATTGAAGTTTGATCGCGAAAAGTACGACCGCTATCAGCGACTGCTTGCGTACGTGTACCGCAATGACTGGTGCCTCAATGAAGAGCTGATCCGGAATGGTTTCAGTGAGTGCATCACGAAATATCCGTTCGATCGTTCGATGAAAGATCGGTTTCGGCAGGCTGAAGACGAAGCACGCCGCGGACTCCGCGGCATCTGGAGCAAATCCACTCCCGTCGCGGCCCGCTGAAGAAGGTGTCGAAACCAAGTTCTCGAAATCGGCCGGTACGCGCTAGCGTCCGGTTTCTTTGAGTGGCCGCCAGAACCGGACGCTAGCGCGTCCCGGCTGATGATGCTTGACCAGAAGTTCGAACAGTTATTCCAGACACATTCCCAATCTGTTGACTGTCCTCGAAGTCAGAACAGCCGCAGTTGTCCGTTGCTCGGTTTTGGCGGGCGGAAGTGCTCGGTGCTCAGTTCGGGACGCTCGCGATCGAGGGCGAACTTCCGGCTGAAGATGCGAAACGTCTGAGCGATCTGCGTCGCGATTTCGCCAGAGCCGCGCATCCGCTGACCGAAGGTCGATTCGGACAGCTCACCACCACGGCAGGCACGCAGACGGGATTCGATGCGCGGCTTTTCGTCCGGTCGGTGCCGGTCGAGCCATTCCAGAAAGATTGGCTCGACCGCCAGTGGCAACCGCAACAGGGTATAGGCTGCGGAGCTTGCTCCCGCTTCAGCAGCGGCCTGCAGAATGACCGGCATTTCGGAGTCCGTCAGGCCGGGAATGACAGGAGCGACCATGACGTTGACCGGGATTCCTGCTGCAGCCAGTTCGTTGACGGTACGCAGTCGGGCTTCCGGAGAACTCGTCCGCGGCTCCAGTATTCGGCACAGCGACCGGTCGAGTGTCGTGACGCTCAGATTGACCGCCACCAGATTGTTGTGAGCCAGATCGCTGAGCACATCGATGTCGCGCGCGACGAGTGCGTTCTTTGTGATGATCCCCACCGGCTGGCGTGCCTCGGCAGCCACTTCCAGGCACTGCCGTGTCAGCCGGTAATCTCGTTCGGCCGGCTGATAACAGTCCGTAACGCCCGAAAAGACGATCAGCTCCGGCGACCAGGCATCGCGGGCCAGCCAGTCACGAAACAGTTGCGGCGCCCGCAGCTTTACGAAGATCTTCGATTCAAAATCGAGCCCGGCACTCAGCCCCAGATACTCATGTGTCGGCCGAGCATAGCAGTAACTGCAGCCATGCGCACAGCCGCGATACGGGTTCACGCTGTAGCGAAACGGTACGTCCGGGCTGTCGTTTTCGGAGACGATCGACCGCGACTCGTCGGGCAGGTACTCAGTCGGGACGGAACGCAACTGCTCGAAGTAGTCGTCATCCGCGTCAAGCTGCTCGAACTCGTCGACCCGCCGCACGGACTCGAAACGGTTCGGCGGATTGAGTTGAGCCCCGCGGCCGTGGGCTTCCGGTCGCTGATCTGTCATCGCATTCGCCTTTGCCGGGTTTGAGATTCTGACGAAACTCCCGTCAGTCGCCCCGCAGCGGGCCAGTTGGCACACCAGAACACTCTCATCAACCGCTTGTCCAATGTGAGTCACAGCGGGTTGCGTGGAGTCCCTCTTGACCGGGTTCTGCGATTCTGCGACAAGCCACGCCCTGCCTGACCGGCTGGCCGAGACTCCTCGACCAGTCGCCCGTCTGTTGCCGTTCGGCACCCGGAAATCTGCCGCAAATCCCGCTTCAACGGAAGCATCGAAGCGAGTCTCCGATGAAATCGACACGGATCCGTCGACGCTGTCTGCTGCCGCTCTCCTGTGTTCTGCTGCCATTCGTCTGCCTGGCCGGTTGCGCGAACTTTCAGGAAACGCGGGCCATCGAAGCGTTTACGCGAGCGCTGCAGGACGAGAATCTGGATGAGCTGAAGGAACGCACGTCAAACCGATTCGAGCAGAAAGCCCTGCGGCTGGCGGAATCGATCGACGACTTTGCTGTGCTGCGACTGCCCAAAGGAGACGTCGAGGTCCTCGACGTCGAGGACCTCAGCGATGTTGAGAAACGCGTCACTGTCAAGATCGGCAAGTCCGATGAGAAGCTGCGATACCGTCTGCTGCGTGAAGCTGGCTCGCGAAAATGGGTCGTTGACGACATCTATCTGAAGAAAAAGAAAGACGGCATTGTCTCGACTAAGCCAGTCACCGAACTGATGGACCTCGTCACAACTGTCAGGGAGTTTCTGGCGGCGTGGAGCGGCGGTGATCGCAACGAGATTCTCGAAGTTGCAACACCACATCTTGGCGAACTGCTCGCCTCGCTGCCGAGATCGTATCTGAACTATCTGGCTGATCGAGTCATCGGTGACCGCGCGGGTGAAACGCGAATCCGTCCGGAAGCGCAAATGGACGACGACGTCGCCGTTGTGCGGCTCCCACGTAAATCGGGGCAGATGATCATCTCGTTCGAGAAAACCGACGGACACTGGCTTGTCTCTGATCTGGCTGTCGAGTCCCGAAAGGATAATCAGCACGTCAGTTCGGTCGTGCAGTTCGCGACGGTTCTCGACTCGGCCGCGAAGTTTCTCGACGCGTACAACAAGGACGATAAAGCAGCTCTCGCCAGCGTTACGGACAAGTCCTTTTTCGAGCACAGTCTCGAACCAGCACGCCTCGAATCCGTCCCATTACCGACGGCTGAATCGTCGGCCGGCGACTTTCAGGTCAAACTTGAGAACGGGATTGCCGACCTGCTGATTCCGACGTCGACGGAACTGATCAAGCTGAGCCTGATCCGTATCGACAGCGAAGACGCCGCCACGCGCGACCGCTACCTGGTCGACGACGTCACTCTGTACGAACTTGACGGTAACGAAGAGAAGCGTCTCTCTGCGCTGTTTCTGTCGCACGCGATGGTTGAACTCTTCGCCGAATCACTGTCGCTGCGGGACCTGCAGTCAGTCCGGCTGATGTCGACTCCGGACTTCCGCCAGCGAATCTGGAGCCTGCCCGGCATGGACGAACGGCTGATGATGCGACTACCAATGCCCGAAGTCGAAAACGCCGTCCCTCAGGTTCAGACGACTGTCTTTATGGGACCAGTCACGGAAGTCACTGTCAGGCAGGGTTCGCGAAACCTGATTTACGTTCTGCAGGACAGTAATGGCGAACTACTGATTGATGATGTTCTGTTGCCGGTCTTCGGTCGGCCCAACTCACTGAAGGTCACGTTTGATGCAATGATTCCCGTCTATCTGTTCGCTCAGGCTCTGCAATCAGCAGACCGACCGCAGCTTCACGTGCTGTCGTCGCGCGACCTGAATACAACTGTGTGGCACGCGACTGAGCAGATTCCAATGATTGGAGTGAATCCGATCGAGTATCTGCAGGCCCCGTTGACCAGTATGGAACAGACTGATCGGCAGACCGTGCTGCGACTCGGCGACGATCGGTTCGGCGCCCAGATCCTGCTGAATCGCGAGGGCGGTCAACTGGTTGTCGACGACATGCGGTTGATCTCTGGTCCCGAACTGCGACAGCGAGTCGACCTCAAAGAAGCGATGAAGATCGAGATTGCCCGGCAACGAGGAGACCGTCGCGTTCAGACGCAACGCTGACCTTTCAGTCGTCACCCGCAGAGACCGTAGCACCCGTCCGTCTCCGCGGTGCCCAGCGTTCTGATGCGTGGCGAAAGACTCACCTCACTCTTCGCAGCCTTCCTGTTCAGCCAGGCTCACGGCAACGATCTCAGAATCTCACGAAAGTCACCGTAAAAACGTTCAAAACTGGAGTTGATCAACTTCAGACAGCGCAGCTAAGTTCCGTTAACTGATGCATGAGGGGGATTACAGTGGAGTTGCTGTGACCGGCATCAGTTTGTGTCTTTGCTCAATATGACGAGCGTTTAAACCAGGGAGTGAACACAGTGGCGAAAGAAAAAGAAGACACCAAGAAGGATGAAGGCGCGGCCGCAACCGCAACGGAAGCTCCGGCTGCCGCAAGTGCTCCAGCTCCCGCCGCCGGTGGGCAGCAGGTTCAGCAGACTCTGATCGTTGACGATTCCAATGTCAGCGCCGGCTATGCCAACTTCTGCCGCGTTTCGAGTACTCCTGAAGAACTGATTCTGGATCTCGGACTGAATCCGAATCCGTACGCGACCGGAGAAGTGACCGTCCCGGTCGGACAGCGCATCATCATGAATCACTTCACCGCGAAGCGATTGCTGAGCGCTCTGTCGATGGCTCTGCAGCGGCACGAGCAGGCTTTCGGCGTCCTGGAAACTGACGTCCGTCGGCGAGTCAAACGCGGCTAACGCGAACACGTGCGTGCTGACAACAGAAAAGGCCGCCGCTTCAATCGAAGCGGCGGCCTTGTTTTCTGCTGTTTCCAGTCAGTTCTGCTGTAACGGCATCAGTCTCGCAGAACCGACGCATCCGAGCCCTTAAAACAAGGGCTCAGACGCTGCAGTACCCGCGATCCGAAACTACTCGACCATATCCTTCAGCTTCTTGAGCGGACGAATCTTGATCGTCTGCGAAGCCGGCTTGGCCTTAAACATCTGCTCTTCGCCGGTGAAGGGATTCACGCCCTTACGTGCCGGTTTTGCGGGGTTGTACTTGGTCACGATCTTGCACAGACCAGGAATCGTGAAATTCTTCGAATCGGTCTTCTTGCCTTTCGCCAGTTCTCCCGCAATGACGTTGCCCAGAGCGTCGAATACGCCCCCAACGTCCTTCCGGGACAGGCCGGTCGCTTCCGCGATCGCATTGTAGATTTCCGTCTTTGACAGTGGTTTGCCTGTCGCCGCCTGTTTTGCCATCTGAGCATCCTTTCGAATTGCTGGCACCAAAAGAGAGTTGAATGTGTCAGAGTTCTTCGCAGCGTCGGTTGCTTCTCATGCTTTCGTGGTCTTCGCCACTCTGCATCTCATCGAAACCGTTCGTGGCTGCGAATTGCAGCGGATAAATAGGCTCTGGTCTCTCTCTCCGTCAACTAAGCCAGCGAAAATCCCCGGATTTCTCGGGGATTTGGAAATCCCGTGATCCCGGAACAATCACACCCTCTCCTGCGCAATCGACCGATCACGGCACCAGAGGCGCGACCAGTCAACATAGTCCCGTTTGCCCGCAGCAGCATTTAAGCTCGACGAAGTGAAGGCCACTGATCAAGACCGAACGATCACTCGCAGAGCGTCAGTCATACTCGATGTGACAGCCGATCGGCTTTGATTCCTGGACCTCGGGATCCTGTTTCTTCAGCACGGCAGAGATCGCGTCACTGAGATACTGCTCGGTCACTTCGTCGGGAAACATCGAGTCGTCGATTGCACCCATGTAGGCAATCTTTCGTTCGCGATCGAGCACAAACACCTGCGGCGTCGCATACGCGCCATACTTGCGTCCGAGTTGCTGACTCTGATCCTGAAGATACGGAAACGGATACTTCTTTTCGTTCACGCGACGCGTCATTTCTTCGAGTCGATCCGCCTCAAATCGACTGACGCTGAGCAGCACAAACTGAACCGACTGTTTCCTCGTTTCGGCGGCGAGCTTCAGCAGCCGTTCTTCGTAAGCTTTCGCAACGGGGCAGTGATTGCAGAAGAAAACGACGACGACGATGTCGAACTGCTTCAGCGCTTCCAGCGAATGGCGTTTACCGTCCGCTCCTGGAAGATCTCTCCATGCGGGAGCTTTATCGCCAACGTTAAGAACCCGGTTGAACTTTGCAGCTCGAACCTGATCCACCGGTGCCAGAGTCAGCAGCGAGACGATAACAATCAGCATCAGATCACAGAGTCTGATGTTCGGAGGCGACACTCTCATCGGAAACCTCGCACAGAACGAGTCGTTGCCTGAAACAGCATCATTCACGTGGCCAGCGACTGGGTAAACTCGACCAGCCGCTCAAGAACAGCCGCCGCATGCCCGTTGGCAATCGCGGCGTCCGCAAGCTCGGCACCGGCAACCGGCAGCGAAACACGTCCGGCAGCAACAAGAGCGGCGCCTGCGTTGGCGACCACAATGTCACGGTGAGGCCCGGTCTCGTTGTTCAGAATCCGTCGAATGACCGTAGCACTTTCGTCGACCGAGGCGACCTTCAGAGCGTCCGCCGAACATTCCGGCAGCCCAAAATCACCCGAGGTCCATTCGTGCCGGGATACGCTGTCGGTCGAAACTTCAAATACCGACGTTGTGCCCCACAGACTGACTTCGTCGAGTTCGTCGTTGCCGCACACGACCAGCGTTTTCACACAGCCGAGTTCTGCCAGAGCCAGCGCAAGCTTCTCAGCGAATTCAATGCGATTTGCACCAAGCAACTGAAAACTCGCGCCGGCCGGATTTGTCAGAGGGCCCAGCAGGTTGAAGATCGTCCGAAAGCCGAGAACCCGACGCACAGGGACAACATGTCTCATCGCCGAGTGCAGCAGCGGAGCGAAACAGAAACCGATGCCGATTTCGTCAATACAGCGCCCGACCTGCTCAGGACTGAGTTGCAGGTTGACGTTCAGTGCTTCAAGTACGTCTGCCGAGCCGCTTGAACTCGACACACTGCGGTTGCCGTGCTTCGCGACCGGCACTCCGCAGGCCGCTGCAACAAAAGCCGTCGCCGTGCTGATATTAAACGTACACAGACCGTCACCGCCGGTTCCGCAGGTATCGAGCAGCCCTGCACTCTGAACAGGAATCCGTGTCGCACGCTGCCGCATTATGCTGGCGGCACCGGCGATTTCGTCGACTGTTTCGCCACCGGCACGTACTCGCAGTCCAGTCAACAGCGCGGCGATTTCGGCATCTGCGCATTCACCGTCCATCAGCGCCGCGAAAGCAGCTTCGGTCTGCAATCGAGACACCGACTCGCCGCGGAATACCTGCTCCATTGCCTGACTGATCGCCGGGTGCATCACTCGCCTTTCTCTACTCGCAGACAGAGACTCGCGGCACTGCTGCCTCCGGTCGAAAGCGTCCGTCGGCAAAAACTGGCGAGTATTGGGGCTGCAGCTTCCGGCGTCGAGTCTCGGCGCCAGTTGAATCCGTAAAGCCACAGGTCCGCGAGTGAATGGATCAGCGTGTTCCGGCAGAATCTTCGAGAGGCCTGATGCTTGCCAGATGGCCACAGGCTCTGCCCGCGCAAAAGAATCGCCGTCACCGTTCAGAGGGGGGCGAACGATGACGGCGATCGCGGGAACGTGAACGGAGTCGAGGACGAACTCAACGAGGGCGAATCAGAGTTGAGATCACGGACAATGGGCGTGTCAGCGCGACTCAAACCGGCGATCAGGAAGCTTCAGCTCAGAGCGAGGTGCCGGGTTCAGATTGTCCTTTTCTCCGTTCACAAGGGCAGAAAGGGATATCGGATTTTCTATCGCTGGAATCGACTGGATTCCGTGGCTTCGCCGTTAAGTCGATTGTGCATCGTCTCACGGATGAACGTGCCGCATCGCCTGTGAGGGTTGTCACGCCGCCCCGCAATCGAGACGCTCAGCACCTGGTCATTTCAGGCAGCCGTGCAGATCACCCGCAATCGATCTCAAAACGCGCTGAACGCCCTCAATTGCAGAGCAGGGACTGCCACGTCCAATGAACCCCTCTGAGCCGGAAGCCATACAGCAGCCAGCATTCACTGACACGCGTACCCCAGACACCGAATGGCGGACAGTGCTGCGTCTGTCGACGACTTTGTTTGCTGTATCAACTGGCCTGTCGCTTCTTGGATCGAAGTTGCTGGCTGTTCCGCTTCTTGAGCTGTCCGACCTGCAACCTCACGCCATCACCGCGGGGTTGATCGCCTCTGCCCCGCTGTTGATCGGGCTGTTTCTGCTTCGCCGCTCACAAAGTCACTGGGAGCGTCAATTGTGGGAAGTCCCCGTCGAATTGCTCGGTCCAGCGTTATGCAGTAGTTCACAAATCGGGCGGGCGGGGGTCGCCTTGATGGCAGGCGTTGGAGAGGAACTGCTGTTCCGCGGGTTGCTGCAGAACTGGCTGGAACCAGTGAGTCTGACGGCGGCACTGATTCTGCCGAATATCGCGTTCGGACTGCTCCACTGCATGAATACCGCCTATGCCGTCGCTGCGGGAATTACCGGCTTGTACTTCAGCATCCTCGTTCAGTTCGTGCCTGAAGTATCGCTGTTTTCGCTGATGGTCGCACACGCGTTCTATGATTTCATCGCTCTCAATTGTCTCACCGATGCGGCTCGCCGTCGCTGAGCGAGACTAACGCAAATCCATCGTTTCAGTGCCGCACTGCATCGCAAGGCTGCCTGATTCTTGTTGACGGCTTGATTTCACGGGCTGTAGCATCAGCCACCTGTTTCGTGTGTTGGCATTGCCTGACAGGTCCGCCTGCCATTTGAAACTATCTGTTCTGAGGAGTCTGAGTCATGCTTCGTCGCCGCGGTTTTACGCTGATTGAATTGCTGGTGGTCATCGCGATCATCGCAATTCTCGTCGCCCTGCTTCTACCTGCGGTGCAACGCGCCCGTGAGTCAGCTCGTCGCAACGAATGCCGGAACAATCTGAAACAGATTGGCCTGGCGCTCCACAACTACCACGAAGCGCACAACGTTTTCCCGCCCGGCATGATCTCGTCGGTTCCTATCCCCAACCCTCCCGTCGCGACAACTCCGCAGCGAGCCAGTCCACAGGAAGCGTTTCTGCAGAACAACAACGGGATCACCTTTCACGGCCAGAGCTGGATGTTTCATCTGCTTCCTGAGATTGAACAGACGCAGCTCTATCAGACCTGGAATCCAAACCACAACGTCTGGCTGAACACGGTTGCGCCCAGCATGATCACTGTGACCACTACGGTCGGCAGTAAGTACGCCGTCGGACTTCAGGCAGCTCAGACGGACATCAAGTATTTTTACTGCCCGACCCGTCGTAACGTTATGCAGCGTGATCGGTATCAGTTCGTCCGGACGGTTGACCCGACTGTCACCAGAGGCGGCAATGATTATGTCGGCTGTGCCGGTTCCGGCTGGGCGTTTGACAACAGCTCGCCGACAAACGCTCAAACCTATCGTGCCATGTACAACCTGACGCCTGCCAATCTGGCGAATCCGTCGGTCGCCCTGACGTATATTCCGCAAAGCCAGAATCGTGGCGTCTTTTATCCCAACAGTTCAAACACGTTTGCCAGCCTGAGTGACGGCACATCGAATGTCATCATGGTCGGCGAAAAACAGATGTTGAATGTGAACCTTGCTGTCCTCAATTTCCCTGACCGCCAGAGTGACGATGGCTGGGCGTGGGGCGGCTCCGCGACGATGTTTTCAGCCCGGCATGGCATCAACAAAGGCCTGCACTTTGCTGGCGCCGGCAGCGATCATGGCTCTCTGGCGTTCTTCCTGTTTGGCGATGGTTCAGTGCATTCAATCGGCGAGAACGTCAACATTACGACCTTCCAGAACCTCGGCTCGATCGGCGACGGCTTTAAGATCAACCAGAACTCGTTCTGATCCAGGCACCGATCGGCACAGCAACCTCAGGACTCTGGTTCACCCAGCCGAACCAGAGTCCTTTTTTGCATAGAGCTGCAATCGAGCCTTCTCACGACAGCGGACGCAGCTTCTCTCCCGAACGAGTGACTCGCGACGGAAGATTGATTTACGGAGTTCCTCATGTCGATTCGCGTCAAGTGCGAGGAGTGCGGAGTCGCACTGAAAATCAAAGACGAACTGGCCGGCCAGAAGGGTACATGTCCGCAATGCAAGGCTCCGCTTCAGATTCCCGCGCTGAACGAGGAATCAACACCGGCTGTCGAAAAGCCGCCCGCTAAGCCGGAACCCAAAGAAGTCAGCGAAGAAGAGGCAATCTTCGGGAAAGGCTTTTTTGAAGCGTCAACTCCGCCGCCACGACCACGCACACTCGACCTTTCGTCTGATGACGACGACATGCCCGGACCGGCGAAAACGCCATCCTCGCCGAAAAAATCAAAACCGGCCGCAACTGGGTTCACGGCTGCAAAGCCACAAACAACCGAAAACGCTGCCGACATTGCCAGCACCCTGCTGTCAAAAACCGGTAAGAAAAATCGCCCGGAAGACGAACAGGAGCCGGGCAGGGACAAGGTCGAATACGACTTTTCGGAGCTGAAGTACCTGCTGAAGACCCGCGTTCTGCCTGCAATCGGTGCGATACTCGCCTGCATTCCGCTCTATTTCCTGATCGATTCGTCGATGGGTAGCGGCCCGACTTTGCCTCCCCTGGCTGAGGTAAAAGGACGGGTCACCGTCGACGGATCACCATTTCCCGCGATGCTGCTCTTCTTCCCTGCTGACAGCAATACGGAAGGCTCGGGCTCGATCGGACAGTGTGCTCCGGACGGAACTTATGAAGTGTTTTACAACGCCGATCACAAAGGAGCTGTCATCGGGTCCAACACAGTGCGCATTACCGCCGGCGCTCTGAAGGTCGAAGAAACACGGGACATTGTTGAAGGGCCGAACGAGTTCAACTTTGACCTCATGTCGCAATAACCCGACTCCGAGCGAACGTCGCCGGTGGACACATCGCATCGCTGGTCGTACCACCGGCGACGAAAGAAAGTCACTCAGGAATGGATGCTCCGCAGCAGTCCGTCAGTTTGAGATTCGCTGGCGAGTTTTCCCGACGGTCGTTTCTCGCCGTGACCAGTCTCTCCGTACTGACTGCTGGCTGCTGGAATTCCAGCGACCAGGCCGTCGTGCTCACGGAAAACGAACTCATCAGACGCGAACGTGCTGCTATTGAGCGTCTCAAGGAATTGGGGTGCAAGGTCGAAGAAGCCGAAGATCAATGGCTGCAGACAGCGGGAATACTCGTCTATCTGGCGGCCGAACACATTGCTGAGGATGGTCGAATCCTGCCTGCTGTGTTCCGTGAGTTCCGCAATCTGCGGCGGCTGTTTCTGATTGTCGATACAACGCCGATCCGGACCGAGGGACTCTCACAACTCCGCGACCTCGACAATCTGCTGCTGCTCTCCGCTCAGTGGACCATGATCGACGACGACGGGCTGTCACAGATCCAGGGAATCGTGAGCCTGCGGCTGTTGCGGCTGAACTGGTCGCGGGTTTCCGACAAGGGACTGCGATATATCGAACGGCTGCCCGATCTTCTGATGCTGTACCTCAGCGGCACGCGAGTCACTGACGCGGCGGCCGAGCAGATCGGTAAGCTCAAGCAGTTGGGGGCCTTGCAACTGTCGCACACAAAACTGACCGACACTGGCGTTGCAAAGCTCGGATCGCTGACTGAGCTGACGCATCTGGGCCTCGATGCCACAGAGGTTTCGGATGCGAGTATTCCCGTTCTGAAGCTGCTGCAGAAACTGCAGTATCTGAATGTCAGTGAGACGCGTCTGTCGCTCGAAGGGCTGCAGGAACTGCATGAGGCGCTTCCGGAATGTCGGATTGTCCACAAAGCCCCGTCAGACCAGTCGCTCCGGCGCGTTCCAAATCCCGGTCTGTAGAGTCGCGACACGCTTTCCCGCGTCTGGCATCGCCGCACTTACTGCCGTAGCATCGGCACGCTGTAAAACTGCGCCGCGGCACGTGCCACACAGGATCGCTCGAGTCTCTTCCGGGGACGGAGTCCCGCATCTCTCTGCCCTGATCAGACGTCGCATTCGTCCATGCACTACTGCCCGGAATCCTGCCGCGAATTTCTCGATGAGACTCCGCTCGGTGCCTCCAGTGACAGCGTGGACCGCAGCTTCCATCATCGTTCGGCACCACTCTATCTGCTGACAGCGATCGTTGGACTGCTCTTCGCGGCTGACCTCGCCATCGGGATGCTCAATGACGCGGGCGTCAGCGACTGGAACGCGTATCAAACGCTCGGAGGATATCGGCTCGCTCTCCTGGCAGCAGTGCTCGGAGGAGCACGCATTCTTTACCAGACGCTTGAAAGCCTGCTCGACGGACGCGTCGGGGCCGACCTCGCACTGACCATTGCCTGCCTGGCCGCGATCATTCTGGGTGAACATACGACGGCGGCTCTCGTCGTCTTCATCGCGCTGTGCGGAGAGAGCATCGAAGGCTATACCGTCGATCGTGCCCACCGAGCCATCCGCAGCGTATTTCACCTCTGCCCACCGACGGCGACTCGGCTGGCTGACGGCAATGAAGAAACAGTCGACGCTGCCGAACTTAGAGTCGGCGACGTTATTCTTGTTCGACCAGGCGAGCGAATCGCGGTCGACGGCACAGTCTTGTCGGGCGCGTCGTCCATCGACGAGAGTGCTTTGACCGGCGAGAGTCTGCCAGTTGAGAAATCGCCGGAGTCGCCGGTCTTTGCCGGCACACTCAACCAGTTTGGCGCAATTGAAGTTGTGGCCACGCAAGTCGGCGAGCAGACAACGCTGGCCGCCGTCGTACAGCTTGTCGCCGATGCCACGGAACGCAAAGCTCCGCTGGAACGCGCTGCTGACCGATACGCGCGTCTGTTCCTGCCGGTCGTGCTGGGTGTCGCGGTCTGCACCCTGATCGGCTGGCGGCTGTCGACCGGCGAATGGCGGGACGGCTTTCTGCCGGCACTCAGCGTTCTGGTCGTCGCCTGTCCGTGCCCACTGATCCTGGCGACCCCGAGCGCCGTCATGTCCGCGATGGCCTGGCTGGCTCGCTCTGGAGTCGTCGTCAAAGGCACCGAAGCTCTCGAACGACTGGCCGAGATCGACTCAGTCGCGTTTGATAAGACCGGGACGCTGACGCGAGGAGAACTGCAACTCGGAATGGTGCTGGCGGAACCTGGTGTCGAAGTAACTGAACTCATTCGGACTGCCGCGATCGCCGAACGCCGTAGCGAACATCCGATCGCCCGCGCGATCTGCCTCGCCGCTGAGGAGCGAGGTTGCGTTCTGCCTGGCCTGTACGACTTCGAGGCCCATCCCGGCGGCGGCGTCAGTGCGCTGATTCCGGCCGCTGAACTCGGTGACTGGGCACGTTCGATCGTCGACTCCACACAGCCCGCTGCCAGCTTATCAGAGGCTGCGTCTGATGAGCCGGGCACGTCAGCCGACGCCCGCTTGCGACTCGCCGTTGGCAACCGCAGCTTGTTTGAGCGTCTCCAGATTCCGCTGCCGCCGCAACTCGATGAGTCGCTCAGCCGCCTCGACGAATCCGGCGAAACGTCAATCATCGTCACACTGAACGGACAATTACTCGGTGTGATTGGCGTTCGTGATTCTGTAAGAGACTCGGCAGTTGGAATCATTCGCGAACTTCGGCAACTCGGTCTCGACAACTTCGCCATCCTCACCGGTGATCGAGAAGCTCCCTCACGGCAGATCGCTGCTCAGCTCTCGCCGCTCGAAACGGTCGCGGCCTTGCTGCTTCCCGCTGACAAGGCGGCCTGGATCGAGCGGGCTCAGGCGAGTGGTCGGCGAATCATGATGGTCGGAGACGGCGTCAACGACGCACCATCGCTTGCGACTGCGTATGTTGGCGTTGCTCTTGGCGGAGTCGGCAGTGACATCGCGGCCGAAGCTGGAGGCCTCGTCCTGATGGGCGACCCGTTGCGCCCGCTCCCCGGCCTGCTGAGACTGTCGCGGCAACTGGTTCGTACGATTCGACAGAGCATTTATCTGTTCGCGTTTGGACTCAACGGTGTCGGCATGGTTCTCGGAGCGACTGGCGTCCTGTCGCCTCCAGCCGCTGCAATCTTCCACGAAATCGCCTCGGCGGCAGTCATGCTCAACTCGCTGAGACTGCTTTGGTTTGAACGGTCGAGCGAATCGCGACTGGGACGTTTCCGTCAATCGCTGACGAACGCTGCGGACTGGTGCGTCGAATTATTCTCGCCAGGCCGCATCGTCTTCTGGCTACTCCGGCACCTGAAACTAACACTGCGACTGACGGCCGCCGTCGTCGCACTGTACTGGTTCGTGTCAGGGATCTGCCTGCTCTCGGTGGATCAGGAAGCAGTCGTCACGCGTTTCGGCCGCTATCACACAACGCTCGACTCCGGTCTTCACTGGCGCTGGCCCGCTCCGTTTGAGCGGCTGCGTATCGAGCGCGTCGGCCAGGTTCGCGCGATCCCGATCGGTTTCCGCGAGGTCTCGCTGGACGCCGTGCCCTCCGACGACAAACTGCTCGACAGTGACTCGCTCGACGGATCGACGGTTCCGGCTGACGGCCTGGCATCGCTGCCGCCCATTATTGAATGGACCAGCGAGCACCATTCTGCGGCCAGAGACGTCGGCGACGAATCACTAGTGCTGACCGGCGACGAGGTTCCCGTCGAATTGACAGCCGAGATTCGCTTTCGCATCGATTCCCTGCGTGACTTCGTGTTCTCGGCAGATGCCCCCGAGCAACTTCTACGGTCTTCCGCCGAAAGCTCGCTCCGCGAAGTCGTTTCCCGGATCTCGCTCGATGAGATCCTGACCGGATCGCGTATGACTGTCGAACAGTCCGTTCACGACGAACTGATCGCCGCTGCCGAACGACTGCAACTTGGCGTTGAAGTCACCGGTGTCAGCCTGCTCGACGTTCATCCGCCGCGGCAGGTCGTCACCGCCTACCGTCGTGTCGCCGACGCGCTGGAACTGCGGGAGCAACTCATCAACGAAGCGGAAGCCTACTACGCGAAAACAGTTCTGAGTGCCGCGGGTGAGTCAACCATTCGACAACTGACGACAGCAGCCGCAACTGACACAGTTTCGAGCAACGCCGCGGCAGACGCACCGCGAACGACCTCAGACAGCGGAACTGCCGCCGTCGCAGACTGGCAACTCAGCGACGAAAGCTGGCAACAGCTCATTGCAGAATCGGAAGACGCTCCCATGCTCCTGTCGGGCGAAGCTGCCGCTCGGCTGCACGCAGCCCGCCAGAAGCAGACGGACCGGCTGCTGCGAGCTGCCGGCGCCGCCAAACGTTTTCAAAGCCTCGAAGCGCAGCACAGTGCCCACGCCCGGCTGACGGAACAGACGCTGTTCTTCAATGCGGTAACCGATGCACTGCGAAACCGTCCGCTGACAATTCTCGACTCGACACTCCGCGGGCGGCGGCATCTGCTGCTGCTCGACCCCGTCGACTTCGGCAGCAACTTCCTGCCACAACCTGTTCAATCCAGTTCCGGTGTCTTCGAGCAGCCAGCCGGCCCAGCAACGATGGACACCGGACCCGACCAGCCGCAGCCAGACGAGCGCCGACTTGCGACCGGTCAGGAGGCCACTCACGATGAATGATCCCCGCCCGCAATCTGCCAGCACTTCTCCGAACTCCGGAAGTGGAAACTCCGCTGGAATTGAAAGCAAAGCACCCGACTCAGGAATGCGTCGCAGCCTCCTCGCCAGTCTGACCAGCCTGCTCGCGATCATCTGGCTGTCGTCCTGCGTCCTGTTCGTTGATGAGTCCGAAGTCGTCGTTGTCGAAAGACTCGGCACGATCACTGCCGTGCTGGATCTGCCAGAACAACGAGGATTGAACTTCAAACTTCCCTGGCCAGTTGGCACGGTGCGCCGCTTCGACCGACGCATACTGCTGTTCGATCCGCCAGGCCGGGAAGTCTTCACGCGAGACCGCAAAAACGTCACCGTTGATGCTTACGTCTGCTGGAAAATCGCCGACTCGCCCGCTCCCGAAGCTTCCCGTGCAGACACTGATTCGTTCGACACGCGTCCGGCCGTCCGTTTCTTCCGCAGCCTCGGCAGCCAGGCCGCCGCGCAGGCTCGACTGGAAACGCGAGTCCGATCAGCCATCGCTTCGCGACTTGCTCTGGTCGAATTGAGCGATCTGATGGCCGTCTCCGATCCGGAATCGCAGGCCCCGGTGACGGACGTCTCACTGGCCTCGCTCGCTGACAACCTCCTCGCCGACGTTCGCCAGCGCGGTGACGAGGACCTTTCCGTCATCGATCGACTGGGTATCGAAGTCGTCGATGTCCGCATCAAGCGAATCAATTTCCCGCTCGGCAACCAGCAGGCGGTTTTTGAGCGCATGAACAGCGAGCGTCAGAAAATCGCCGACGCCTACCGCAGCGCCGGCCTTGCTCAGAACACAGTCATTCGCAGCCAGGCCGATCGTCAGTACGCGGAAATTATGTCAAAAGCCGACGCCGAAGCCGAACGGATTCGCGGCGAGGCCGAAGCGGAAGCCCTCGCCATCCTGAACGCCGCGCACGCTCGCGACCCCGAGTTCTACCAGACGATGCGAACGCTGGACGCCTACCGCGACATCCTCAACGAGAAGACGACGCTCGTCCTGTCAACGTCAAGCAGCCTTCTGCGGGAACTGGTAGAGACTCCATCAGCAATAGTCGCTGGCGAGCAACCGAACGCGAAGGACCGTCGACCGAAGCCTGAAGAACAGAACGAAGGGTCGATATCTGCGTCCGTGAATGCACCGTCAAATCCCGTGACGTCGCCGAATGACAATGCAAGCAAGGCTGGCAGCCAGAAGCAGGAGCAACGCTGATGGCAGCTCCTGACTACATTTCCGGCGCGGATGATTCTCGTGATTCAAAACCCCACCGCACGACGCCGCGCGGTGGGTTCGTTCTGGCCGGACTCCTCATTGTCTGTTGGCTGGCAACGGGTTTCTTTGTCGTACGCGGTGACGAATCGGCTGTCGTCCGCGTCTTCGGTCGGGCAGAACGCAGTGACGGCGGCTCGGTCGTTCTGCGCAGCAACGGCGTCTACTGGCATCTGCCCTGGCCATGCTCAACGATCGATCGCGCACGTCTCAGCGAAGTCCGGACAGTCTCGATCGGATCTGCTGAAGCGGAAACGGCCGAGCAGACGGATCTGCTGAGACTGATGGAACCCACCCGGCAGTCACAGTTTCTCACCGGCGACCGGAACATTCTGCAGGTGCAGGTCAACGTGCAGTACCGCGTTGCCGTCGAAGATGTCGAACACTGGCTGTACGCGGACGGCAACGTTGAACGCCGACTGCAGCTTCTCGCCGAATCCTCACTGGCCGACGTCGTCCTGCAGAGCGGCGTCGACTTCGTCCATACACTCGGTCATGCCGAAATCCGCAAAGCTGTCCTCGATCGACTGCGGGCGCTGTCCGGAAACGCCCGCCTCGGCATCACCATTGAAGACGTCACTATCGTCGGCGTCGCCCCACCCGTTCGGGTCAAATCACACTTCGTCGACGTCATGAATGCCCGCGCCGATCGCGAAACCTACATCAATCGTGCTCGCGCCTATTCAGAACAGAAACTCGCCGACGCCGGTGCCGGCAGTCGCCAGATACTCGATCAGGCAGCCAGCTACCGCATCCAGACCGTCGACCTCGCCCGCGCCGAAGCCGACAGTTTCAATCGACTGGTCGATCAGCTTGAGACAACGGCGAAATCACTGTCACTCAGTTACACCGACGCGCGAGCACTCGCCCTGCAACGACAACGGCTCGACACGCTACAGCAGCTTTATCCCCGATTAAAGACGCAGGTCCTGCTCGATGAAACCCAGCCCATCGACCTGACACTGCATCGCAACCCGTCCGGCGATTGATCACGCAGGACGGCTGTTCGCTGTATCAAGACACTGGCTGCAGCGACCTTTGAGCAGCACTTCAGCGATCTCTCCCGGCGGAGACACACCGGGCTGCTTGGGAGCGAGTCGGAACGTGAAATCGTCAAGGCAGACAATCGAGCCGCAGTCGACGCACATGAAATGCGGATGCCGCTCAATCGTCGCATCCGCTCCAGGCTGCAGCAGTTCAAACCGACGGATCGAATCTCCCAGATCCAGACGGGAGAGCAGACCAGCATCCGACAACTCGGTCAAACACCGGTAAATCGTCGACTGGTCGAAACCGAAGCTCTCAAGTGCCGCGGCCACTTCCGCATGACTCTGTGGAATCGCCACGGACTCCAGGTGCTGAATGACGGCAATCCTGGCAGCTGTGCTCCGCAATCCGACACCACGAATTCGATCCTTGACCTCAGCCAGCGAAGCATTCTGCGATGGTTTCATGATCTGCCTCAGAATCTGGTGATAGAGCCGCCGGATAATTGGGGACAGAGTAATTGCATTTCCATTGCTATTGCAAATCAAGGCCAGCTCTCGAACAAACTCAGGTCAACATCCTGCGACTACCGGAGCGTTTGGCAGTCACAACGAGGTGAAACGCATCGGGTCCCACTCGCTCGTGCGATATCAGTGCTCCTGCTAACCTCTTGCAGAAACCTGCCATTTCTCCCCCGCCGGATATCCGTCAGAAATGTCCCCCACAACGCTACTGATCGCCTACTGCTTCGCCATTGCCTGCGTTTCCCTGGCTGGCGGCTGGCTTCCGTCTCGCCTGCGACTGACGCACCTGCAGATGCAGATGGTCATGAGTCTTGTCGCCGGCATGATGCTCGGCGTTGCAATTCTGCACCTGCTGCCGCACGCGGCCGAGCATCTCGGCAATACCCGGTGGCTCTCCGGCTCACTGCTGACCGGCGTCCTGCTGATGCTGTTTCTGCTGCGGTTTTCGCACGTACATCATCACGGAGGCGGCAATGAGCCGCACGAGTGCGACATCGGGCCTTCACATTCGCATGGCCACGATCATGATCACGCGCAGGATCATGATCATGACAATGACGTCGGCGAGTCGGCGACAGCGGTAGCCAGTTCCACGCTGCACACCGCTGCAGATTCGGCTCCGACAAGGCACCGTATGAGCGGCGTCGGCCTGTTCGCCGGCCTGGCCGTCCACACGCTGTTCGACGGAATCGCTCTCGGGGCAAGCGTCGCGGCCGACGCCGGACACAGCCCTGGCACGTTGGCTCTCTTCGGACTTGGAACCTTCTTCGCTGTCGTGCTGCACAAACCGGTCGACGCGATGTCCATCACTTCAGTCATGCGTGCTGGAGGCTGGCCACACCGCAGTCAGATGCTGATGAACCTGGCATTTGCCACTGTCTGTCCGCTCGGGGTTCTGTTGTTCTGGCTGGGCAGTACCCGCAGCGAAAGCGAAAGCCTGATTGTTGGCTGCGCTCTCGCGTTTTCGGCAGGAGCGTTTCTCTGCATCTCTCTGACGGACCTGATCCCCGAAGCGCTCAGCCATTCGCACGACAAGTTGAAACTGTCTCTGGCACTGCTGTTCGGATCGGCTCTCGCCATCGGGATTGAGCTGCTGCCCGGCCACTCACATGCAACCCACTCTAATCACGACCTCACGACCGAGCATGAAGACGACACCAGTCAGAACGGCGGTCACCAACATCACGATCACATCGGGCATCAGCACTGAGAATTCAGATCAGCGGCCCGCGGTCTCAACGGCTGCAGCCGTTCCTGTCACGACGTCCTCAGGACGATAGATCCAGCGAGGCTCGCCCTGAGCACGAATTTCTCGCTCGTTCTGCTGAAATTCGTCTCCAGGTCGCCAGTACTTCTGGACAAGCGTCTTTCGCCAGGTGGTGACATTCTCATCAGCGCGGTCAGGAGCCTGCGTGTAGAACCACTGACCGGCTGCTGCATTGGGTGGCGGTAGTTCGTTTTTGCTGAACAGGTCGCCGACCTGCGCCGCAGCCCGCCAGTCACCTTCAGCCGTTCCGTCCCAGATCTGATCATTGACGGCAAGCCGTTTCGACTCAGCCAACTGCTTCAGTTCGTCGTACGTGACAGGGCCTTTGACCAGTTTGTAACCATTCGAAAAGCCTGTCAGAAAGACCGTGAAATAGTCCGTCGCCGGGTCCACTCCACGGAAAATCACGACTCCATTGAAGCCTTCCGCCTGGTCGTCGTCGCTGGGAGCCGCGTCCGTGACGCGGCGGACTGCCTGCACCGAATTAACCAGTTTCAACCCTTCACGTCGTTCAATGGCAGCTTGAGCTTCAGGGACGACTGCATCCTCAACGACCCGGCGAACGCCATTGTCGGTACTGACAAGCGTGAATTTCGGGACGAAGAGATTCGGAACCGGGTCCTTGTCATACGGGTTGACCGGCACCGTGTCAGTGTTGTCTGTGCGGCTTTCGATTTCCCGATTCACCGCGTTGTAGACCAGATAGTAGAAGAGTTCCGGTCGCTTCGTTCCGGTCTTTGGATCCGTCACTTCAGTTTCGATCATCCGCATCGTTTTGAAGCGGACCTCGTGAATCCAAAGATCCGGCTGAGCCTGCCGTTCTTCGCCAGTTGCGTACGGCTTCGCCACGAATTCAAAGCCGCGATTTCCCGGAATCTTCTGCTGCGCGCTGGTCGAAGCAACGCACGTAAGACTCAGGACAAACACGGCACAAACAAAAGCGAGACGACTCATGGGAAGCACTCCTGAAAACGGATCGCGCGGGCGTCGACTCTAACAACGGTGTTACCGGAGATTCAACGCGTTCCTGTCAGACCGGCAATCGAATGAGTTGCCTTCTGCAAAAGCCGACTCAGGACCCGCAGAGCCGCAATGTTGTGCCCAATCGGCACGAATCGCACATGCGGTGACGATCGTTGCGATGTTCACACTGACATAACCGAGGCGGATCAGGTTGAAAACTCGTTGCCCTCACGGAGAAAACCAACTGCTCTGTCTGAGGAAGAGAACTTTCCGCTAGCATCATAATTCGTCGCTTGGTCCATCTCCCGGCACACTGCGAAAGGATGCCAGTGTGAATCGAATCCGCCGCTTTCCTGTTCTGATTTTCGCGATGGCAGCGTCCGTCTGCGGTTGCTCGTCGATCAGCAACCCCGGCGTGAACAGTCTCGCTTCGCTCTTCGATACCGAATCACAACAGCGCGAGGAAGAACTCCATCGCAGTCGATTTCAGGAAACGCGGTCTCCCTCTGATCTGCAGTGGCTGATGCGAAACTGCATCCAAACGGGGATGACACCCACAGAAATCAGTCGCGTCATCGGGGAAGATGGCGAGCGAGTCTTCGACGACAGTTGGATCAAAACCAGAGGTGGCCACTACTATGCGGGCGACCACACCTGGAAATGGGGGCCAGACCGCAAAGGTAACTCGATCTATCTCGTGTTTCGCAACAATAAACTGGTTAACTTCAATCCAGACGAATTCAGACAACATCCCGACTCGTAACAGAAATACATATCCTCACTCGCAACCGACCGGCCATCACGTGTGCAAGTCGCCGGCTCCTCTCTCACTGGTATTGTGTGCGAGTGGCGCACGCAGCTCCGCAGGCCCCCGAATCAGTTTCAGCCAGAATTTCTGTTTGACCACGCCCGAAATCCCGTTACGATCTTGCCAACACATGAGACTGAGTCTCAATAACAGCTCGTAATCTCCGGGGCTCGACTGAGCGGAGACGCGTGAATGTCAATACTGCTTGAACCAACTGTGGACGCCATCGTCTGCCACTGCCTGCAGATTTCCGGCTCCGAAATAAGAACGGCCGCCGGCGCCCTCGAGGCACCGACGGTCCGCTGCATCATGAAATGTACTGGAGCTGGAACCGGCTGCACCGCCTGCCATCGGCGAATTCGTCGGCTGATTGAGGATCAGTGTCCGTCCGAATCCTCACCGACCTGCGTGATCAGGTAATTCTCGATTCCGACTTTACTGATCAGATCAAGCTGAGCCTCAAGCCAGTCTACGTGCTCTTCGGATTCGACAAGAATCCGCTCGATCAGCTCCCGACTGCCGCCGTCGCTCTCCGCGAGACAGACATTGAGCGCGTCGTTGTAGGCCTTGACGCCGCCGGTCTCGAGTGCAAGGTCGAACTCAAACTGCTCCTGCACGCTCTGGCCAACGCGAATCACGTCGTAGCGAGCAATCTCAGGTACGCCTTCCAGGAAGATGATTCGGTCGATCAGCATCTCGGCGTGCTTCATCTCGCCAATCGACTCGTGATAGTGCTTGTCCGCAAGCTTGTTCAGACCCCAGTTACGGCACATCTTTGACTGAACGAAGTACTGATTGATCGCGGTCAATTCGATCGTCAGCCCGGCGTTCAGCGCCTCAATTACCTTTTCACTCCCCTGCATGATTCAACTCCTGTTCTGTAAAGTGGGCTCGTGTCAGAGCCGTCTAAATTCACCTGCGTGAGGCAGAACCCCGCCTACGCGAAACATCTGCAGCGTCTGACTGTCAAACAGCTCGGATTGTAAAGAGCCTCTCAATCCCGACCATGCCTTGCCGGCAGAACCTCAGCGAAAGCAGCAGATTGACAGCAACTCGCGACCTGCAACGGAATCTCAGATCAACGATCGGCTGGGCTCACACTGCCAGTGATGTCCAGACCGCGGTCGCTTCCGAACCGCGTTGACACGTTTTTCGAGCAGACCGATACTCCGCCTTCTCTTGGACTTACAGAGATTCTTCCCGGCCATCCTGTCACGACGCCAGAGAGAACAACGCGTCGAGACCGGCCTCGTCACGATCGCAGTCAGATGACTGATTTTTCGCAGTACGCTTCCGACTGGGCGGCCCGTGCCAAAGCTGCGTCACGTCAGCTCGTTATGGCCACTGGCGAGCAGAAGAACGCCTGGCTGCAACGTTCCGCCGACCTGCTTCGCGCACGAGCGGGTGAAATCATCGCGGCCAACACAAAAGACCTTGAAGCGGCCCTCGGCTACGGTCTCACGTCGGCAATGATGGACCGCCTGCGGCTCGACGCCGAACGCATTGGCAAAATTGCTGTCGCAATGGAAGAAATCATAGCGCTGGCGGATCCAGTCGGCGAAATCTTCGAGAGCAGTGTCCGCCCGAATGGCCTGCTGGTCACGAAAGTCCGAGTCCCACTCGGCGTTGTCTTTTTCATTTTCGAGTCTCGTCCGAACGTGACCGCTGACGCTGCAGCCCTGTGCGTCAAGAGCGGCAACGCGGTTATCCTGCGAGGCGGTAAAGAAGCCTTCCACAGTAATCAGGCGATTCACTGCCTTCTGGCAGAGGCGCTTCGCGAGACCGGACTGCCGGAGGCCGCAGTCCAGCTCGTCGATACGACAGACCGGGATGCAGTCGGCGCTTTTCTCAGACTGCGAGACGGCATCGACGTCACGATTCCTCGCGGTGGCAAGAGTCTGATTGAACGTGTTGCCAGCGAAGCGGCCATGCCCGTTATCAAGCATTACGACGGGATCTGTCACGTCTACGTTGACGCGTCCACCGACCTCGATATGGCCCGCGAGATTATCGTCAACAGTAAGTGTCAGCGTCCCGGTGTCTGCAACGCCGCCGAAACGCTGCTCGTCCATCGCGACGCCGCGGCTGAGTTTCTGCCGCAAGTCGCCGCAGCCCTCAAAGCTGCCGGCACTGAACTGCGCTGCTGTCCCCGCAGCCTCGAGCTGATCTCCGACGCACGCGCAGCTACGGAAGACGACTACCGTACCGAGTACCTTGACCTGATTCTGAGCGTCAAAATCGTCGACAGCCTTGACGAGGCGATTGCTCACATCAACGAGTACGGCTCGCACCACACCGACGCAATCGTCACGCGGGACATCGCTGCGGCGACGGCGTTCTCGGCTTCGGTCGATTCTGCCGCCATCCACGTCAATGCGAGCACGCGGTTCAACGACGGTGGCGAATACGGGCTTGGAGCTGAAATCGGAATCAGCACGGACAAATTTCACGCTCGCGGCCCGTGCGGTCTGCGGGAGTTGACCAGTTACAAATACGTCGTTCACGGCAGCGGTCAGACGCGCCACTGACGGCAATACAGACACAGACAGCGGCACAGACTGATCAAGCAGCGGAGAGCCACGGATGGCAGACGTCCTCAGCCAGTCAGAAGTTGAATCGCTATTGTCAGCTCTGGATCCCGGTGCGCCACCCATCGAAACCAGCAGGCGCACCGAACGCAACTCGCAGATCACCATTTACGATTTCAAGCGACCCGAACGCGTCTCGAAAGAGCAGATGCGTGCGCTGCAGGCGCTGCACGACGGATTCAGCCGCGAATTCGGCGCTGGCCTCAGTGGAATGCTGCGAACAATCTGCGAAGTGAAGCTGATCAGCGTCGACCAGTTGACATACAGCGAGTTTGTCTTCAGCGTCGAAAACCCGACATGCTTCAACCTGATCGAATCCAGCGGACTCGACGGACACTTCATTCTCGACCTGAATCCGTCGATCGTGTTTCCAATCGTCGACCGCCTGCTGGGCGGCGGCAAGGAATCTGCTGGCCAGTCCTTTCCGCATCGGCCGCTGACCGAAATTGAGGTCCGGCTGACGTCACGCGTCACGGACATTGCGCTGCGGGCGCTCGAAAACGCGTGGCACAACATCTGCGATCTGGGCCTCAGCGTCGCTCAGGTCGAGAGTAACCCGCAACTCGTGCAGATCGTCCCGCCAAACGAAGTCGTCGTGCTGGTCAGCTTTGAAATTACGATGGGCGACATTCGCGGCATTCTGAACCTCTGCCTGCCGTTCAACACAATTGAAACGCAGGCCAGCAAACTGACGTCGGACAGTTGGGTCTCATACAAACGCCGCCCCCTCGACGAACGCCAGAGACTGAACCTCGAATCCGGAATGGCGCGTGCGACTGTCGAACTCAGTGTCCAGCTTGCCTCAACGTCACTGACAACTGCCGACGCCATGAACCTCGAAGTCGGCGACATCATTCTGACCGAACAGGATGTCGCCCGCGGTGCTCAGATTCTGGTCGCCGGTCGTCCCGTTTTCACCGGCTTCCCCGGCGTGCTGAAAGGCCAGAAAGCAATTCGCGTCGCGAGGCAGCTAGAGCCACCGAAGCAGGCCATTGCCCGGAAGTTCGACGTTGACGCTGCGACTCTGGCTGGCTCCACAGCTACGGAGTAGCGCTGCGACGCTGCCCGGCCAGTCTGTCGAGATATTTCTCGAACGCACCTCGGTACTTCTGTGGAACCCGGTCGCGCAGGTCCGAGTAGTCTGTCGTCGATTGCTTCTGGTCGAAGGCGTCTAACCGTTCGCGTGACGAGGCCTGCAGGTCCAGCGACTTCAGCATCTCGCGGAACTGTCGTGTCCGGGCAGCCTCACCGGGATCCGCAGGCTTATCACCGGTCGACAACCGGTCTTCAAGACGCTTGGCGAACCCGCGCATGTCGTCTTCAGTCCAGCCCAGTTTGTCGAGCAGCTTCTGATCAACCTTGCCGCGTTCCAGGTCATCCTGAAGCTGCTTGAGAACCAGATTGGTCGCCTTCAGCCGGTCCTCAAGATTGACCGGGTCCGCCGTCTGCGTGCCCTCGCCGCCTTCTCCGCCAGAGCCTGCCTGCTGCTCGTGAGCCGGTTGCTCATCGTTACTTTCAGACGGTCGGCCTTGATTCTGCGGCGCCTGTCCCTGACCACTCGCGGTCGATCCCGTTCCCTTGCCGCCACCCGACGGATTGCTGCTGCTCTGATTGCCCCCCGGCTTTCCACCGCTCGAACTTCCGCTGGCCTGCTGACCGCTCTGTGACTCCCCGGACCCGGCGTCACTGGCCGGTCGATCCGAATTCTTCTGACCCGAACGGGACTGCAGGTTGTCGCCCGACCGGTTCTCTGCTTCGCCTTTCGAGCCCTTTGCGTCCGGCCCGCTGCCAGCGTCGTCCTGCGACTTCTGACTGCCTGCGCGACTTCCGGCTTCGTCCGTTGACGATTTTCCGCCGCGGCTCTTTTCGTTCGAGGCCTCGTTCGTATCGGCCTGCTGACCATCGGCGGTCTTCTCATTGCCAGCCGGGCGAGATTCGGTCGACGAACGGCCGGCGGCGGAATCTGACGCAGCATTGGAACCGGCTTCTGGTTTTCCACCGCCTGACGCGTTGTCACTGCCGTTCGACTTTCCACCGCCGCTACCGGACTTGCCAGCGCCGTTCGAACTGGAAGGTTTCCCGGAAGAACCGGATGGCGAATCGCCAGCCGGAGTCTTCGATCCCGACTGATCGGCAGAGGCGTTCGATTTGCCGCCTCGGTCCGACGCATCGCTACCCTGATCTGTAGCATTGCCTTTCTCAGATGCGCCGTTCGACGCACTTCCACTCTGTGTTTCAGTTCCAGGCGGATTGCCTGTTGCTGGCGGCTGATCGTTCGGCTGATTCGGCGACCGTTCGCGGATCCCGCCCTTCGCAGGGGAGTCAGAATCCGTCGAGCCGTTGTCGCTTTTTCCCTTCTGACTGGAATCGACATCGCCGGGCGTCGAATTCCTGTCGCCACCGTCCTTTGGCGGCTGGCCATCCGGGCGGCGTCCGTTATCCGACTGCTGCGGGTTCGATTCGCTCATGTTTTGAGCCGGCGACTTCGCGTCCGGTGCCCGATTGGAATTCGTCGACCCGTCCGGTTTCTCCGCGGCAGAATCGTCACTGCCTGATTGCGGCTTTGACGAGTTGTCGTTCCGATTGTTGCCACTCTTCGAGGCAGCATCGGGCTTTGTCGACTCACCTTCAGGCGACGATGTTCCGCTCGATGAATTGCCTTTCTGGCCATCCGAAGAGATGTTCTGATTGCCTGCCTGCGACTCATCGTGGTCGCTCATCGGTTTGCCGGATTCGCCCTTCTGTCCCGGCCGACCTTCGCTGCCGTCAGCCGAATCTGCATACTCCTTCTGCTGCTGTTCACGCAGCAGTTCGCGCAGGACCTGATCGTCGTCCGAACCGTCATTGCTGACCGGCCGGCGGTTTCCGGTCCCCTGTCCGCCCTGCTCTGCTTTGTTGTCTGAGCCCTTCGCAGGCTGATCGCCCGCTGCTGAGTTCCCGTTCGGCGAAGTCCTGCTGCCCTCGCCGGCCGATCCGTCCGGCGAGCGTTCCTGGTCCGTCCCTTCACCCGTTTTCGACTCAGACTTCTCTGACTCCGCACCGTCGCCGGTTTCGGCAGGCCCCGATTTGCTGGACTTCTCGACGCCGGCTCCAGACTGCCCTTCACCATCACCGGACTGTTTCTGGTCTGGTTGTTTCTGTTCGTCACCAGCGGGTTCAGACACAGGATCGGAAGACGACTCACTACCCGGCTGCTGCTTCGTCTCAGCCGGCTCGCGGGGCCGGTCCGAATCAACGTCGCGATTGTCCGGCTCGTTGCCGCCGCGCGGCTCCTGCTTCAACTCGTCAAGACGTTCCTGCCGCTGCTGCTCATCAAACGCCTGCTGCTTCTCGACTTCCTGTTCAGAAACTGGTTCAGCAATGCGGATCCTCAACTGCGGCGTGATCGAGACGTTGCTATCCCGCAGTCGCCGCGCTGGAGAATCGATCGCCCGGTTATCGCGAGCCTCGCCCCACCAGGTCAGCACGTCACCGGGTTTGAGCCCCAGTTCTTCGAGCCGCAATTCGTGCTCGACTTCAGCCGAACGGTCGGTGCCGCGCCAGAGAACGTGGTTGCTGAGATCAATCGCCCCGTGACGTAATCGCAGCGTCACGCGTGTCAGTCGAAAGTCCGGATCAGCCGCCCGCAGCAGCAGCGGCACAATTGCGTTTACCGGACGCTCGATATCGCTCGTCGGATAAACAGCCTCAATCTGTGGCTTCTGATCCGGATGAATTTCGATCGGGTAAATCGCGGGCGACGGGTCACTCGCTCCGGCTTCGGTCCGGCAGCGAATCCGGTAAAAGCGAGGTGTCATCCCGTCGTCGCGAATCATGGTCTGCCACTCGGCAGACAGCCGCGTTCCGTCTTCGACGTCCATCGGCAGCGGCTCCGGGTGAAGCGGAAACGACTCCGCGTCCGAGAACTCGATCCACGCCCGCTGAACAGGAATGTTCGTCGACGCGGAGAACGTCA
>WGMU01000054.1 GCA_016124895.1 bacterium
GCCGAAGACGACTGGGACGGCTGGAAGAAGCTGACTGAAGCCCTCGGTGACAAATGCCAGCTCGTCGGCGACGACCTGTTCGTCACGAACCCGAAGCGTCTGGCGGACGGTATCGAGAAGGGCGTCGCAAACAGCATCCTCGTCAAGGTGAACCAGATCGGCACGCTCACCGAAACCATTCAGGCCGTGTCGATGGCTCACCGGGCCGGCTACACCGCGGTCATGAGTCACCGTTCGGGTGAGACTGAGGATAACACGATCGCGGACCTTGCGGTGGCTTTGTCGACGGGACAGATCAAAACTGGTTCTGCAAGTCGTACGGACCGCATCTGCAAGTACAACCAGCTTCTGCGAATCGAAGAGATTCTCGGTGGTTCGGCGACGTTCGGCGGGACGATCTCGTAGGTCATCGCTGAGTCGACAACAGGGAAACGCAACGCCTGGCTGTCTCTGGCGGCCGGGCGTTTTTCTTTTCCCGGATCGAGTTCCCGGCGCACGCGGCTGCAGCGTATTCAGTCAGTCGGAACGGGCCAGTGGTGGTGACGAGTTTCAGCGTCGCCAGTCAGCGAACGTCCCTGGCAGAGAACCAACTCTGGCCTTCCGTTTAAGCGAGCATCGTCGAGCGCATGGTTTCAGCTACGGCTCAGTTGCCCCGCAAAGTCACTCGCCCGTCACGGGCTCCGCGGCCGGCGAGTCTCGGTCCGCAGCCGCCGTCCGAAGTGCGGGCGATCGAGTGGGTCGTCTCGCTGCTGTTCTGGGCACAGTTGCTGGTCGCGGCCGTGCTGTACGCATCCGTCGCTCTGGCGCCGAAGGTCACCACACTGCTCGATCTCTCGGCTGATTCGCAGAGCCTGAATTCACAGCTTGTCGCTCTTGAGCGTCAGGTCACCGACATGAAAAAAGTGACCGAGGCCCTGGAGCACGACCCTCGCGTGCTTGAAGAGCTCGCACGGCTGAATCTTGACGTCACGCGTCCCGGCGAAGAGAGCATTCCGGTCGGTCCCGATCTGATGCTGCAGAACGAGATGACGCGCGCCCGCAGCTATCAGCCAGAGGTCGTGCAGCCGTGGTACGCGACACTGATCGAGGCGTTCGCGAAGAATCAGAGGCTGCGACACACACTGCTGTTTGTGTCCGCAGCGCTGGTACTTGTCTCGTTCACGTTCTTCCACGCGTCGCAGGTACCGCAGTTCAGCAGCGGCCTGAAGAATGTGCGCGACGGGGCCACAAGGCTCTCGACCCGCTACCGCCGCATCGACTCGCGCCACTGAGCGATCCGGCTACGTGCCGTCGAAAAGCCATGCGGTTGCTGAGTGAAACTCTGCGCGACGATACTGACGCCCGGAGAATTCATGAAGAACTGCGGATTTCGCAGATGGGCTTCCGGCCTGCTTCCGTGAATCCGAGGTTGTCGGCGTCCATCCGTGGTTCACAACTGGCAGGTCCGGAGTGTCATGCAGATTTCAGAGCCGTCACTGCTCAGTTCAACGCGGCGATACTTCCTCGGCCGGGCATCCGGATTGACGCTCGGCGCGATGGCACTTGCCGGGATGGATTCACCAACCGCTGACGCAGCGCCGACACGCAACTCTGCGACCGGTGGGTTGCTCGGTCTGCCGCACTTTGCACCCCAAGCGAAACGCGTGATTTTCCTCACGCAATCCGGTGGCCCATCGCAGATCGAGCTGTACGACGAGAAGCCCGACCTCGGACAGTGGGCAGGCAGAGAGCTGCCGGAATCCGTTCGCCAGGGGCAGCGGCTGACGCTGATGACCGCGCAGCAGCAGCAACTCGTCATGCCATCGAAAACCAAGTTTCGACGCTGCGGTGAAAGCGGGGCGACGGTCAGTGAATGGCTGCCGCACATCGGCTCAGTCGCCGACGACATCTGCTTCATCAAGTCGATGTTTACTGAGCACATCAACCACGCACCCGCGATGACGTTTCTGCTGACCGGACATCAGATTCCGGGCCGGCCGAGCGTCGGAGCGTGGGTGAGTTACGGCCTCGGATCATTCAACCGCAACCTGCCTGACTTCGTGGTGCTCGTTTCCAGAATGGAGCGGCCCAGCGATCAGCCGCTGTACGACTACTACTGGGGCTCAGGCTTCCTGCCGACTCGGTACCAGGGTGTGAAGTTCCGCAACGCCGAGTCACCGGTGCTCTACCTCAACGATCCCGAGGGCCTGCCGCGACATCTGCGGCGATCGATGCTCGACACGCTGGCTACACTCAACCGCCAGAAGTTCGACGCGACCGGCGATCCGGAAATCACGACGCGCATCCAGCAGTACGAAATGGCCTACCGGATGCAGACGTCGGTGCCCGAGCTGACCGACCTGTCAGGCGAATCGAACGAGACGTTCGATCTGTATGGTCCCGAGTCGCGCAAGCCGGGCACGTACGCGGCGAACTGCATCCTCGCACGAAGGCTCGCCGAACGGGGCGTCCGCTTCATTCAACTGTTCCACCCGGACTGGGATCATCATCGACAATTGACGGCCTGGTGCCCGGCCCGCTGCCGCGATACCGATCAGCCGACTGCGGCGCTGATCCAGGACCTCAAACGACGCGGGCTGCTGGACGATACGCTGGTTGTGTGGGGCGGTGAGTTCGGCCGCGGCGTTGCTGGTCAGGGTGACTGGAAGACGCCGCAGGCCGGGCGCGATCATCACCCGCGCTGCTTCACAATGTGGCTCGCCGGCGGCGGAGTCCGCTCGGGCACGACGTACGGAGCAACCGACGACTTCAGCTACAACGTGGCCGAGAATGGTGTCCCGGTTCACGATCTCAACGCGACGATCATGCACCTGCTGGGCGTTCGACACGACGGCCTGACGTTCCGTTTCCAGGGTCGCGACTACCGCCTGACTGACATCCACGGCCATGTCGTCGACGGCGTTCTGGCGTGACTCAGGGGTCTGTCATTGATTGATGAAGATCATGCCCCGCGGAGCGGGGCGCCACAGTGACACCCCGCTCCGCGGCGTCAGCCCATGTGTCGCTTGAAGTTCGACGCCGGACTGGTTTCGTTTCAGTCTTTACAGCGTGCGTCCTCAAATTACGGGAGACTGCCTGATGGAAGCGATGAGAGCGGTGAACGTCACCTCGCGGCGACGGTTTCTTGGCGCGGTCGCGGCATTGGGTGCGGCAGTGGCCCCGGTTGGCCTGTTCGCCAGAGAGGGCTTCAAGCCATCGCTGGCCGGCGAAGTCGGAATCACGACCTCGTCATTGTCTGGCCATCTGGTGGCTCGTCCGCAGAAGCCAGGGGAGTTCACGCTGCTGGAACTGCCGAAAATCCTGCGCGACGAACTCGACATGCGCGTGATCGACCTCAACACGTCGACACTGGGCCGGTTCGACAAAGAGTGGCTCGATCAGGTGCGAGCAGCCGTCGACGCCGCAGGCTGCGTGCTCACGAATCTCAAGATGAATCAGAGCGGGCTCGATATGAACAGCCCGGACGCTGCTGTGCGCGAGCGGGCGCTCACTGAGTACCGCCGCTCGATCGATGCCGCGGCGCAGCTCGGTATCCCGTACGTTCGACCGTTGCCGCTCAAAGAACGCCCGGACATGGCGATTCACGTCGCGTCGTACCGGGCTCTGGCTGACTATGGAGCCGACCGCGGCGTCAAACTGCTTGTCGAGAACTATGGCTGGATGGAGTCCGATCCGCAGTCCGTGCCGAAGCTGATTGCCGCCATTGATCGCGACGTCTCTGCAACGCCGGATACCGGCAACTGGGCCAGCGACGAAGTCCGCTTTGCCGGCCTGAAAGCCGCATTTCCCTACGCGGTCAGTTGTGACTTCAAGGCCCGAACGGCGAGCATTCTCTGTACGATCTGAAACGCTGCTTCGAGATCGGCTGGCAGTCCGGCTTCCGCGGTCCGTGGTGCCTCGAACACGCTCACCGCGACCGGACGCAATTGTTCAGGGACCTGTCACTGCTGCGTGATCGGCTGCGTGAGTGGATAAAGGAAGTCGCGTGACCATGAAGCGAGATTGCTTTCAGAAAACTTCAGGCATGCAAACGCAACAAGCCGACGTCTACGGCGAAGCCATTATCGCCAACAGCTTCCGCGAGCCCGTCACTCGATGGGCAAACAGGCGGCGGCATGTAATATCTGACAGAAATCCACGTTGTTGATCGCACGCCGACCGTTCGCCTCCCTCAGGACCGCACCAATGCCTGCAGCCCGTTCGCGTATCGAGCAGCTCTTCTCGGATCGCTTCAGTCAATCGGCAGAACTCTTTCAGCGATCGAAGAAGCTGTTCCCCAGTGGTGTGACACACGACTCACGGTACCTCAAGCCGTTTCCGATCTTCGCCGATGAGGCACTCGGGTCGCGGAAGACCAGCGTCGAAGGTCACTCGATCATTGACTACTGGGTTGGCCACGGCGCCATGCTGCTTGGGCATTCGCACCAGGCGATTGTCGAGGCCGTGCAGAAACAGGTCGCTCGATCGACGCACCCCGGCGCCTGCCATCAGCTCGAACTGGAATGGGGTGAACGCGTACAGAAACTTGTGCCGTCGGCCGAGCAAATGCGATTTACGAACAGCGGCACGGAAGCGACGCTGATGGCGCTCCGCGTCTCCCGCATCGTCACGGGGCGCAACAAGGTCATCAAATTTGCCGGCCACTTTCACGGCTGGCATGACAGCCTGATTAACGCGTCCGCGCCGCCGCACGATGGCGACTCGCAGGACCCCGGTATCACGGACGGTGTCTACGAAGACATCATCATTATCCCGCCAAACGATCCGCTGGCTCTGGAAGCGGCGATCGACGAGCACGAGCCTGCCTGCGTGATTCACGAAGGCAATGGTGCCCGCTGGGGAGTTGCTCCGACGCGGCCCGAATTTCTGCGTGACGTCCGCCGGATTACCAGTGAGAAGAACACCATCTTCATCCTCGATGAAGTCATCACCGGGTTCCGCGTCGCCCCCGGCGGTTTTCAGAGCGTCTGCGAAATCGTGCCGGACATGACGACGATGGCAAAGGTTCTTGCGGGAGGCTTACCAGGTGGCTGTCTCGCGGGACGAGCGGACATCCTGCAGGCGCTGGCGTTCGACAACCCGCTTGGCCGCAAGATGAAGCATCCGGGAACGTATAACGCCAACCCGCTGTCCGCAGCGGCTGGAGTCGCCGCACTTGATCTTGTCGCAACCGGTGAGCCCTCACAAAAAGCCAACGAGGTCGCTGCTGCCGTGCGAACTGCGCTCAATCAGGTCTTTGCGGACAAGTCAGCGCGGATGGTCGCGTACGGGGCGTTCTCGGCGATCAAGATTCTGGCGGACTATGACGGCCCGCGACCGGACAGCGACGACTTTGTGCCGTTCGATGGCGACTGGCGACTGCTTGACCGTTCGTTCGACAAGAGCTTCGGCCACGCATTCCGTTGTGCCCTGTTGCTGGGTGGAGTCGACTGGATGGGCTGGGCCGGCTCGACGTCGCTGGCTCACGACAGCCGCGACATCGATCAAACTGCCACCGCATTCGCTCAGGCGATCGATCTGCTTCGAGAAGATGGCTTCGCTGTTTGAAACCCGCGTTGTGATTCAGAATTGTCAGTCCGACAGCGGGACAGATTGCCAATCCGTCCCACAAGTATCGATCTCCGTTTCGGACAAGTTTCTGACTCTCGTCGAAAGCCAGCATCGATGGCGAAGAAGAAATCAACAAAAAAGAAAGCCGCAACCGGCGCAGTCGCAAAGAAAGCAACTTCGCGAAAAGTGACGGCGGGAAAATCCGCGGCGAAGAAATCCGCGGCGAAGAAAACAGCGGCGGCATCCAGCACCAGACCAACCGGAAAGGCATCCACAAAAGCCGCTGCGGGAAAAAAGCCTGCCGCCTCGAAGACCGCGTCGGGCAAGTCTCCCACCGCAAAGCCAAGCGCTGGTGCAAAACTCGGCCGAGCCCGCATCACTGGCGACGCGAAGCTCGACGAGTTTTTCAAACGCGACTACGAAGCGCGGCAGGTGTTCGAATTTCTGCGCGTCCACACGGTGAAGGAACTCGAAGAATTCGGACCGCAGGAAATCGTTGAGCGACTAACCGGCCCGATGGTGCGCACGATCGATCGCATCCGTAAGGCACTGGCACTCAACAATCGCAGTCTGAAGGGGGACGAACGCTACGCCGTCGACTTCCTCTCCACGATCGGCGGCACACCGCGGACGCGCAAGGCGGTCGAACGGCGTGAGCCATCTGAGCGCGATCAGTAGCGAGCCAGATCAGCAGCGCCGGACTTCAGATCGAGGGCACTGACGATCTGCTGAGCGCTGTTCATCATCATCTTCAGCTCGCTGGCGATGGCGATGAACTGCCAGCCTTCGGCGACGCGTTTCTGCACCTGTTCGGGCGTCTGAACGTGCAGGCCGACCGGTGTGCCGACCTTTTTGCCGGCGGCCAGCACTCGCTGCAGCATGGCTTCCAGTTCGTCCGGCGTCGGATCGATCCCGTCCGGGCCGCGCATCTGAAACGTCAGATCGTTCGGGCCGACAAAGATCGCATCAACACCTGGCAGACTGTAAATCGCCTCGGCGTTCTCGACACCTTCGGGCGATTCGGTCTGCAGGATCACCAGGATCTCGTCGTTCGCGTGCTTGTAGTAGTCGCCAGCGGTGGCGTCGAAGTTCAACGCGTGCAGAGCGCCGCCGACTGAACGGTTTCCGGTCGGCGGGTACTTCGCTGCCGCGATCGCTTCTTTCGCCTGCTCGACCGTATTCACCATCGGGACAACGATGCCGTGTGCGCCGGCATCGAGTACCCGTTTGATGTGGTCATGATCGCCGCGCGGCACGCGGGCAAGCGGCACGCAGCCGGCGTCGGCAATCGCACCAAACAACAGCCCGGCTTCGCTCCAGTCAATCGGCGAATGCTCAATGTCGACCGTCAGCCACGGAAAACCAACTCGCGCCATCAGCCGCGTCGCGAACACGTTACCAAAGGACAGCCACGTGCCCACTTGCGGTTTACCGGCCTTCAACGCCGCTTTGACTGGATTCTTTTTCATGGGACCTGCCAGACTTGGGAGTCAGTTCTCGGAACACAACAGGCCGGATTGTGGCCGGTCCAACTGGAACTGCAACCGACCTCGAACGTTGAATTACGCGCCCGACATGGCGCTCAGGAAAACAATAATGACGCAGTTCCCCGGCCGGATTGTGGCCGTACTGGTTGCAGCAACCGCCCTCGGTTTCAGCGGACCCGGCACGTGTTCGCACGCCGCCGAGTGGGGTCATCTGAAAGCCCGTTTTGCGTTTGACGGCACGGTTCCCCAGCGGGAAAAGATTCTGCTTAACAAGGACGAGGAGGTCTGCTCAAAGAACCATCCGCTCGATGAGGACCTGATCGTTAATCCGGAGAACCGCGGAATTCAGAACGTCGTGGTCTGGCTCGAATTAAAACGCGGCGAGAGTCTCCCGGCGATTCATCCGTCCTATGCCGAGACCGAACGCGCCGAAGTGCTGCTTACCAACCGGCACTGCCGCTTCGAACCGCGGATTGCACTGCTGCGCACGACACAGACTCTGGTCCTGGGAAACGAAGATCCCGTCGCGCACAGTACAGTGGCCTTTCTGACTTACAACCAGCCGTTCAATTACGGCATTCCGCCCGCCGGTCGCCGCGGAGTCGCGTTCAACCTGTCAAAGGTGGAAACAAAACCCGCGCAGATCAGTTGTCCGATCCATTCCTGGATGAAAGCCTTCCTGCTGGTTCAGGATCACCCCTACATGGCCGCCAGCGACACCGACGGTCGTCTGATGATTCATGACGTTCCGGCGGGGGACTGGACCTTCCGCTTCTGGCACGAGAAAGCGGGTTACATCACGTCGATCCCACTCGACGGTAAAAAGGCCGAGGATAAAAAAGGCCGCTTCACGCTGACGATTCGAGGTGGAACAGACACCGATCTCGGAGAAATCCCCTTGAACCCGACCGTCTTCGAATAGCACTCAAAGTCCGTTGATCACGTTGGGATGTCCGTGTTTCAGGACGTCTGTTCTAACCGAATCCCACTCTGCTGAGCGTCCTCGGAAGAACCTGCCTGCCGAAAACCAAACCATGCCCAGTCTGACCGTCGAAAACTATCTCAAGACAATTCTGCAGATCGAGCTGCAGAGCGGGCAGCCGTCGGTCTCAACGGGGCAGATCGCGGCGGCGCTCGATGTCTCGCCCGGAACAGTCACCAGTATGCAGAAGACGCTGGCCGACGCGGGACTGGCGAATTACCGGCCGTACGAAGGCGTCACGCTGACTGAAGCCGGCCGCATCATTGCACTGCGTATGGTTCGGCGGCATCGGCTGATCGAGCTGTTTCTCGTCCAGACGCTCGATCTGAGTTGGGATCAGGTTCACGAAGAGGCGGAGCACATGGAGCACGCGGTGAGCGACGTCCTGGTCGATCGAATTGACCATTTCCTCGGACGACCGGATTTCGATCCTCACGGCGATCCGATCCCGTCGGCCGATGGCGAGCTGCGCGGTGCCGAACAGGAAACGCGACCGCTTTCGACGTGTCCAGCCGGAGCCCTCGTCCGATCAGCCCGCGTACTCAACCAGAATCCGGACTTTCTGCGGTTCCTCAGCGATGCCGGGTTTGAGATCGGCTGCGGCGCGAGCATCCTGAGCAATCGCCCCGAGGCCGGAATCATCGAACTGAGGATCAACTCGCAAACGGTCTCGATCGGGCACAGTGCTGCTGAGCAACTGCTGGTCGAACTGGTTCCAGTCGGGGCAGAACAATGAGCGACTCGGCCAGAACTGCAGGCACATCCGCCGCGGGAGTTCCGGATTTCGGCGCGCTGCTGGGGATCGACTACGGCACGAAACGGCTGGGCACCGCGATCTGCAACGAGGAGCAGACACTGGCGGTGCCGCTCGAGAATTACGACCTGTCAGCGCCACACATTGACGGCCCGTGGCTGCGGCAGATCGCGCGCGGATACGGCTGCGTCGGTCTGGTCGTCGGCCTGCCGGTTCACATGAGCGGCGACGAAGGCGGTAAAGCGCGCGAAGCCCGCGAGTTCGGCAAGTGGGCCGCCGAAGCAACCGGACTGCCTGTGACCTGGTGGGACGAACGCTTCTCGTCAGCGACCGCCGACATGCACCTCGATGAAACCGGCTTTACGAAGAAGCGCCGCAAAGCCCGCCGCGACAAGATCGCGGCGCAGGTCATCCTGCAGTCGTTCATCGACAGCGACGACCGCTCGGCGGCACCGATCGCGTTTGATTGAGGGCGTCCCGACGAGGCCACTCGACGTCACTCTGTTTCTGGAATCTGAATTCCATCGCGATTCAAACTGTCCGGATCGAACCAGCGATCGGTCAGCAGATTCTCAGACCAGAGGTCCTCACCAATTTCAGTAAACAACTCGGCCCGCAGTCCCCACAACTGCTGCTGGCTCGGCGTGAAGATTTTATTGATCTCAGCATCGGGAATTCGATAGGCCCAGGCGAGCGTGTAAAGCTGGCCGAACAGGTGCGACGAGACCGGAATTGTTGCCTTGGACAGGTGCTGGCGCAGTAACGGTTTCACTCGGGCTTGCTGCTGCTCAGTCAGCAGATAGTCCTGATCGAGACGGTCGAGTATCCAGTTGACAGCGACGTCGATCTGTCTCTCATCGCGTTTCCGCCCTTTGGCTTCGACGAACTCACGCTGCTCCGGCGTCAGAGTTTTCTGCAGCGTCTGCTGCCAAAGTGGCTCTCGCTGAATGATCCGAATGATCTGCCGGGTACCAACTGCCCAGGCAATCTCACGCGTGTCTTCCGGATCAAAGAACGAACCTCCGAGTTCCGGCTCTTCGTCCTTTTCTTTCATCACGATCAGTCGTATGGCAACAGCATCGGTCCAGCGTTTCACGTAACGTTCGACGACGCCTTTGGCGGCGACATCCAGATGCCGTTTCTGATCGGCGTTCAGACGGCAGTCGGCAGCGATTTCGTCAGCATGCATCTGCATTGCGCCGAGAAAAAACTGACGCCAGCCCGCGATGGCCGTACGTGTCTCCTCGTCGTCGTGAGCCGACTTGCGGAACTCGGCCAGCTTGACCGCGCGGTCCTTTTCGTCGGCTGAGGCTCCGGCGTCGAAACTCGTCAGAACAATCAGCAGTGCGGCCGCTGAAGTCAGAAGTCGCATGGGAATCCCTCCCCGCAGGATGCGAGACAGAACCAGAAGCCCGGAGCCGGCAGCAACTCACGTGTCGCAGGATTGTGCGGCCAGGGAGGAGCTTTCGGCAAGGCCTCGCCGATTGACTGGGGATGGGATTTCCGACTCTTGCCTCGATCAACGCTTTCTGCAGTGGCTCAGCGGCTCGTCCGACCACAGTCGAAGACCTTTTGTTGCTCCAGCCGGGTTCGCAGCCGGCGGATGCGGAGTTCGAGTTCCTGCAGCTCATCGAGCGGGCATGCCTCTTTTGCTGCGGCCGTCGCTGACTGGGCCTGTTCCAGACGCGCGGCTTCCGCCTCCAGTGCAGCAAGTCGCTGTTTGAGTTGCCGCTCAAGATCGGCCTCGGAAACGGCCTCCGCGACCTCAGCCACTTCGGCCACCTCAGCAACTTCTGCGACCTCCGCGACTTCGGCCACTTCTGCGATCTCGTCAACGACGAGTGTCGACTCCTCGACCAGAGCCATTGCCTGACCAGCCACTGCGGTATTTGCTGCAACAGCGTTTGTCTCAATAAAACCGCCCAGCGACTGATTGAATGAGCCGGCGATTGATGCCTGCACAGGCTGAGCAACAAAACTGTTTCCGGAGTCGCTGAAACCCATGCCGCGATTGAAGGCGTGATACGCCGCTCCGCCACCGCCACCGCCAGTCCCGCCTCCGCCCCCAGCCGAACTACCGGCATAGTGACCGGAGATGTTGTACGACTGGTCGAGTCCGGCCAGTGCGTTGGCAACGTCGGTGAATTCAAAATTCAATGCTGACGCGACCGCGCTGACACCTGACAGCAGCGACAGGACGCCGACCGTCATAATGATCATCAGCTCGGCTGAAACGACCAGGCCGTGGTCGTCGTTCCAGAGTCGTTGCAGCAGGCTCATCGAGGGAGCCAAACGGGGCGAAGTTCTCATCAGGTCTGTCCTCTCGCTATTGCCGGGGTGAAGCGGCGGATCGAGAACAAGACCTGAAGACTTTCGCGGCGACGCGAGCGACCAATGCGCGACCAGGCACGCGGATCTCAAGGCTCACTGACGCTGCTGCGGAACGCGTCCTCGAAAGCGGGACATCCGACCGAGTGAGGCATCGCCGAAGATTGCGATCGCCAGGCGACTGTTCCACGAGCCAGCTAAGCTCGGAACCGGCCATCAGTTCCCGGTCCCGGAACAGTCTGTTGACGAACTTCGGTGAAGCCGACCTGCCGGCCGACCTCGTTGCGATGCCTCACTTCAGTCAGGTGTCAGAGCAAATCCGGTTGCGACGGAACTGCTCCCGTCTGGTGGTCTCTCAGGTCACCAGACAACGCTGCGAGGGTCTCTCTCTCCCACGCCACACAAGCTGTACGGTTTGCCGGACGACTCAGGCGTCTCAACCTGCCATGCCCGGGCGATCGATAGAAAAAGCACAACCTGTACCACAGGCACAATCAGTACGACTGGAATAACCTGTCACTGACACTAACTGACTGTTGCTCAACAGGTTGTGGCAATCGAGCTGATTTCGGGCGGACTTCAGAGAAGCTTCGCACGACTCATCTACTGAACAGTCCTGAGCGCAAAGCGCGAAGGTGGCTTTACAGTCAAGGAGACAGTCGGACGGACTCTGCTGGCACGAATCGAACACGGATGACGGACGGATTCGTCTCAGTTCAACTCCCCAACAGCCAACTCAAATCTCGAACGGGGAGACCCGCCTTCTGAACGGGCCTCGGCGTTCAAAGCGACGTATGAGAGACGTATGAGATCCGTGCGACACTCGTGTTCAATCAGTGGCACCTCTTCGCGTTCCTGCAGCGCGCAAAAAAAACGAGCCGCCTCGGTGAAGAAGCAGCTCATCGCGATCTCGAATCTCAGATTTCAAATCCCGGATCGTCAGGCACGGCCGTCCGTGCGACTGCGCTTCGATCAGAAGACGTCGAGGATGAAGTGGTGGCCTTTGTGGTACGGCTTCGCAGTCGGATAGAAGTTGTACCAGTTTTTGTTGTAGACGGGGATTCGTCGCTCTGGAGCGTAGCGGTAGTAAAGGTGATCGTAGCTGCCGCGCTGCTGCTGAAAGTTCTGGGGATAGTACACGTAGGGGTAGTAGTAGAACCGGTTCCAGTCGGTCGGCTGCCCGTTTCCGGCGGCCTGAGCGTCGGCCGGCGCTGACAGTCCGACCAGCACGGTCGCGAGCAGCACAGCCAGCAGCGAGATTCGTCGTCGCATCACGTTCCCCCGTTCGTCGGATGTCTCGGAAGCCGCGTTCGCGGTCCGTGGGCAGGTTGAGAAGGAGCCTCCCACCAATCACTTCCCTGTTTGAGGGGAGGCTCCAAAGCTGGGCTCGGACTGTTCCCGTCTGAACCCGCGATCCCCAGCCGTGCGCCCTCCGTGGCGACTGGTTCTCGCGTGGCCGTGACCGTTGCGATCCCTCGCTTTCACGACCGTCCTTTTTATCGGCACTCGCACAACCGCTTCCGCAGGAAACTTCCGCAGAACCGGCAGAGTCGCTCGGCGGGCGTGTTCGACAGACCCACACAGAGAAGCCGCCCGGCCGCGAAAGTCATGCCTCGCTGATATCCCAGGCCAGTCGTTTTCGACCATCACCGGTGACCAGTACGATCAGACGACGAGCTTGCCCCCACGATTGTCCTGCCGGAGGAACTCCGCGATGCGCTGCCGAACAAGTGTTACCTGCCTGCTGTTCCTGACCGTTGCACTCCTGACTGTGACCTGCCGCGCGGCTTCCGCAGCCGACGCGAAGCCGAACCTGATCTACATCCTGCTGGACGATGCCGGGTATGGAGACCTGTCGTGCTACGGTCAGAAGCATTTCAAAACGCCGAACATCGACCGCCTCGCCGCCGAGGGGCTGCGGTTTACGGATCACTACTCCGGCAGTACGGTCTGCGCTCCAACGCGATGTACTCTGATAACGGGCCTGCACACAGGGCACTGCGTTGTACGCGGCAATCGCGAAGTAAAGCCGGAAGGCCAGGCTCCGATGCCGGCCGACACGGTCACACTGCCGCGGCTGCTCGCGAAAGCCGGTTATGCGACGGGGATGTTTGGCAAGTGGGGCCTCGGAGCACCGGGCTCGACGTCCGACCCAATGGAGCACTTCTCGCGGTTTTACGGCTACAACTGCCAGCGGGAGGCTCACACCTACTACCCCGACCATCTGTGGAGTGACCGGACTAAGGTCGAACTCGACGGCAAAACGTACTCACACGACCTGATCGTCAACGCGGCCTTCGAGTTCATCCGCGACAGTCACCTGAGCCAGCAGCCGTTTTTCTGCTATCTGCCCGTGACGATCCCTCACGCGGCGATGCACGTTCCGGAGGAAGACGCGGCACAGTTCCGCAAGCAGTTCACGCAGTTCGAGGACAAAACCGGCAAGTACCGTGGCCCGCTGGTGAAGAATCCGGCCGCCGCATTCGCTGGAATGATGACGCGACTTGACCGTAACGTCGGACAACTGCTCGAACTGCTGGTGGAACTCGACATCGACGACAACACCCTGGTCATGCTGAGTTCGGACAACGGCCCTCACCAGGAAGGTGGTCACATGCCGGATTTCTTCGACAGCAACGGCCCTTTCCGCGGCCACAAGCGTGATCTGTACGAGGGTGGCATTCGAGCCCCGCTGATCGCCCGCTGGCCGGGCAGGATCGCCGCTGGTCGAACAACCGATCTGATCTCCGCTCACTGGGACACGCTGCCGACCTTCTGTGAACTCGCCGGCGCAGACGCACCCCGGAAGACCGACGGTCTCTCGCTGGTGCCGACGCTGCTGGGCCGCGGCGAGCAGCAGCAACACGAGGTGCTCTACTGGGAATTCACCGAACGCGGCAGCAGCCAGGCCGTGCGTATGGGCCGCTGGAAAGGCGTCCGCACCAACCTGAAGAAGAATCCCGACGCGCCGCTGGAGCTGTACGACCTTGAAACAGACATCGGCGAAACAACGAACATCGCCGGCACGAATCCCGACGTCATGCGGAAACTCAACGCGGCCCTAAAAGCTGAGCACGTCGAGTCTGCAACGTTTCCGCTCTTCGGAGCAATGTCTTCAAATCCGTGATTGACGCACTGCCCACGCAACTGCGACACGACGGAAGTCGCCGCGCGAAAGCACGGATCATTCCGGAATTGCCCGAGCCCAGGGCTCCAAAGCCTGCCGCCGACTCTTCGATCTGGAAGCAGATTCTCACCCCGCCTTCGGAATCCACTATTGCCGCTGCATTGCTCATATCAGCCGCCGCCGATACGATCCCGCGCCATTGGCCCGTCTTGATGCGTTGAGCGCCGACCGAGACGGGCAGAGCGGCTGCTGGGGGGTCGAGGAAACGATGGCACGAAAGGCTGCCAGGTCATCAGAAAAACTGCATGGGCACGCACTGCGGAATGCGAATCTGCGTAAGCGGTCGCTCAAGCGATCAGAAACCGCACCGCCGCTGGCACGCAAAGCGGTTGAGATTCGCGTTGGCGAACTCGGTATGACGCGGATTGAACTGGCACGGCAGTCCGGAATCAGTCGCGGTGCCTTGCGGGATCTGGAACTCGGAGTTCACACGCCGACGCGCAACACACTCGAACGTTTTATCGAGTTCTGCGAAGAGCGAGGTGTTTCCGAGCGAGTGATCGACGAACTGCGCGATCTGTATGCCGGCCCGGCTGACTCGATTGAGCATGTGATCGCGCGGCTGGAACTGCGAGCCGGTTCGTCACCGAAACTCGCCCGGAAGGTCGGCGTCAGCGCGGCGACGATGTGGGAATACCGTCGTGGAAATTTTCCCGTCCCGCACGAACTGCTGAAGAAGATGTGTCGGGCATTGCGGGTTGATTTCGAGCCGCTCGAACCGATCTGGCATCAGGCCGAGCGGGAGCGGTTTATCAATCGCGGCTTCCCGGAGGCGCTCGCCGAGTTCTGTGTGCTGCGTTTGCGAGCCGGTCATGCAGAATCCGACCTGCTGAACCTGGGTCTCGGAACGGCCGAACTTCGGCGTCTCTGTTACCTCGAACTGCTGCCGTGGGCACGCGTTTCCAGAGTCGCGAAGACTCTATGCCGAGACGACGAGGAACTCAGGGAGCTGCGTGATCTCTGGCAGCGTGACTACAACAAACAGAAGACCGAGGGCCTGCACGACTTTGGACTGCGGCTGAAGAAGATTCGCGAGAAACAGAAAGTCACTCGCCGCGAGATGGCTGACCTGTTTCTGATCGGCGGCAAAAAGCCGGCACGCATCATCAAACATATTGAAGAGGACGGGCACTATTCCCAGCAGGCCTATCCGGCTGGCATTGTGGCCCTGCTGACCGAACCGGATCGAGAGATCCTGCCTGACGAAATCGCCGAGCCTGCGGACGCTGCAGCCGGAGGAGCGGTTGAGGCCGGAGAAGCTCCGTCGCGTAACGGCTTCCTCGCGTGCGAAACGGCGGCAGAGTTACGCGCGCTCTGGGAACGCCGCCGCATCCGGTTCCATTTGCGTCACCGGCCGGAGATGCAGCTCGATCTGCGTCTGCAGCGCGAGTATTTCGGATTCGATGTCGCACAGGCCGCGGAACTGCTCGGTTATTCCAATCTCGAATATCAGAAGATCGAACGCGGCATCGAGTCGCTGACGGATTCTGCACGGCAGCGCATCATCGACGCTCTGGAAGACGCAGGACATCTCAAGCTGCGCGAGGTCTTCATTCGCCGATCGCTGCGGGATCAGCGGCGGCAGGCCTGGCGTCAGCCCCGAACCGTCACCGGCATGTTGAAGCTGCTGGCCGAACGCGAAGGTGGCGTCGTTCCGCTGGCGCGGCTGCTCGCCGACGCCGGGCTGTACGGCATTTCGCCGCCTCGCCTGCGGTCCTACATGATCGAGGAGGAAACTCCGACCTGGTATCTGCTGCAGCAGATTGCCGAGACGTGCGGCATCCTGAAACTTCAGGCGGTGCATATTGACTGGATTCACCGCTATCGGTCGCAACTGCAACAGAAAAGTGAATCACTGCTGGCCGTCGAGTTGCGGCTGCTGGTGGCCGAAGTCGCCCCGACGCTGCGGGCTTTCAGCGACCGACTGCCGTTCAATTATTCTGTCCTGCTCCGCGATCTCTACCGTGTCGAACGTCGGGAGGCGTTCAAGTGGTACCACGTCGAGCGAATACTCGAAGCCGCCGGCCTGCCTAAAGAATCCGAACGCTGGCGAGTCATCCACCGTCTGTGGCTGAATCTGAACTGACCCTGGTGACTCGGCTTCAAAGTCCGGTGGACAGGGTATCCTGTCGATGTGTCGGGACACTTCCTCGACCGTCTCGCTGCAGTCCTGACACGGGTGGCTACGAGGTGACTGTTCTCCTCGCTTAAACTGCCGGTCGGCGCGTGACATGCTCTGCGCAACGGTAACTTCGATTCACGCCTCGCTGACAGGGAATTCTCATGAGTATTCAACTTCGACGTCGTGACTTTGTTTCTCAACTTGGCGCGGCAACGGCCGGAGCAATCGCTGCCGGTTATTCATCCACGGCGCTCGGTTACCAGGCGAACGAAACAATCAACATCGCGTGTATCGGCACAGGCGGACGTTGCCGGCGGCTGATGCAGTCGCTGGTAAAGATACCCGGTGTGAAGATCACCGGCGTCTGCGATGTGTGGGACACGCATCTCGAAGTCGGCAAGGCTCTGGCCGACGAAAAGGCGTTTGCCACGAAGCGTTATCAGGACGTGCTGAAACGCAAAGACGTCGACGCCGTGCTGATCGCGACCCCGGATCACTGGCATGTGCCGATCACCGTTGCGGCGTGCGACGCGGGCAAGGACGTCTACGTCGAAAAGCCGCTGACGCACGACCTGTCCGAAGGCCAGGCCGTCATCAACGCGCAGAACCGCAACCGCCGAATCGTGCAGGTTGGGATGCAGCAACGTTCGATGCCGCACATTCAGAAGGCTCGTGAAATTCTGCAATCGGGCGCACTTGGGAACATTCACAAGGTCCATCTGACCTGGAACCGCAACACGCCGCGGACCAGCAGCCGCAATATTGACATCAACGCCAGCACGGTCGACTGGAAGACCTTTCTGGGCAGCGCGAAGGATCAGCCGTTCGACGCCTACCGCTTCCGGCACTGGCGGTGGTTCTGGGACTTCGGGGGCGGCATCTTCACCGACCTGATGGTTCACTGGATCGACGTCGTCCACTGGCTGCTGGACCTCGACCATCCGGCGGAAGCGTCGAGCATCGGCGACTGGTTCATGGCTCAGGACCTGTGGGAAACGCCGGATACCGTGCAGACGATCCTCCGCTATCCCGAGCAGTCCGTCCAGGCGTACTTCGAGGGCACGTTCAGCAACGCCCGCAACGGCGCGATGGTCGAATTCATGGGCGACAACGCGACGTTGTACATCGACCGCGGGCGGTACGAGATTCATCCTGAGCGGAAAAAGAAGATCGAGTACAGCGAGTGGGTGCTCGGCAGCGGCCCGCGCGGCGCCGATTTCTACGACCAGCCGGACGGCGAACTCGTCCACCTGACGAACTGGGTCGAGTGCATGCGCAGCCGCAAAACGCCGACCGCTCCCGCCGAAGCCGGAGTCAGTTCGGCGTCCGCGGCCCACCTTTCAAATCTGGCCCTGCGCCGCAGCCAGACGGTAAAGTGGCAGGCGTAACCGGGCCACTCTCTTTTGATCGAGGGACGATATGTCGACCGCAACTCCATCACGTCTGATGACCGTCGAAGAGCTGCTTGCTCTTCCCGAGGATGAGTCCGTCGTGCGCGAGCTGATCGAAGGAGAGCTGAGGGAGTATCCCATGACGAAACGCAGTCTCAAGCACTCGGCAGTTGTCGCTAACCTCTGTTTTCTGATCAAAACCTGGCAGACATCAGTTGAGTCAGAAGGAGCTGTCGCAGCGGGAGAAGTCGGCGCCATTCTGAAACGAGATCCAGATATTGCTGTCGGAATCGACGTTGCCTGGATTTCGGGAGAACTGACGAATTCAGCGTCCGACACGACATTGATCGACGGTCCGCCGACGCTGGCCGTTGAAGTCCTCTCGCCGTCCGACACGCACCAGTCGATCAGCGAGAAAGTCGACCTGTATCTGAAGTGCGGCGTGCCGCTCGTCTGGGTCGTCGATCCGCATTTTCAGACGGTCACCGTTTACCGTCCGGATCAACTGCCGGAGCAGTTCAATATCGAGCAGGAACTGGATGGCTCGCCGGCGCTGCCCGGTTTCCGCTGTTCGGTCGCTGCGATCTTCAGGTAAACGCTGTCGAGTTCCGGCGGCAGAGCCAATCCACTCAGAACGAGCCACTTCAGAATTGAGCGTTTCGTCATGCTGACTTCACAACTGGCCCGTCGTGCGTTTCTTGGCCGATCGTCTCAGGGAGTCGGAGCGTTTGCGCTCGCGTCGCTGCTGGGTGAGTCACTCGCTCTGTCGGCCGTTCCTGGCGGAGTTGAGACCGGCGACAGTGTCGAACGCTGGCCGGGAGCCGTTCGCGAGTTGCACCATCCGCAGAAGGCGAAACGCGTCATCTTCCTCTGCATGGCCGGAGGCTGCTCGCATTTGGAGACGTTCGACAATAAGCCGAAGCTGGCAGAAATGGACGGGCAGCCGATGCCCGAGTCGTTCACCAAAGGCCAGCCGATCGCGCAGCTCCAGGGTCAGTCGCTCAAGTGCCTGGGACCGCAGCATCCCTTTGTGAAATGCGGTGAGTCCGGCGTCGAGATGACGACCGCCTTTCCGCATCTGGCGAAGGTCGCGGACGAGCTGTGCGTCATTCGGTCACTGAAGACGCAGGCAATCAATCACGACCCGGCGCACACCTTCATGAATACCGGCACGACGATCAGCGGCCGACCGGCGATGGGCGCGTGGCTCAATTACGGGCTCGGAGCCGAAACCGACAACCTGCCGGGCTTTGTCGTGATGACGTCCGTCGGCGGCGGTCAGAGCCAACCGATCGCGGCGCGACAGTGGCACAGCGGTTTCCTGCCGAGCCGTTTTCAGGGTGTCGAGTTTCAGTCGCAGGGCGACCCGGTCCACTACGTGACGAACCCACCTGGTGTCAGCAGCGACCAGCAGCGCGACATCATCGATGCAGTGCAGGCTCTCAATCGCCAGCGCAACGAAGTTGTCGACGACCCGGAAATCGCCACACGCATCGCGCAGTACGAACTCGCCTTCCGGATGCAGACCAGCGTGCCGGCACTGATGGACTTTTCGGATGAGTCCAAAGAGACGCTCGACCTCTACGGCACTCAGGGAGCCGACGGAACGTTTGCGGCGAACTGCCTGCTGGCGCGGCGACTGGCCGAACGCGGTGTCCGCTTCATCCAGCTCTATCATCGCGGCTGGGATCATCACGGCGGGATCAAGAACGGCGTTGAGGTCACTGCGAAGCTGTGCGATCAGGGAGCCGCCGCACTGATTGCCGACCTCAAGCAACGCGACATGCTGAAAGACACACTGGTCATCTGGGCGAGCGAGTTCGGCCGCACGCCGATGGCTCAGGGCAGCGGCCGCGACCATCACATCAAGGGCTTCTCGATGTGGATGGCCGGTGGCGGCATCAAGGGCGGTCTGACGTACGGAGCGACCGACGAACTTGGCTACAACGCGGTCGACAAAGTCGTCACCGTTCACGACATGCACGCAACGATGCTGCGCGTGCTGGGCATCGACCACCTGCGGATGACCGTCCGTTTCCAGGGCCGAGACTTCCGCCTGACCGACGTGCATGGCGAAGTGCTGCAGGACATCCTGGCCTGAGATTTGTTGGGACGACCCCGACGGGCAGATTACTGACGCAAAGGCGCTCAGACGCAGAGCAGCGCAAAGATTTGTCCAAACTCGGCAATTCCAGCGACAGCCAATTTTGGCAGCCTTCACTGTTCAGACTCTTTGCGAAACTTAGCGTCTTCGCGGCTTTGCGTCAGACCAAGCCATTGAGATGACTCGCTGCAAGCAACGGGAGCCAAGACGAATGGATGCGTCTGAGATCGTGAGTCGGACCGCTGACTACGTGCGTTCGCAGATGGCGGACGACGCGACCGGGCACGACTGGTGGCATGTCTGGCGAGTCTGGCAGACGGCGAAGCAACTCGCCGCACGGGAAGGCGCCGATCTGTTCGCTGTCGAACTCGCGGCGCTGCTGCATGACGTCGCCGACTGGAAGTTGCACGACGGCGATCTCTCCGCTGGCCCAAAGGCCACGCGTGACTGGCTGCAGCGACTCGACGTTGATGAAGTCGTCATCACCCACGTCTGTGAGATCGTCGGTGGAATCTCATTCAAAGGGGCCGGTGTTGAGACTCCGATGGCAACCGTCGAAGGCCGCTGCGTGCAGGACGCCGACCGGCTCGACGCGATCGGCGCCGTCGGCATCGCCCGCTGCTTCGCCTTCGGCGGCGCGAAGCAGCGACTGATCTTCGATCCCGAACACCCGCCGGAACGACACGATTCGTTCGAGGCTTACCGCACCAAGTCCGGCCCGTCGATCAACCACTTCTACGAAAAGCTGCTGCTGCTCAAAGGCCGAATGCAGACTGACTCCGGTCGAGAACTCGCCGAGGAACGACACCGGTTTCTGGAGACGTATCTCGCGCAGTTCTTTGCCGAGTGGGGCGTCGCGGCTCCGTCAATCTGAGCTGCCTTCCAGTCTGGCGATGCGCGCTTCAAGTTCGATGACGCGCGATTTCAAGGCGGCGACTTCGTCCTGCAGAACCAGGCCGAGTTTCCAACCGACTCGTAAAGACTGTCCGGGGGCGCAATGTACTGAGTCGTCGCCCCAGGATGCTTCCGTCAGCCACAACAGGCCATCCCCGGTTTGAATCAGAACGCCGCGGTCGGGGTCGGTCAGCAGGATGCGCCCCGGCACGCCGCGCCAGGGAAGCCGGGTTTCCAGTTCGGCCCGCCAGATGATGAGCTTGCGGTCGCCGAGCCACGTGTACGCTCCGGGATGCGGGGCTGAGGTGGCGCGAATCAGTGCCTGAATTTCAGCCGCCGGATGCGACCAGTCGATCAGGCCGTCGTCGGGACCGCGACGGCCGTTGTATGTCGCGAGGGCTTCGGACTGCGGCTTCGGATCCCATTTGCCGGCGAGCAGTTCCGGCAGCCAGCGGTCGAGGGCTCGCGTCATCGCGTCGAGCAGTTTGAGGCCGACGTCGCCCGCGTAGTCGTCGGGTGTGATCTCAAACGGCTCCTGGACGAAAATCGGGCCGGAATCGACACCGTCGTCGATCAGAAAAAAAGTCGCCGCGCCGGGGCCGCCATCGAGCGTCAGCCAGGCCAGCGGTGCCCGACCGCGGCCAGCGGGCAGAAACGTCGGATGAAAACCGACGCTGCCCAGCTTCGGGACCGCCATCAGGTCGGCGCGAACAAGCTGCGAAAGGCCGACAACAAACATCAGGTCCGGCTGCCAAGCGCGGACCTGCTCGACGATCTCGTCATCGTTGATATTGCGAAACGTGACGCACGGAATGCCGGCCGGTCCAGCGACTTCATCGAGCGAATCAAAGCCGGTGACCGTGTGCGACGATTCGCCGCGAAGCTGCAGCACACCGACGACATCCGCTCCATGTCGGATCAAGGCTTCGAGCGTCAGCTTCGTGCTGGAGACTGCGCCGGCAACAACAATTCGCATCGTTCAGGCCGCCTTGCCTGCCAGAGTCGTCAGGACTGAAATTCATTCTGACCGCAGCGCAAAGACGCAGAGGTGCAAAAATTCGCAAAGTACTTTCTTCACTGGATCGCGACGAAGTGCAGCTCGCGTCAAATGCTTCGTTCGGCTCTTTGCAATTCTCTGCGTCTTCGCGCTGCAGCCTGTCAGGTTACCGAACCGCGCCGCCGTTGCAGTTGATGACCTGGCCGGTCATGTACGAAGCGTCGGGGCTCGACAGGAAGCGGGCGAGTTTAGCGATGTCCTGCGGAGTTCCCCAGCGGGCGAGCGGCGTTTCGCGGAGTACGCGTTCCTGCCAGACATCGCTGGCGACTTCGCCCCAGGCCGTCCGGATCCAGCCGGGGGCGATACAGTTCACCCGGACCTTTGGCGCCAGCGAGACCGCCAGCGACCGGGTAAACCCCATGATGGCGTTCTTCGCCGCCGCAAACAGTTCGCCGCTGTCGCCTTCCATGCCGCGGTCCGACTGGTCCCACCCGATGTTGAGAATGCTGCCCGAACCGGCCTCGGCCATTCGACGGCCAGCCTCTTTCGACAGCAGCAGTGCGGAACGTACGTCGCCATCGAGCAACTGTGCCAGCTTGTCGGCAAAGTCGAGCTTCGCCAGAGCGCCGGTCAGCAGATCAACGCCGGCATTATTCACCCAGACGTCGACGCGGCCGAAACAGGCCCAGGCGTCGTCGACGAGTTTCATCAGAGCTGCAGCCTCGTCCCGGATATCGCCCTGCACGATCTCCGCCCGCCGGCCGAGATTCCGAATCTCGGCAGCCACGTCGCGGCAGGCATCGATCGACTGCCGGCAGTGCAGGACGACGTCGGCGCCGGCTGCTGCAAACTCAAGCGCCATCGCGCGACCAAGCCCGCTCGACGATCCCGTCACGACGGCGATCTGGTTTTCGAGACTGCCAAACTGAGCCACTCAGCTACCTCACGGAATAACTTGTCTGTAGAAATGCGAACTCAATACAGACTGGGGTTGAACAGAAGGGAAGAAGACAACGAAGAAAAGTGCAGTCGCTGCCTTCTGAAGGTTCGATCGCTGACACCTTCGTTACCTTTTTGACTTCTGTTCGATTCGAGCATTGACGACCTCAGTCACTCGCCTGTCAGGCAGCACAGAAACTCCTGGCGGCCGTCGGCTCCGCGTTGGGCGACGCGCATGTAGATTCGGCTGCCGCAGATCGTTGGCGTCGCGAAGACTTCGTCGCCGAGTCTGTTTTGCGCAACCTCGCTGTAGCCTTCCGGGCTCGCTCGATAGACGAACGTCGTACCGGCTTCGTTCGTTGCATAGATCAGATCGCCGACGAGTACGGGCGACGAACTGAAGTTGCCGTCGAGGCGTTCCTTCCACAGTTCCTCGCCCGTGTCCGACTTCCAGCACGAGGCGATGCCGGCATCCAGAACGCCATAGATGATCCCGTCGCGGAGCAGCATCGACGGCACGTAAACACGGTTTTTATTGCTCCAGGCGACCTTGCCTGAACCGTCAGCCTCGACCGCCGACATATGGTTCGTCGGGTATCCACCGCTGGTCAGAATGCGGCGGCCGTCCGTCACGGTTGATGTCACGCATTCGGTCGTCGAGCCCTCGATCTCCCACAGGGTCTTCCCGGTCAGCGGATCGAAACTCGAAACCAGGTCGCAGCCGGTCATGATGAGCTGGTCTCGCCCGGCGGCGTGCAGAATGATCGGCGAGGGATAATTCGGCGTCTTCGGCCGGTCGCGTTTCCAGACGATCCTGCCTGTCCTGCGGTCGAGCCCCGCGATCGCTCCGCCGCCTTTGTTGTCGGACGTCACGATGACCAGCGACTGGTAGATCGCTGGCGACGACCCGTAACCCTGATGCACGATGTAGTCGCCGATCTTCTGCTGCCAGAGCTGCTTGCCATCGAGGCCGAGTGCCGTCGTGTAGAGGGCTCCGCTGTTCGGAAAGCAGGCAAAGAGCCGCTCGCCGTCGCAGGCCAGCGTCGTCGAGGCCGCCGTCGACTTCGAGTTCTTCCGCATCGCGCCGCTGGAGTGGACTTCTTGCTGCCAGATCTGTTTGCCCGTCTTCCGGTCGAAGCACAGCACGCTCTGGCTGCCGGCTGCTTCGTCGCACGTCGCCAGGTAGACGTACCCGCCCACGACCGTCGGCGAACCGTGCCCTCGTCCCGGAACCGGAGTCTTCCACGCAACGCCTTTGCTTTCGCTCCAGTGCGTCGGCGGAGTCTGATCTGGCGACGCGATCCCGTTCCGCAGCGGCCCCCGCCACCACGGCCAGTCGGCAGCGTCGATGTCAAAGCCGTCGTTGGCGCCGGCAGGTTCGGCAGCAGGAGATTGAGATACGACAGAAAACCCCGTCAGCAGGAGGGCCGCGGCGGCCAGAAGCGGTTTCGTCATTGTTGTTTCCGGATCGGAGGAAAAAGAATCAGTCAGTACGAGGCACTGATGATGACTCCAGCCCGGTAGATGATCCAGCGGATCGGGGTTGACTGGTCAGAGAACTTGCTATCGTTGTGTGACTGCGGAATGCGTCTGAAACAAGTCTTGGACTCCGGCTTGCGTATATCGGCCCAGTACGTCGGTGAACGGCAGGGATCGGGGCCGCCTGCGAAAAAACGGGATGTTGTTTCCGCCACGTTCCTGAGCGTCGCGTCAGCAAGGGATCTGCAGGACGACTCTGGCATGAAAACGTTTCTGCGTGAGTTCTGGCTGTTCGGCATCAAGCAGGCATCGGCCAGTATTTTCGGTGGGTATCTGCTGTTTCTGATCCTGCTGACGAAGTTCTGGTACCCGTTCGAGTCGCTCTACCGCAACGACTTTCTGTTTCTCGCTGCCCTCGGTTTTCAACTGGCCCTGCTGGCGCTGCAGCTTGAGTCTCCGCGCGAAGCAGCCGTGATCCTGATCTTTCACGCCGTCGCCACCGCGATGGAAGTCTTTAAGACATCTGATGCCATCGGTGCCTGGCAGTATCCCGGCGAGTTCCGCATCGGGATTGGCAACGTGCCGCTGTTCGCCGGCTTCATGTACAGCGCCGTTGGCAGTTACATCGCGCGAGTCTGGCGAATCTTTGACTTCCGGTTCTCGAACTACCCGCCCAAAGCGGCGACGTATGTCCTCGTGGCGCTGATCTACGGCAACTTTTTCACGCACCACTTCATCTTCGACCTGCGAAATGGACTGCTGCTGGGAGCGGCGTTGTGTTTCGGCCGCTCGGCAATCTTCTATCGAATCGACCGGGCATACAGATATATGCCGGTTCTGCTGGGATGCTTCCTGGGGTCATTCTTCGTCTGGATCGCTGAAAACGTTTCGACGTTCTCCAACATCTGGATCTATCCCAACCAGACCGACGGCTGGCAGATGGTTCCGTTTGGAAAGCTCGTCGCCTGGTTCCTGCTGATGATGCTCAGCTTTGTTCTGGTGACGCTGGTCAATCAGCCTCGGCCGCTGGATTGCCCAACAGACAGCCTGTCACATAAGACCGCGGCACGACCGGACTCTGCAGTTTCAGCGGGCGAGACTCGCGAGCCCAGACTGGCGGCCTGGTTGCTGGGACGCGTTGAATCTATTCCGCAGGGATCTCCGGATCGGGTCGATTCTGAAGACTTCCGCGCCGCTTGAAACCGTTCTTCGCAGAGTGACACCGCCCAGGCTTCTGGCTAAACTGCCGCCACTGTTCAGGAATTGCAGTGCCCGGCTTTGGACGCAACCACTGTCCCGCTCCGAGCCATGCTTCAACCGATCGCCGCGGACGGAGTTTCCGCGGCTGAGGAAATCGCGAACGACCGGCGCCCGTATGTTGTCCTGCCGAGCGTTCAGTCGGTCCCGTTCATTTGCCCTGTCGCACCGGTGCGACTTCATTTGAGACAGAATTGATGAGTGACAAACAGAATCTGTTCAACAAAGTCTGGAATCTGCACGCCGTCGGAACGCTGCCGTCCGGCCAGACGCAGCTCTTTATCGGTCAGCATCTGATTCACGAGGTCACCAGCCCGCAGGCCTTCGAGATGCTCCGCGAGCGGAATCTCAAGGTGATGTTCCCCGAGCGAACCCTGGCGACCGTCGACCACATCATCCCGACCGAGAATCAGGCTCGCCCGTTCGCTGATTCGCTCGCCGAAGACATGATGTCGGCGATCGAGAAAAACTGCCGCGAGTTCGGCATCACGCTGCTCGACCTGAAAGACAGCCGCCAGGGCATCGTTCACGTCGTTGGCCCCGAGCAGGGACTGACGCAGCCCGGCCTGACGATCGCCTGCGGCGACAGCCACACCAGCACGCACGGCGCCTTCGGAGCGATCGCGTTCGGCATCGGCACCAGCCAGGTGGCCTACGTGCTGGCAACTCAGACGCTGGCCATGCAGCGACCGAAAGTGCGACGTGTTGAAGTCAACGGCGAGCTGGCTCCAGGCGTCTTCGCGAAAGACGTCACGCTCTACATCATCCAGAAGCTCGGCGTGCAGGGCGGCGTTGGCTACGCGTACGAATACGCGGGCGACGTCTTTGATCGGATGACGATGGAAGAGCGGATGACCGTCTGCAACATGGCCATCGAAGGCGGAGCCCGCTGCGGCTACGTCAACCCGGATCAGACGACCGTCGACTATCTCCGCGGCCGCCCGTTCGCTCCGCAGGGAGCCGACTTTGACCGGGCCGCCGAGTGGTGGCTGAGCCTCGCTTCCGGACGCGACGCCGAATTCGACGACGTCGTCACATTCGACGCCGCCGATATCGAACCGACCGTCACCTGGGGCATCACTCCGGCACAGTCAGTCGGCGTGACGCAGAACGTGCCCAGCGTCGCGAGCTTCCCCGAATCCGAGCGGAAGCTCGTCAGCGAGGCTCACGAATACATGGGCATCGGCGATGACCAGCCGATCGAAGGCACGAAGATCGACGTCGCGTTCGTCGGTTCCTGCACCAACGGTCGCATCTCGGACCTGCGTGAAGCCGCCGCTGTCGCCAAAGGCCGACACGTTGCCGAAGGCGTTCGGGCACTGATCGTCCCCGGCTCGCAGCTCGTCGCGAAGCAGGCGGAAGAAGAAGGCCTCGACAAGATCTTCACGGAAGCCGGGTTCCAGTGGCGAGCCGCCGGCTGCTCGATGTGCCTGGCGATGAACCCGGACAAGCTGCAGGGCCGCGAAGTCTGTGCCTCGTCCAGCAACCGTAACTTCAAAGGCCGCCAGGGAAGCCCGACCGGTCGGACTCTGCTGATGAGCCCCGCGATGGTCGCCGCTGCCGCCATCAACGGAGCCGTCACCGACGTCCGCAAGATGCTGGAGCCGGCTGCGGTTTAACCATCGGGTGCCACTGCTGGCTCGACCAGCAGTGCTGTGTTGCGGCTTTTTTCACTGCTGGGCAAGCCAGCAGTGCCACCCATACTGAAAGCGACTGATCAATTCTGGTGCGTTGCACGCACCCTACTGAGGAAAGCAATCATGCAGACCATCACTCAAATCACTGGCTCCGGCATCCCGCTACTGCTCGACGATATCGATACCGACCGCATCATCCCCGCGCGTTACCTGCGCTGCGTCACGTTTGACGGAATCGGCGAGCACGCGTTCGAGGACGATCGGCAGCAGGATCCGAACCACCCGTTCAACAAAGAGCAGTTCCAGAACGGCAAGGTGCTCGTCGCCGGTCGTAATTTCGGCTGCGGCTCGTCGCGCGAGCACGCTCCGCAGTCACTGATGCGCTGGGGCATCCAGGCGATCGTTGCCCAATCGTTCGCCGAGATCTTCTTCGGCAACTGCACGTCGCTGGGCATCCCGGCGGTCTGTGCTTCGCGGGATGATCTCAAGAAGTTGTCCGCCGCCATCGAAGCTAACCCAACGCTCGAAGTGACCGTCGACCTCGAAGCACTGGCTGTCTCGTTCGGCGGCCAGTCCATCTCAATCACGATGCCCGAAGGCGCCCGCAGTGCTCTGGCCACCGGCCAGTGGGACTTCCTCGCCCAGCTGCTCGACGCCGAAGCCGGCATCAAGGAAACGGCCTCGAAGCTCCCGTACCTCAACGCGTTTTCGGCGTAAGGACGTTTCTGGAATGGCCGCAATCTGTAGCGAACGTCGCGCAGACTTTCGGCGGCTGGTTGCCAAATCTGCCGACACTCTTCGCGAGTTTCGCTACTTGTCCAACAACCCTTCGCACACCTCACTGAGACTCGCCATGAAATCACTTCGTCTGTCCGCCGTTCTGTCGATTGTCGCTGTGATTGTGAGTCTAGTTTTCGCAAGCCAGTGCTCGGCCGAAGAGAATCCCGGATTCCACTGGGAGAACAACGAGGAAGCTGGTGAGGCGACGTTGATCGTCCGCGATCAGCCGGTCATCCGGTACATGTACGCGTTCGACAAATCGTCGGACGAGCGGGCTCATGAGACTTACAAGGTTTATCACCACGTCTTCGGACCGGGCTCAAACACGATCATCACCAAAGGTCCGCACGGGAAGTACACGCACCATCGCGGGCTGTACGTCGGCTGGAACAAGACCGGTTTCGAGGGCACGTCGCTCGACTTCTGGCACTGCACCAAAGGGGCGCATCTGCGGCATGTGAAGTTCCTTGAGCTGAAGGGCGGTGCTCAGTCCGGAACGATGACTGCTGAGATTCACTGGAACGATGCCGACGGCAAGCCAGTCATCATCGAAGAGCGAACCGTCACAGTCAGCGAGGAACCGGACACCAAAGGCTGGCAGATCGACTGGTCGACCGTCCTGAAGAGCCAGCGTGGCGACATCACGCTCGACGGCGACCGCCAGCACGCCGGATTCCAGTTCCGAGCCGCTCAGCCAGTCGCCGACGCCAACGGAGCGACGTTCCTGCGTCCGGCGAACTTCCCGCAGAAGCCGGAAGCGATTCAGGTCGGCGACAAAGGCGACCCGCCAGCGCACATCAATCTGGGCTGGTTCGCGATGAGCTACGAACTCGACGGCCGCCGCTACAACGTCGAGTACTTCGACAACCCCGGCCTGCCCAAGCCGTCACTCTACTCCGAACGCCCCTACGGCCGCTTCGGAACGTTCTTCAAAACGACGCTGAAAGCCGACCAGCCGCTTGAGATGCGCTACCGGGTCGTCATCTCGGTCGGTGACAGGCCCGCTGTCGCCGACATTCAGAAACGCTGCGACCGGTTTGTCGATCTGGTTCAGTAAATGAACTCGGTATGAATGGTCTGTCGGGTCTCAGTTTTCGGATGGCCGGGGCTGGAGCGAGGGACGAGCGAAGCCCCGAGGCTTCCTTCGCAGGTTCAGTCCAGCCCCGGCCACCCAACTCGATCATCAAGACGCGGCAGGCCTCTACCTGCCCTTCGTCTGCGACGGCTTCTGAGTCTGCGGTTTGGACGTCTGCGATTTGCCGAGCTTCTTCTGCAGGTGACCGAACTTCGTCGCCGGCTTGCGGACCATGCGCCGTTCGTTGCCGCTCATTGTTTCCCCTCTGCTTTCGCCTTTGACGCTACACCACCACTTTGGTGGATTGGACGCCGAAGCCGACGTCGCGGTCAAGAAGTTCCTCTGAATCAATTGCGTCAGGAATCCGTTGACAGCCACGCATATACAGGTCGACTCAACATACGGAACCCACTCAGACTGCAGGAGTCGGAGCGGAGATATCAGTTCTGCTGTTGAATCAGGCAGCTTTTCGCGTAGTGATTCCAGAGGTACGCCGCCTGTCGGCTGATTGCGTCCGAAACTCTGGCAGGCTTCCGCGGTTTATGACAAGTCGGCAGAATCGGAGCCGGGACCTTCAAACCGAGTTCGCTCGCTGACCCTCAACGGGATGTGTTTTGCATGAGTTCATTCACGACCGAATCTCAGACTTCAGCAGCGTCGGTGGCGCTGGAGGCTGATCGTCCGGTCGAGGCGACGGTCACAGAGGCACGTCCACTGAACTCGGCCACGGCTCCTGGCTGGTTTCAGAAGCGACGCCAGCGGGCCGCGGCGTCTGAATCCCAATCTTCAAGCGCCGATCCAGTTCAGCAGAAACCGCAGACAGCGGAAACGTCGGTGTCGCAGAGTGCCACGCTAAGACAGCTCGCACCGGCGATCAAAGCGTCACTGGAAGCCGAGGAGCCGATCGACGACCGCAACTGGAAACAGAAGACGATCGACTGGCTGCGCAGAGCCTCTGCAGAAAGTTACGGGGCTTCTCTGCTTGTTCACGCGCTGCTGTTGTTCTGCATGTCGCTCTACATCTTTCAGCTACGAGCCGACAATGACGCTCTGGCACTTGTCGCGTCGGAAGCGAACACGCTTCCGACGGAGTTCGAGGAAATCGTCGCACTGCAGCTCGATTCTGCAGGCAACGCCGACGAAACTGCGTTGCCTCAGAACCAGACGGTGCCGTTTCAGGCTGACCCGCTCGTGTCGAGCGACGCGGCAATCGACTTTGCAAAGTACGCCGGCAGTGGCGACGGCCAGCAGGGCGACGATTCGACCGGTCTGCTCTTTCAATTGCCCAGCGGCGGCAAGGTTGTCTCAGCAGGCAGCTTCACTGCGTGGACTGTGCCCAAAGATCCCCGCCCCGGAGAAGACTACAAGATCGTCATCATGATCAAGGTTCCGGAAAAGCACCGCCGCTACCGCATCAGCGATCTCAGCGGACAGGTCACCGGCACCGACGGTTTCAAACTGGAGATCCCGTTCGGCCGCTTCCGTGACCGCTTCGGCACGCGGATTCAGCGCAGTACCGAGCTGGTCTTCCCGCGCCGATCCGACTCGGCTCGCGTCGTCGACGGCAATGTGCAGATCGTCGTCGATGTTCCCGGCGCAACGCGGCTGGTCAAGGACACGATCGAGCTGAAATCGCGGATGCTCAAAGATGAGCAGACACTTGAGATCGAGTTCTGACCGTCGTTGTTGATCACTCCGGCCGCTCCTGCAGACGAGGCAGCAATCGCTCGACGAAGCAGACGATTCGATAAGTGCCGTCCGGCAGCAGACACGCTTCGATCGCGGAGCGATCAACGACTTTCAGCTCAGCCGCAGCCACAGCGCTTTCAGGTAGTCGGACTCGGGGCAGTTTGTCGCCGTCGGGTGGTCGGGGCCGGCACCTGTGCGATCGAAGATCTGGACGTCTCGCGGAGTGCGCCGCGCGTTCTCGTCGGGAGCAGCTCCGGGTTCCGGCGGGCCGGCCTGCCGGGCGGCGGAGCAGACCAGCTTCTCGAACTCTTCGCGCGACAGCAGACCGGCACAGGTGAATGTCGCCATGATCCCCCCCGGCTTGACAAGCTGCATGGCCAGCCGATTCAGATCGAAGTGTGCCCGGCGGCCCTCTTCGAGTTCCGCTCGCGAGCGAATCAGCTTGGGCGGGTCGAGCACCAGCACGTCGAACTGCCGACCGTTGCGGACCATGTCGCGCATCCACGCGAACGCGTCGGCGTGAACGCAACGCACGCGGGCCTGATTGAGATTGGCATTGGACTTCGCAAGCGCCAGCGCGGTTTCGTCGAGATCGATCGCCGTGACATCGCTCGCATTGCCGAGCTTCGCGGCCTGAATCGCAAAGCCGCCGGTGTAGCAGCAGACGTCGGCAACTGATCGTCCCGCAGTGAACTCAGTCAGCTTGCGACGATTCTCGCGCTGATCGCAGAAGAAGCCCGTCTTGTGGCCTTCGTCGAAGCGGATGCGGAAACGCGTTCCGAATTCCTGAATCGTCACGCTGTCCGGAGTACCCGGCGACGCGATGACCGGTGCGTCGAAGCCTTCCTGCGTTTCGCTGTGCGGGCTCGTGCGAATAACAACGTGCTCGGCATCTGTCAGTGACAGCAGTTTCGTTGCCAGAGCCTCGGCCCGCTGAAACATCGCCAGCGAGAACGCTTCGAGCGACAGCACGTTCGCGTACTGATCGACAACGATGCCCGGCAGGAAATCGCCTTCCGCGTGCAGCAGCCGAACCGCGTCGGTTTGCTCGCTGATCGAGAACAGATCGCGTCGCAGCGAGACCGCTCGTTCCAGTGTCGCATCCCAGAACGCCTCGTCCGGAGGCACTTCGCCCCAGCGCACAATGCGGATGCCGACTTCCGCCATCGGGTTGTACCAGCCGAATCCGAGCCGTCCGCCTTCGGTACTGTCGACAGCGACCAGATCGCCCGGCTGAACGGAGTCCGGTACGTGAGCGATCCGCTTGCGGAAGATGTTCGGATGCGGAAACGTCGTCCGCACGGTGACAACGGGAAGCGACGCCGCGTCATCAACAACGTCGAGCGGTCGTGGCGCCGTACTGATCTCGAAGGTTCGAGCGTGACGGGGGCGGTTCTCGCGTCGGTACTGGGGACGGTCGGGACGGCGAGGCTTGTCAGAACGGTAAGGAGCAGGCATCAGGCAGGCTTCAAACAGGACGAATGCCCGATCTGCTGGCGAGTCGGTAAGCTGCGTCCCTGTGTTGCAAAACGTTGTTTGTCGAGCCGTCTTCCGCAGCCAGAGCTGACCGAGTGACTCAACCGCGAGCAGTCTACATTCACGTTCCGTTTTGTGCGCACCGCTGCGGGTATTGCGATTTCACGCTGATCGCCGGGCGGGATGACCTGGCGGGAGCGTACCTCGACGCCCTGCAGGCCGAGATCGAACGCTCGCCGCTGACCGAACCGCTCGACACGCTGTTTCTGGGCGGCGGCACTCCGACGCAGCTTGACGAGCCGCACCTGCAGCGGCTGCTGGATTTGCTGCGTTCGGCGTTTCGATTCAGTCCGGACATCGAATTCAACGTCGAGGCCAATCCGGACGGTCTGACCGACGCGAAGCTCGACGCGCTGGCCAATGCCGGTGTCAAGCGGCTGAGTCTCGGTGTGCAGTCGTTCGATGACCGGTTCCTGAGCGTGCTCGAACGTCGACACTCCAGCGAGTCCGCGATCGAAGCGTTTGGTCGTTGCCGGTCGAGGTTTCCAGATGTCAGTCTCGACCTGATCTTCGCCGTGCCGGGTCAGACGCTCGCCGACTGGCAGCACGATCTGCAGACGGCAATCGCCCTGCAGCCGAATCAGGTCTCGACGTACGGTCTGACGTTTGAAAAGGGCACGACGTTCTGGACGCGGCGCGAGAAAGGCCAGCTCGATCAGGCCGACGATTCGCTTGAACGATCAATGTACGGCGCCGCGATGGACCAGCTTGCCGCTGCCGGGTTCGAGCATTACGAAATCTCCAGCTTCGCCCGGCCAGGCTTCCGCTGCCGGCACAACCAGGTTTACTGGAACGGCGGCGAGTACCTCGGTTTCGGGCCCGGTGCAGCGAGCTTCGATGGCGGCGTTCGCTGGCAGAACCACCGCAGCACAACAACCTGGATCCGCAAAGTGCTCGCCGGAGAAGACGCCATCGGCGATCGCGAACAACTCGACCCCGAAGCCTCCGCCCGCGAACACCTCATTCTCGGCCTGCGCCAGATCGAGGGCCTCAACGTCGCCGCCTTCGAGACACAAACCGGCTTCGCCCTTGAACCTCTCGGCGGCGAAGCGCTCAGCCGTCTCCAGGATCAGTCCCTGCTCGAACTGACGGATGACACTCTCCGCCTGACCCGTGAAGGCCGGTTCTTCTACGACACAGTCGCGGCAGACCTCGTTTGACCCGAAGCCGCAGGCGACGGCGTTGCTGTCGCTGCCAAACTCAAACGCCATCGCCTCCGGCTTAGGGTCAAACTGGTTACAGGGGAAATCCTCGTCGTAAGTGCTGTAAACGCTCACAGAAACCAAGCTCCTACTTGCCGTGTTCATGGCGGTCGGCTGATAATCTATGGCTTCGTCGCGCACTCTCGAATCTTTCATTCGCGACGCTGGTTGAATTCGACTGTGGGAGACACGCTGTGACGTCTGATTTTCCTCTGCCGGCTGCTGATTCGGGACGCGTTCTCGGGCGTCTGTCGCGGCGTGATGTGCTGAAGGTCGGATCGTTGAGTGTCTCAACGGGTCTGTTGCCGGCCATGGGGGTTCAGGCGGCGAATTCAGTGACTGCGGATCGGCAGCATCCGGGGCGGGCTCAGTCCGTCATCTTCCTCTGGATGGGCGGCGGCGTTACGCAGCTTGAGTCGCTCGATCCAAAACCCGACGCGCCCGAGGAGATCGGCGGAACGTGCTCGGCGATCGACACCGCGCTGCCCGGCGTTCACTTCAGCGAGACCTGCCCGAACCTGGCCCGCATCGCCAATGACCTCGCCGTGCTGCGGACGTTTTCGCATGACAGCAACGATCACCTGCTGAGCCAAGTCTACACGTTGTCGGGCCGCAAGGTCACCGCGCAGCAACTCTTCTCCGAACCGAATATCGGAGCGATCGTCTCAAAGCTGTACGGACCGCGAAACGGCCTGCCGGGTTATATCGCCGTGCCGGGGATCACTCGGCCAGGTCCGCCGCCGCATAACCTGTTTGTCGGTGGCTGGCTGGGAGCGCAGTACGCTCCGTTCTGTCTGGGCGGCCAGCCCGAGCAGCCGGACTTCACCGTCGGTGAGAAGGAGCCGAACCCGTCGCCCGAGGCGCACGAGGATCTCGTACCGACGATTCTGGAAATGCCGGAGGGCATCAGCGTCAGTCGCGTTGATCGGCGGTCCACTCTTCGCGATCAGATCGAATCGGCTCTGCGGAACTCGGAAGCGAATGGCCGGCTCGCTGCGATGGAAGGTCACTACTCAAGTGCCATGCGGCTGCTGACCTCGGCGGGTATTCGTGACGCATTCGACGTGACAAAGGAAGACGTGGCCACTCGCGAGGCGTACGGCGCGACGAAGATCGGCGGACGCTGCCTGATGGCTCGTCGGCTGGTCGAAGCCGGCGCCCGGTTCGTCATGGTCGATTACGGCTACGACCCGGATTACGGCAACCTGTGGGACAACCACAACGCTCCGTCACAGAACTTCCCGCACATCTGCGAGATGGCCAAACGCGGCTACCACGTTGCCGGAATGGACCGCGCCTTTGCCGGACTGATCACCGACCTGAAACAGCGCGGGTTGCTCGACTCAACGCTCGTCGTCTTCCTGACCGAGTTCGGCCGAACGCCCAAGATCAACAGCAATGGCGGCCGCGATCACTGGGGAGCGTGCGGTTCGCTCTTCTTCACCGGAGCCGGCACGCAGGTCGGACAGGTTATCGGCCAGAGTGACGAGCAGGCGGCCTACCCGGTGACTCGACATTACGGCCCGGCCGACGTCGCGGCGTCTATCTACACAGCCATGGGCATCGACCCGAACGATCGTGTCTACGACCGACAGAACCGTCCGGTCGCGATCCTCGACCACGGCCAGCCGATTGAAGGGCTGCTGTAGCAGCGTTCCAGACAGGCTGACTTTGAACAGGAACAAACGGAGAGAACAGAGTCTCTATAGCCTCTGTTTTCTCCAATCCACACCCTGAATCACTTTGTTGTATACAGGGCGTTTGATCATGCGCCGTCGAAGCAGGCAGCGTGGCCGCTGCATCAGATCGAAGCAGGAACAGGAATCTGAAGAACCCGGCAGATGCCGCGAACTGTCCCGTTCTTGATTTCCCGGAACAGGGACGCGAGTCAGCTCAACCGGGTTGAGCCACACGTCGTGTTTCCCGCCATGATGATGCAACACACAGCCGTGACTCCGCAGATGCTCTTCTGCTCTTCCAGTTTCTGACGAGTCACGGCGCGGAACTCGACGGAGCATTCAGCGCGAGCTGGCTGACAAGTTGCAGACGCGACTGCTTGAGCGCTTCGGCGGCGTCGCGAGCGTTCTCGAACGCTTCTTCCAGCGTTTCAGCCTGCGTGATCAGTTCCGGGCGAACGGCGAATTGACGACGAATCCGCCTTCTTCCGCAGATTCCAGCGTGATGACAGACTCGCCGTTGCTGACGGTGTAAAGTTGACTGCTCACGCGATTTCTCCTCGCTCATCTATTCGACGCGTACGTCCCGTTTCGTTCCGCCATACTCCCCCCGACCACAGCGACTTGACAGCACAGGATTGCGCTCCTGTTCCTGCGTCCGTTGACTTATCACGGAACAGAACTTGCAAACGCTGACTCGCGGCGGCAGGCCGCATTGTCGGATCGATGGCCGTGGATTAGTCTCTTCGGGTTTGACCCCGCTGTCCGGGATCGTCTGGCGACACTTCTGATTGAACGGCGTGGCGACTGAGTGGTCGCTGACTGGTCAAGGATGAAAATCGCCGCGGACCAGGGAAGGGCGTTGATGTCGGGACGTCGTTCGCAGAGTTGCCGATCGGCCGCTGCATCGCGGTTAGTGTCGATCCTCGCGAAGACCGTTCGGCTTCCCGCATTCGCCGTTGCTCTGCTGCTTCTGTCCGGCAGCCTTTCACCATCTGCCAGCGCCGCGGAACTCAACGAATGCCGCGAGATGCTGCGGACCGGGCAGTATGCCGAATGCATTGCGGCAACCGCCGAAGCCTTTGCGAAGCGTCGGTACGGCGAATCCTGGCCGGTGCTGCAGACCGAAGCCGAGATGGCACTCGGACGATACGGGGAAGCACTGCGCACAGTCGAACTCGGTGTCGAACGTTATTCGTGGAGCATCCGCCTGCGGTGGCTGGGGCGCGACGCGGCCCTGCGGAACGGGCAGCCGGAACTTGCTGAGACGCGGCTGGCAGAGATTCGCGAGCTGATTCAGAAGTTCTCGTGGCGTTACACCGACGCCGAAGAACTGGTCGTGCTCGGACAGATCGATCAGCTCGACGGGAAGGACGCGAAGGACGTTCTGGCGGATCGGTTCGAGAAAGCTCGTGACCGCAACAAGTACACGCGCGGTCCGTGGCTGGCGATCGGGCAACTGGCGCTCGATAAGGACGACGCGGCGTTCGCTGCCGAGACGTTCGGCGAGGCACTTAAGCAGTTTGAGAATGATCCCGACCTGCACTTCGGCATGGCGCAGGCTCTGTCGAGTTCCGATTCCCAGGCGTCGATGCTGCATCTGGCGGCGGCGCTTGAAGCGAATCCCAAACACATTCCGACGCTGCTGTTTCAGGCTCAGCGTCTGATTCAGGCGGAATCGTACGAGCAGGCGGAATCGCTGATTCAGCGGGTGCTCGACGTCAATCCGCTGTGGCCGGAAGTCTGGGCCTGCCGCGCGGCGATCGCGCATCTGACGAACGATCCTCGCGGTGAGATCGCGTACCGCGACGCGGCTCTCGCACGCTGGAAGTCGAACGCGAAGGTCGACTATCTGATCGGGAAGCTGCTGTCTCAGCACTACCGCTTCAGCGAGGGGGCCGCGTATCAGTACCGGTCGCTGCTGATCAATCCGGAGTTTATCGCGGCGAAACGGCAGCTCGCTCAGGACCTGCTGCGGCTGGGCGACGAAGCGGACGGCTGGGACCTGGCGAACGAAGCTTACGGACTCGACCAGTACAACGTCGCGAACTTTAACCTGCTGGAACTGCACGACGAGCTGAAAAAGTTTGTCACGCTACAGGACGAATCATTCACCCTGCGGATGGATCGCCAGGAAGCGCTGCTGTACGGCGACGAAGCGCTGGCGCTGCTGAACCGCGCGAAGCAGACGCTTTGTGCGAAGTACGGCCTCGATCTGAAACAGAAAGTCGTCGTCGAGATCTTCCCGAACGAGGACGACTTCGCGGTGCGAACATTCGGGATGCCGGCGGTCGAAGGGTTCCTCGGTGTCTGCTTCGGGCGAGTGATCACGGCGAACAGTCCGGCATCACGGCGGGAGAATCCGTCGAACTGGCAGTCGGTGCTGTGGCACGAGTTCTGTCACGTCGTGACGCTCGAACTGACCAGTAACCGCATTCCGCGCTGGCTCAGCGAGGGCATGTCGGTTTATGAGGAACTGCAGGCGGATTCCCGCTGGGGCCAGCGAATGACCCCGAAGTACCGCGCGCACATCCTCGACGGAAAACACACGCCGCTGAGTGAACTCAGCAGCGCGTTCATGAATCCCGAAAGCGGCTGGCATTTGCAGTTCGCGTATTTCGAGTCGTCGCTGGCCGTCGCGTTCCTGATCGAAAAGTTCGGCACCGAAGCCATGCAGAACGTACTGCGCGATCTGCGAGCGGGCCTGCCCGTCAACGTGGCACTTGACCGCCGCTGCGAGGACATCGCCAAACTCGAAGCTGATTTCGATCTCTGGCTCCGGCAGCAGGCCGCGGGACTCGCGCCGAAAGTCGACTGGGGACCGATGCTGCCGGACGAGCCAGTTGCGGCGAACTCGACCGAAGAGAAGCCGGCAGCCGACCCGTCTGACGCTAAGCCGCCCCCGACTCCGAAGCATCCGCTGCTCGACGAAAACGGTGTGCTGAACTGGCCGCGTCTGGAAGCGTGGCTGCGCGAGCATCCGAATCACTTCGTCGGGATGATGCTGCGAGCTGACGCCGAACTGAAAAAGAAAGACTGGCCGGCGGCCGAGCAGACGCTCAAGCAGCTCATCGAGATTTATCCCGAGTACAACGGTGGCGACAATGCGTACGAAAAGCTTGCCAGCGTTTATCAGACGACCGAACGACCGCAGGATGAGCGGGCGGTGCTCGAGCGCTTCGTTCAGCAAACCGCCGATGGTGTCTCGGCCAACCTGCGGCTCGTCGAACTGCAGTCAGACGCGGATGATTGGCTCGCAGTGCGAGCGTCCGCTCAGCGTCTGCTGGCGGTTGATCCGTTGCTGAGGAACGTTCACGAAGCCGCGGCGACGGCGGCGGAGCATCTTGATCAGCCGAACGAAGTCGCGACGGCGCTGCGGCGAGTGGCTCAGCTCGACCCCGACGACCCGGCGGGCGTCCACCTGAGACTGGCACAGGCGCTGCATTCGATTGGCCGGAATGACGAAGCAAAACGGCACGTCCTGCAGGCGCTCGAAGAGGCTCCGCGTTACCGCGAGGCTCACTGGCTGCTGCTGAAACTGGTCCGTGGAACATCGGCCTCCGAAGCCGGATCCGACTCACCGGCGGCTTCTCAGGTTGATGCTGTCTCGCAGCCTGCAGCGGCGGGTACGATCGAACCGGAAACGAAACCGCGAGTCAATCAGTAATCAGGGCTTCAGGCGGGAAGACTCAGGAATGGGTTCAACAGAACTTTGCGAACTGAATTGATAGCGGAAGGGCGCAAGCCCTCCGGCAACGCGGGGCCGGACGGCTTGCGCCGTTCCGCTAAAAGGGAACAGGTTTCAGCACGTTGCTCAGGCAGAAACGAACGGCTCATCATGAGAAGCGACGAAACGACGGATGATCGAAGCAACAGCCCGATGGGCTCTCGCCCTGATTCCGCTCCTGCTTCGCGAGTCGCTGCTGTTTCGATTCTCGCGTCGCTGATCGCAATCGTTGGCTTCGCCGTGATCTTTCAGTTGGGTGCCGACACCAGTGAAGCGCAGCCGCGGTTTCGGCGGCGCACTTTTGATCTCGATGCGCCGCCCGATCGGCGCGGTGTGCCGGACTGGGAAGTCAACCAGCGGTTCAAGCACGACGTCTTTACGTTCGTCCGCCTGAAGTACAACTCGTACGGACGCGGCGGCGGCTGGCAGACCGACTACCCGGACAGCGACCTCAACTTCAGCTACCGGCTGCAGCAGCTCACGTCGATGAAGGTCGACCCGAACGGCAAGATTCTGGAGATCACCGACCCGCGGCTGTTCGACTACCCGTGGGTCTACATGATCGAACCCGGCGGCATCGTGCTCAGCGAGGAAGAGGTCGTCACGCTGCGGAAGTACCTGCTCAACGGCGGCTTCATGATGGTCGACGACTTCTGGGGCGAGGCCGAGTGGTACGACTTCTACACCGAAATCAAACGCGTCTTCCCCGACCGCGAACCGATCGAACTGCCGCCCGAACACCCGCTCTTCCACTGCGTGTACGACCTGCCCGAGAAGCCGCAGATCCCAAGCATCAACGCCGCTCAGCAGGGTCGCTTCGCCGGCATCACCTGGGAACGCCCGGACGCTCGCGAGGTCCACTACAAGGGCATCTTCGACGACAAGGGCCGGATGATGGTCATCGTCTGCCACAACACGGACCTCGGCGACGGCTGGGAACGCGAAGGCGAAGACCCGTGGTACTTTAAGGAGTTCTCTGAAAAGAAGGCCTACCCACTGGGGATCAATATTGTCTTTTACTCGATGACGCACTGACCTGACTCTGACGCAAAGGCGCAGAGTCGCAAAGGAACGCAAAGAGGAACTGATTGATGAATTGCTGTTTTCTTTGCGAATCTCTGCGTCTTAGCGGCTTTGCGTCAAACTCGTACCTGCCTGCCTGAGGAATCCAATGAGCCTGTCAGTTGCCCCTGAACACGGTGATGAGGAACGTCGCGTTGTTGAGCTGCTGCGGGGGGCTCGGACGACGATCTTTTCGGAACTGAAGAAGGTCATCATCGGGCAGGAAAAAGTGATCGAGCAGTTGCTGCTGGCGCTGTTCTCCGGTGGGCACTGTCTCATCACCGGAGCACCGGGGCTGGCGAAGACGCTGCTGGTGAAGTCGGTCTCCGATCTGTTCCATCTGAAGTTCAACCGCATCCAGTTCACTCCCGACCTGATGCCCGCAGACATCACCGGCACCGAGATCCTCGAACAGGACGAGGACGGACAGCGGAAGATGGTCTTCGTGCCGGGGCCGATCTTCGCCAACGTGATCCTCGCCGACGAAATCAACCGCACGCCGCCGAAGACGCAGTCAGCACTGCTCGAAGCGATGCAGGAAAAGCAGGTCACCGCCGCCGGTCGCCGGATGCCGCTGGAAGCTCCGTTCTTTGTGCTCGCGACGCAGAACCCGATCGAGATGGAAGGCACGTACCCGCTGCCCGAAGCACAGCTCGACCGCTTCATGTTCAACGTCATCGTCGAGTACCTGCCCGAAGACGACGAAGTCGCCGTCGTGACGAAGACGACGTCCGGACCGCAGGAAGAACTCAAGCCGTTGTTCGCCGGGACCGACCTGCTGAGCTTTAAGTCCGTCGTGCAGTCGGTGCCGATCGCCGAAGACGTCGCCCGTTACGCCGTCCGTCTGGCGGCTGCGTCACGGCCTGGCGAAGCGAAGACGCCGGCGTTCATCAACGACTGGGTCAACTGGGGCGCCGGTCTGCGAGCGGGCCAGTACCTGGTCCTCGGCGCCAAAGCCCGAGCCGTCCTCAACGGTCGCTCGCACGTCTCGATCGACGATATCAAAGCCGTCGCTCACCCGGTCATGCGGCACCGCATCCTGGTCAACTACCGAGCCGAAGCCGACGGAATCAGCGTCGAAAAAGTCATCAGCCGCCTGATCGAAGAGGTTCCAGAACCAGCCTGAAGTAGGGCCGGTTCCCACCGGCCAGCCCCCCTCCTGTAGGCCGGACCCAAGAGCGCAGCGACGCCGTTCCGGCAGTCAGAATCGCAAATCAAAATCACCATTGCCGGAGCGGCGCTTCGCTTGATTCGGCCTACGAACTCAGAACAACGAGCCATTCAACGATGATCGAAACGGAATCTGCCTTGAGCCGCGAAGCGGCGGCAGCCTGTAGCCTCGGGCGTAAGCCCGAGGTAACGGTCCGCCCAATTTCATTGAGCCGCGAAGCGGCGGCAGATGTCTGTTCTGGACTCTGCTGCCGCCGCTTCGCGGTTCGACTTGTGTTTGCTCCTGGTCCGTGGGCTGACGCCCACGGCTACAACCTGTCGCCGCTTCGCGGCTGAATCGCCCAACAATCATGACCGACCGCCGCAAACCAAACGTCGACGTGCCGCGAGCTGCAAAGTGCCTGTCACTTGCTGCGTGCATCCTGACGTTGGGCGCGATGCCCTTTGAATTCGCCGATTGGGGAAACAAGGGAATGCTCGGGGCAGGAATTCAGTCTGGGTTCAACACGATGGGAATTATCTGCACCTGGCTGCTCTTCTACGGCGGCTTTGTCGTCTTTTTGGCCAACATCTTTGTGTTTGGAACCTGCCAGGAGATTCTTGGACGTCACAAGCGAACCGGCAGCGGCTGGTGGTTCTGCACGCTGCACTGGATCGTGTCACTGCTGAGCGTTTGGGGTCTTGAGAAGTCACTGAAACTTGACGGCTTCATTGCTGCCCGCGCGTGGCAGATTGGACAGGTCAGTTCAGCGGTGGCTGCAACGATCTATGCCGCATCCGTCGGCAGACAATTGAGAGCCCAACCCACGACACAGAACCCGTCACCGAATATTTGAATGGCCAACTCAACCAACACATCTGGAATTGGACGCTACGCGGATCCGGCCGTGCTGATGCGGATTCGGGCGCTGGATCTGCGCGTGCGGCTGATTATGGATGGGTTTTACAACGGGTTGCATCGCAGTCCGCTGCACGGGTTCTCGGTCGAATTCTCTGAATACCGGCAATACACGGAAGGCGACGATCCGCGGTTTATCGACTGGAAGATCGCCGCTCGGTCGGACCGCTACTTCATCAAGCTGTTCGAGGATGAGACGAACCTGCGGTGCCATCTGGTCGTCGACAACAGCCGCTCGATGGCGTTCGGAACGACGCAGACGGACCAGGGCGGAACGTACACGAAGGCGGACTACGCGAAGACGCTGGCCGGTTGTCTGGCTTACGCACTGATCGAGCAGCGCGATGCTGCCGGGCTGGTTGTCTTCGACGAGGAAGTCGACGAGTACATCCCGGCTCGGTTCCGGCACGGTCAGTTGCGGCAGATTTATCAGGCTCTGGAAAAGGCCGAGGGCGGCAAGTCGACAGACCTGACAAAGCCGCTCGAACGAGTCGCCAGTCAGATGCGGAAGCGCGGGATGGTGATTCTCATCTCGGACTTCCTCGCGCCGATCGACGGGCTGGAACGGGACCTCGGGTATCTGGCGTCGAGCGGGCACGAGCTGGTCGTCTTCCAGGTGCTTGATCCGCAGGAACTGCACTTCGAGTTTGAAGACGCGGCCCTGTTCACGGATCTCGAAACAGGCAGGCAGCTTTACATCGATCCCGGCCAGGCTCGCGCGTCGTACCGGAAGAAGCTCGACGAGCACCTGGCCGCCGTGAAGAAGTCGTGCGAGAAGCTGGGAGCGGTTTACGAACTCACGACAACCGACCGGCCCCTGGAGCTGGCGTTGACCGAGTTCTTCGTTCGGCAGCAGCACCAGCGGGCGAATGGCGGGCGGGTCCGGCAGCGACGCAGCTCAGGGAGGGCCGGATGAGTTTCCTGACGCCGCTGTATCTCGCCGGTCTGATCGCCATCGCGGGGCCGATCCTGTTTCACATGATCCGCCGCACGCCGAAGGGGCAGGTGCCCTTCAGCACGCTGATGTTCCTGGAACCGTCGCCGCCGAAAGTCACCAGCCGGTCGCGGATCGAACACTGGCTGCTGCTGTTGTTGCGAGCCGCCGCGGTCATCCTGCTGGCGATGGCATTCTCGCGACCGTTCCTGCGGCAGGCTGAAGATCAACTGGTTGCTTCGTCCGGCGAACGGGTTGTCATTCTGCTCGACACGAGCGCCAGCATGCGCCGCGATTCACTGTGGACCGACGCAGTTGCCGAGTGTCGGAAAACGATCGACGCTCTGGCCGACGACGATACCGCCGCGCTGTACACGTTCAATCAGTCGCTGCAGAAGGAACTCTCGATCGAGGACTGGCAGCAGCTGGAACGCGGCCAGGCAAAGGCGCTGCTGCTCAAACGGCTCGACGAACTCATGCCCGGCTGGGGCGGTACGGACATCGGTGAGATCCTGCCCGACGCCGTGTCAGCAGCGATCGAGACTTCCGAAGAAAACAAAGCGGCGGTCGCGACGCGAATCGTGCTGATCTCCGACCTGCAGCGAGGCAGCCGAGTCGACGCGTTGCAGGCGGTCGAGTGGCCGGAGACGCTGACTGTTGACGTCCGGCCTGTCGCGACGAAGAAACGCTCGAATGCCGGCGTGCAGATCGTCGGTGACACGCGCGGCGATCGCGGCCTGCGAGTGCGGATCGAGAACTCGCTCGAGTCGACACTCGACCGCTTCGACGTGCTGATCAGCGATGCGGCGGCGAAGTCGAGTCTTCCGCCAGTAGCGCCCGCCGTCGTGCAGGCGTCGCAGGCAACTGGTTCGTCTGAGATTCAGCAGGTCTCGCTGGAGACGACGGTGTCGGAACCGTTCGCGCGGCGCGGCGTTCTTGTCCCGCCGGGGCAGAGCCGCATCGTGCGGTTTGACGATGTGCCGGACGAGTGGCTCGGCGTTGAAGTTTCGCTGACCGGTGACGAAACGAGTTTCGACAACCGCGTCTGGAGTGCCCGTCTGCAGCCAGCAGTGGTTCCGGTCGTTTATTACGGAGCGGGTGCAATGAACGATCCCGAGTCGCTGCGGTTTTACGTCGAAGGAGCACTGCTGCCGACGCCCGAACGCACGATCGATTTTGTATCGGCGGACGAGACACTCACCGAGGCCGCTCTGCAGACGCAGGGGTTGATCATCGTCGCGCGGGAGCTGACGCCGGACGAAGCTCAATCGATCCACTCCGCCGTGCAGCGAGGTTCGCACGTCGTCTCGGTCGGGCAGTCGGTTGTCGAATGCCGCCAGGCGTTTGAGCTCGCGGGCCAGTCAGCCCCGGACGTGACTGAAGCTAACGTCAGCAATTATGCGATGCTCAGCGATGTCGACGTCACGCACCCGCTGCTGTCTGCGTATGCCGATGCCAAGCTGGCGAACTTCACCAGTCTGACGATCTGGAAGCACCGAACGATCGCGGGACTCGATTCCGACGCGAACGACAAAACGAAAATCAGCTCGCTGGCAAAACTCGATGGCCGATCGCCCGGCATTGTTGAACTCGATGCGGATCCCGGTCGCGTGACGCTGTTCACATTTGGCTGGTTTGACGACCAGAGCAACTTCTTCCGCTGGTCGCGCTTCCCGCCGCTGCTCAAGGAACTGGTCGACGCAACACCGGGACGGATCGAAACGCCGACGCGGTTGACGGTCGGCCAGTCGGTCGCGCTGTCGGACTTCGCGGGGAAGCTCGCGGACAAGGTCAAAGTGACGCCGCCATCGGAATCGTGGTCGTCGTCGCAGGACAGTGCGGCGGAAGTGCCGCTGACCGAACCGGGCATCTACCGGCTGAAGTGGGACTCGGAGAACGGCACGCAGGACGTGCGGCTGGCGGCGAATCTTGATCCGCTGGAAAGCCGGACGTCGCCGCTGGGGCTTGATGAGCTGATCGCTCTGGGCGTGCCCGTCAGTGAGAATTCGGCTCCGTTGTCTCTCGAAGAGACGCGGCAGCTTCAGGCTCGTGAGCTGGAGTCGCGGCAGCGGTTCTGGCAGTGGATCATCTTCGCGGCACTACTGCTGCTGCTCGTCGAAAGCTGGCTCGCCGGCCGGCTGACAACGACGGCTGCTCCGGCATCGTCGGAGTGATTTGCAAAAGCGCTTCCGCACGCATCGAAAGGTCATTCGATGGACGCACAGGTTTCGCGACAATTGAAGCAGGTCATAAACCGGACACGGAATGCGAAACGGCTGAAGAGCCTTACGTGGCTGTGGTCGCTGCTGGCACTCGTTGCCGCTCTGGCCTGGTCGATTGCTCCTGCAGCGATCTCAGGTGCCACTGTCGCGCAGCTACTGCCGGTTGCTGGACTACTCGGGACGTTGTGGACTCTACGTCCGCGTGAACTGTCGGCTCTGGAAACACACGACGTGGCAGCGGCGATTGAAGCCCGTTTCCCCGACCTGCAGCAGCGGTTGCTGACAGCGATCGAGCAGAAACCAAATCCCGAAACCGGTCACTTTTCGTGGCTGCAGACTGTGCTGGCAGCCGAGGTACGCTCGCACTCGTACGTTTATGACTGGCGGAAAGCGGTACCCTTGCCGGGCCTCTTGCTGCGCGGTGCGACGGCGTTGACTGCCGTCTGCATGACGTCGTGGCTGGCAACGCAACTCTGGGAGATCAAGCCGACGCTGGTTGCCGATTCGTCATCGACGGAAGAGCCCAAGAACCCGGAAGCCGGCACGCGGTTTCAGCTCTCAGTTGATCCCGGTAACGCGGAAGTCGAACGCGGCAGCAGTCTGTTGATCCTCGCTCGCTTTGCGGGACCGCTGCCGGCTGAGGTTTCGCTGAACCGGACGACGGCAGACGGCGAATCCTCACTGCCGATGGCCAAAGCACTCGACGACCCGCTCTTTGGTATTCGGCTCCCCGGTGTGACGAGCGACTTTGAGTATTCGGTCCGCTACGACGATGAAAACTCGGAACGATTCCGCATTGCGGTTTACGAACTGCCGCGGGTCGAGCAGATCGACGCGACTGTCGAGTTTCCGTCGTACGCCAATCTGCCGAACGAGACGATCGAAGACACCTGGCAGGTCGCTGCGGTGGAAGGTTCGAACGTGCTGCTGAAGTGCCGGTTGAACAAGCCGATCGCCGACGGTTCACTGTTCAGCGAGCATGGCGACGAGTTTCCGCTGGCGGCAGTGGAATCGCGCGCCGTGCCGGCTGACCCAGCAGGTGGTAAGGACGCCGGGCAGGCGGCGAGACAATTTCTCTACGCGGCCAGGATCCCGGTGCGTAAGTCGCTGAAGCTGCGGTTCGCGCTGCAGGATGACAGGGACCGAGAGAACCGGGACGAAGATGAATTCCGCATCGACGCGCTGCCGAACAAGCCGCCGGAAATCAAGCTGACGTTTCCGGCTCGTGACCTCCGCGTTTCGCCGGTTGAGGAACTGCAGCTTGAAGCGAACGTCTGGGACGACTTCGGGCTGAGTGGGCTGGGTCTTGAGCTGGCGGTCGCCGATCAGCCGACGAAGACAATCACTCTGACAGAGAAGGCAGCCGGTCGGGAAATGCACCAGCTCGCGCATATGGTGCAGCTCGAACTGGAGAACGCCGAGCCCGACCAGCTCGTTTCGTACTACTTCTTCGCTGACGACTTCGACTCGGCGGGCCAGCCGCGACGGACGATGTCCGACATGTTCTTCGCGGAGGTGCGGCACTTCGAGGAGATCTTCCGCGAGGGCCGGCAGCCACCCGGTGGTCAGCAGCAGCAACAACAGCAACAGCAGCAGGGCCAGAACGCTCAGCAGGCCGAGCAGCTTGCCGACCTGCAGAAACAGATCATGAACGCGACCTGGAACATCATCCGCCGCGAGACGCGAGACGAAGTCTCAGCGTCGTTTGCCGAAGACACCGGGGCGCTGATCGAGTCGCAGCAGGAAGCTCTCTCGCAGCTCAGCGAACTGGCCGAGAAAGTGCAGGATCCGGTCTCGAAGGGACACGTCACGAATATCGCGAAGGCGATGACGTCGGCGATCGACCGTCTGACAACTGCGCGGACGGACAAGGATGCCGACGTGCTCGAAGAAGCGCTGCGGCACGAGCGGTCGGCCTATCAGGGACTGCTGAAGCTGAGGGCTCGCGAGCACGAAGTTACGCAGCAACAACAGCAGCAATCGCAGAGCCGCAGCCAGCAGCAGAACAGCCGCTCGCAGCAGCAGCTCGACCAGCTCGAACTCGACAACGAAAAGAATCGCTACGAAGCCGAGCGGCAGGCTCAGCAGCAGGAGAGCGAGCAGCAACAGAACCAGGAGCAGTTGCAGGTGCTCAATCGGCTGCGGGAACTCGCACGGCGGCAGGGCGACCTGAATCAGAAGCTGCGCGAGCTGGAACTCGCACTGAAGGCCGCCGAGGACAAGAAGAAGCAGGAGGAAATCGAGCGGCAGCTCAAGCGCCTGCGTGAGGAGCAGCGCGAACTGCTGCGCGACTTCGACGAACTCCGCAACCGCATGGAGCAGCCGCAGAATCAGCAGCAGCTTGCCGAAGAGAGTCAAAAACTTGACGAGACGCGCGACCGAGTGCGTCAGGCCTCCGAGGCGCTCGAAAAGGGCCAGGTTTCGCAGGCACTTAACGAGGGCACGCGAGCCGAGCGGGAGCTGCAGGAGATTCGTGACGATGTCAGACAGAAAGCTGCCGGCCAGTTCGGCGACGAGATGCGCGATCTCCGGCAGCAGGCTCGGGAGATCGGCGAACGGCAGGATCAGATCGCTCAGCAACTGAACGGTGACGAGAAGAAGGAAGCCGGTGCCCGGCCATCGCTGCGGAGTGCTGAGAAGCGAGAAGACCTGCGGGACGAATTTCGCGATCAGCGCAAGCAGCTCGAACAAGTGATGGACCGGATGCGCGAGGTTGTCGAGAAGGCCGAAACCGCAGAGCCGCTGCTCGCGCGGCAGTTGTACGAGACCGTTCGGCAGGCGAGATCAGACCGGACCGACGAAGCGCTCGAGCAGGCTAATCAGCTTCTGCAGCGTGGCCTTGTTAAAGAGGCGGCCGAGGCCGAGGACTTCGCCCACAAAGGCATCGACCGTTTGCAGCAGGGCATTGAGCAGGCAGCGGAATCGGTGCTCGGCAACGAACTGGAAACGCTGAAACGAGCCAGCCGCGAACTCGCCGACGCCCGCGACGCGATCGCCCAGGAACTGGGCGAAAAGGCTGAGTGGCGAGGGTTGAGGGACGAGGGCCAGGAACGGCAGGGCTCGCAGTCGCAAACCGGGCAACCGAACGGTCAGGAGCAGCGTCCGCAACAGGGGCAGCAGAATTCTGAGCAGCGCGGTGAGCAATCGCAGGAACCAGGCCAGCAGGGTCAACCGCAGGAAGGACAGCCTCAGGGCCAACAGGTTCAGCAACCCGGACAGCGAGGGCAGCAGCAACCGGGAGAGCAGAACGGTGACCAACGCGGCCAGAGTCCCGGTCAGCAGCCGGGTGAGAATCCCGACGGCCAGCAGTCTCAGCAGGGACAGCAACCGCAAAACGGTCAGCCTCAAAATGGGCAGCAACCGAATAGCCAACAGCAAGGACAACAGCCCGGTCAGCAACCAGGACAGAGTCCGGGCCAGGGCCAGCAGCCCAACGGCCAGTCACCGGGTTCGCAGCAGCAACCGAACGGGCAACAACCCAGCTCTCAGCAGCAGAGCCAGCAAGCTGGGCAGCAACCCGGAGGACAAAGTCAGCAGGGACAACCACAGTCCGGCCAGCAGCCGCAGAGTGGGCAGCAACAAGGTGGCCGTCAGCCGAGCGAGCGGCAGCGACCGGGGTTGCGGAACTCGCAGCAGCAACAGCAGGGTCGCGGGGGACTGCAGACCGAATCGGGTGAGCACAATTCGCAGGGCGGACCGCCGACTCCTGCAGCGCCGCTGACCGGCGGGGACTTCGTGCAGTGGTCCGACCAGTTGCGGAACATCGAAGAGCTGGTCGACGACCCGAAGCTGCGGGCCGAGGTCGCTCGGATTCGCGAAGCCGCGCGCAACATGCGCGTCGAATTCAAACGACACTCGAAGGAGCCGGAGTGGGGGCTGGTGCGGATGCAGATTCTCGAACCGCTCAACGAACTGCGAAAGCAGCTTCAGGAAGAGATCGCTCGTCGTGAGTCCCCGGATTCGCTGGTGCCAATCGACCGTGATCCGATTCCGGAGAAGTATTCGGACCTGGTTCGGCAGTACTACGAACGCATTGGTGCCGGCCGCGTGCTGGCACCTGAAACAGATACAGACGGGTAAGGCCCGTAGGGTGCGTGAAGCGCAGCGTAACGCACCGTCAATTTGGGAGTGGTGCGTTACGCTGCGCTTCACGCACCCTACAGATTGCAAACCGTAGAGCGTCAAACATGATTTCCTTCAGCAGCCCGCAATGGTGGATTCCGGCAATCCTTCTGCTGGTCGTTGCGGCGCTGCTTGTTGGCTGGGCCGCGAAGCGGGGCCGGCTGACTGGGCAGGCTCGGCTGCTGACAGTGGGCTGCAAGCTGTTTGCTCTCGCCTTGCTGGCGCTGTGCCTGATCGAGCCGGTCTGGAGCGGTACGCATCCAAAGCCGCACTCGAACCTGTTCGTTCTGCTGGCTGATAACAGTCGCAGCCTGATGGCTGAGGTCGAGAACGGTGACAGGCAGAGGTCTGCGGGACACGATTCGCTGGCGAAGAAAATCACCGCGGAACTGGCGCCGCGCAATGGCGAGGATCACTGGCTCGACCGTCTGGCGCAGGATTTCGAACTGCATGAATTCTCATTTGACCGGCGTCTGCAGCATCTGGACATGCCCACTGATCTGAAATGGGATGGCCCGTCGTCGGCGCTGAAATCCGCGTTGCGGGATGTTTCGCGGCGCTTCGCCGGACGGCCGACGGGCGGCATTCTGTTACTCAGTGACGGCAACGCGACGGACGTTTCGACGGAGGAACTGACGTCGGTGTTGAACGAGATCGACGAACTGCCGCCGGTGTATCCCGTTGTCTTTCCAGAAGGTGCTGGAAAGCCGGACGTGCTGATCACGACGCTGTCGGTCAGCGAGACGCCGTTTGAGGATGCTCCGGTCACCGTCCAGTGCGACGCCGAGTTTCACGGTCTGGCAGGACTGGCAGCCAACATCGATCTGCTCGCTGAGTGCCGGCTATTGAACTCAAAAGGCGAATCGGTCGCGGTTGAGCGGCAGCCTGTTGATCGATCGTCGGACGTGCTCGCCTTCAGGCTGCAGTTCCGTCCGGTCGTGATCGGCGTCGCTTTTTATCGGGCAGTCGTTTCCGTGCGGGATCTTTCGGGCGACCGCGAAGAACCGCTTGACGAGCTGACGCTGATCAACAACTCGCGGATCGTGCAGATTCAGCGCGGCAGTACGCCGAAGCGGATTCTGTACCTCAGCGGGCGGCCGAACTGGGAGTTCAAGTTTCTGCGCCGCTCGCTGGAAGACGATCAGAACGTCGACCTGATGGCGATGATCCGCGTGGCGAAGCGCGAGGCGAAGTTCGATTTCCGCGGCCGAGACGGCCAGTCGAGCAACTCACTGTTCCGTGGTTTCAAATCGAACGCCGATGAAGAGACCGAGCGCTTCGACGACCCGGTGCTCGTGAGGATCAACACAAAAACGCCGGAGGAACTTCGTGGCGGATTTCCTCAAGACAAGGACGAGCTGTTTCAGTTCGACGCGCTGATTCTCGACGACATCGAAGCGTCGTTCTTCACGACAGCTCAACTGATGCTGATCGAGAAGTTTGTCAGTGAACGCGGCGGAGGCTTTCTGATGCTCGGCGGAACCGAATCGTTCCTCACCGGCGATTACGACCGAACACCGGTTGCCGATCTCCTGCCGGTGTACCTTGACCGGGCTGAGTTCCCCGCGGAGAACGAGTCAGTCACGCTCGACCTGACCCGCGAAGGCTGGCTGCAGCCCTGGGTGCGGCTGAGGTCAACCGAGTCCGAAGAGCGGACGCGGCTGTCGTCGATGCCCGGCTTCCGCACGATCAACCCGTCGCACGGCATCAAGCCGGGGGCTTCTGTTCTCTCAACAGTGAGCGATCAAAGCGGTGCCGTCTGGCCGGCGCTGGTGACGCAGCAGTACGGCCGCGGTCGCGCAGGGGCGGTCATGGTTGGCGATCTGTGGCGGTGGCAGTTGCGGAACACCGAGGATCATCCGGACGACCTGGCGCGCGCCTGGCGGCAGACGCTGCGCTGGCTGGTGGCGGACGTTCCACAGCGTGTCGACGTGCAGACGCTGCCGGCTCCGGATGTCGCACCGGAGGCTGTGCGGATTCGAGTTCGCGTGACCGATCAGGAATACTCGCCGCTGGATAACGCGCGCGTCGAAATCGCCGTTCGCAGCTCAGAATCTCCGCCGCGGGAAGCAGCCGAGTCATCAGAACGAGAGACTTCCGGTGACGGAATCGAGGTCGCGAAAGCCGATCGTTCGCAGGAAGCGGCGGCCGTCGAAGCGAAGCCTGAGACGCTGCCCGTTCTGACTCTGAATGCCGAAGCGGCGCTCGATGAAGGCGGTGTTTACACAGCGGTCTTCGTCCCGCAGGAACCGGGAACGTGGACGCTGACCGCATCAGCCTTGACGGCGGACAGTGAGACGCTCGATGCGGATGAGACCGGCGTCATGTTCGATCCGGAAGTCGACGAGTTCCGTCATCCGGGGCTGAACCGCGAACTGCTGGAACAACTGGCCGAGCGAACCGGCGGGGAAGTCGTCGAAGCGGAGAGGCTCGACGATTTTGTGTCGGAACTGCAGAACCGGCCGGCGCCGGTCATGACGACCTGGACGATGCCGCTGTGGGATCAGCCATACGTCTTTTTAGTCGTGCTCGGCTGCCTGCTCGGCGAATGGGGCCTGCGCCGCACGAAGGGACTGCCATGATGCGCCAACGATTCCTTGATCTCAGAGTGCTCGTTCCCGCGCTCCGCGTTGGAACGTCGCTGCCGCCACTCTGCGGTGATTGTGGACGCGGAGCGTCCAGGTCTGCGTTCCCACATAGAGCGTGGGAACGAGTTGTTGTTGCCGTTGTCGCGATGCTTGCTTTCTTCGTTTCTCTGTCCGCCAGCATCGCACAGGACGCAACGCAGCCAGCGGGATCTGAGCACCGACTGGTGCTGGTCGTACGTGGAACGTCCGGCACCGAGGAGTACGGGCGGCAGTTTGATGAGTGGTCGGAGCGCTGGCTGCAGGCGGCGAATCAGGGACGTGCCACAGCCGTGCGGATCGGTCCAAAGGAATCCGCTCAAGCAAACAACGGCGGCAGTGAGACCGATCATCAGAAGCTGCAGAAGATACTCAGCACGTTTGCAACGAAGACCAGTGATGAAGCGAACGCTGAACTCTGGCTCGTGCTGATCGGGCACGGGACGTTTGATGGACGCACGGCGAGGTTCAATCTCGAAGGGCCGGACGTTTCTGCCGAGGAGCTGTCGCACTGGCTGGAGTCGCTGCGCTGCCGGACAGCGATCGTCAACTGCGCGTCGTCCAGCGGACCGTTTCTGAAAACGCTGGCCGGAAACGGGCGAGTCGTCGTCACGTCAACGAAAAGCGGAGTCGAGCAGAACTTCTCGCGGTTTGGCGATCACCTGTCGCAGGCGATCGGCGATGCGGCGTTCGATCTCGATAAGGACGGGCAGACGTCGCTGTTCGAGGCGTTTCTGTCGGCGAGCCGGCAGACGGAGCAGTTCTACGAAACCGAGGGACGGCTGGCGACGGAGCACGCGCTGCTCGACGACA
>WGMU01000182.1 GCA_016124895.1 bacterium
GTGCAGTACGGTTCGTCGATGCGCCGCGCCAGTCTCGAAAAGAACGGCAACGAAGCCGTCGGCGGTGTCGTGCTCATGCGTTACGGCGAGAACCCACTGGAAGTCACGCAGCGGATCAAGCAGAAGATCGAGCAGCTTCAGCCGGGACTGCCGCCGGGCGTGCGAATCGTGCCGTTCTACGAACGGACGGAACTGATCGAGCGGGCGGTTCACACCGTCACGGGCACGCTGAAGGAAGAAATGCTCGTAGCGAGCCTCGCCATTCTGCTGATCCTGTGGCACTTCCGCAGCGCGCTGATCGTGTGTCTTACGCTGCCGCTGGCCGTACTCGTTGCGTTCATTCTGATGCGTCTGATGGGGATTCCGTCGAACATCATGTCGCTGTCAGGTATCGCGATCTCGATCGGCGTACTGGTTGATTCGTCGATCGTGATGGTCGAGAACGCGACGCACCGGCTGCATTCCCACTTTGGCCGCGAGAAGGTTTCCGGCGATACGACGGAACTCGTCCTGCCCGCGCTCCGCACCGTCGGCCGGCCGATTTTCTTTTCCGTGATGATCATGGTGATCAGCTTCATCCCGGTGTTCGCGCTGGGCGGCATGGAAGGCCGTATGTTTCATCCGCTGGCGTGGACCAAGACATTCGCCATGATCGGCGTATCCATTCTGGCGATCACGTTCGTGCCGGCTGTGATTCCCTTGCTGATCCGCGGCCGGCTGTGGGGCGAAGAGGAAAGCTGGATTGTCCGCAGCGTGATCGAGATCTACCGCCCGGTGCTGGGTTATCTGCTGCTGCATCCGTGGCCGATCGTGCTGCTGACCGGTGTGATCTTTCTGTGCGGAGCCGCGCCGACGGGCATTCCCGCCGTCTTCTTCACTGTACTGGGCGGATTGCTGCTGGCGGCGTTCTGGGCGGCGTGGGTGGATCGGCCCGGCGTCGGACGGCTGATCCGCTTTGCCGCTCCGGCCGTGTGCCTGATCGTTGTCGCGCTGCTGGTCGACACGCGGATGTCGCGGCTGGGTCGCGAGTTCATGCCGCCGCTGGACGAGGGCACGGTGCTGGATATGCCGATCACGATTCCCCGCGCCTCGATCACTCAGGCGGCCGACGACCTGAAAGCCCGCGACGCGCTCATCTCGGCGTTTCCGGAAGTCGAACTGGTCGTCGGCAAGGCCGGCCGCGCCGAGACGCCGACCGATCCCGCTCCACCGGACATGATTGAAACCGTCGTCAACCTGCGTCCGCGCGAGCACTGGCCGAAGCGCGAGCTGCGCTATCCCGACGCCCATGCTCAGACGGAAGCAATTCTCGACGCACTGGTTGCCCGCGGCTGGATCAAAGCTCCGTCCGCCGAGCAGCGGCCGGACCTGATCAACGATGCCACGATGTTCTCGCTGGAAACATTCGACCGGACGCTCCGCGATCTGACGGCTCACGATTTCGCAAAGTTCCGGCATGAACTGGCCCCGCAGCTTGTCCGCAGCGCCGTGGATGAAACGCTCCGCCTGCTGAGCGACGGACGCCGGTTGCGGCGCGACGTTCCCGAAGCCGAACGCGCAGAACTGACGACTCTGCTGGCCGGACGCTTTGGGCCGCCGCTGGTCGATTCGCCGGATGCTCCGACCGTGACACAACTCACTCAGATGCTGGCTGCGGAACTCGCTGGTCGCGACGTCGTCGAGTCTAGTCCCGAACTGTTGATCCTCAATCCATCACCGACGAAACGGCTGCTGCAGGATGCGGGAGAAGTGCTGGGAATCGAACGACCGACGCTGTTTTCCGCCGTGCTGGCCGCAGTGGACACGCAGCGCGACGCCCTGTGGGAACAGCACGTGACCGAGTGGAACTGGCAGCTCTTCGACCGTGCCGTGCCGTTCTACACATGGCAAGCGATGGAACAGTTGCGGACGAAAGCGGAATCGCTGGGGCTGTGGATGGGCTCGGCCACCGACGATGATCTGCGTTCCATACAGCCGCAACTCGAACAGTCGTTCGCCGCGAAGCTGTTCCTGTGGCGGAAGTCGAAGGACGATCTGCTCAAGGAAATGGACACGGTGGTGCAGGTTCCCGGATGGGGCAACATCTGGACGCAGCCGATCATCAACCGAGTGGACATGCTGGCCACCGGCGTGCGGACGATGATCGGCGTGAAGGTTTACGGCGACGACCTGAACCGCATTCAGCAGTATTCGGAACAGATCGCCGCCGTGCTGCGGGGAGTGCCCGGCGCGGCCGACGTGTTCCCGGATCAGATCGTGGGTGAGGGATATCTGGAGATCGACATCGATCGCGAGCGGGCTGCGCGGTACGGCGTGAGCATCGGCGACGTGCAGGACGTGGTGGAAACGGCGCTCGGCGGAAAGATGATCACGATGACCGTCGAAGGCCGCGAGCGGTTCCCGGTGCGCGTCCGCTACGCGCGGGCCTTCCGTGAAGACGAGGAGTCGGTGAAAAACCTGCTGGTCAGTGCCGCTGCGATGCCTGCATCGGGAACCTCGTCCAGTGCTGCCATGTCCGGAATGGGCGCGATGAGCAGCTCGCCAGCGATGCCAGCGGAGCGCCCCATGACAACTGGATCGACCACAAACCCGTTTCCCAACGGCACCGTCCAGATCCCGCTGGCTCAGATTGCCGACGTGCGGATTGTCGAAGGACCGTCGATGATCAAGAGCGAAAACGGTCTGCTGCGCAGCTATGTGCAACTCAACGTCCGGGACCGGGACATCGTTGGGTTTGTCGAAGAGGCTCAACGGGCCGTCGCCGACAAGGTTCAACTTCCGCCCGGCATGTACATCGAATGGAGCGGCCAGTTCGAGCATCAGATTCGAGCGAAGCGAACGCTGACCGTCATCGTCCCGATTGTCGTGATGATCATCTTCGTGCTGCTGTATGTGACGTATCACGACTTTGCGGACGCTTCACTGATGATGCTGGCAGTGCCGGGCGCCGTCGCGGGCGGCGTGCTGTTTCAGTACCTGTTCGGCTTCAGCTTCAGCGTCGCGGTGTGGGTTGGATTCATCGCCTGCTTCGGACTGGCAACGGAAACCGGCGTCGTGATGCTGGTGTACCTGCGCGAAGCGGTCGAATCGCGCGGCGGGCTGTCGCAGATCGCGTCACTGGCCGAACTGCGGCAGGCCATTATGGAAGGCGCCGTCCACCGCCTGCGGCCCAAGCTGCTGACGGAAGGCACGACGATTATTGGCCTGGCCCCGATGCTCTGGGCGACCGGCACCGGTGCAGAAATCATGAAACCAATGGCGGCTCCGGTGCTCGGCGGCATCCTCGTGGCGGATGAAGTGATCGACCTGCTGCTGCCAGTGCTGTTCTATCACGTCCGGACGAGCCGCTGGCGGAAGCTGCAGGCAGTTCAGCAGACCGGATCCAGTGGTGAACCGACGACAGACGTTTCTCCGGGCGACGGGTCCGGTCAGGCAAGCGAGGCAAGAGACAACGGTTGATTCTGCTCCGACTGAATCGAACGGGCAGACTCTCCCGATAAAAGCGAAAGGACGCATGGATGCGCCGGGATTCTGTAATCAGCAATGGATGGCAGCCGATCATGTTCCGACCTGTGATATCCGTCATCGTCGTGGTCGCCGCTCTCAGCGGCTGCGCCACGGTGCCGGGACGGTCGGATGCTGTGAGCCAGACGGCTCAGGATGAGAGTGCGGAACCTGTCGTCCAAACCGCGTCGCACGAAGTTCTTCGACCGGAATTGTCCGTCGCCGCCGCAGATAGCAGCAACCGCACTGTGGTGATTCCGGCGGTGGACGAGGTTTCCTCGCAGCCTCTGATCGATGTTCACGGACAGCCTCTGCCGTCCGCACCGGTGTGGCAGCAGACCGTCGCCCTTGTTCCTCCCGCAGAATACGAACCGAACGCAGCCGGCGGTCATGGTTCACTCGATCCCGACCAGCTTGTCGCGGAAGTGCTGGCCGCGAATCCGTCTGTCGAGGCGATGGAGTCGGCGTGGCGTGCCGCTGCCATGCGGTATCCGCAGGTCACGGCGCTGGATGACCCGATGTTCGGCGTGGCGCTCGGCCCCGGAAGCTGGGGCAGCCGCAGTGTCGATTCTGCCTACATGGTGATGGTGTCGCAGCAGTTCCCGTGGCCTGGCAAACTGCGTCTCAAGGGTGATGTCGCCAATGCTGAATCGAATGCCGCGGCACGCAGCATCGAAGACCTTCGATTGCAGCTTGCCGAACTGACCCGACTGAGCTGCTTCGACTATTACCAGGCACACCGCCAGCGAACGCTCAATGCGCAGAATATCGAAGAGTTGACGGAGTTCCGCACGACTGCGGAAGCGAAACTGCGGGCCAGTCTCGTGACGCAACAGGACGTGCTGCAGGCGGATGTTGAACTGGCACTGCTCGAACGCCGTCGTCTGGAACTCGACCGTCAGGTGCAGGTCGCGGTGGCGCGGATCAACACGCTGCTGCATCGCGCAGCAGAACATCCTCTGCCGGTCCCTCCGGAACGGGATGAAGACGCACTCATCATACCGTCCTCCGACGAACTGCTGGAAATGGCTCTGCAGCAGCGTCCTGACCTGCAGGCTCTGGCGGATCGCATCCAGGCCGATCGGGCGGAACTCGGACTGGCGAGTGCCGACTTCTACCCGGATTTCAATGCCTACGCGAAATATGATGCATTCTGGCAGGAACAGCCGCTGCGTCCGATGATTGGAGTCAGTCTGAACGTGCCTTTGAACAAGCACCGCCGCAACGCCGCCGTGCATGAGGCCGAATCCCGCCTGCAGCAGCACAATGCAGAATACGCCCGGCTGATGGACGAAATCGCCAATCAGATCCAGTCGATTCTCGCCCACTGGCAGGAAGCCCGCGGGACGGCCGAACTGTACTCAACCCGCATTGTTCCTGCGGCGGAGAAGAACGTCGCCTCGGCGCAGGCGGGATACGTGTCCGGCCGCATCGACTTTCTGCGGCTGATCGAAGCCCAGCGGCAACTCATCGACCTGCGTGAGCAGCAGGTCGAAGCCGAAGCCACCACTCACCGCCGGCTGGCCGAACTGCACAGAGCAGTCGCAATCTCTGCGACATTGCTCACACCACGCTATGACAGTGAAACGGCACATTGACAGCAACAGGCTCGATCCGTCGACAAGTTTCCTGTTCAAGCAGTTGCATGTCATCGATTTGGCCCGAGGGATCAACATTACGCTGCCAACGTTGCCGCAGTTCCGTCGTTGTGCGATTCATTGATCAAACTGATGATACTGGTGGCAGTTTTCTGGATGACGTCGAGCGATTGACTCAGCGTTCTCACGTCGCCGCGGCTGAGGTGGATGTAGTCGGCACTACTTGTGTTTGGATCGAGGCCGCAGGCTCGGCAGACGACATGCGCGACAGCTTCCGCTTCCGTTTCGCGAGCTGCTCTGCTGAGTTCTTTCCGGCGGTCTGATTGCTGGTGCAGGAGTTCGTGACTGAATTCGTGGACGAGAATCGCGAAGGTCTGGGCTGGTGGCAGGTCCGGCTCGACGATGATCTTTCCGCCGGCTGAGACTCCGTGGGCTCCGTAGCCGGGGTTGCCGTACTCGATTTCGATTCCTGATTCGCGGATTGCTTGTTCCAGTCGCGGAAGCTGGTCGCCGGGATTGCCCTGGACCGTCGCCAGTTCCGGCAGGTCGTCGCCGTCAGTCTGGCTGACGTCAAATACGTGAACGACTCGGAAGCCGGCGAGAGCCACAGAGTCTTCCGGTTCGTCAGTCGATCGTTCGGCGTCTTCCTTCCGGCGATACGCTATCGGCGCGAAGATCCCAATGCCTTGCTCGCCTTTGCGAACACAGCGTCCGAGTTTTCGCCACGTGTGGAATCCGGCGACATGCGTGGCATCGGGACGCTGAAAGGCAATCAACAGAATGTTGTTGAAGCTGTACCGGTGAAAGCGGCTCATCATATTGAAGTAACGGGTCAGCGTTTCGCTGTGTCCGTTCTGCAGAGCCTGATGCAGTTCGGCGAGTCCCTGTTCGGCAAGTTTTCTGGCTTCTTCTTTGTTCATGGTGCGACACTCCGTCGTTCGCGGCTGCTTCCCGGCGATTGCAGCTCAGTCTTGATTTCGTCCAGCCTGCCGGGCGGCGTACACGCGCCCCGAACGCGGCAGGTCAAGGTGGAGTCTTTGCCGCAGGCAAAGCAGCAGCCGGCGGAAGCGTCAGCGAACGACGGCGGACCTTGACGCCGCGTTACACTCGGAAATGCCGGCAAGCGGGCAAAAAGGTTTGCAAGAACGCGAGTCGCATGGAATCAGCGAATGTGTCGCCAGAGCCACATGACGGCGAAAAACGTGGCGAGCCAGCGGGCTGCATCGGGAAAGGCGACGAGCAAAATTCCGATGCACAGAAACAGTGGCGTCAGTGCGGAGTACATGCTCCTGTTCTGCCACGATGAGAACGATTTGTCACGCGGCTCAGGTAGTGGAAAGCGGACACTGCCGGTCAGCTTTGCAGTTCGATCAATTCACGGACAATAGCGCATCGCGGACCTGGTCCAGTGTTTGATCTGCGATTGGCTCATCGGGCATTGACAGCCGGATGAGTCCGGCCTCGTAGCTGGAAAGAGAGACGCCAGAAAGCCGGAACGCTTCCCGGATCGCATCCGGAGCAGCCTGACGTACGGCATACCGCCGGGATTGCAGCAGCACGACATCGCTCCGCAGCCCTTCATCGGGCAGCAGTGGAGTCCACGGTGTCTGGCAGACCGCCTCAAGGATGCGCCGCACGTTGGAACGCCGGATCATTTTCCGCTCGCCGGCTGATACCGGGGTCTGTTCGATGTCGGCGAGTGCTCCTGCACACGACAGCAACGATGACACGTTCGTCGTTTCCGAGTAGCCGTCGGTGTCTTCGGCTTCAATCTGGCGAGTGAACCGCAGCAGCGGATCATCAATGCGACGTGACTGCAGAGCGGCTTCGATTGCCTGCTCGATGAAGTGGATCGATCGTGGTCGAGCGAAGAACGCCAGTCCCATCGGCAGATACGCCCGCAGCCATTTGTGGCAGCCGGCAACCAGCAGATCGCAGACATCATTCAACTGCCCCAGCGGAAGGTGGCCGATGGCCTGTGCTCCATCGACAGTGACGAACCGAATCATCCGCCGCGACTCGATCAATCGCACAATCGACCGGATCGGCAGCCGAATGCCGAGATTATCAACAGCCGGCAGAAACAGTCCGTCGCAGCCACGGCAGTGATACTCAGCAGCGACTGTGCGAATCAATTCCGTCATCTGGATTCTGTCAAACAGCAGCCGGTGCCGTAGCGGGACGACTTCGACTGTGCCGCCAGTCCGGATCGCTTCGCGTCTCAGAATCTTCTGATAGGCAGGCCAGTTCAGATCGGTCGTCAGCACACGTCGGCAGATCCGAAACTGCGAGAATGCCGCCAGTTGCATGAGTTGCGACGAGCGGCTGGCCAGCAGCACTCGACAGTCTGACGGTGAGCCAACCAGCCGAGTCAGTGACTGCTTGAGTCCGCTGATTCCTCGCCAGCTTTTCAGACTGGGAAATCTCCGGTTGTAGCATTCCGGCAATGCGTCGTGCCCATTTCGCAGGAATTGCTCGAAGTACAGCCCCGAGGGCTCTTCGGCCGTGAGACGGACGAAATCAGTCAGGGCGTCCACAGCGCCCGGCGACATCTGCCCGAGCCGGGCGGTATCCAGATAAATGGACCGCAACAGGAATGACCTTCTGTACGTTGCGGGCGATCTTAGGAAAGTTCTCCACGCTGATCCAGGAAATCCTGCCAGGGAGTCGCATAAACAGAGAGACGTTTCCAGCGTTCTTCGGCCTGGACGATTTCGTCGAAGTCGAACTTCAGTTCAAACCGAGCTGGCTGTCGCAGGTCGTCAAGGTGTTGAAACCCGACAGCTCGGCTGCCGTAGATACCGGTGTCCTGCAACAGGTCCGGCTCACTGCGTAAAGCGGATTCGCGAACGATCGCAATCCGAATGCCGTCGTGATGCTGCTGGTGAATCCACTGCCGCACCCGTTCGGTCGGTGAGTCGGCTTCGGATGGCCAAACTTCGTCAGCGAGGATCACAATCCGCTCGACGGTGACTCGCTGCTGCCGATGAAGCTCCATGTTCAGTCGCAGACTCTGCCGGCCAGGTTCAGACTGCCAGTAGCCTTCATTCCGGACCCACGCCACGGACCGGTATGAGTGCAGCCCCGGACTCCGCAGCAGTTGCTCATAGACAATCCGCCAGGTTTCCGTGCCACGGAATTCGATTGTTCCGCTGGCAAGCTGATTGAACTCTTCGGCGAGTTCCTCCAGCCGGTCGAAAGTCGCACTGCGATAGATCAGGTCCGGATTCTGAGAGATCCGCAGCAACGATCGCGAAATCGTCTCGAAGCGCGAGAACACGTCCCGGTCGTGCGCCAGCAGAAACGGAATCTGCAACAGTCCTGAATCGAGTGGCCGACGTCTCAGCAGCAGCCAGCAGTCCAGCAGCAGGGCAAGGCAGAGAAAACTGCTGAGTGCAATGAAGGCAGGCAGCCAGTCGTTGAGGTTTCCGAATGCAATTGCCGCTGCCGTAATCAGTCCGATGGCCACCATTCCGGCAATGCGAGTCACTCGTATTCGTGAATTGGGAATTCTGTCGTTCCGTTTCATCTGACTGGTTTGATGAACTGAAACGGCAAGGCGATTCGCAAACCGTCCACATCCGGCGCGGTCAGGCAGCCAGCATTCACTTGGTCAATGAAGGATCGGCTCGATGGATGACAGAAGTGCCGGGCAGGAGGACCAACTCACGTCTCGCCCATGCCAATGCAGGAAACCGCAAGCGCTGCATTCACTCACCAGGCAAGTGCAGGAACTTGAGTCCGGTGAGTTTTTCCGTCGCCGGTCCACCACCGCCATTGGCGTATCAAAAGCTCCTTTTTGAAACGCCAAATCTATGACAGGATGACTCATGGACAATCACCGATTACCGAGTCTTTCGTGCCAGAAAACGGTCGCCGATTCCGGCAGCGATCTTCTGATGATCCAGCGGGAGAGACTGCCGGTGCTGATCCGGAATGCCGGTCACAATGCCGAGCGCCGATTCCTGGAGTTCTTCACGGCTCACATCCGCAATCCCGGCACACGGGCTGTTTACGGGCACGCCGTTGGCCGCTTCTGTCAGTGGTGCGAATGGCACGGCGTTTCTCTGGAAAACGTTTCACCGTTCATTGTGGCCGGCTACGTCGAGCAGTTGACCGGCCAGCTCAGTGCTCCGACGGTCAAACTACACCTCGCGGCAATCAGGATGCTGTTCGATTGGCTGGTCACCGGCCACGTCATGCCAGTGAATCCCGCAGCTTCGGTACGCGGCCCGAAGCATATCGTGCGGAAAGGCAAGACTCCCGTCCTGACAGCCGCGGAAGCGCGACAGCTTCTGGATTCAATCGACCGTTCGCGAATCGTCGGACTCCGCGACCGGGCGCTGATCGGCGTGATGGTCTACAGCTTCGCTCGTGTGTCAGCGACAATCGGCATGAACGTCGAAGACTGTTTCCAGCAGGGCCGCCGCATGTGGTTCCGCCTGCACGAAAAGGGCGGCAAACGTCACGACGTCCCGGCCCATCACAACGCGGAAGCCTATGTCGATGCCTGGCTGACTGCGGCAGGTATCGCAGACGACTTGAAGTCACCGCTGTTCTGCACCGTCTCCCGGCATCGAACACTGACGCCTCGGCGAATGCACCGCGCCGACGTCCTGCGCATGATCAAACGCCGAGCCCGTCAGGCAGGACTGGCAACACACATCTGCTGCCATACGTTCCGGGCGACAGGCATCACCGCCTACCTGGAAAACGGCGGCTCCCTGGAACACGCTCAGCGCATAGCGGCCCATGAATCAGTCCGCACGACAAAGCTCTACGACCGCACGTCCGACGCCATCACACTCGACGAAATCGAACGCATCATCATCTGAGTGTCGGAATCGTTTTGCACCAGCCTCCAGTACTCTCTCCACAGATCGGTTTAGCACCAACCAAAGACCTGTCGCTGTCCTTTGGAGAATTGCCCCTACAGGACTGTCATTAGATACTTCTCACGAAACGCCAACAGTTCGCTGTTTGCCGATTCAAATCGTAATTGGGCATCACTCAGCCTTGCTGCATCGCGTATCGAATCGACTTCAATCATCTCCATCATCGCCGTACGTACGCCGCTGAGGTGCTTCAGCAACTCATCATGGATTGACTGCATTGGTGGCGGAGGTACAAGGCTTGAGACCTGCGTCTCAATGTCTTCAAAACGCCCGATCTGCTGGCACACAGCCTGAATGCCAGAGGTTATTGAACCATCGGACTCATACACGACCTGAGCTTCAGTAGCTGCCTCGAAGATTTCCGATAGGCGGTTCCGCCAGTTCTCAAGCAGAAACCTGCTCGTTGCGCCGGGGATAACCTGGGCAATCGAAATCATCAGTTCGCTATAGATCGCGTCAAGGTCTTCCACATCCTGGTCGCTCAATTCACGGTTGTGTGCTTCACGTCGCCGAATCTGATTCAGAAGTTCCAAGCGGTCAGAGAACCGGGTCTGGTCCGGAAACACGTGACTGAATCGGTTCCAGTTGGAAACGATGATTCTGCGGAGATCGAGCAGAAACGTGAAGTCGACGAGTGTGTCGCCATTGCTGCACTCAATGCCCTCCTGCCGCTCGTACATGGTTTCTGTCTGCTGGCGGACTTTGTTCCCGACGCACTGCATCCACCAGTCACGACCGACTGCCGCATTCAGCACACTTCGGATCAATGAACGCAGACCGTTTTCCAGTTCTGCGATCCGTCGCTTCGCAAGTCCGAGTCTGAATTCCTGTGTGTGCTCCTGAAACATCGTCCCTTGCAGCCATTCAATTGATCGTCCGTTTGACAAATGCTCGGCTGCCGTCACCGATGAAATTGCATGGATAAGCGGCTTTCCATCGGTTGCGAATGCTTGTGCCGCGTAGTTCTTTACAGAAACGGTGACCAGATCATTGTCACGAAAGTACCCATTCAGGAAGGCAATCGCCGTCGCAAGCTCTGATTTGATGTCTATTGAAGAAGTGTGTTCCGCGACGAACTCCACGAGGAACGTGTCGTTGTTTACCAGCCGTATCGCGGTGACCTGCATCCCTTGATGCCGCAGGCCAAACGTGATCGCGTCAATTGTATTTGCCAGAGTCAGACCGGAGCGGGCCTGTCCATCGTGATTCAGGCAGCATCTTTTGTACTTCTTCCCACTGCCGCATGGGCACATGGAATTCCTGCCGATCTTTGTCATTGCGGATCGTCCTTCGCCAACGGTGATTCCTCTTCGAGCCTGATCAGTGAGTCAAGACAAACGGCCCAGAGTCAGGTTCACTCATGGCTTACCGGTGACCGTCCGCAGGCGGTCACGGATGTCGGAAGAACTGTGGCGTGTCTGAAGATCGGCGACTCGCTCGCGACGGCGTTCGATGTCCTGATCGAGTTCCTCACGGTGGTCGTAGTAGTACGCCAGTGCTGAGTGAATCTGACCGAGCGTCAGGGATGGGTACTGACGTCGGATCTCGTAACCGTCCCACGAATGAGCCAGGTGATCCTGAATGATTTCGACGACTTTGGTCGTGGTGCCTGCAATCAGCGGAACGGAATCGTCACCGATGGCAATGTGCCGGTAGCCGGTATCTGGCATCGTCTGCCTCAGAAACGGTCGTCAACAAATAGGGCCATGCAGCCAGCGCTGCTGTCGCCAGCATATCACACTCCTGCGGCTGGACGCAGGCCAGTCTGATTTTCAGCAGTGGTCAGCAGAACGCTCGTCAGGCAGCACTGAGACAGGACGCAGGTGGAGGGAGGCGGTGGTGCGTCCCTCCGGGGAACCTCAGAATGAGTCTTCTTCGCTGCGGTCACCGTTGCCGTTGCCGTTGGCTTCGGCGGACTCGGACTCGAAGATCCATGTGTGGGCCTGGTTCGACACCTTGGACACCAGCAGCAGGTCATCGCGACCGTAGCTGGGTGAGTCCTTCCAGTCGTCGCCATCCTTGTAGAGGCGGGTGATTGTCACGTTGTGACGCACTCCCTTCTCCGTTTCGTTGGCCCAGATGGCGGCGCGGATACGCCCCATGCGGATTTCGTGAACCGGTCGGTTCGTACTGTTCTTTGCCATGTCATTTTCTCCTGTGTTGCAGTTAAACAGCCACTGCGGAATTGCAGCGACATCAATCAAGTAACACCGATGCACCATTGCACCGGCATCGTCAATACTTTTCGTGCTCGATCGGCGTGTACCAGTCGAGGTTCATGCCGGTCGAGGATTCGTCTCGGCTGTTCAATGACTGCCGGGCCGATTTGCGTAAACCCAGGCAAGTGGAATGAACAATGCCCGAAGCAATCGATGGATTCGGAAACCACTCCAGCAGCTTCAATCGGAGCGAGATTTCCGGTGGATGACCGCCGGTTTCCAGCCACTCGATGAGCGCACTGGCCAGAGCTGAGACTGACGACAACAGATTGTCATTCACCGCAGCCACAAGGTCCGACCAGATGGAGTTGGGGCAGACTTTGCCGTGCTGCTGTTCGAAGACTGGTCGAGGCAGTTGGGTCCGACCGGCTTCGAACTCTGTCAGTCTCGATTCATCGGCTGCATCAACCGGACCGTCATAGACGGACCAGTCTCCGTAGAACATGCCGTCATAGAAGACGAAACCATCAATAATGGGCAGCGTGTGAGCCTGCTCGGCATCGAAGGTGATCTCGCTTCCATAGACAGTATGGAAGAATGGATACGGCCCGAAGATCGGACCATCCTCACCCCAGCCTTCCAGCTTCTCGTCCGGAGAAGCTCTGCCGTGAAACAATTTGAGATAAGCCATCGCTTTACTCCTCATCAGAACCATGTTGTGGACAGAGACCGAAGAAGTTTTCGGCCAGTCCTTCCGGCGTGAACTCGATACCGGTCCAGCCTTCGGCAATCGCCTCAGCGAATGTGCCCGGTCCTTCGGCGTCGCATTCGCAGCAGGACAGACTGAACGGCACTCCGTCGGGAATGCCGTTCGCGTCCGCCAGTACTCGCGTCGCCAGATCAGCGGCGAAGCGGCATATCGAACTGGCGAGCTGCTCGTCCCAGAGCGAGCCCATGCGGCGTCCCGGAACAGTGGCCGGCGGACAGCCTCCGCGGCTCATCCAGTTCTGCAGACCTTCTGCCGCATCCAGCAGTTGCGGCCAGTCATGCTCCTGAAACGAATCGATCATCAGTTGCCATGCCGCCTGCGGATCCATGACACGCTCCTTTCCGTGTCTGGAATTTCAGGCGACGAGTGACAGCAGCGCCGCCACTTTGTGATCTGACTCGGTCCGGTCGCCGATGTACTTCACCTGCTGCGTGAGCCGGGTCAGTGCATCGACCAGCGAATAGATCGTGAAGCGTCCCTGCTGACGGGCAATCTCCATCGCTTTGGCAGCGAGTCCGCGAGGAATGCCGTTCTTCGTCAGTTCTTTGATGACCGAGTCGCCATCACTGCCGAGCGTTTCCTGCATGGCTTTTGCCATCACACGGGCAAAGCCGTCGCGGCGTTCGTCACGTTTTGCAACGAGCGTCTCGATGTGCCGGCGGATCTCGTTGAGACCGTCATGCACGTTGGCCGTGTGCTTGCGTGTGAAGTCCACGACTTCGACGGCGTCCCAGACGATGTGGTTCTGGCACACCGCCTGAAACCAGAACGTCTGAATCCCGAGTGATCGGCGTCCGACTTCGCTGTTCCAGACGAAGAACCCCGGCGCGAATGCCTGGTCTTCGATCTCGGTCCAGCCGGCCGGATCGATCAGGAACGCAAACAAATCCTGCTCGCCGGCATACAGTCCGGTTGCTCCGTTGCAGCCGGTCTGCGGCGGTTGAAAGTCCGTCGCGTATTCGGCCACCACATCCAGCAGGTCCGCATTCCACAAACGGGTGTAACTCACCCCGTGCAGCGAACGCACAGACTGACCGGCCGTCAGAAGCTGGATCGGTTTGTCGGACGACGGCAGCGTTTCGTGCAGCGCCCGGCTGGCCGTTTCCGGAGCCAGTCGATTGATCGTGTCCTTGCTGATGCCGGACAGCCGGCAGAGCTGCGTGAACGACCAGTCGTTGAGCTGCAGCGGCCGGTCGTCCACGGTCACTGTCACCAGACTGCTGGATGAGCGGGGCTGCAGAGCCCGCGGCATCTGCCAGCAGTCACTCGAAGCGTGCTTCTCGCTGCGGCAGAACTCGGTGAGTTCCTGCAGTGACTCGAAGCGTTCGTCCGGGGAGCGCCGGAACAACTCATTGTGTGCGCGTTTCAGTTGCACCATCGTCAGTCCTCCTCGCTGTCGTTTCGACAGACCAAACGGGACACGGAACCAGAAAGGAAACTGCGAACAACACAGCCACCTGCCCGGTTCCGACCCGCCGGAGACCTGACGCGATACAACCCTCACGCATGTGGGAATAAAACCTGTTGCACCACCGCTCCCTCGGACTCGCCGCCGGTTACTGGCACGGCGGGTCCGGGAGTCGGTTCTGTTTCTTCCCGTGTTCAGACTGCAGAGAACGGAGTTTCTGATGAATTCAGTTGGTCCAGCACGATTCACTATCACTGTTCAGGGAGAATGTCACGCACCTTTCTTGTCGGAAATCCTGTCTGTTTCAGTCACCTTTCCGGTCGGTTGTCTAACCGGCGAAGAACACGGGTGATTCCTGTTCCTCGGGAAAGAACGAGCCGGTTTCGGTGGCCAGCGTCTGAATGATGAGCAGGGCGTCCTGTCGACGTCCCGAGTACAGAAGTGTGAGTACGGTCGACGCGATGGCTTCCTCCATGACAGCCCAGAAGCAGACAGAGCTGAAAGTGCCGGACCGATAGGCTCGACGCATCAGGAAGCGCCCCACATGCCGGTTCTCCGGTACAAAGACCTCCAGACCCTGGGGTGTTGCGATTCCGACGTACGACTTCCTCATGGTCTGTGCGTACCACGATCCGGCGTGACAAGTAAAGCGCCGATAACATCCGTGGCGGTATCAGCTCAGCCAGCCGGATCTGTGAATGCGGGCGAAATCCTGCAGCACTCGCGGTACGATGGTTTCAATTAATTTCCGGCCATTCCTGTGAATGATTAAGTGTTTCTGCATGACTAAGTTCGATTCGGCGAGCAGCGGAACAGCACGCACGACTTCTCTGAGTCTGCTGGCCAGAGTGCGGGCGCGTGATGAATCCGCATGGGACCGACTGGTCCACATCTACACGCCGCTCGTTGAACGCTGGTGCCGGAAATGGTCACTGCAGCAGGACGACGTGGCAGACATCGTGCAGGAAGTCTTTACCGGTGTCGCCGGCAGCATTGAGTTTTTCCGCAAGGACAAGCCGGGTGATTCGTTCCGTGGCTGGCTGTGGACGATCACGCGGAACAAGATCAATGATTTCTACCGCCGGCTGAACCGGGATGCCCAGGCAACCGGTGGCACCGATGGTCATGTGGCTTTGCAGCAGATTCCTCAGCACGTTCCCGATGAGGACAGCGAATCCATGACCGCAGGAGATAGTCCTGTGCATCGGGCGCTCGAACTGATCCGCATTGAGTTCGAGGACCGTACCTGGCAGGCGTTCTGGGCAGTGGCTGTTGATAGCCGCGTTCCAGCCGATGTGGCCGCAGATTTCGGCATGGAACGCATGGCCGTCTACAAAGCCAAAAGCCGGGTGATGGCACGGCTCCGCACTGAGCTGGAAGGGCTCATCGATCTGTAGCATCGTCGTCGGCTGCAGCCGCTCGTTGCTTGCGATGAATTGTCGTGCCGCGATCGTTCGCGGGCGTTGCGGATCAGTGTTTCGTCATCGACTCTGCACCGGCTGCAGTCTGTCGAACTCGAATAGATGCAGGACGCCTTTGGCGTAGGCGATGAGGTGCCCGTCGCCACGCGAGATCCGCAGCAGTTCAGGAGGTCCACCGAGAATCTTTTCACCCACGACACCGAGGTGTTCTCCGGACTTCAGATCGACCAGCACGATGTCACCGGTTTCTGAGCCGACTGCGAGGATTCCGGATTCGGACACGTCGAACAGCTTCAGGGCGGCCGGTCTGGAGTAGACGACTTTGCTGTAAGTGGTAAACAGATCGCCTGGCAGTCCAAGGCCCACCGGAATTCGCCGCGTCGCGATACGTCCATTGTCGCGGTCTTCAGAAGGCGTCAGTGAAATCGGCTTCTCCCAGGCAGACTCTGCCAGATTCAGAACTTCGACCGTGTCTCGTGTACCAACCAGTATCCTGCTTGAGTCTGCCGTGAAGTGCATGTCGCGGAAGCTGAGTGCATTAAGCAGGACGCTTGTTTCGATGATGCCTTTCTCCAGCGAATGCACTTCGACACAGAACTGTTTCCTGTTCGGGACTCGGCTGATCCATGCAAACCTCTGGCCATCAGGAGACAACGCCGCCCACCCGGATCGACCTGTATCGCGCATCGACAGAAAGGCAGATTCGCGGCCGGTGTCAGCAGAATGGAAAGCTCGTTCGCCTCGGGAATAGAGCACGACCGTCATGCACTCCCCGCGGTCGGGAATCTGCCGCTCGGTGCCGGGCGGCCACTGTCTCTGCACCATTGCTTCGACGGGTTTCGACATCCCTGACCGCATGACACGAATCTGGACCCACGTGCCCGGAGAACCCGTAATCGCATCAATGGCGTCATCGGCCGACTTCCCAAGCAGTGAGACCCACTCCCGCGAGTCATCATATCGCGTCGCTTTCGGTCCCTCGTTGCAAGCCACGATCTCATCGCCCGGCTGGAGCGTTCCACCAAGTGTGGGGTTGAACTCGGAAAGGACACTTTTCACCAGCAGTTTCCCGTTGCGTTCTTCCAGTTGAATTCCGATCCGACCGGGTACCAGTGAAGGGTCACCGAGATTCCTGATTTGGCCGCTCGGGATGTTAAGTCGAAGAATCCCTGAGTAGTTCCCGACCGCCATCACGGACTGCGAGTCACTGCTGAAGGCGAGCATCAGGTCAGAGAAATGACCGAACGTGCCAACCAGTCGCATGTTCGCCAGATCGACGACGGTGATCCCGCTTCGTGCCCGCAGGGGTCGATCACTGAAGCTCAGCGCCAGAAAGCGGCCGTCTGGTGACAGTGCATGCGTTCTGATTTCTTCCGGTTTGCCGGCGCCCGTGTAGAAACGGATCGTGTCATAGCTGGAGTCGCCTGCGTACAGCGGCATCGTCAGCAGGAGCATGATGGCCGCCGCGGACAGGACCACTGGTCGATATCGCAGTAATCCATTGGGCGGAGAAACAAGCGTCTGAAAACCGGTCTGCTGTGTGCGCAACATTGGAAACCTCCCGGAATGCGTGAGTGGTGACTTCGCCCGTCCCTGGCCTGCTTCGTGTCGAATCGTTCTGTACTGCCGCGATGTTCCAATTCCGCGACCTGAAGCAGCGATGCGAGCACTCGCCCGCACAGGGTTCATCGCCGGGGTTTGACATGCTCTTTCCGGATGTCGCACCTGCGGCTGCCGACGTTGCCACGAAAGAAAATGTGCCTGTCGCACACAGGCCACTCGTCGCCGGAAAAGCGCCAATGCCTTCATCGGCGCAAATGGATCGGGCAGAATCGTGAAGGCCCGATGTGAGCGGTGTGACGGGCCATCGTGGTTAAGGGGCACGGTTCTGCTGCTCAATCGGAGGCTGTTGCCGGATGCCGGAAAAAAGTCATGTCAAACGTCTGCGATATCGGAATCGGAGATAGTTCCCACACAGAAAGGCAGACGCATGGCGATTACGGTCATCTGCAGCAATTGTTCCCGGCAGTACCGGGTCCGGGACGAACGTGCCGGAGCGGAGTTCCGGTGCCGGTCCTGTCAGGCGAAAATCAGCGTACCGCTCCCAGTCAATGTGAGTGCGGGCCAGCCTCCGACGACCCGATCGCGCAGAACTCCAGCACGCTTCCGACAACCTGCCTGGCTGGTAGGTGCTGGTGTCATCACCGTCCTGGTTGTGACTGTCGCTTTCGTGTTCCTGCCAGCGAAACCGGAAGCCCCGGAACGCGCGGCGGATTCCAACGGCTCGGGACCACGCCAGCAGGAAACTTCACTGGCGTCAGCCGATTCCAGCGGACGCGAACTCTCGATGGACGATGGAGCCGCAGCGTCGAGTCATCGCGGTGGCGACCAGACCTCTGCGACGGTCACAGAATCCGGCGAGTCTGCCGCCGCGTCCGACAGTGACGTTTCAGAAATCATCTTTCCACCGTCCCGGTCCGTTTCACAGCCATCGGCGGACTCTGCGGCAGTGGCTGACTCTGAGCAGATGGAGCGACGTCCGGAGAAGCCGGCACAGGTAGTCCAGCCGGCCGAACTCACCGGTCCGCCGAAAGGTGAGCCTGCTGGTGACGAAGAGTTCGTCGGACCATTCGCAAGCTGGTTCGATCTGAAACGGGACTTTGGTGCCCTCGGAGACGGTCAAGCCGACGACACGGCCGCTCTGCAGAGGGCTCTCGATGAGTTGGCACAGGGTGACAACCGACGTGGTGAAAACCGCTGTGTGCTGTTTCTACCCGCCGGGACTTACCGCATTACCAGCGGTCTCACGATGGTCAATCGCGTGGGACTGGGCGTCATTGGCGAGCATCCGGAGCGGACGAAAATCCTGTGGGACGGTCCTGGCGGTGATGGCGTCTGCATGCTGCACTGCAATGGAGTCCATCACTCCCGCTTCGGACGCATCACCTGGGACGGTGCCGGGAAAGACGTCACGGCGGTTGCGCATGAATGGGACGGCAAGTCTGGAAGCGGCGCCACTTATCTGGAGCATTCCGATGAGGTGTTTCAGGATATGACGTTTGGCATCCGGGCCGGCATCCAGATGCTGGATTCCGAAGTTGCCGTCACACGCTGCCGTTTTCTGCGTGCTTCGGATTCAGGAGTGCGCCTCCAGAGTTTCAACGCACTCGACTGGTGGTTCTGGGACTGTGAATTCACGGACTGTCAGACCGGACTTCGGAACGAGCCAGGCGGCGGACATTTTCACGTCTACCGCTGCCTGTTTCAGCGTTCCCGCAGTGCGGATCTGCACGTCGGCCACACCAGCTACTTCGGCATCCGCCACAACGTCTCGGTGGGCTCGAACAACTTTCTGTACTGCGAATTTCGCACGTCACGGGCTGCCATCTGCCTGCAGAACAATCGCGTGATCGACGCGGGTGATGCCCGGACCATTTTGGTCAACAACATGGGGCCGTTAGTACTGATCGACAACACATTCATCACCGGCCCGCAACCGGAAAACCGGCCGGTGATCGCGATGAACGTGAAAAGCCCTCAAGACTTTGATCTTATTTCGATCGGCAACCGCTACAGCTATCCGAGGCTCAACGTCCAGGGCCGGCACTTTGCGATGGATGAGTCTGTGTTTCAGCCCAAACCGATTGACCTGAAGATTCCGAAGCTGCCCGGAACTCCGGAGAACAGAAACCGCCACGTCATCGAAGTGCCACCAGGAGCGAGCGGGGAAGAGATTCAGTCTGCAATCAA
>WGMU01000103.1 GCA_016124895.1 bacterium
ACGGAGCCGAAACCCAGGCCATCCTGACGACCGTCCTCGTCACCGCCGCTCAGCAGACCATCGACCCGCTCGACTTCCTCAAGCAGAACCTGACCTCACCCCGCCACGCCTCATACCACTAACGAGCCGGTAAACAAGTACCATGGATGCTGTGGAAGACCCGCAGTACAGACACGTCATTGACGTCACAAAGGCGAAGTATTTGGAGATTGGCAGTCGCGAACGTAGTTCTCAAGGTCAAGGATGTTTGGTTCTTATGGGATTAGCTCTTGGTATCGTGCTTACCGCGATAAGCTTGCTGTCTGAGGTCTAAGCACTGTTCGAAAACCGGTTTGGCCTTGGATTATTGAATCGCCGAGAGTGACGTAGGGTGCGTGAAGCGGACGCTGGCCGAGAAAGGTGCGTTACGCGGGCAGATTTCACCGGTGGCAACGCATCCTTCACGAGAACGCCGTCCGCGTAACGCACCAGTTCCCTCGGCCCAGCCCGCTGCACGCACCCTGCGACGACTGTCGGTGCACGTTTGAGGTGCATGCGACCTCGTTCCTTCGGAGCTGAATGGCGGTCGCCCCAGTTGTAGCCAGGTTTTTCCAAAACCTGGTCACACGGAGTTGTGACGGCGAAGGTCCGCTGCAGCGTCGAGCGAACGATCGGCAGGCTGAACTGACGAACTTCCGGTTTCGGAGAAACCGGACTACGGCTGCGGAAACAGGATCGGTGCCGTAGGGTGCGTGGAGCGGACGCCGGCCAGGAAAGGTGCGTTATGCGGGCAGTTTTCACCGCTGGCAGACCGTTCGCCGTGGGAACGCTGTCCGCGTAACGCACCAGTTCCCTCGACCCGGCCCGCTGCACGCACCCTACGACTACTGTCGGGGCACGAACGGGGCACGGGTGACCTTGCTCCTTCGGGGGTGAATGCTGGTTGCCCAATTGTAGCCAGGTTTTTCCAAAACCTGGTCACACGGAGTTGTGACGGCGAAGGTCCGCTGCAACGTTGAGCGAACGATCGGCAGGCCGGACTGACGAACTTCCGGTTTCGGAGAAACCGGACTACGGCTGTGGAACCCGACTTGGCGGTCGGATCGGACCGTGCTGATGTACGCGGGTGGGTTGCTTTCGATCGTGGGGCGGATTGGCTAAAACGCGCGGCTCACTAACGAACTTCACGCTTCTTCTGTGCGCACTCGCGAGTCCGTAAACGATGAACACAGCCGACTTTCCGATTGATCTGTTGAAGTTTCAACCGCTGCCGCTTGATCCGGCGAATCCGACGCTCTCTGCCGAGCAGAAGGCCATTCTGCAGGCGAATATCGACCTGTGCCGGGACACAATCGTCTTCTTCACGGCGGTCGCTGACGCGAAGGGGCTCGGCGGGCATACCGGCGGACCGTACGACACCGTGCCGGAAGTCATGATCGCTTACAGCTTCATGCTGCACGCTCAGCAGGGCGGGACGCCGGATGTTGTGCCGGTGTTCTTCGACGAAGCCGGGCACCGCGTGGCGACGCAGTACCTGATGGCGGTGATCGAGGGCAATCTGCCGGCTGAGAAGCTGCTGCACTACCGCGAGTTTCAGGCTCACCTGCCGGGACATCCGGAACGTGACTACACGCCGGGCGTCAAGTTCTCGTCGGGACGTCTGGGCCACATGTGGCCGTTCGTGAACGGCGTCGCGATGGCCAACCCGAACAAGGTCACGCTGATGCTGGGCTCGGACGGTTCCCAGATGGAAGGCAACGACGCTGAGGCGGCACGCCTCACAGTCGCGGCGAAGCTGAACATCAAGCTGCTGATCGATGACAACGACGTCACGATCGCCGGCTTCCCATCGGACTACCTGCCGGGCTACTGCGTCGCGAAGACGCTGGAAGGCCACGGCATCCCGACGGACATCGGTGAAGGCGAAGACCTTGACGGACTTTATGCCCGCATGTGTAAGGCCGTAACGACGGACGGGCCGGTCGCTCTGATCAACAAGCGGAAGATGTGCCCCGGCATCGACGGTCTGGAAGGCTCGAACCACGGGCACGATGTGATCAAGACAGCGACGGCGATCGACTACCTGGAGAAACGCGGCCACGCCGATGCAGTCGCGTTTCTGAAGTCGGTCGAGAAGGGACCGAGCGGTCCGAAGCTGCGTGGCTCGGCCGGAGCCGGCAAGAACAGGTCGGACTTCGGCAAGATCGTCAATGGCATTCTCGATCAGATGTCCGAAGGCGATCGCGTCGCGAAGGTCCGCGTGTTCGACAGTGACCTCGAAGGTTCGTGCGGTCTGGACAGCATCCGCAAGGAACATCCGGAAGTGTTCGTTCGCGGCGGCATCATGGAACGCGGCAACTTCTCGGCGGCGGCGGGCTTCGGCTTTGAGGCCGGGAAGCAGGGCATTTTCGGGACGTTCTCGGCGTTCCTCGAAATGGTCGTGTCTGAAATCACAATGGCGCGGCTCAACAAGTCGAACGTGCTGGCGCACTTCTCACACGCCGGCTGCGACGACATGGCCGACAACACGTGCCACTTCGGGCTGAACAACATGTTCGCCGCGAACGGCCTGCCGGACGAAGGCAAGGACACGACACGGCTGTTCTTCCCGGCCGATCAGCATCAGTTCCGGAAGTGCATCGAGACGATCTTCAACGATCCCGGTCTGCGGTTTGTCTTCTCGACGCGGTCGGCCGTTCCAGACCTGCTCGATGACAACGAACAGCCGATCTTCGGTGACGGTTATGAGTTCGTTGTTGGCAAGGACGACATCATCCACGAAGGCACGGCCGGCTACATCGTCTCGACCGGCGAAACGACGTACCGAGCCCTGGACGCCGTGATCAATCTCAAAGAGAGCGGGCTCGACGTCGGGCTGATCAACAAGAGCACGCTCAACGTCTACGACGAAGACATGATGACGAAGCTCGCCTCCGCTCCGTTCGTGCTCGTGGCCGAGTCGTTTAACGTGGCGACGGGGCTCGGTTCGCGCTTCGGCACGGAACTCGTCAAGCGCGGCTTCCGCGGTGCCTACAACAACCTGGGTACCAACAAGGAAGGCTCAGGCGGCCTGTGGCAGCAGATGGGCTACCAGGGCCTCGATTCGGCAGGCATCCAGGCCGCCGTCCGGGTACTCGCCGGGAAGTAGCTTTCTCCAGAGAAGAAGCCTCGGTGCGGTCAACGGCCAGTCGACGTACGCACGACCTGCAGGTCGTTCTTCAGGGTCGAAACACCTTCGGTTTCCAGTGCGGCCTGCTGGGCAATCTGCAGCAGGTAATAGCGTCCGACGCGACCGCTCAGACGCACGCTGCCGCCTTCGACCGCGACGTCGATACGCCGTAACTGGTGGTAGCCGGTGGAAGCGAGTTTCTCGCGGACGGAATCGACGAGCTGGTGATTCTCGACCAGACCGGCTGCCGGGCGGGTCGGATGGATGGATGATGAGCGAGGCACGGGCATCGATTCAGGCTCGTAGCGGGTCGCCGATGTGAGGCGACAGACGTCTGGCAGAAGTCTCACGTTGAATAGTTTTCGTGCGCTCTGAACTTGAGGCTCCACGAACTTTCGATAAGCGGGCTTTGATGCAGAATTCCGCCAGTCGCAACGCCTGCGATGCTGATTTTGCCGGGCGCACTGATTCACGCGATTCCCTGTAATGCGGGCCAAATTTCCGGCTGAATTCGTTCAAAGGCCATCATTTCCGCCGCTCATATGATTTTGAGCTTATTGGTATTTTCTTTTCTAAAGACCATTGACGAAACTGGTGGCGCGGCCTAATCTCTTTCTCCAGTCGACCGATTAAGGAGATATGTCTGTGTCAACCATGGCTGCGGTACAGCCGCAATTGCTCAGCCAGATCAACGAGCGATCCGTTCTGCGCGTGCTGCAGGCCAACGGACCGTGCTCGCGAGCGGAAATGACGCGATGCATGGGCGCAACGGCCCCGACCGTCTCGAAGGCGGTCGCCAGCCTGCTGCGCAGCGGGTTGCTCGAAGAATTTGATGCACCGGAGTCCGGCCGTGGGCGCCCGGCTCGACGGTTGCGACTGGCCACGGCGACAGCTCAGGTTCTGGGGCTGGTCATTGACGCCGGCATGTGTCGCCTCGTGTCGGCCGGGCTGGACGGTCGACTGCACACTGCGAATGAGATCTGGTTTCGGACTCCGGACTCATACGATGAACTGCTGCAGAAGGTTTGCGAATACGTCGCGGCGTTGAGCGACCGGAACGGCGTCCGGACGCTCGGTCTGGGCATCAGTATGCCGGGGTTAATTGATTCGCGCGAACAGAAGGGGCTGCTGTCGCCGAACCTGCCGATTACGGACGGGCATTCACCGGGGCTCGATCTGGCTGGACGGCTTGGCCTGGAAACGGTGCTCGTCCACGAGTGCCACGCGCTGTGCCTGGCGGAGCGGCACTTTGGTGACGCGGCGGAATCGGAAAACTTCGTCATGCTCGAAGCGACCGTCGGGCTGGGCCTCGGCGCTTTTTCCCGCGGACACATGCTCAGCGGCAGTGGTGGATTTGCTGGCGAGATCGGGCACCTTCCCGTCGTGGCTGACGGAGAACTTTGTGGCTGCGGCCGGCGCGGCTGCCTGGAGACAGTCGCCAGCGATTCGTCATTTGAGCGGCTGGTGTCGCGGCGTCTCGGGTATCGTCGCTCGATCGAAGACATTGTCGAGCAGTCGCGTGCCGGAGAGATCGACGTCGGCGCGGAACTGAACGAGGTCCTGTCGCATCTGGCATTCGCAGTGACGACGGCGATCAATCTGTATAACCCCGAGCGGCTGTATGTCTGCAGTCGGTTGTTTGATCTCGGTGATCATGTTCTGTCGCGGCTGATTGAGCTGACCGAAACGCGGGCACTTCGACCTTCGTTCAACGGCTGCCGCATCGAACGGGCGCGCGGCAGCAAACGCGAAGGGGCCATCTCCGTGATCATCGAACATCTCACTGACTCACGCGTTCGAAGTGGTGATCGTTTCGCGAAACTTGCCTGAGAAGTCACTATCAGTCCCCTGGGCAGACCGGACCGGCGCTGGCCAGGACTCAAAACCGAGGTCGATAACTCGGTCAATCCGTTATTCTGAGTGATCTCTCCGGCCTGTGATCAACGGGCCTGCTGGCTCCCTTCAACTTGACTTTCCCCTCGTCGAGGTTCTGCGATGCGAACTTTTCTGCACGCCGTTGCGACCTGTCTGTGCCTTTCCGCCTGCCTGATGGCTTCACGTGCCGGGGCAGCGGAACCAGCTCCGACCGACCGCGACAGATCAACAGAATCGTTTCCCACTGAGCAGGTCCAATTCTTCGAGACGGAAGTCCTGCCGATCCTCAAACGCACCTGCTTCAAATGCCACGGTGGCCGGCCGGAGCTTGAGGGCGAGTTCCGCATCACCAGTCGTGCCGGCATTCTGAAGGGCGGCGAATCCGGGCCGGCAGTCGATCTCAAACATCTTGAAGAAAGCGAACTGCTGGCGGCGATCCGGTACGAAAGCTTCGAGATGCCACCGAACGCGAAGCTCCCGGTCGAGAACATCGCTGTGCTGACGAAGTGGGTGAAACTCGGGCTGCCCTGGTCGAACATCGAAGACTACGGAGTTTCGGAAGCTCCGCACGCGGCGGCGGACGCGGAAGAAGGGACCTACTGGGCCTATCAGCCGATCACGCGGCCGGAACGGCCGGCCGTGAAGAATTCGCAATGGATGAAGAACGAGATCGACCGGTTCATTCTGGCCAGGGTCGAAACGCGTGGCCTGACACCGACCGAGCCGGCCGACAAAGTGGCGCTGCTGCGGCGAGCGCATTATGACCTGACCGGCCTTCCACCAACGCCGGAAGAGGTCGACCGGTTTGTCGCAGACGATTCACCGAACGCGTTTGAAGTGGTCATCGACCGACTGCTCGATTCGCCGCAGTACGGAGAACGCTGGGGCCGGCACTGGCTCGACATTGTCCGCTATGCCGAGACGCACGGATACGAACGCGACAGCCCGAAACCCGAAGCCTGGCGATATCGCGATTACGTCATCAGCTCGTTCAACGCGGACAAGCCTTATGATCAGTTTGTTATCGAGCAGCTCGCGGGCGACGAACTTCCGGAAGTCACCCAGGAAACGCTGACCGCGACCGGCTTTTACCGGCTGGGAATCTGGGACGACGAACCGGCGGACCGACTGCTGGCCCGGTACGACGGACTGGACGATATCGTCAAGACGACGGCAGAAGCGGTGCTCGGCACATCAATGGGTTGCGTCCGCTGCCATACGCACAAAGCCGACCCGATTCTGCATCAGGAGTACTACGGTTTTCTCGCCTGGTTCCACGACATCGAGTATTCCGGCGGTCGCAGCCCGGATCAGGATCTGCGTTACTGGGTGACTGATGCCGATCGCAAAGCTCACGAACAGAAACTGCTCGACAAACAGAAGCGCGAAGACGAACTCGTTGCTGCGATCGAGAAACTGGAAACCGAGTTCACTCAGAAGCTGAAGCAGCACCTGAAGGTCGAGATCGACCGCGAGACCGTGATCTCACAGACTGGAACCGTTCTGATGGCGGACTCGCGTGAGCAGCCGCAGGAGTGGGAATACACCTTTGAAAAGCCATCGAACGACTGGTTCGAACCCGACTACAGCACGACGTCCTGGCAGAAAGGACGCGGCGGCTTCGGACGTGAAGGCACACCGGGAGCCGTCATCGGGACTGAGTGGGCGACACCGGACATCTGGCTGCGGCGATGGTTCAAACTGGATGACGTGCCGAAGCGGCTGGCTCTCGATCTGCATCATGACGAGGACTGTGAGATTTATCTCAACGGCGTCCTGATCGATTCCACAGAAGGGTATACCGTCGACTATCAGCGCGAGCCGTTGAAGCGTCGTGCTCTGCAGGCGTTGAAGAAAGGCGACAACGTCATTGCGATTCACTGTCGGCAGACGGGCGGTGGACAGTACATCGACGCGGGGCTCGTCATTCCGCCGGAACGAACCGACCTCGAAACAGCCCTCAAGGAACACGGCCGGCAGATCCTCGGCGCCGGCCCGATGCAGAAGCTGATTGAACTCCGCAAGGATCTCGAAGCGACTCGCAAGCGTCAGATTCCGCCGGCTGGAACGCCGATCATGGCGGTCTCGGAATCCGGGCGACGACCCGTCCACGTGCTGCTGCGTGGTAATCCACATTCGCCCGGCGACGAGGTCGGTCCGACCGTTCCCGCCGCTCTGGGAACGAAGCCGCCACAGGTTCCGGACATTCCGGCTGACGCACCGACATCCGGCAAGCGACTCGCTCTCGCAAAGTGGATGTTCGCCGACGACAACCCGCTGACCGCGCGCGTCATTGCCAACCGACTCTGGCAGCATCACTTCGGCCGCGGCATTGTGCCGACGCCGAACGACTTCGGGAAACTTGGCGAACGACCAACGCATCGCGAACTGCTTGACTGGCTGGCGTCAGAAGTCGTCGCTGGCGGCTGGAAGCTCAAGCGGATGCACAAGCTGATCATGCTCAGCGCGACCTATCAGTTGTCATCGCGACCGACGCCGGAAGGACTCACAAAGGATCCGGGCAACGAAACGTTCTGGCGATTCAACATGCGGCGTCTCTCTTCCGAAGAGCTGCGCGACTCGGTTCTGGCGGTGACCGGCGAGCTGAACCTCAAGCAGGGCGGCCCGAGCATTTACGTGCCGATCTCGGCTGACGTTCTTGCCGGGCAGTCGCGACCTGGAGCGGGCTGGGGCACGTCGCCTCCCGAAGAGGCCGCTCGCCGCAGCGTCTACATCCATGTGAAGCGGTCGCTGCTTGTCCCAATTCTCGAAATTCACGACCAGGCGGATACGGATTCAAGCTGCCCGGTCCGCTACGTCACAACGGTACCGACGCAGGCACTCGGAATGCTCAACGGTGAATTCACCAACGAGAAAGCCGAGAAGCTCGCCGAGCATCTCCGCAAGTCGGCAGGCGACAATCTCGAGGCTCAGGTTCGCCGCTCCATTCGGCTGACCACCAGTCGGAAACCAACGGACGACGAAGTGCAGCGCGACGTCGCGCTGATTGAATCATTGATCAAAGACGACGGTCTCAGTGCCGAGCAGGCTCTCAAGATGTACTGCCTGCTGACGCTCAACACGAACGAGTTTGTTTACCTGGACTGACCCTCGGGCCGTTCTCGACGAGTTCCTCATCGGGCGTCGTTCACACCACTGGATTCAGCGAAGTTATCACCGGTTGCAGCTCAGTTTGCCCGGAGGTCAGGAGACATCAAATGACTGGTCATCTCAAAACCGATTTCTGCGGACGCACACGGCGCGAGTTTCTCTGGGAAGCCGGTGCCGGTTTCACAGGGCTGGCGCTGTCCGGCATGATGGCTCAGGACGGTTTCCTCGCGAAGCAGACCGTCGCGGCAGATGGAGTCAGCGAATTCGTCAGTCCGATGGCTCCCAAACGTCCGCACTTCACGCCAAAAGCGAAGGCCGTGATCTTCCTGTTTATGTACGGAGGACCATCGCACGTTGACACATTCGATTATAAGCCTGACCTGTATCCGCTCGATGGCAAGACGATCGAGGTGAAGACGTTCGGCCGAGGCGGACGGAAGAACGAAGGCCGCGTTGTCGGGCCGAAATGGAAGTTCAAGCAGTACGGCGAATCCGGCAAGTGGGTCAGCGATCTGTTCCCGCATCTGGGCAGCACAGTGGACGACGTCTCGTTTCTGCACTCACTGTATGCCGAGTCGCCGATTCACGGTTCGGCCATGCTGATGATGAACTCTGGTCAAATCCTCAGCGGGCATCCGTGCCTGGGTTCGTGGACGACGTACGGTCTCGGCAGCGAGAACCAGAACCTTCCGGGTTTCGTCGTCATGCTCGACAACTCGGGCGGCCCGATCAGCGGTGCGAAGAACTGGTCGAGCGGCTATATGCCGGCAGCGTATCAGGGTACGGTGCTTCGCGCCAGTGGCACGCCGATTCACGACCTCAAGCCACCGGCCGGAATGACCGATCGCGTGCAGCGAAAACTGCTCGACCGCCTGCGGGAAAAGAACGAGGCGCACCTGGCACCACGACACGACAACTCGGAACTGGCCGCACGCATCGCCAGTTACGAACTCGCCTACAAGATGCAGCAGCACGCTCCGGAAGCCGTCGACTTCTCGCAGGAAACCGAAGCCACACAGAAACTCTACGGTCTGGATAATCCCCAGACGCAGGACTTCGGCCAGAAGTGTCTGCTCGCCCGGCGTCTCGTCGAACGCGGCGTCCGCTTTATCCAGGTCTACTCGGGCGGCAACCACAACGATCACAACTGGGACGCGCACGGCGACCTGGAGTTCAACCACAACAAGCACGCAGGAGAAACCGATCTGCCGATCGCCGGTCTGATCAAGGATCTCAAGCAACGTAATCTACTGGACGAGACACTGATCATCTGGGGCGGCGAATTCGGTCGACAGCCGACCGCCGAATACGCGAAGGGCGCTGGCCGCGATCACAACTCCTTCGGCTTTACCATGTGGATGGCCGGCGGCGGGATCAAAGGCGGTACCAGCGTCGGCAGCACCGACGAACTGGGCAGCTCGGCTGTCGAAGAACGGATGCACGTCAAACGGCTGCACGCGACGGTGCTCAACCAGCTCGGTCTGGACCCGAACTCGCTGAGCTACTTCTACGGCGGACTGGATAGAAAACTCGTCGGGGTCGAAGCCGTTGAACCAGTCCGACAGATCATTTGATAGAGTGATCCGGGCCAACTTACAGACAAGGAACCCGAGCCATGTCGACCGCCGAAGCAACTACGTTGATCACTGCCGATGAACTCTTTGCACGCGGTTCGTCAGAGCGAGCCGAGCTGATCCGGGGAGAACTTGTCGAAATGTCACCAGCGGGATCGATTCATGGAGAAGTTGCATCACTGATTCACCTCGCGCTTGGTGCCTTCGTTGTTCAGCACAAACTCGGAAAGACACTGATTGCTGAGGCCGGATTTCTCATCGAACGCAATCCAGATACAGTTCGCGTCCCAGACGTTGCGTTCGTTGCCGGTATCGACAGTCCGCAACGAATGCCAGAGGGTTTCTTTGACGGTCCGCCGACGATCTCTGTCGAAGTCGTTTCACCCAGTGACCGACAGAGTCATGTCATGCAGAAGGTGAACCAGTGGCTCAACGCCGGATGCCAAAGTGTCTGGCTGATCGATCCACAGCGTGAAAAAGTAACGATCTGCCGGCTGGTCGACGGACAGCTTCAAACGACAGATACTGATCAGATTGTTGAGCCAGAACTCCTGCCTGGCTTTGCCCTCGATACGAAATCACTCTGGCAACGCTGAGCATTCAACTTGCCTGCACGCCGCCAGGACGTTCGTTATCGTCTCCGTACTGCGTTTCGCTTTGATCAACGACTGACGGCAACGGATGGCTTCTGTGTCTGCGTCTCATCTCGATGGACTGACGACTGCTCAACAGGCGGCGGTGGATTTCTTTGAAGGGCCGCTGCAGGTGCTCGCTGGGCCGGGTTCCGGCAAGACTCGCGTCATCACGCGGCGGATCGCGCGGCTCGTCGAACGCGGTGTCGATCCGGCGTCGATTCTGGCGATCACGTTTACCAATCGAGCTGCCCGCGAGATGCAGGAACGCGTCGACGCTCTGCTGCCTGGTACGCGAGTCTGGGTGACGACGTTTCATCGTTTCTGTGCGAACGTGCTCCGCCGCCGCGGGCAGCACATCGGGCTCGAATCGAACTTCGTCATCTTCGACAAAGCCGACCAGCTGCAGGTCGTCCGTCGGGTCCTCGGGGAACTTGACGTCGATTCCATTCGCGCCGCGCCGGCGAAAATCGGAGCCCGGATCAGCCGCATCAAGAACTCGATGGTTGATCCCGAACAGTTCGCGCGGTCACTCGATGCGTACATCGGCGAGCCGTTCGATCAGATCGTCGCGCAGGTTTATCCGCGCTACCAGAACACGCTGCTCGAATGCAACGCGGTCGACTTTGACGACCTGCTGCTGCACGTCGTGCGGCTGTTCCGCGAGAACCCCGACCTGCGCGCCGACTACGACCGCTGGATCCGCTTCCTGCTCGTCGACGAGTACCAGGACACGAACGCCGCTCAGTACGAACTCGTTCGAGGCCTCTCGATCGACACGCCGAACGTCTGCGTGACCGGTGACCCCGATCAGTCGATTTATGCGTGGCGGGGCGCGAGCATCGAGAACATCCTCAACTTTGAGCGCGACTACCCCAACGCGACACTCGTCCGGCTGGAACACAACTTCCGCAGCACGAAGTTGATTCTGAAGTCCGCCGACCGGCTGATCTCGCACAATCAGATGCGGAAGGCCAAGTCTCTGCTCAGTGACGGCGACGATGGCGAACCAGTCCGGCTGCTGAAGTTCCCCGACGCGACTCAGGAAGCCGACGGCATTGTCAACGTGATCCGCGAATCACGCAGCCGCAGCGGCGGGAGCTGGTCGGACTTTGCCATCTTCTACCGCGTCAACTCGATGTCGCGCGAACTCGAACGCGCCTTCACGCGGGCACGGATTCCGTTTCAGGTGGCGGCGGGACTCGCGTTTTACGAAAGAGCTGAGATTAAGGATCTGCTGTGCTATCTGCGGCTGATCGAAAACCCCGCTGACCAGATCGCCTTTCAACGAGTCGTCAACAAGCCGGCCCGCGGTCTTGGTGCGGCAACACAGAAGAAGATCCTCGACTACGCCGCCGAGCACGGCCTGACGCCGATGGAAGCTGCGAAAGAAGGCGACAGAATCTCCGGTCTCTCGAAAACGGCTCGACCAAAGCTGCGGTTCTTCGCCCGGATGATGGACGGCCTGACGCTCGCGGCATACGGCAGCGTCAGCGACCTGCTGAAAGCGATTGTGGAGAAGACTTTTTACGCACGCACTTGGGCAGCGAACCCGTCCGAACAGGCGATCGAGAAGAAGGCGAACGTCGAAGAACTGATCAACGCTGCCGCGCAGTACGACGAACTCAACGCGGACGACCCGTCCGTCGGCGGGTTTCTCGAAACAACAGCCCTGGTCAACGAGGGAGACTCGCTGGACGCGACGGCCGGCAAAGTCACGCTGATGACGATGCATGCGGCAAAAGGGCTTGAGTTTCCCACCGCGTTCATTGTCGGCGTCGAGCACGGTCTGATCCCGCACGAACGCTCCATCAAGTCGGACGAGCCGAAGCAGCTTGAGGAAGAACGCCGACTGCTCTTCGTCGCGATGACCCGAGCAATGCGGCAGCTCTTCCTGACGACGGCTCAGGTCCGTGCCGAGCGAGGTACTCCGCGAACAACGATCACCAGCACGTTTCTGCGGGAGACGGAATTTGAAACGGTTGATCCGAATGATCCATTTGGGGAACCCACGCAGAAGAGAGTCGAGTCTGCGGCTCGCGACGAGCCCAATCACAAGCAGCGTCTGCGAGAAGCTCTGGCCGCGGCCAGCGACAAGCCACTGCTGACGACCGGCGCGGCCTTGCTGAGTGGCTCGAACGAGGAGGCGGCCATTCCGCAGGCGTTTGCCGTCGGAATGCGGGTCAAGCATCCGCAGCGCGGCATGGGCACGGTGACCGACGTTTCGGGCTTCGGAAAACGCAGAACTGTCAAAGTCCAGTTCCGCGAAGACGAGCCCGAACAGTCCTTCATCGCCGCCCGCTGCCCGCTGCAACCGGTCGGAATCCGCTGAGAAACGCTCTCAGGAGGCAGTTCCGGGACACGCGACTCTGGCACTGCCAGGGCCAGTCGCGAAGCGACGACAGCATGTAGCCCACGGCGTCAGCCGTGGGAAACGAATGCAAAAACGCAAACGAGCCGCGAAGCGGCGACAGATGGTTTTCGAACGTACGGTTTCTGTCGCCGCTTCGCGGCTCAACGTGCGAATGTCTTTGATTCGGCGGGCTGACGCCCGCAGCTACATGCTGTCGCGGCTTCGCCGCTGATTCCCCTTGTTGGTTATGCCGATCGCAACCGTCAGGCTGGACCACAACGCCCCGCAGTGCCGATGCCAGACTCATGCCTGCTCGCCGTCGACCTCGGAGCATTTCGGTCACCGCACCGGAACGTCCGAATCCGATTCTCAGTAACCTCGTCCCGTTCCAGAACTATCTGGAAGCGGAGTGCGGGCTCGCGCGGAATACGATTCGAGCGTACGAGTCCGATCTGCGGCAGTTCGGCGGCTGGTACGAGGATCACGGGCCGGCGAATCCCAACGAGATCACACTGCAGACGCTGACGGCGTACATTCACGAGTTGCGGGGCCGGGACCTGGCCGCGACGACGGTGGCTCGGCATCTGGTCGCGATCAAGATGCTGTTCCGCTACTTCGTGCTCGAAGCGCTGATCGAGAAGTCGGTTGCCGACAGCCTGAGTTCTCCCAAGCTGTGGCAGCACCTGCCGAAGGTGCTCAGCCCTGCCGCCGTCGAGCGTCTCCTGAACGCGCCGATCCGTGACGACCGCTTCCCGCTCCGCGACCGGGCGATTCTCTGTATGTTATACGCGACCGGCTGCCGGGCGTCCGAAGTCTCCGGCCTGCGACTGAGCAACGTCTTTCTTGCCGAGCGCTACGCGCGGTGCCTCGGCAAGGGCAACAAGGAGCGCATCGTCGGTCTCAACCCGGTCGCCGTGGCGGCCGTCGAAGCGTGGATCGAAGGCGAGCGGTGCCATCTGGTCGGTGAAGGCGATTCGCCCTGGCTGTTCGTCAATGGCCGCGGCGGCGAGGTTTCGCGGATCGCGATCTGGAAGCTGGTCAAGAAGTACGCCGTGCGCGCCGGCTGCGGCTCCGAGGTCAGCCCTCACACGCTGCGTCACAGCTTCGCGACGCACATGCTGGCCGGCGGCGCCGAAATCCGAGCCCTCCAGGAAATGCTCGGCCACGCCAGCATCTCGACAACGCAGATCTACACCCACGTCGAACACAGCCGCTTAAAAGCCATCCACGAACGCTGCCACCCGAGAGGCTGAACCGCCCTGCGTCCATGCAGCATGGGAACCAGTGTGCCACTGCCGGCTTGCCCGGCAGTGCCTGCCAGATCGCACTGCTGGGCAAGCCAGCCGTGGCACCCGGCGGCTTGGCAGTCCCGATCATGGCTGCTCTGCACCTCACACCATCAAGCCCATCCATACAAGATCTTGGCAAAAGAATTCTGCAAGATCTTCCATCTGCCGGAACAGTCTGACCGCATTAGCGGCGTGTGATCTTCGCCTTCGTAGGTAGCGCGAACAGAAACCTCGTGAATAACCGGATTCTCCTCAGCGCCGAATGTCAGCGTGACAACAACTTCTGATATCGCAGGCGCTTCGTCAGACACAGATTCGATCGAATATTCAGTCGGTACATGCCGACCAAAGTCCTCACTTGCTCTACCAGCTTTCTTACCGAGCGAGTCATTACTGAAATCAAGCAGCCCTTCAGCAAGAAGGCCAAACCTTCTACGACACCAGTTTTCTAGAAATCGGGCCACTTCGCGTTCGGGACTACGGTCTGGCAACGCCTCAGGGTTACCTTTGTGCGGCAGATGTTCCACGTCATCTGCTGCACGCGGCATCCATGAATCGAGTTCTTTCCTAACTCGCGCATTCTCAGCCAGACTCGCTAGCAGATCAGACCAACTTGTTTCAGTCTTCTCGACGGGAGCCTTACCACGACTCGCGATTACACTCGCCCAGTCCCGTGCTGCAAAAATCGCAGCCCAGCATTTGGCGGCGACGATTTGATTGTCAAAGGCCAGCTCTCGCCCGTGCAGGATCCCATGACGATATGGGACACGTATTGGTTCCTCATTCGTTTTGGTTCGCCCCTTCGTCATCAACTGCGTCAAAGACTGGAGTCCCGTTTCATGGGCAGCGATGCAATCCCAAGCAGTCAAATCAGTGTTTTCGGCGAAGAACCCAACGTGCTTTGACACGTCATTGACCAACCCGTCCAGAAGGCAAAGGAGTAGTGGGATACACGCATGATATCTCTCTGCCAGATAGTCGTCCTTCGCAAGCTGTGCCAAACGGATCCGTCTCCTGAAATCTGCGTGTCCGTTAAACCGCATTACTCCAAATTCAATCGTGTCTTTGTCGTATGACGATGCAAGGTATTCCTCGGCAATATCAATCCCTACAGTCTCACAAAGGATGATTGCTTGTTTCATCACTTCGACGCTCAATGACTCGTAAGCGATCCAGCCCAGTTTTGCGAAGACATCATTGAACTTATCAGGAAGTTGCAGGAGTTCTGCCTGTTCCTTCAATTCTGCAAACGACTCAAACGCTTTATCTATGCCCGAAAAAAGTCTCTTTGCGAACGGAACGACACGAAACAGCGTGTCAAAGCTCTCAAGTGCCCGCAATTGGTCCAGTAGTTCTTTGCACGAAGGAGTGTGGATAATCTTTGGCTCTTCGTTCATGGCTCAGTTCGCAAATCGTCAGGTATTAATGATCAAGATTGATGCGTTATCCATTCACACCGATCGCATGTCAATTCACTGGCGGCCAAGCCATGCGTGCAGAACCATTAAGGCTTTGACTTCGCGGCGGTGAAGCTTGAGGGTGGAATCGGGTGAGCGGTGGGGCAGGCGGGCGGCTTGGACGGCGCGGGAGGCGAGCCGAAGTTCAAGGCCTGTGTTCGAGGAGCCCGGTGGATTCGCTC
>WGMU01000079.1 GCA_016124895.1 bacterium
ACATCGCAGCGTGAACGGCTTCCTCGTCAACCTGCTCGCCGGACTGATTGCCTACACTCACCAGCCAAAGAAACCCGGCATTCAACTCAGCGACAACGAAAAACAACAACTCGCCATCATCGCTTAAACAGGATTCAGGTTGATAACAGTGCTTACAGCCGCCGGTGTGATGCTCGTGCTCGGAACGATCTTCAGCGGACTGCTCGTCGTCGCCAGTCGCCATCTGGCGGTCGAGGTTGACCCGCGCGAAGCCGAACTTGCAGCGTCGCTGCCTGGAGCCAACTGCGGCAACTGTGGGTTTCCGAGTTGCGCTCAGTACGCGAAGGCTGTGGCGAGCGGCCGCGCTGGCGTCAATCGCTGTTCAGTCGGAGGGCCGCCCGTGGCGGAGCGGCTGGCTGCGCTGATGGGTGTCGAGGTCGCTGCCACGTATCCTTTTCGGCCAGTCATTCACTGCAGCGCGACGGCCGAACAGCGGCTGCTCCACGGTGACTATCGCGGAGAACGAACCTGCGCGGCCGCGCATGTCACCGGCGGCGTTCAAGGCTGCACGTACGGTTGTCTGGGCTTCGGCGACTGTGTCGCAAGTTGCGAGTACGATGCGATGATTCTCGTCGATGGCCTGCCACAAATTGATTACGAAAAGTGTGTCGGCTGCGGAGCGTGTGTTCGCGCGTGTCCGCGACGGATTATCGAACAGATTCCGTTCAAGGCCGACCGAATGCTTGTCGTCGGCTGCGCGAATCACGATCCCGGCAAGGTTGTCCGATCGGTCTGCCAGGTTGGCTGCATCGGCTGCTCGCTGTGCGCCCGTGCCGAGCCGCAGCTCTTTTCGATCAAAGACAACCTGGCCGTCATCGACTACGACGTCGTGACCGGACACGAGGATCTGCACGCCGTGCATGCGAAGTGTCCGATGGAGTCGCTGGTTTATTTCGGCAAACCTGAACCGCAACACGAAGAACAGCTTGCCGGCGTTGCTTCGCCCGGAATTGCTGGTCGTCCGCATCCGGTTGAGCACGGACTCGACTGGCGCGGCTGAATCGCTCGCGAACGCCGTCGGACATTTCTGCATTCGACTTTGACAACGCCACTTTCGGTTTCCGTACAAGTATGAAGCGCAAGCGAGTGAGTCAGTTACGTCAAATACACTCGCTTGCGCTTCGTGCTTGTCTCTTCGGACATTTCAAAAAAGTGGCGTTTTCCAACGACGCAGATCGATTCTGAACGAGTCGCTCCTTCTGCCACGGGGAATTGCCGCGGACAGGGAAGCAGGCCCGCAGTTGCCGATGCTGTGACGATCTGTCTCGGTGGAGCTGCCGCCGCTGTGTGCTGAACAGGTCGCGGATGCCTCGTTTGTGTCATTTTGCGAGCCTGTTCCGGCTGCCGGTTCGGCGCAGGTCCGAGTTCCGTCGGCAAATGTTCCAGCACGACGACGTCTCCTCATTGAATCGCCCCAGCCGGGAAAGGGAGTCCCTCCGGGAAGAGTCGCGTGGCATATCGTTTGCTTTGGCTTCGGTCAGAAAACAACTCCCTGGGCCGGCCAGGGCAACTCAATTCGGGAGAGAGTCAAATGAATGCCACAGCTTCCAATTCGACGTCCGGAGTGCCGGGCGCGATGGACCTCGTCGAGGTTTATACTGTCACTGATCCCAACCTGGCGGAAATCATCAAGGCGAGCCTGCAGCGTGATGGAATTGCATGCTGGATCGAAGGTGAGAATCAGGCGGGCCTGGCGGGTGTGCTGAGCATCAGCATCCTGACTCGTGCCCGCGACGCAGATCGCGCCCGCAGGATCGTCAAGTCATACGAACACCGCGACTAAGGCGCTTCCAGCGGAATGCGTCGGTCGTCCTGGGCTCAAACGAAGATGGCTGTCAGTCGCGGTTCCATTCCGGGGAGGCGAACCATGAAGATCTCTCGTATTCTTGTCCCGACAGATTTCAGCGGACCATCGCGCGATGCGACCGATTATGCGCTGGGACTTGCCCGAGCCTTTGACGCGTCAATATCGCTGCTGCACGTGATCGAGGATCCGATCGTCGCGATTCCGGCACTGGTCGGCTACGCGCCGGAACCACGCGAACTTGAAGACTTCAGCGAAACGGCCCTTGCGAACTGGGTGATGCCGGAAGACGCTCAGGGTGTTGCCATCGACCGGCACTGGGAACATGGCCATCCTGTGCCGCGGATCCTGAGCTTCGCAACTCAGCACGGCTGCGATCTGATTGTGATGGGCACTCACGGCCGCAGCCTGGTCGCTCATGCTCTGATTGGCAGTGTGGCCGAGCGCGTTGTCCGTAAGGCATCGTGCCCCGTCTTGACTGTCCGGCCGACGACTGCTGCAGAACGCGTGTTCGATCCGTCGGTTTCGGCTGTTGAAGGCTGAGTGACACGCCAGGCGAGGTCGGTTTGAGCGGCCTCTTACGGCTCAGAAATGACAAAGGCTCAGCTCCTGGCTCAAGTCTCCCCTCATCGAGACATTGAACTTCAGGACTGAGCCTCAATCGGTTCTCGCCGGTATGCTGGCGGCTCTCCTCACCAGCCTCCTGGGGCGGCCCTGCTGCTGGCATCGGTCGTTGCTTTGCTGGCCGGCAGGTGCTGACGTGCCTATGGATTGACGAACTCGTGTTCCTTGTCGCGGACCGTCAGTACCGGACACGGAGCTTTGCGCACGACCTTTTCCGCAACGCTGCCAAGCAGCATATGAGCGATGGCTCCGCGACCGTGCGTGCCGATGACGATCAGGCCGGCATCAACTTCTCTGGCATAGCGGATGATTTCGACGAACGGATGCCCCGGTACGACCTTGCGGACTACGGCAACGCCATCTGCTCCGACATCGACACTGTCGAGCTGCTTGACGGCGGCGGCTTCCAGTTCAGCCTGGGTTTCCGGAGGGAAGTAGGCGCCTTCACCGTACATGACCGGGGTCGCTTCGATCGCATGGACAAGGTGCAGCTCGGCTCCGAACTTCGACGCCAGCTCAGCTCCATAGCGAACTGCCTTCACGCTGTGGTCACTGAAATCCGTCGGAACAACAATCTTCTTCAAGGTGATCATCTTACGGCTCCTGAACTTGAGGGAATTGAAGCTCGCTGCGAGCGTCCAGTTCGTCAGGTTAGGCTCGCAACGCCCGTGCCACAATCCGCTTTGACCAATAGATAACGTGCGACCTGCGTCACGGATGTTGTCCGTTTCTGAGCGGAAGAGCGCAGGCTTCGGAGGACAATCGTGAGACGAACGGTGTTTCACTCAATAAGGCTTCTGCAGACAGGCGACGCCAACTCAAAGTGTGCCCAGTCAGCACGCTTCTCAGGGAATCCGCATCCCTCACGCACACCTGGGTTGTCGAATGGTGAAACGCGCAGAGTCTTCATTCTGTCCGAGTTAAGCATGCCACACGGTGAGTGCGGCAGAAACCTTCGCGTCTTTGCAGATGGATGTTTGCGAATCCGTAATCCACCGGGTTCGGCATTCCGGCACCTCTTTTGCTTTCCTGATTGCCTGATACGGGTTTCACCCTCTCCAGCCAACAGGAGTCAATCATGAGCCGAACCAGGATGACCGTTCTCGCCGTTGTCGCCGTGAGCCTTGCGGGCGCTGTTGTCTGGATGCCGGCCGCTGTTCAGAACAGCCAGGCTCAGACACAGACTCTGAAGGTTCCCTCCGAGACGAAAAAGAATTCACCGTTAAAGGAGTTCATGCAGCAGAAGCTTGTCGCTTCGAATCAGGTTCTTGAAGGTCTGCTGACCGAAGACTACAAGCTGATCGAAAAAGGCGGTCGCAAGTTTCGCGAGATGGGCAACGCCGAAAAGTGGCGAGTCTCCAACGACATGATGTACCGCACGCACAGCGAAGACTTTCAGCGCAACGTCGACAAGCTGATCGAGTCCGCGTCGAAATCGGAATCGCTGGACCGGATCGCGCTCGCATGGTTTGACACAACGCTCAGTTGTATCGACTGTCATCGCTGGGTGCGGACAGTTCTGATCGCCGATTCCAGCGCGCCGCCGTCGCTGCCCGTTTCTGCTGCGACTGGCCGTAATGAGTGAACGACCTGTTTGATTGCATCGCCGCATCCATGATCGATCTCGAAAGGAGGATGCCATGAGGATTCTGGTTCACGATAATGTTAAGAGGGATCACCACTCGCGGACGGATTACGTGACTGACCTCGTTGAAGAGCAGCTTGGCCGCTTTGAGTCGACGGTCAGTCAGGTGGAACTGTCGCTGTTCAGTGAGGGTCACAACAGCGCCGCGGTCACGCATTGCCATGTGTCGGCCAGCCTCGGTCCACTGGGCGTTGTCGCCGCCGATGAACGAGCTGCCGAGGAGCACGCGGCGATCAATGGAGCACTCGGCCGGCTGGCTCGCGGCATCATAAAACGTGTCGAAAAACGTCAGACGCTGGATCAGCAGCCAGACGCTGCTGCAACCGGATTCATCTAACGGAATCTTCGAGAGATACAGGGCGAGACGCTCCCGTCTGAGTTCTCAGAACCGGCGGGAGCGTTTTTATTTCTGCGCCGCATGATTTCTGCCGGTTTCGTTTTTCGGACGGTATCGCCTTCGCCGCTGAATGCTGCTGCCGCTGAAACATCAGCCGAACGGGTTTCGTCGGAGACTGCGGTGCGGGAAGATCAGCCACTGCATCCGGATCGGGGGCAGTGTGTGGCGAATGGTTTGGCCATTTGCGATGCTTTTCCGGATCGCTTGGCCGCCGTGTGTCGTCACGGGTCGCAGTGCCGTGCCTCACTTCGGTGCCTCCCGTCGAAAACTCATTTCGGGATTCGTCACATCGGCGGCCGTTCTCACACCCAAACAGAGACCCCCATGAACGATCGGGACCTGCCCGGTGAGCAATCGACTCAGCAGGTGGTCGTGCAGCCGGCCATCGAACTCAGCGGCGTCGCGCATTCGTTTCGCAGCTTTAAGGCACTGCTCGACGTAACGTTTCAGGTGCCGCTGCAGTCGCTGCATGGTTTTGTTGGCCCGAACGGAGCCGGCAAGACGACGGTCCTCAAACTGATCTGCACGCTGCTGAAGCCGCAGATCGGCACAATTCGCGTCTTCGGTCTCGATGTCCGCACAGAGCTGACTGAAGTCCGACGTCGGCTTGGCTTTATGCCGGACCACTTCTCGATGTACCGGCAGATGACTGTGTACGAGTACCTTGACTTCTTCGCGGCAGCCTACGGACTCTCACTCGACCAGCGGACGCGGGTCATCGCAGACACGCTCGAACTGACCGATATGGGGGCGCGGCGCGGCGATCTGATCAATGGTCTCTCCCGCGGGATGCAGCAGCGCGTCGGGCTGGCGCGAGTTCTTGTCAACGATCCCGATCTGCTGCTGCTTGACGAGCCAGCCTCGGGGCTCGACCCGCGAGCCCGCATCGAACTGATGGAAATCCTCAGGGCGTTGCGGAGCATGGGTAAAACGATCGTCATCAGCTCGCACATTCTCACCGAGCTGGCTGAGCTGTGTGACAGCGTGACGATTATCGACCGCGGTCTCGTCAAATACTGTGGTTCGATGGAGGGGCTGCTCGATCACGAAGCGGACTACCCGACATACCGGCTCACGCCGGGGCAGCCGCTCAACGGCCAGTTCGATCAGCTCGGGGAGTTGCCCGGAGTCGTCGGCCTCGAACCGGTCGAAGGTTCGCAGGATGTGCGCATCGCAATCGATCCGGCGTTACTTGATTCCAACGGGCTGTTGCGGGCCGCGATGGACCTCGGCATTACGATCGCGAAGTTCGGCCCGGCTCAGCGGCACCTCAATCAGGCGTTTATGGACCTGACGGAAAAGGGAGTGCGCTGATGCTCGGCCGTCAGACATTTGCTCTGGTGGAACGGTCGCTGCGCGTCGATACGCGGCTCAAACGCACGCACTTTGTGCGGCTGGCGTTCGCCGGGCTGATTCTGCTGCTGCTGGCTCAGGTGCAGATCGGCATCAACCGCTACAGCACGCCGGGCCGTGACGTGTTTGAGAACATCTGCTGGCTGAATTTCTTTCTGTTGAATCTGGCCGGCCTGAGCTTCTTCTCGACGGCGATCACGGAAGAGAAAGAGGAGATGACGCTCGGACTGCTGCGCATGGCGGGGATCGGTCCGCTGGGGGTGCTGCTGGGCAAAGTCAGTCCGCGGCTGATCAGTGCCGTGCTGCTGCTGTCGGTGCAGCTTCCCTTTACGTTCCTGGCGATCACGCTCGGCGGCGTGAACACGCATCAGATTCTGGCGGCGTATGTGGCGCTGCTGACGTTTGCCGTGATGCTCGCCGGACTGGGGGCGTTTGTCTCGACCATCTGTGAACGCTCAAACGTAGCCGTGTCGATTACGACCGGTGTCCTGGCCGCGCTGTATGTCGGGCCGCACCTGGTCCACAAGCTGTTTGAGGGACTGGAACGCAAGGAATGGATCTTACCCGAAACCCTCCGCAGGGTTGATTCGATGCTCGCGTACGTCGAAGGCTCGACGCCGTGGATCTCGCTGTTTTCCGAACGCGGTGTCCTGTCGACGAATTTCGCCGGCCCGCTGCTCGGCTATCAGCCGGTTGTCGACCTCGTCGCCGGCACTTGTTTTCTGGGACTGGCGTGGGCGATGTTCGATGTCTGCACGCGGAACGAAATCCGCGTGGCCCCGGCGCGCGGATTGATGGCCCTCTTTTCAAAGCGGATCACGGCGGGCGGTAACCGTGTCTGGACGAACGCGCTCGCCTGGAAAGACTTCAATTTTCTGACCGGCGGGACGATCGCTGCGTCAATCAAGCTGGTGTCCTACATCATCCTGATGGGGTCGATGGCCGTCCTGATTGCGCGTGAGCTGCGGAGCGACCTGAAGGACAGTATTGGCGCGACGCTGATGCTTTCGATGCTGACGGCACTGCTCGTTGAGATTCCGATTTATCTGTCACGGATTTTCCGCGAAGAGCTGCGGTGGCAGACATGGCCGGATCTGGTGCTGCTGCCGCATTCGATCGGCTGGCTGGTCCGCAACAAGCTGCTGGGCATTCTGCCGACATTTATCCCGGCTGCTCTGGTCTTTCTGTGCGGAGCGATTCTCTCGCCGGGCTTCCTGCAGGACACGCTGCGCAAATCGTTTCTTGAAGCGCAGGGCTGGTATCTGATCTCGCAGTACGTGCTGGGACTGCACCTCGTCGTGCTGCTCTCGCTGGGGGTCAAGTGGGGAGCCCTGCCGTTTGGCATTGCGCTGGTCGTCATTCCCAATGCGATCTTTATTGCCGCCTGTGGACTGCGTCCGACCCTGCTGCAGTACGTGATTCCAATTACGCTGGCCGTCGTGATTTCCGGTGTCTGCCAGAAGCTGATGATCGACAAGCTCCGCAATCTGGCGTCGATCTGACCGGTCTGAGCTTCCGGACGCCCTTGCCTGGGAAACGACGGCTCGTCGTCTATTATCCGCGCAGAATGTGGAGAGAACCGGAAGACGTGTATCGGCTCCCTGAATCTGGTGTTTCGTGTGCCACTGACTTTGCCAGTGCAATAGCGGTTGCCGGTGCAATAGCGGGCAGGCGAGCACTGGCAGAGCCAGTGGTACACACCAGTTCGGACGGCCTTCGTCCCTTGCAGCCAGCCCAATACAAATCTCAGAGCAGTAACGATGTCAGAACCACTGTCGATTCAGGTCATTGATTGCCGCCAGGCCGATGCTCGCGTGCCGCTGGACCGGCTGCGGGAGAAGCTCTCGCCGCGCGGTGACATCGTCTCGGAAGCCGGGAGGCAGCGAACGATCGAGCTGTTTGGTGAGCCGCTCTCGCCGCAGCAGGTCGTCGAGCGAATCTGCAGCGACGTCCAGCAACGCGGCCTCGAAGCCGTTCTCGAATACACGGCGAAACTCGACCGCAAGGAACTGGATGACACCTCGATGCGCGTCACCGAGGCCGAGTTTGAAGCCGCGCACGCTGCCGCCGATCCGGGATACCTCGCGACCGTCCGCCGTATCCGGGACAACGTCCGCGAGTTCCAGGAGGCGATTCTCAGCACTGACGTCTCGGTCGTTCGCGAGCATGACGATTCTCGCGTTGAACTGCGGCAGCGCTACCTGCCGCTCGAACGCATCGGCATCTGCGTGCCCGGCGGCGCGGCGGCGTACCCGTCGACGCTGCTGATGACTGCCGTGCCGGCGCAGACAGCCGGCGTAGAGGAGATCGCCGTCGTCGCTCCGCCCTCGCCCTTTGGTGGTTACAACAACGACCTGCTGGCGGCCTGTCATGAACTCGGCGTCCGCGAGGTTTACCGGCTCGGCGGCGCTCAGGCTGTCGCGGCGCTCGCATACGGAGTGTCGGGAATCCGTCGCGTCGACAAGATCGTCGGACCGGGGAACCTGTTCGTCGCGCTGGCCAAACGGCACGTGTTCGGCGAGGTCGACATCGACAGTATCGCTGGCCCGAGTGAGGTGATCGTCCTCGCCGACGAGTCAGCCCGGCCGGAGTTTGTTGCGGCGGATCTGATCTCGCAGGCCGAACACAGTCCGGGATCGGGCGTACTGATCACCTGGCACGAACCGCTGATCGAAGCCGTGCGGAGCGAACTCGAACGCCAGCTTGCGCTGCTGCCACGCGGCGATCTCGCGCGGGAAGCGCTCAGTGAATACGGCGCGCTGATTCTCGCCCGATCGGAAGATGAAGCGGCCGAGCTGACCGACCTGATGGCTCCCGAGCATCTCCACATTTCCGCCGACGATCCTGAGCGGTTGCTGGGCATGATTCAGAACGCCGGTGCGATTTTTCTCGGCCATCACACGCCGGTCGCACTGGGCGATTATGTCGCCGGCCCGTCTCACGTTCTGCCAACTGGCGGGACCGCGCGATTCGCCAACGGACTGTGCTCGAACGACTTTCTCAAGCGGTCGTCGGTCATCTGGTACAACGAGGCGTCGCTCTCCGAAGCCGCGGCGGATGTCCGCCTGATGGCCGGAAAGGAAGGCCTGACGGCTCACAGTTCGAGCGTTGACATCCGACTGTCGTAGAATTGCCAGGCGGTCGACGTACCAGCTCAACCGCACTGGCAGGAACGCCCCGTGTGGCTTGCTGCAGCCAGGAGACCGAAGAAACGCGGTGGTTCCGGCATCAAAACGCGACATCAACCAGTCATTTTGATGCCGGAAAACTCTGCCTGATTCGGAATGACCTGCGGTTTGCCGTAGATGACGTAATGGCATCTGAAAACTCAGTTCAGTTCGATTTGGCGACGTCCGATCACTTACCTACACTCCGACAGGTCGAGTTAAGGTTGCCGGTTTGCGTTTAGCGGTCTCCGCCATTCAACGCGAACGCTCTTACGGATGAGGACGATGCGGGGGACCTTTCAGAGGCGCGACGTGCGTCACGATGCTGCCATGGATCCGGCGGTGATGCAGTTACTGCTCGCCGTGACTGAGATCCAGCGCCGGTTCATTGGCGAGCAGGATCCGCCGAGACAGTTCGCCGAAGCACTCAGTCAACTGCTGATGCTGACCGGCAGCGAGTACGGATTTATCGGTGAGGTCAATCGCGATTCCGACGGCACTCCCTGGCTGAGCACACACGCGGTCACAGATATCGCCTGGGACGCGGCGACACGCGAGTTCTACGACCAGAACATCGACGACGGTCTGCAGTTCCACGACCTCGATAATCTGTTCGGCACAGTCGTTCGTACGAGGCAGACGGTGATTGCCAATTCGCCGGACTCTGATCCTCGAAGCACCGGCCGGCCGGAAGGTCATCCACCGCTGAAATCGTTTCTCGGAATTCCATTTCACTTCGGCGGCGAACTGGTCGGAATGCTCGGCATCGCCAATCGTGACGGCGGATACAGCGAAGAACTGGTCGAGTGGCTTGAGCCACTGACGACAACGTGCGCCACGATGATCGTCGCCGTTCGCTCGGAACGTCAGCGTCAGGCGGCCGAACAGTCTCTGCGCGAGAGCGAGGAGCACTTCCGGCAGATTGCGGACCTGACAACGGAGGTCACGTTTGTGGCCGGGATCAGCGCCTCCAACGAACCGAGATTGTGGTCCCTGCATGGCAATCTGGAAAAAGTGTTCGGAGTTCCTGAACAGGACGCTGCGAGACTTGCCTGGAAAGACCACGTTCACACTGACGATCTGCCGCTGATCGAGACGCTGGTGGAAACAGCACGGTCGCGCCACGTAGCCCAGACGGTTGTCCGCTGGCTCCGACCAGCCGGCGAGACGCGATACCTGCAGATTGCGGCCAGAATCAGCCCGACTTCGCCGACTGCCGCCGTCTCTGAGGAACTTCGCATTGACGGTTGCGTCACGGACGTTTCCGCGGCACTTGAGTCAGAAAGAAAGATGCAGGGGATTATTCAGCGGCATCAGGCCATTCTGCACGCAGTCCCCGACCTCATGTTCCTGATGACACGTGACGGGCGTTTTCTTGATTCCTGGACCGTCGATGAATCCCGACTGCTCGTTTCGCGGGACGAATTCATTGGACGCCAGCACCGCGAGTTTCTGCCGCCGGAAGTCTGTGACCAATGGGACGACGCCGTTCGTGGGGTTGGAACATCCGGGACGGTTTGCAGTTTCGAATACTCACTGCAGATCAATCAGGAAGCTCATTGGTATGAGGCACGCGTTGTTTCCTGTGGCGACCGTCGCGAATCCGTCCTGACGGTCTCCCGCGACATTACAGAACGCCGCAATGCCGAAGAGGCAGAAGCCAGACAGTTCGAACTGCTGAAAGAGATCTCACGCAGCACTCGGGAACTGATCTTCGTCAAGGATACCGATCGGCGCATGCTCTTTGTGAATGATGCCACTGCCGGGATCGTTGGAGCCGCCGTCGATGAGATCCTCGGTAAAACGAATGATGAACTGTTTCCAGAACCGACTGCCCGTATGACGGCTGAAAGCGATCTGCAGGTTCTGGCGACAGGTCAATCGCTGATCTGCGAGCAGGCGATCCCCACCGTGGCGGGCGAACGGTATTTCATCACTTCAAAATCGCCCTGGCGCAGCCTGACCGGCGAACTGCTTGGTCTGATCGGAATCGCGCAGGACGTTACCGACCTGAAAGAAGCCAACCGCGAACTGGAATTCAGCCGCCAGTTTGCTGAGCGTATTGCCGAAGCGTCGCCGCATATCGTGTACGTGTTCGATATCGTCGAGCAGCGAATCCTGTACTCAAACCGTCTGATTGCCGAAGACCTTGGGTACTCTCCTGACGAAATTCGCGAGATGGGCGATGAGTTCCTGCCGGGAACGCTGCACCCCGATGACCTGGCACAGGTTCCAGCGATGCTGGCTCGCTGGGAGACGGCTCAGGATGGAGACATTCTTGAACACGAATATCGAATGAGGTCCGCAAGTGATGAGTGGCGCTGGTTCCTCGCCCGCGACACGGTTTTTCTGCGTGGCCGCGATGGACGCGTCCAGCAGACCGTAGGGACAGCGCAGGATATTACCGACCGAGTCCGGGCGCAGCAGGCCCTGCAGGAAAGCGAAGCCCGCCTCCGGGCGATCATCGAGTCAGAACCGGAATGCGTCAAACTCGTTGCCCGCGACGGAACGCTTCTCGAAATCAATGCCGCGGGGCTCCGTTACACCGGAGCCGAATCGCTCGAAGACGTCATCGGACGGTGTGTCTTCGACATGATCGCTCCGGAATATCAGCAGCAGTTTCGCGAATTTCACGAGATGGTCTGCGACGGCCAGCCTGGTGCGCTCGAAATGGAAATCGTCGGACTCAAGGGAGAACGACGACGGATGGAAACGCACGCCGTGCCATTGAAGTACGGTCCCAATGGCGAAATCGGCCACCTGGCAGTGACCCGCGATGTCACGGAAGTCCGCAATGCCGAGGATCTGATTGCGCAGCAGCACGCTCAACTGCTGCACGTTTCGCGACTGTCGTCGCTGGGACAAATGATGGCCACGATTTCTCACGAGATCACGCAGCCACTGTCTGCCATCTCCAACTATGCAGCCGCCTGCCGCCTGCTGCTCAAACGACCGGATCCGAATCTGGAAACTGTTGTTCGTCATATCGAAACAATCGTCGAGCAGACACATCGCACCGGCGAAACGCTGGATCGAATTCGCACCTTTGTTCGTGGAGGCTGCAGTGCCAGACAGCTTTGCGATCTCGACAGCGTGATCAGCGAGGCGTTGTCGCTGATGAAAGCCGAGTTGCGGAACCGACGGGTGCGTGTTGCCTTTCATGCGCCGACGATGCTTCCTCAGGTCATGGTTGACCACATTCAGATTAAGCAGGTGATAACGAACCTCATCATGAATGCCTGCGACGCCATGCAGGACCAACTGGCGAGCGAGCGGAAAATCGATATCACCTGTCGACAGCATTCCGACGATCTTGTCGTCAGTGTTGAAGACACCGGGCTCGGGCTGAACGGCCTCTCACAGGACAAACTGTTTGAAGCGTTCTGTACTTCAAAATCCGAGGGCATGGGCCTGGGGCTCGCGATCTGCCGGGACATTGTCACTGCTCACGGAGGAACGATCAGTGCCGCCAATTCACTGCATGGCGGGGCCGTCTTCCAGTTCACGCTCCCCGTAGCGAATGAGGGCACTCATGCGTAATTCCCAGTTAACCGCGTACCTGATTGACGATGACCGCGCCGTTCTGCATTCGGTTGCCGAATTGCTCGACGCGGCTGGTATTCCAACGCTCGCCTTCATCTCGGCCGAACAGTTTCTGCATCAGTTGACGCCAGCCACCGCCGGATGCGTCGTCACGGACCTGCGGATGCAGGGAATGAGCGGCGCCGATCTGCTGCGCGCGCTTCGCGATGCCGGCTGTCGGCTGCCGGCCGTTGTCGTGAGCGGTCACGCTGACGTACCGGTGACCGTTGACGTGATGGAACACGGAGCGATTACGCTCCTCCAGAAACCGTATAAGGCCGACGAACTGCTGGACGCTGTCGAACGGGCTCTGGAGATTTACAGCAACGATCAGCAGCGGACTGAACAGCTCGACGATATCCGCCGCCGAGTCAATTCCCTGCAGCCGGACGAGTACGGCGTGATGCGGTTGATGATTCAGGGGAAGCCCAACAAGACGATCGCTTCCGAGCTGGAAATCAGCATGAGGACCGTCGATCGCCGTCGCAGTATCGTCCTGGAGAAGATGGCCGTCAGTTCGGCTCCGGAAGTCGCACGCCTGGTCGCTCTCCTGGAAGCTGCCGAGGTTCCGGTCTAACCATTAAGGCTTTGACTTCGCGGCGGTGAAGCTTGAGGGTGGAATCGGGTGAGCGGTGGGGCAGGCGGGCGGCTTGGACGGCGCGGGAGGCGAGCCGAAGTTCAAGGCCTGTGTTCGAGGAGCCCGGTGGATTCGCTC
>WGMU01000149.1 GCA_016124895.1 bacterium
AGTTCCTGACCATGCAGGACCGGAATCAACTGATCCGGGTTGCCATCGTCAACAGCGATCACGGCGACCTCGCAAATCAGTTTGTAAATAACCTGCGGTCAAAGGAAGGTCTGGAAGCAACGCTCCTCGACAGTCGGGACAGCGCTCTCAATAAGCTGGATACAGACCTCTTCATGGCGGTCATAGCCATCGGGCCGAATTTCCAGAAACGAGTCGACAACCTTGCTGTCGCCGACATTCTCTATCCTGATGAGGGGCTTCTGTCAGGCGGTTTGAACAGTCTTGATATAGAAGTCATCTGCCGTGGCTCTTTCATGAATACAGAGGGCATCGTCCGACAACTCGTCTTTGGCAGTGCCGTGCAATCGCTCGCACCGTATGTAACGCGGAAGAATCGATTGGCAGCTCGAATTATCGATAACGGCCGCGCAACATTTGGAGAACGGCGAACGGCACAGGAGAAGTCGTCACCCGTAAAGAAAGCCTCATCGCCTGAAGTAAATGGCAACGTCTATCAGGTTCTTGTGCCATCCTATACGGTGATGTTTGCATTTTTTCTGGTGAACATCATGGCTCGGTCGTTCATCAGCGAGCGTGATATCGGCACTTTATGTCGCCTGCGACTGGCCCCCATCTCGCGTTCGGGACTCCTGCTGGGGAAGACGATCCCCTTCTTCATTGTCTCTCTAGTGCAAAGCGCACTGCTGTTCGTCTTCGGCAGGGTCCTGTTCGGTATGTCCTGGGGCACTGCTCCGGCGGGGTTGATCCCGGTCATTGTCTGCACCTCGTTGGCGGCGACAGCTCTCGGCCTTCTGGTCGCAACACTCGCCAGGACGGAGTCACAGGTCTCGGCCTACGGGAACTTCCTGGTGATCACGATGGCGGGAATCAGCGGCTGTTTCATGCCTCGCAACTGGCAGCCGCAACTGATGCAGAAACTGGGCCTGATTACTCCTCATGCGTGGGCTCTGATCGGCTACGACCAGCTACTGGTCCAGGAACACCTGAATGCTGCGGTCATCGGCCGCAGTTGCGCAATGCTGCTGGTATTTGCTGCAGCGTTCTTTGCTGTGGGCTGGTGGAGATTTCAAACAATTGATCAACCCGCCTGATACGTCACGGAGGCTCAGTGCAGTGCTTTGTGAAACGAACTGAGGAGACACCACACCATGTCGATTATGCCTCTGCCACTGACTCCGTTTGAGCACTTCATGCTGGCGGGTGACTGCCCTGAAAACCCGATGAGTTTCTTCCTCCGGATCAGAATTCAGGGACGGATCGACCGACAGCATCTCGACGAATCACTGGAGACGGCTCTGAAGCTTCATCCGCTGCTCCATGCTCGAATTCATGGTTACGCGGGCGATGCAACGTCGCATATCTGCTGGATTGACGCTGACATGCCGATACCCGTAATCGACTGGAATGACGTCAGTGTTCCTGTTCGTTTCGCTGGGGGACGGTGGATCGACCTGCAATCAGAGAGTGGTCTGCGTCTCTGGGTGCGTGAGACGGGATCGATCACCACATTACTGATGCAGGTCCATCATTGCTGCTGCGACGGGCTTGGGGCATCGCAGTTCGTGCAGACATTGTTCACCGCGTATCACCTGCTGCGCACGTCTGGATCGGTATCTGCGCTGGTCGACCGGTTTGATGTGCGACTTCTGCGGGAACGTGACCTGTCATGTTCGTCCTGGTCTCGGGTTCTGATGACAGCCCGTCATGCGATCCCCCGCGTCGCCCGGTTCTCAAAAGGCCGACCGATGCCACTGGCGACGTTGCGTGACCAGCCCCTGGATGATTTCTGCGACGACATGCTTCCGCCGTTTCAGACTTTTACATTCGACATTACGGAAACCAATCAAATCAGCACGACAGCAAGACGGCTGGGCGTCAGTCTGAATGATCTGCTTTTGCGAGACCTGTTTCTGGTTCTGGATGAATGGAACCGATGCCACACACAAGATGGCCGGTGCCAGCCGATTCGCATCTGTATGCCAGTCAATGTGAGAAGATCGTCCGACAATCGTATGCCAGCCGCCAACGTCATCAGTCTATCGTTTGTCGATCAGGAACCGCACGACCTCGCAGATGCCGTTCGGCTGCTTGCCAGCGTGCATGCACAAACCAGCCGGACGCGGCGGTTGCGGAGCTTTTTAGCGTTTGTTCCAGCACTGAAACTGCTGGGAATGTTTCCCGGCCGACTGCATGCCCGCGCGCAGCGGACGCACTGTTTGTCGACGGCAGTTCTGTCGAACATTGGAGTTCTCTGTGCGGGTTCCCCGTTACTCGGACCCGATCGCCGGATGACCGCAGGTGGCCTGTTGCTTGAAAGTGTCGAGGCGGTCCTGCCACTTCGTCCTCTGACACATGTGGCTCTCGTCGTCTCGAAGTACGCACGCAAACTGACCCTCACCATCAGCCATAATCCACGCTGGATCAACGCTGCCGAGAGTCATGAATTGCTGAACCGGTTCGTTCGACAGTTAAGACGGTCGGCTTCCGCAGCGCCAGGCCGCTGCATCACTGAGTTGCAGCCTGAACCGCATTCCGACGAGAGCGTCTCTCTGGCGCTTCGATATTCAGAGTCGGCGATTGCGAATTAGAAGCCGCTGCGATCTCCGCTGGAGTGCCAACGCGGGAAACCGCAGCCGGACGGGTTGAATCAGCTCTTTGGAGGTGGTGGAAGAGCGCGTGGTTGCTGGTCTGCTTCCGAGGCTGACGACACAAACTCATTGAGCAGCATACGTGTCCGCTGAAATGACAGCAGTCGCGTCATCGCCTGGTATTCCGGAGCCTCCGTCACTTCGTTGAAACGCTGCTGAATGACAACGATCTCCTGAGCATTCAGCAGAGGCTCGGGTGCACCAGAAGCAGCCGCGAGCTTCTGTAGAGAGTCGAGTCGCAGGTCATCCGACCATTTCTTCCCTTCAGGCAGCTTTGAGACATCGCCAGCCAGATCTCGCGCTGCAAGCCCCAGAGCCTGCCTCATTCGCTGCGGTGCCGGTTTTTGATACTCGCGCAAGGCAGTGTGCAGGATCTGAAAGCTGACCAGCTTCGAGATCATTTCGTACTGCTCGTCACTCGCGACGCGATCAAATTTAGCCAGAATCTCTTTCATCCTCTTCCCGGCATCCTGTGGCGACGGAGGCTGCTCGGCCGGTGTGGGAGTGACAGAGTCGTCGGGATTGACGGAGCGCTCGATAGCGTCAAGCTGCAGAAACGCGACCCACTGTGAGCCTGTTGCAAAACGGCTCAGGTCGCTTCGCAGCATCCCGGTGGAATTCCACATCAGCGCCCTCAAGTCCAGTTGAGGCAAGCGAGCCAGTTCGTCGCTGGTTGGAACGTGCGGTGGCGGAGCATCACTACCGGGAGCCACTCGTGCCACCGGACTGTGGACTCCAAATCCGATCTCCGGGCTGCCGGGCCTCAGCCACGGTCCGAATCCATGGCGGACCGGAAGCGACAGATGAAACTGGAAGGGGGATCGAATGACGTAGCCGCTTCCGCCCGACGAGTTGGGGATCACAACTCCCGGCGATCCGTCTGAAATGACCACGCCTGGTGAAACGCTGGACGCAGACTGCGAAGCTTCTGGAGCAGTTTCCGTCTGTGACGTCGTCTGCGCCCATAGATTCCGAGTCTGGCAACCAGCGGCCAGAACGACTGCGGTAAGAAGAAGTCGACAAAACATTCTCGTCTCCAGTCATGAAATGCGGCAGGCAACGGCCTATGCACAGTCGGCCAGAGAACGTTGGGCTGGCGTGATTGTGGGAGAGCGTCAGTGGCCGCTGTCATGTCTCCACGGGGTTCCCACATCGTCAGTATTGTCATCAGCAAAACAAGTCACGAACAACCGGGAATTCCCTCAGGACCAGTGCATGAAGTTTGAACTGCGAGGGTTGTAAATGGCGGTCAGACAACGAGAACTTCGAAGGTCCTGCCGAGCGAGCTGAAACGGGCGAAACGGGACCGGCAGGCGGATGAGCTTTATGCGGAAGCGGCCGGGACTTACTGGTCGCCGATGCTCGACGGCATTATTACTCCCCCGGAGTCGAAGCCGTCCGACCGCAGACAGACGAACGGGACGAGGCCGACGCGGTTGCGGATCGCGACTCCGATCGTCCCTCCACCAGTCATTCGGCGAACGATTCCCTGATCGACCAGCCCTGACCACTGAGGATGCGCCTGCCTGATGAGACGTTCTGCTCTGCTGTGCAGCCTGCTGCTGCTGCTGCTCCCGTCCATGTGTCAGGCCGAAGAACCGGACGCCGAATCGACGGTTGAACTGGCCGGTCTGGCGCCGATCGACTGGGCGATTATCGCGGTGTACGGAATCGCGACGCTGGCGCTGGGCTGGTGGTACGGCCGGCAGCAGAAATCGACCGACGAATACTTCACCGGTTCAGGAAAGATGAACCCGTTCCTCGTCGGCGTCTCGCTGTTCGCCACGCTGCTGAGCACAATCTCGTACATGTCGATGCCGGGCGAAGCACTGGGCAAAGGCCCGGTCACGATGCTAAGCCTGGTGGCCCTGCCGTTCGTCTTTCTGATCGTCGGATTTGTGCTGCTTCCCATCTATATGAAGCAGCACGTAACAAGTGCCTACGAACTGCTGGAAGCCAGGCTGGGGTTGAGCATCCGGATGCTGGGTGCGTCGATGTTTGTCATTCTGCGACTCATCTGGATGTCGCTACTGATTGAAAAGACATCGATAGCGATGACAACCATGATGGGAATCGATAACACATGGAGTCCGCTAATTGCTCTGATCACCGGCGTCGTGGCGGTTGCCTACACATCGATCGGCGGGCTGCGTGCAGTCATTATTACGGACGCGATGCAGACGGTTCTCCTGTTTGGTGGCGCTCTGTTGGTCCTCGGCACTATCACATACGACCTCGGAGGTACGAACTGGATCCCCGTCAAATGGAATCCGACCTGGGACAATCAACCATTTTTCAGTCCTGATCTGTCAGTCCGGGTCACCGTTGTCGGCACGTTTCTCAGCTTTCTTGCGTGGTTTGTCTGCACCCTGGGAGGCGACCAGACATCAGTCCAGAGATTCATGGCAACGAAAGATGCGTCGGCTGCGCGCCGTGCGCTCGCGACGCAACTCACAGTTTCAGTCATCGTGACTGTCACACTCGGATTGATTGGGTTTGCTCTGTTGGGCTACTTCAGTGCTCATCCGGAGTTCGTGCCTCCGGACCTTTCTCTCAAAGAAAATGCCGACAAGATATTTCCGCGATTTATCGCGTTTCACTTGCCTCCGGGAATCTCGGGCCTCGTAGTCGCCGCCATGTTTGCAGCAGCGATGTCGAGCATGGATTCGGGAGTCAATTCAATCACCGCTGTCGTGATGACTGACGTTCTGGATCGCTTTGGGAAAAAGCCAAAGTCTGAGCGGCAGCACGTCCTGATTGCCCGTCTTCTGGCATTCGGGATTGGTGCTTTCGTCGTGCTGGCCAGCACCCAGATGTACCGTGTGCCTGGGAATATCACGGAGGTCACGCAGAAAACCTCGAACCTGCTGACGACGCCGATCTTCGGTTTGTTCTTCTTCGCGCTGTTTGTTCCGTCGGCCAGCCCGAAAGGTGTCTGGATCGGTGCGATCTGCGGAACGACGACGGCCGTGGCGATCGCCTTTTCAGGACCGATTCTGAAGGGACTGTATCTGCTGACGGGACTCGACCCGGCGTTCTGTGGAGGAGAACTGATTCGTTCGATTGACCCGGAGACCAATCAAGCCGTCCTGACTGTGCCGGACCTGATCAGCTTTCAGTGGATCGCCCCCGTCGCGATCTCGGTCAACATTCTGAGCGGTCTGTTTGGCAGCATCATCTTTCCGCGCAGGGCGGCGTCGCCGGACATTGGAGAGAAACGTGCTTGAGACAAATCCCCGAACTCAGCCGGAGGTGCAGGCATGATCGACCTGTCAGAAAAGATTGCAGTCGTCACAGGCGCGGGGCGCGGCATTGGTAAGGGCTGCGCGCTCGAACTGGCCCGGCACGGAGCCGACGTCGTTATCAATGACCGGCCCGACAGTGCAGACCTTGATGCAACCGCTGACGAAATTCGGTCACTCGGCCGCCACTGCCACGTGATTGCGGCTGACGTGTTCTCGCGAGCCGGCTGCGAACAGTTCGTCGCCGATGTTCTGACCGCAGTCGACCGCATCGACATTCTGGTCAGCAACCCGGCCTTCAGTCGTCGCGGGGCCTTTCTGGATTACTCGCCGGACCTGTTCGAGCAAACGATCGCCGGCACGCTGACGAGCGGCTTTCATATGAGCCAGCTCGTTGCCCGCCACATGGTCAAGCGTGGTGCTGGTGGAAAGATCGTCTTCATATCGAGCGTCCAGGCCGAAATGCCGATCGGTCTGTGCGTCGCCTACGGCGCTGCAAAAGCCGCCCTGAATCACATGTCGCAGACGATTGCCGTCGAGTTGTCATCGCATCGGATCAACGTCAATGTGATCGAACCCGGCTGGATCGACACTCCCGGCGAGCACGTCACGTTCAGCGAAGAGACGATTGCCGCAGAAGGCCGCAAGCTCCCCTGGGGACGGCTCGGCCTGCCCGAAGAGATCGGCAGGGCGGCTGCGTTCCTGGCATCAGATGACGCCGACTATGTCACGGGAGCCATTCTGCCTGTCGATGGCTGCTTCCGGTTTAAGGACTGCCGGCCGGCGAGCATGATGCCATTGAAGGAAGGCAGTCGGGAGTAGTTGGACAGAGCCACTTTGGCGAAATCTGCGAGGAGACAAGCACGAAGCGCAAGCGAGTGAGTGAGTTTGACGTCAATGACACACTCGCTTGCGCTTCGTGCTTTTACGGCAACTGAAAGTGGCGCTGCCCAAGTCGACAGTCAGCATCAGGGAACAGGAGAGGCGAGTGGTGACGTTGCGGACGTTTTCGTTTACGGGAGGCGCTCATGAAGCCGGACTGCATCTACTGGTCACGGGCGGGGTGCATGGAGACGAGTTTGAGCCGATCGCGGCGATTCGTCGGCTGATCGGCCTGTTCAACGCTCGCGATGAGCGGGTCGCTGGTTTTCGCGGTCGCGTCACGTTCGTGCCAATCGTCAACGAAGCCGCATTTCTCCGCGGGCATCGCTGCGCGGATGACGGACTCGATCTCGCCCGCACGTGTCCAGGAAAGCCGGACGGTACGGTGACGGAGCAGACAGCGTTTGCCCTCAGCGAGCTGATCCGTGCGGCCGGCTGCTACATCGACCTGCATACCGGCGGCACGGAGTTGTCGGTTTTTCCACTCGCGGGATACACGCTGCATCCGAACGCTGACGTGCTGGCGATTCAGCGACGCATGGCCCGTGCGTTCAACCTGCCGGTGATCTGGGGCACGGCAGCGAACCTCGACGGTCGCTCGCTGTCGATCGCGCGAGATGCCGGCGTACCGGCAATCTACTGCGAGTATCTCGGCTCATCGACGTGCTCGGCTGACGGCATCGACGCGTACGTCAAAGGCAGTCTGAACGTGATGAGCGAACTGGAGATGCTCGATCGCGAGTTTCCCGCCAGTCGCGTCGAACACGTCATCGAGAATTCAGCGCCCGGCTCCGGTCACATGCAGGTCTGCAACCCCTCGCCAGTCGATGGCTTCTTTGAGTCCGCTGTCCGGCTCGGCGACCAGGTTCGCGCCGGCGAGTTGCTCGGTCATGTGTATCCGCTCGCTGGAGAACCAGCGGCAGAAATCTGCGCGGACGTAGACGGACTGGTACTCGTTCTGCGGACGTTTCCCCGAGTTCACGCGGGCGAATCGGTCGGTGTTGTCGCCGCGCGCTGAGTCTGCCGAGCCCTGTCGCCGAGCAATACTGCTCTCTTGAGCACTCTCAACTTTGAGGGAAAGGGCACCGACGGCCGGAATCGCATCACGTGTTACCTGTCGGGTTTTGAAGCTCCGTTTTTCCTCGTCCTGGATATACTCCGATCCAGAATGTCTGATCGGTCTGTCCGTTCGAGATCGCCTGTCCCGCCGCGGCTCGCAGCAGCCAGCCGTTCGCTCCATTCGTGCGAGGTGACAATGCAGCAGCTTCATGCCGGTATCGACCGAGTGATCAAGATCGCCCGAACGCTCAGAGATGTCGCTGGAGAACTCGGAAAAGTGGACCTGAAGTCGCAGATCATTGATGAGATCTCGATATTGCAGGACCTGCGTGAGGAGTTCGGCGCCGCAACCGGCCTGGTCGTCGGCAATGGCGTCGCATCTGCAAGCAGCGATTCTGACACCGAGGTGATCAGCACGGCGGCCTTCAAGCTCGGCGATAATTCGATGGCCGTCATTCAGCCGTCGGGAGACACCGAGACCTATCACATTGCTCACGCACTTGAGGCTGAAGAGCCGACTCCGGCCACCGCGACTGTGCCTCCGTCGAATGCTTCTCGAACCGAAGCCGCGAACGCAGGCAGCAACGTCAGCGACGACGAACGTGCCAAACGAGCCGCACAGGCGGAAAGTCGGATTGCCGAACTCGAACCGCTGCACGCGGCGGCGGCCAAACGCGTCAACGATGTATTGACTCCCGAGCAGAATCAGATTCGCGTGAAGGCGACGAAGGCTGCCCGCGCCGCAGGCAGAACCGGCCAGGACGCGCGAAACTATATCTATGCGGCGATGAAGTTAAGCGATGAGCAGAAAGTACAGCTTGCAGATGCGAGGAAAGAGTTGACCGCGATCCGCGCGGCGATCTCTAAGGAAATCGAGTTTCTCCTCGACGATGAGCAGAGACAGCGCGTTGCCAGCGAAATCCATATCCAACTGACTGGGAACGAGTGATGGACATTCTCGACCGGCTGCTCGGCCACGACGCGTGGACGACTCGCGAGCTGCTCCGGCGCAGTCGCGGTCTGACCGATGACGAACTTGATCGCGACTTCGACATCGGCCATCGCACCCTGCGCCGAACCTTTCTGCACATCATCCGGAACATGGAAGTCTGGACGGACCTGATCTCCGGGCAACCGGTGAGGCCGGATGACGGCGGCGAAGCGGACCGACGTTCGATCGACGGCCTGCTCGCTCGGCTGGACGTCGTCGCATCACAGTTCCGGCAAGTGGCGAGAAGGCTTGTCATCGAAGGCAGGCTCGACGAGTTGTGGATCGATCATCTGGACGATCCGCCTCAGGAAAAATCGTACGGTGGGGCAATCACTCACCTCCTCACACACAGTATGCACCACCGGGCTCAGGTACTGTTTCTACTGCGAAGCCTCGGTGTGACGGATCTCCCGGAGGGTGATGTGCTCAGTTGGGAACGACAGCTACCAGCCTGCCTGTGACTCAACCGGCACCGGTATCCGTCGTCGTTTTCGATTCGATCCGAACGACCGATCTTAAGCGTCTCCCCGAATTCAGGTTTCTCCGGTAGCGGATGTAATGCCGATTCGACCTGCCGATCCGTAACCCAGATTTGCTCCCGTTGGAACATTCTGGTCCAGGAATCGTGGGCGGCCTGATGAATCTGTGGCAAACCGGCGTTGTGATTTTCGACGCGTTCTGGAACTGGTGCGCAGAAACCGGCGCAACGACACTGACGTTTCAGGCGAGCGCCGCCGTCTTCATTGTCTGCCTGATCCGGCAGCGCGGAAGATTCACCTGGCCGAAAGACGCGTTCACTTCCTGTTTCGCCAACGTGCTGATGACGCTTGTCAACGGCGCGTTCGCCCCCGCATTTGCAGCCGTGATGGGTCTCCTGGTCGACGCGTATGCCTGGCTGTCATTTCCGTGTCTGGACCGAACGATCTGGCAGGGGATTTCGCCCTGGTTCTCGATTCCGCTGATTCTGCTCGCCATCGACTTCGCGGATTACTGGAATCACCGGTTGATGCACGTGTCAAAGTGGTTCTGGCCGGTCCATGCGATTCATCACAGCGACCCGCATCCGACCGTGCTCACCGTTGGCCGGGTTCATCTGTTTGAACCGGCAGTGATGCAGTTTTCCTATCTGCTTCTGCTGACGTGGCTCAGCCTGCCGTACGAAGTGCTGGGAGGCGTCGCAGGGCTGCGCATTCTCCACAACATGTATATCCACATGAACCTTGACTGGGATCATGGTCCGTTCAAATACCTGATTGCTTCACCTCGCTTTCACCGCTGGCACCACGCCGACAAACCGGCAGCCTATGGAAAAAATCTGGCCAACCTCTTCCCGTTTTACGACGTGCTGTTCAGGACGTATTACGCGCCGGGGACCTGCGATGTCTCCGTCGGCGCACGAGGCGTTCCAACGACGGCGTTGAAAATGGTTGCCTGGCCGTTTCAGGAGTGGGCACGGCTGGTGCGGACGTCTGTTACCAGGACCAGGCCAGTCGGTTCTCTGGAGAAACTGCCTGCGTCAAATCATGAGGAACGTCCCGAGACGCCGATATCGCTGAGCGCGGTTTGAACAGACGCAGGTCGCAACCATCACTGAGTCGTCTCTGAACAGGTCGCCGGAACGGCTCGTGCAGAGACAAGCTTGATCTCAGGGGATTTCGCCAGGTATATCTGTGTGTCCGGCGATGCTTCCGCCAGGCTCCCGCCTCTTCTCCCTTCCCCCATCGCTGTGAGTCGGACATGTCCGCTGCTACCCGTACTCAGTGTCCCGGTCCTGTATCCCGTCGAGATTTTCTGCGTATCGGCACGCTCGGACTGAGTGGCTTTTCGCTGGCTGAGTTCCTGAAGCTGAAGGCTCACGCCGGACCGGCGTTTGACGACCCGGACACGTCCGTGATCTACGTCTGGCTGCCCGGAGGACCTCCACATATGGAGACCTTCGATATGAAGCCAGACGCTCCCGCCGACTATCGTGGCATTTTCAATCCGATCGCGACCAATGTGCCGGGCATCAGCATCTGCGAACACATGCCGGAACTTGCCCGCGTCGCAGACCGTTACACGCTGATTCGCTCGATCGCTCACAACTTCGCGGACCACGGTGGCGGGCATAAGCGGTTCATGACCGGCCGCGAGCCGAAGTCACCGGTGAATACCGTCAACGATGCACCGGCCGTCGGTTCGATCGTTGCAAAGTGGTTTGAGCGGCGGGACGTCGGCCTGCCGAATTACATCTGCAACGCGCCGAACGGACGGCATGGAGTCGACGTCTTCGCGATGGGCTCGGCGTATCTCGGCCCGTCGTACACGCCGTTCACGGTGCCCGGTAATCCGGCCGACGACGGTTTCGAAGTGCAGAACGTTTCGATCTCGAAGGAGATGGAAGACCGGCTCGGTGACCGCACGAAGCTGCTGGCCGGCTTCGATCAACTGCGTCGCGACATCGACCAGCATGGACTGATGGACGCTCAGAATTACTTCAACCAGCAGGCCGTCGGTCTGATCACCAGCGACCGGACGCGGACAGCGTTTGATCTGACGCAGGAGCCCGACGAACTGCGCGACCGCTATGGCCGGCACTGCTGGGGCCAGCGGGCACTGCTCGCACGGCGGCTTGTCGAACACGGCGCGAAGTTCGTCACAATGGTCATGGAGAACCCCTACAAGAGCGGTGTCGAATGGCTGAAGAACGGCACTTACAACTGGGACTCCCACGCCGTGAACTGCCACATGTTTGACGATGCTCTGGTCCGACTTCCGATTCTCGACCGGGCGATTGCGGCTCTGGTCGAAGACATCTACAACCGCGGACTTGATAAGAAAGTCCTGCTGATCGTCACCGGCGAGTTCGGTCGTACGCCGCGAATCAGCGTGACAAAAGGCAGTCAGACCGGCGTTGACCAGCCGGGCCGCGATCATTGGCCACAGGCGATGTCGGTCCTTGTTTCCGGCGGCGGAATGCCGACTGGCCAGGTCGTCGGCTCAACGAACTCGCTGGGCGAGCATCCACAGGATCGGGCTCTGACTCCCAGCGATTTCTGGGCGACGATTTACCGGCACCTGGGCATCGATACTTCGCACGCCTACCCGGATCACGCCGGCCGCCCGATGCCGATTCTGCCGTTTGGAAAGCCGATCAGCGAATTGATTGGATAAGCCGACCCGCCCGGTTGCAGAACAGCGTTGCAAGCTGCTGAAATCCCGTTCGCTCGCGGCATCAGTCGTGCCGTGTGGATTTCGGATCATCAACAACGCTGAAGGATGCAACCATGAGTGCGGTGTGCCGCTGGGCAATTCTGGGAACGGCTGGGATTGCGCGGAAGAACTGGCATTCGATTCGAAACGCAGAAAACGCGGAGCTGATCGCTGTCGCCAGCCGCTCGCAGGAAAGAGCCCGGCAGTTCATTGTCGAATGCCAGGCTCAGGTGCCGCATCCAACCACTCCAATTGCCGTTGGCGGCTACGATGAACTGCTTGCACGTGACGACATTGACGCCGTTTACGTTCCGCTGCCGACCGGTATCCGCAAGGAATGGGTGATCAAGGCGGCTCAGGCCGGCAAGCACGTGATGTGCGAGAAGCCGTGTGGCGTCGTCACTGCGGACGTTGAGGAGATCATCGCCGCATGCGATGCGAATCACGTGCAGTTCATGGACGGTGTGATGTTCATGCACAGCCGCCGGCTTGGTGCACTGCGGGAAACGCTCGACGACGGCCGGAGTATCGGCCAGTTGCGCCGCATCGCGACGGGCTTCAGCTTCAACGCGCCGCAGGATTTTCTGGAAGGCAACATCCGCGTCAGCAGTGCGCTCGAACCGGCTGGCTGTCTTGGCGATCTGGGCTGGTACAACATCCGCTTCACACTGTGGGTGATGAATTACGCGATGCCAAGAGCCGTCACAGGCCGACTGCTCTCGACGATCAAAAGCAAAATCAGCGACGCGCCGACGCCGACGGAGTTCTCCGGTGAGTTGCTGTTCGACGGTGGTGTGTCAGCCGGATTTTACTGCTCCTTTCTGACCGAGCATCAGCAGTGGGCTCATATCAGTGGCTCGAAAGGCCACGCTGTTGTGTCGGACTTCGTCCTGCCATTCATGGGACCGGAAGTCGGTTTCGACGTTTCGAATCACCACTTCGATATCAACAACTGCCTGTTCCACATGGAGCAGCACACTCGTCGAGTTGCCGTCAACGAATACTCGAATAACCACGCGACTTCGCAGGAAACGAATCTCTTCCGCAGCTTCTCGACGCTGGTGCTGAGCGGCTCGGTCGACCGCCACTGGCCTGACATCGCGTTGAAAACTCAGCAAGTCCTCGACGCGTGTCTGGACTCCGCCCGCAGCAACAGTCGTCCGGTCGAGCTGTAGCAGCGCAACGAACTGTCGCCGCGTGAAGCGATGCAACGGCGAACCGAATTCAGAACGGCTGCTGGTGAACGCGGCGTAGTGCCATCGTTATCCCGGCAATCAACAGCTCGCGGCACAGTGCAAACGGCCCGGCGGCGGCGAATCGCGAGTTGAGATCGTCGCCAGCGGCTGCGATGGCTCAATGCGAGATTGCCGTGCTGCGGCTGTGCGGGAAGTTTTTCAGGAGCGGTCCTGAATCGAGTCGCCATCATCGGAGGAGCCGGTAATAGCCGCGACGATCACGGCGGAACTATCATACAGAACTGACTGCAACCGAAACTTCGCCTCGGACACGTTCGACATCAGCAGACCGCCCTCGGATGCGAGGCGCCATCAAACATTCAATCAACGGATTCCACTCGCGTGAACCGACCAGCCACGACACGACTCGACCGACGCCGACTGCTGCAGACTGCTGGCGGCGGCTTCGGAGCCCTCGCGCTGTCCGACCTGCTGAATCGCGAGACAGCCCGCGCGAACGACAAACGACTGTACCCGCTTGCCCCGCGCTCACCGCAGTTCGCTCCGCAAGCGACCTCTGTCATCTTCCTCTTCATGTACGGAGGACCGTCGCACGTCGACCTGCTGGATGAAAAGCCGGAACTTGCAAAGTGGCACGGCAGGCCGATCCCTGTCTTCAAGCCCGAAGACGCCTTCATGAGCAAGACGAAAAACATTGCCATGAAGAGTCCGTATCGATTCCGACAGCATGGCGAGTGCGGGAGGGCGATCTCCGAAACGTACCCGCAGCTCGGTCGACTGGCCGACGAACTGTGCGTTGTCCGGTCGCTGCACGCCGAGAGCAACAATCACGGACCGGCACTGTTTCAAATGAACTCCGGCTCTGTACTTGCGGGTCGGCCAAGCATGGGCTCGTGGGCGGCTTACGGGCTGGGTTCGGAAAGTGAAAATCTGCCAGGCTTTGTCGTGCTGATGGATCATCAGGGCGCCCCGGTCAATGGAGCACTCAACTGGTCGAATGGCTTTATGCCAGCCGCGTATCAGGGCGTCCCGTTCCGGTCGAGCGGTGAACCGATCGCATATCTCTCGCCACCGACAGGTGTCAGTCCGGAACAGCAGCGGGCGCGGCTTGGCCTGCTGCAGCGCTGGAACGCCGAGTTCGCCGACGCCAATCCTGCCGAGTCTGCACTCTCCGCACGCGTTGCGTCATACGAACTCGCGTACCGGATGCAGAGTCACGCGACCGAGTGCGTTGACCTGAGCCGCGAAACAGAAGCAACTCAAAAGGCGTACGGTCTGCATGACAAAGTCACGACGCACTTCGGGCGTAACTGTCTGCTGGCCCGAAGACTGGTCGAGCGCGGAGTTCGGTTCGTGCAGATTTACAGCGGCGGCAACGAAGGCCCGAAGGCGTGGGACGCGCACGACGATCTGAAGAAGAATCACGATCTGCACTGCCGCGAGACTGACGGCCCCATCGCGGCGCTAATCCGTGACCTGAAAGCCCGCGGCCTGCTGGAAACGACGTTGATTGTCTGGGGTGGCGAATTCGGCCGCTCACCGGTCGCGGAAGGCGGAGTCGGCCGCGATCACCATCCACGCGGCTTTTCAATGTGGCTGGCCGGCGGTGGGATCAAGGGCGGCATAACTTACGGTGCGACCGACGAGTTCGGTTACAACGCGATCGAAAACCGCGTCTCAGTTCCCGACCTGCACGCAACGATTCTGCATCAGCTCGGCCTGAACCATGAGCAACTGACCTACCGCCACTCCGGCCGCGACTTCCGTTTGACAGACGTTGCTGGCCGCGTTGTCGAGGAGATTCTGGCCTGAGCGTGCGGGGCACTCGATCCTGACATCGCCAGGCAAGTCAGTCACCCCCTTCCGGCGCCGGGGGTCGGATGCCGGAAGGGAATGAACTGACCCGGAGGAACTCACCTTCCTCGTCCTCTGGCCAGCAGAGCCCTCAAGCCGCTGATGAACCGCTGCTTTGGGTCGATTCCAGGAGCAATGAGAACTGGTTACGTCAGAAAACAGAGTGACAATCAAGGCCGGAAACACTCACCGAATGTCACGCTCGATCCACGAAGTTGTGTGGGGAATCGCCCGGAGCAGATGTGAACGCGACATTCCCGCATTCAGCAGCCGGGAACTCCAGGGCGGACGCTGCTACGGCTGGCGGCCTTTGAGACAGCCGCCGGTGCAGGAGTTCTCGAGACAGACACACGCCACCGCAGGGCACGCATCGAGATGCGAGGCCGATTCCCGTCGGATCTGTCACGCGGAATTTCTGCATCCCGGCAGATTTCTCAAATCAGCTCAAGTTGCCCCAAACTGTGAGAGAATTGGATCCCGGAAGCCTGTTTGCGGAGTACGCTCCGCGTCTGCGCGCCTGGCCTTTCGGGCTTTGTCTACGCAAATTCGAGGTGCAATGCTGTGACCGCACTCGCTGAAGCGTCATCGTGTGATTCCGGAATCAGTTTGTCTGAGCTTCTGCGTCAGGTGAAATCCGAACGGCCAGACTGGCTCGGGCGCCTGCTGGATCGATATCGCAATTATCTGACGATTCTCGCGCGGGCACAGGTTCGTGAGCAGCTTCAGGCCCGTGTTGATGCTTCGGACGTTGTCCAGGAAACGATGCTCGATGCGGTGCGTGACTTTGGCCGGTTCCGTGGGCAGAGCGAACATGAATTCGTCGCCTGGCTGCGACAGATACTCAGCCACAATCTGCAACGGTTTGTCGAACTCCATGTGCAGGCTGGAAAACGAGACGTCCGCTGCGAGGTTTCGATTGACCAGCTCACGGCGCGGATCGATCGGTCAACTGCTGGGCTCAACCGGATGATCACCGACCAATCCGATTCCCCCAGCCTGCAGGCCCGCAAGCGGGAGACTGCGACTCTGGTCGCCGATCTGCTGACTCAACTGCCCGACCACTACCGCGAAGTCATCGTGTTGCGAAATATGCAAGGGTTGCCGTTCGAGCAGGTCGCGACCGAAATGCAGCGTTCAGCGGGAGCGGTTCGCATGCTGTGGGTGCGGGCGATTGACCGTTTCCGGTTACTGCTCGAACAGACTCGCAGCACAACAATCGACAACAGTGACAGACGCAATGCCTAAAAGCTGTGACTTTGATCGAATCGATTCAGTCGCCACGGAGGAGCGGGCCGCCTGCGTGACAGAACACCGTGATCCTGTGATGCTTGTTTCACTTCCGGATGTGCATGATGCCTGGTTCGTCTGTTTCTGATCTGTCGCCAGACTTGAACACGATCGACGATATTTCGATTGTCGTCGGCCTGACTCCCGACGAGCAGCAACTGCTGGCACAGATCTTTGATGAGTATCTGCAGCGTGTGGAACTCGGCGAATCGCCTACGCTTACCGACCTCGTTGAGCAGGCTCCGGAACTGGCTGAGCCGATTGGTCGATTCTTTGACAGCCTGCGGGTGCTGCATCGGGCGTCCACGAACATGTCCGAGTCAACCGTCGGCGAAGAACCGGAGCTGACTCCGGTTGTCGGAATGCGACTCGGGGATTTCGATCTGCTCAGCGAGCTGGGACGCGGCGGCATGGCGGTTGTCTACCGAGCCGCTCAGCGTTCGCTCGAACGTACCGTCGCCTTGAAAGTGCTTCCACTCTGGACGGGAACGAACGCGACGCAGATTGCACGATTCCGCAACGAAGCGCAGGCTTTGGCGCAACTTCAGCATCCGAACATCGTGCCGGTCTATTCCATCGGCGAAGAGTCCGGGGTTCACTACTTTGCGATGCAGTTGATCGAAGGCCGTTCGCTGGGCTCTGTCGTTAACGCGATCACTCGACGCCGGCGACAGGACGCGGAAGCAGCCGCCGCTGAAACAGACACGGCGATTCTCCATTGTGCTTTCGACGCCGGCCTGGCTCGTTATCGCTGGATTGCTGAAACTGGAGCCTGCGTTGCTCGAGCCCTGCACGCTGCTCACGAGTACGGCATTGTGCATCGCGATGTGAAGCCATCGAACCTGCTGCTCAATAGCGACGGCAAACCGTTTGTCGCCGACTTCGGACTGGCGAGAATCAACGTTGCCTCGGATTTGACGAACTCGGGCGACATCGTCGGGACGGCGCGCTACATGAGCCCCGAACAGGCGCGCGGCCAACTGGTTGATCATCGGACCGACGTCTACTCGCTGGGAATTACGCTGTACGAACTGGTGACCGGTAAGCCGGCTTATGGATTCGGGCAGGGGCCCAATCTGCTGGCGAGAATCGCGAATGACGATCCGCCGCGTCCGGGTTCGGTCGTTCCGGACATACCACCGGACCTGGAAAACATCATCATGAAGGCGGTATCCCGCTCACGTGACGACCGATATGCGACGGCTGCCGACTTTGCTGCAGACCTGGAACGCTTTGTTGCTGGCAAACCGGTAGTCGCGCGATGGCCCGGACTGCTGGAGCGCACCGCACGCTGGCTGCGAAGAAACCGCGGAGCTGCTGCTTCCCTCGCGGCCGTACTGGTAGTGCTGACGGCAGCGAGCGCGATTTCGACGGTCCTGATTTATCGGGAAAAGCTGATCACAGACGCGGCATTGAGCGAGTCGGATCGTAATTACCGCCAGGCTCGGGAAGTCGTGGACCGGTTCGGGGCGCAGCTCGCCGAAGAGCTGTCGCTGCTTCCCGGTGCCCAGGAAATCCGGCACAGTCTGCTGCTCGACACGATCAGCTATTACCGCCGGTTTGTCGAACAGTCCGGACACGGTGATGAGGTCGAGACGGAACTCGCCACGGCGCTCAACAAGATCGCATTGCTGACCGAGCAGATCGGTGCAGACGCCGATGCAATGGCTGCGCATCGTGAGGCGCTGCGAGCCTTCGAGCAGCTTGCCCAGCGCGAACCGGACGTCGCTGCACATCGAGCGAGTCTTGCTCTGTGTGAAAACAACGTCGCTCTGCTGCTGCAGCGAGCCGGCCAGCTTGACGAAGCGAGTCAGCGTTTCCGCCGTGCGATCACGATTCAGCAGTCGCTGCGTACCGAGCATCCTGAAAGCCCGCAGTTCGCACGTGATCTGGGTCTGTCGCTGAACAATCTCGGATTGCTGCTCAGTGGCCAGGGAAGTATCGATGAAGCCCGGGATGCGTACCGAGCGGCCATTGCGCTGCAGGAACAGGAAGCCGGTGCGTTGGGCGACGACGATCGCCCGCTGCGCTACCTGGCAGCGACCTACAGTAACCTTGCCGCACTGCTGGCCGATCAGGAACCTGTTGCCGCGCAACAGTCGTACGCCGAAGCGATGCGCATGCAGACAACACTGGCGGATCGCAATCCACATCGATTCGATTACCAGCGAGATCTGGCGCTGACGATGAATAACCTCGCTGCGCTGCATTCTCACAGCGGCAATCAGGCCGCGGCCGAAGCACTCTATCACGACGCCGTGCAGATTCATCGCCGTCTGCTGGAATCGTTTCCGGGGTCGGTTACTGCTCACCGCGACCTGGCCGTCAGCGAAAACAATCAGGGGCTGGCCGCAGCGCGTGCCGGGAAACCAGACGACGCTGAGGCCGCATTCCGCCGCGCAATCGATTCGCTGCAGCCCCTGACAGACCTCTCGTCAGCATCGACAGACGACAGTGGAAGCCTCGGCAGTATCTGGAACAACCTGGCGCTGGTCCTTCAGGATCAATCACAGATAACGCCAGCACTGACCGCCTACGGGCATGCGGTCGAACTGCTGAAGCAGGCGGTTCACCGTGAGCCTGAGACAGCACGGTTCCGCGAGGCTCTCGGGCGATCGTACATCAATATTCTGCGAGTGCAGAGCCGCACGGACAACATGTCTGAGGCCGTGTCAGCCGCGTCGAAAGCCCGCTCGCTGTCGCGCGGCAACGCGTCAAAACTACTGACGATTGCTGAGGAACTGGCCTGCCTGGCAGAACGGCGTCGGACGATGCTGACCGCTCCGGCGGGTACGCCCTCAAGATCAGCGATCCTGCGCACCGTCGCCGGGATCCTGACGGAAGCTGAGGCTGCCGGGCTCGATCCCTCTATCGCTCGATCGCAGCCGAATCTTTCCGGACTTTTCAACGACGCCGAGTTTCTCCGTTTGACACAGCTATGATTCCCTCGTTTCAAATCGTTGACTGAAACCTGCGGATCGGACTCTGCAATCATGGATGTTCTCATGCCGACGAAGCATCGCTGCCCGCTGCTGAACCAGTCTGCAACTGCGTTGTCCCGACTGTCTCTGTCGATCCAACAGTTGTTGCATGGAACCCGACGCCGACGCCGGCCGATGGTCGCACGTTTGATTGAGGCAGCGGAGATCCGGCTGCTGCTGACGCCTCAGGTTCTCGCCGAGTCCATCGTCATCGATCTTCCGCAGGATTCGGTCACGCCTCTATCGGCGAATACCGGGCTGACCGACACAATGATTCAGGAAGTAATCGAACTCGTTGCCGAATCCATCTCGCCGGATCCACAGTCAGCGGCGAGCGAGGCCGCAGGCTCACATCGACCGGCCGATCTTCTCGACAGTATCAATGTCGGACTTCCACTGCCGGCCACGGCACGCCGACCTCTGCCTCCTCATCCGGAGTTTCCCAGCTTCGTGCCCGACCTGTTAGACGGTCAGCCAGTAGGCTCTCCTGAAATCATCTCTCTCCCGAACCAGGTGACAGAGATCGTCGCCGAATTCAAAGTCGCCCCGAACGAACTGGAAGTCGTATCGATTTTCATCGTCCGCTCCGATTCCGGTTTCAATGGTGTGTTTCGAGAAGCGGCTGTGACTCATCTGTCCGGACCAGCAAGGCACGAACTGGATGAGCCGTCGCATCAGATGCTGCTCAATTCGGTGGAGCTGCCAGATACCGTGCAACCTGCCACCAGTGTGATGGCCTCAACGTCACTGCCACCGACCGCTCCTCACGACAGCGACGGCTTTATTGAAATCCCGTCAGGCACATCGTCGACGGCTTCATCAGGACTGAAATCAGTGGTGGATCGCACGAGAGTGGCAGCCCTGACAAAGCTCACCCGGAAAGTGCCGGTCCTTGATGACCATGGTTCGATTGCAGCCAGAGATTCGAACGCAGTCACGCCAGAGGAAAAACATCTCTCGGGAGACAAACCATCCCGCTCCGCAGAACAGCAGAGTGAGGCGTCCCGCCCTGATGGTTTTATCGAACTGGCCTTTGCTGACGTCGAGGATGCCGAAGCTTCGCTGCCGTCACTCGATCGTTATACGCGCACGATCCGTTCGTCTGAGCTGGAATCTCTGATCGGTCGCTTTGTGGCGTTCGATTCGGTGGACGGGGTGTGGACTTCTCCGGTCTCAAACCATGTCGAAGTCTCGCCAGTCGCCGAGGAATTGAGCACAGTTTCCCGCCTGAGAGAACGCGTCAGCGCGACAGGTCTCTGGGCGATCGCCGGAGTCGCTTCTGTTCTGATCGGTCTCCGATTCCGCTTTACACAGCAATCTCAGACGGAAAAGACCGTCGCCAGCGAATCTGCACGTCGTGACGTGTCTGGCTGAGAACCTGTGTCGCCCGCGGACCGCTGGCTCGCTCTGGCCGTTTCCCCCATCTGATTCCGATCCGCTACGGCGGAGGCCTGGAGAATCTTGCGGTAACACTCGACGCAGTTCTGGTTAAACGGGTCGCGTCACTCGCGGGCGTTTCTCGAAACAGGCCAACACAGATTACGATGGAACCGGCAGGCGGCCTGACCGGCTGACGCATCGCGCTCGGGTAACGGACTGATCACCGCGTCGATGCGGAAACCGGCAGCTCAGCCGACATCGGCAGAAATCGCATCGCAACGTCTCGACGATGCAGGACAATGCAGCACGTGGATCCGCAGGAAACGAACCGGCAACGGAGTCTGCGAGACGCAGACATCAACGCCGCAGCAATCTGTCGGTACAGAGAAACTTACTTTGGAAGTCAGGAGCATTCTCATGTCTCGTTTTATTGCGCCGCTGATCGGCTTCGCTCTTCTCAATCTTACGGTTTTGCCTGTGAGCGGCCAGGACGCTGCAGCGCCGCCCGGTGTCTCGACTCCGGAACACCCCGTCATGGTGATTAAGGCAGAAACGGAACTGAAACAGCAGAGTGAGGTCGTCGGCAAGGTCGGCCTCGCGCAGATTCTGGTCGGCCGCGAGGTCAATGGATCGTGGTTGTGGATTCCGTCCGGCAATGGCTGGATTCGACAGTCCGACGTCGTACCGCTCGACAAAGCGATCGAACACTTTACTTCTCAGATCGAACAGAACCCGTCCTCGCAGAGTTATTACGAACGCGGTGCTGCAAATGTTTCGCTCGGACAGGACCAGCAGGCCATTGCGGACTTCTCAAAGGCGATCGAACTCGATCCGGAGAATCTGCCGGCGCTGAACGATCGCGGCACGTCGTACCGCCGGCTCGGGCAGTCACCTCAGGCGAAGGCCGACTTTGACCGGATGATCGCCAAAGGTGTGAAGCACCCCGCGGCGTATACCAATCGCGGCCTGACGTGGCTCGACCTGGGCAACACCGAACAGGCCATGGTCGATCTGCATGCAGCGCTGGAACTCGACCCGAAGTTCGCGCCCGCATGGGAAGCCTCCGGCGCCGCGCGCGAAGCGATGGGTCATCTGCCCAAAGCGATTGAGGATTACCGTAAGGCTGTCGAGATCGATCCGAATTTCGCGATGGCCTGGAACAATGCCGCCTGGCTGCTGGCGACAGCTCCGGATGCGTCCGTGAGAAACGGAGCACAGGCCGTCGAATATGCGACGAAGGCGTGTGAGCTGACCAGCTTTCAGAAGGCCGACTTCCTCGACACGCTGGCCGCGGCTCATGCGGAAGCCGGACAGTTCACTCAGGCGGTGGCGCGTGCCAGAGAAACGCTGCAACTGGTCGACGAAAAGCACAAAGCCACGATTGAAGAACGGCTGAAGCTCTACGAAGCCGGTCGCCCGTTTCACGAGCTGGGCGAACCGGCTCCTGCACCTGCAAAGAGCAGCCAGAATCCGTGACTTGTCTCAAACGCTATGACTACAGATCGTGGCCACAGTCAGCGTTCGACTCAATGGTGGTGATGATGGTGGCCACCAAACCCGCCGAATCCGAAGCCGATGCCGGATCGGGACCCGTAGCCGTAGCGCGAACCGCCGAAGCCATAGCCAAACGGCGAACCACCGTAGTAGTAGCTCGACCGTCCCAGTCCGCCGCCGATGCTGATCGAGAATCCGGGACGGTAGTAGCCGAACGACGGATAGCTCGAATAGCCATAGTACGGATAAGAGTAGCCGTAGCCGTACGACGGATACCCGTAACCGTACGATGGATACGAGTAGTAGTACGAACCTGGTGTGTAGGAATAGCCGCCGTATGCTGGCGTCGAGTAGTAGCTCGCTCCGCTGTAAACACGGGTCGCTGGTGCCAGATAAGCACCGATCGAATAGCCGCCATTGCAGCAGCAGTGATCCGCGCGGGCAGAGTCGGCAGGCAGCAGCGACGCGGCCGCGGTCACCAGTCCTGCGAATAGAATGTGTCGAGTCATCGGACCTCTCCTTTGAAGGGCTGTCTGCGGAAGAGATCAACGGCCGACAGAAGCCACCTCGACACATCCCTGTCACGCTTCTCTCCGGCCGAAAACCGTCTCGCAGTTTCAATGGAAGATTATCCTGCCGGAATCGACCCGCCGAAAGGGTTCCGCCGTTACGCTCGCACAAAGCCGCAATTTTCCCGCGTCTGAGACATGCGAGCGTCCGGCACGGATTTCGGCCTGCGAACCGCCGCGAATTCCGATGTCCGGAGTCTCCGTTGCGCTCAGAGACGCCGGCTACTCTCTGCGATCACTTCGTGATCGAGGCCAGCGATTCAGTTTGTAGTGTGCGTCTCGACGCATCGACAATGGCGGCAATCGCTGCTCGGCTCAGGTCTCCCGACCTCGCCGCCACTTGACCGAAGGTCTCCCTCAGATCCTCGAATTCTGAACAAAGACCACAATAATGGAGACCTGTGGTCTACTGAATGCAGGTCTCGCGAAGCCTCAACGATGCCCACCAGGAATCACAGACATGAGACCTGCGGTCACGCCAAGTGCGGGGTCAGAAGACCCGCGCACAGCGAGCATCAAGACGCACCCCACGTGCCTATTGGAGTTAGCCCATTGGAGGGGAGGCTCAGCGAAACTTCTTCAGTTCCCAATTCATCGGACGAACCCATGCCGGGCTGCCAACCATGACGGGAGTCCCGCCTTCTGATGCGTGGGTGTTGCTGAACTTGATAATCGTCCCTATCGGAAACCCGCCCTCATTCGCACTTCGTTGGCGAGAGTGTTCAACGAGGATCGCGATGCCCTCTTCGCTGTCGATGATGAGGGCGGCGAATCCGTCGACTGTTTCGCCATCTTCGACGACACGCACGTCGATCACGTCATTGTTGTCATTGGCTTCGTCAACAAACTCTCTCGCGTCCATGATACTGGCCTCTGTGTAAATGTTTTGTAGGATGCGTGGAGCGCAGCGGAACGCACCAACCGCCGCCGCTGAGGTGCGTTCCGCTGCGCTCCACGCACCCTACGAAGTTGTTGAGACCAGATCACGCCAGGTTCGACAGCTTCCTGATCGTCCATTCAGAGAGCATCAGGGTGACGAGCAGGGCGAAGCAGAGCCAGGTGCTCCAGAGGGGGAGGACTTCGACCGTTGTCTCTGTCAGACGCGGGGCGTCGAGGCTGGTCAGCAGGTCGCGGACGGTCGTCAGGTCGGCGGTGCGGCCTCCGGTTTCGGCGGCGATAGCTTCCTGCAGGGCGACGTTGCGTGTTGCCGTGCGGCGTTCGACGGACAGGTCGGTCACCTGGAAATAAGCATCGACCGGTTCCAGCGTGATTGGGTCGGTGACTCGCGCGACGTAGTCTCCGGATTCGCTGACCGGGATGCGGGTCTCGAAGACGCCGGGACGGAATTCGGTCAGCGTTATTGGACGTGTGGCTTCGAGTGATCCGTCGGTTCGTTCGGGCAGCCAGAGTTCGCCGGACAGGTGGCGGTCGTCGAGTACGTCGCCGGTCAGTGGCTCGAAGTTTTCGTCGTACGCTTCGACCGTGACGATCGCGGTTTCGTCCGGCTGGTAACGCTGCCGGTCGGTGCGGACGACGAAGCGTTTGTGGCTGCCGAGTGCGTGGCTGAGGCCCAGGCGGTGGATGAGCTGGCCCCAGAACTGCCGGTAGTACGCCTCGCCGTACTTGCGACGCAGCCGCCACATTTCGTTCTGGCCGATGTAAACGACCTCGCCGCGACCGTAACGGCGGATCGCGATCAGCGGCTGCGGCGTGCGACCGTCGCTGCAGACGGCGGTTGGATGTTCGGCGAGCACCGTCGTCGCACTCGTCTCAACGCGCCGCACCGGCTGGTACCAGGGCAGCGAACCGAGGTTGCTCCAGGCTTTGGCGTTCTCGGCATCGGTATCGCCCAGTCGCATGAAGTCGTACTGGCTGGCGAAGGGCGAGAGCTGCAATTCGAACTCGCGGTCGTCGCGGATCGGTTCGTCCGGATCGACAACGACGGGCAGCATGTCGGCAATCGGCGTTCCGGCGAGCTGCCCTGGCCCGAACCTTGGCCCCGCCATGACGACCAGTCCGCCGCCGAACTTGCCGACGAACTCCTTGACCATCTCGCCGAAGCGGCTGCTGAGGCTGGAGACCGGCATATCGCCGAGGAAGATGACGTCGTACTCGAAGAACTCGTTGCGTGGCAGCGTCAGTGTCGGCAGGAACAGGTCGTTCGACTCGCGGACCGTCGGATCCGACGATCGCAGATACGTGCGGAAGCCGCGCAGACCGACCAGCTTGTCGCGGTGGAAGACCTCTTTAACAAACCGCCACTCCCACGTCGGCTCGTACTCGACGAACATCAGCCGCAGGAAGTCGTCGATGACCGTGACTTCGCGTTCGGCCCGATTGTTCTGCTCGACGATCTCGCCATCGACCGGTTCGACTTCGGCGACAAACGCAAACCGGCCAGCTTCTTCCGGAGTGAACGGGAACTCGACGATCGTTGACGGGCCGGGCAGTTCGACGGTGCGTTCGCCGATCGGGATGCTGCGTTCGCTGATTCGATCGGTGCCAACTTCGACCGGTTTCGCGAAGACGCGGACCGTTGCCGAAGTCCCCATCAGTTCCTGTTGCCGCACGCTGGCGATGACGGTCGACGTTTCCGCCTTCTTCATCGTCAGCGGCGTCTGCAGATCGACGCCCAGATCAACGGCCTGCTTCGCTCCAACGCCGACGGTATGGATCGGCACGCCGACACGCCTCGCGGCCTCCAGCGGAGCGGCTCCCGAGTTGTGCCCGAAGTCGCTGACCAGCACGACGCCCGCCAGATTTGTCGAGATGTGCCGTCTCCGCAGGTCGTCCAGCGCCGAGCTGATCGAAGTGACGGAACCGTCTGGCTGATACTGTTCGGCAAGTTTCTCACCATCGAACTTCGCATCCGCGGCATCGCTGTCAGACACCGCCAGTTCGCTGACTTCGTCGGCGTCGCGGAACTGGAAGAACGCGAACTGAAATTTCCCGGCGAGTTCATTCGACACGTCGGCGCCGCTGTGACGCAGCCACTGCTGAACGAGGCTCGCGCGCGAGACACCGTCTGGCGAGACGCTTTCCGCAGAAGACTGCGCCGACGGAGAATCGGCAGCGGCTTCCGCACCGAGTGTCTTGCGAAACTGCTGCGTTTCTTCCGCGGTCAGACGATCGGCGATCGTCATACTCTGGGTGCCGTCGAGCAGCACCCAGAGCACGGGACGCGGATGCGACGAGAAGGCGACTTCAAGAATCGGGTCGGCCAGGATCAGCAGCAGCAGGCAGAGCAACGCTCCGCGAACAAACCCCAGCGTGATGCGCACTCGCGGCGACGTGCGCGGCTGAAACTTCAGATAGAACAATGCTCCGAGAAACCCCAGAGCCAGGCACCCGAACAGCAGCCACGCCGGTCCGGTATGCGCCCATTCGGCCCCAAAAGACAACCGCACGCCGTCGATCGCGTCGACGTCGTTCCGTCCCAGCAGTTTGCCGATCAGTGAGTGCAAGACTGAGATTCCATCTGGGTGTCACTGCTGGCAGGTCAGCAGTGGTCCCCGAATTTCGGGCCAGAACGAGACTGAAACTACTTCGGTGTCACGACGACGCGGGCAGACTTGATCGTCACGTCATCAGCCGGTCGATCACCGGCGCCGGTCTGGACGTCGCCGATGCTCAAGGCGTTCTTGAGGCTCACGTCGTCGGCCGTCTTGCCGAAGACGGTGTACTGCCGGTCGAGATGTGGGACGCGGCCCATACAGATGAAGAACTGGCTGCCTGCCGAGTTCGGATCGCTCGTGCGAGCCATCGACAGGATGCCGGCTTCGTGCAGGCGGTCGTTGAATTCGGCCTTGATCGTGTAGCCCGGTCCGCCGGTACCACGTCCCTCCGGGCAGCCCGCCTGAATAACGAAGCCTTTGATGACACGGTGAACGATGATGCCGTCGTAAAAGCCGATCTTCGCCAGACCGATCAGATTCCGGCTGTGGCCCGGAGCGACGTCGGGATACACGTCGACCAGAATCTTTCCCATCGTCGTATCGAATTCGACCTGATAAGTGTTCTTGTCAAAGTCAACGTCTTTGAGTGCAGCGTCAACTTCCGCTCGTCGGTTAGCAGCCATTGGGGTCTTTCAGGAGCAAGAGGTAAGGGCAAGAGACGAGGGGACGAGGAACCATTCGCAGTGAGTTGAAGCTGAGCCGCGAAACGGACAGCATCTGCCGTTTGCGATCTCATGCCGCTCACCCCTTGCCTCACTGCCGGAAGCCAATGAGTACCTTAGAGCCCCGCTGGCGAGTCGTCGACTTTGCCGATCTCCCGGGAGTCCCCTGCCCCTGCGGTACGGCGAAGCGAGCATTCGCTGATGTTGATGATTACCCGGCGACTGTCCATGTCACGGAGATCAAAGAGGACGCCGAACTGCACTACCACAAGCGTCTGACCGAGACCTACTACGTGCTGGAATGCGGCCCCGACGCGCAGATGCAGCTCGACGACGAGTTCATCCCGCTCAAGCCCGGCACCTGCATCATGATCCCGCCGGGCGTGCGTCACCGGGCGATCGGGAAGATGAAGATCATCAACATCGTGATTCCGAAATTTGATCCGAGCGACGAGTTTCTGGATTGATCGTTCGAACTGCTGACGCCTGCGGTCCGGGCAGCACTGCGAATCGAGAACCGGTGAGCCGACCAGGAAGCTGGACGCGATATTGTCTTTCGCCTGCGCGATGAACGATGAATTCGCATCGATAAGTTTCTGGAACAGCGCATAGTTCTGGCAGACGCGATCCGTGACTTACAGCCGGTCTGCTTCCAGCGTGCCGGCCAGCTCCGAGCACGACGCGAGTGTCACCACGGCACGGTCTTGAGCACATCAAAAAGCCGATGCAGCTTCACGCCGCGATGCTTCTTACCTGTCACAGCGCCCACGCCATCCGCGGCAGCGCCCGCAGCACCGAGCCGTCTACAGCCGTCAGTCCCGCCAGTCGGCATGATGCGTCAGGTCAGTTCGCCGGAGTACGACGTCAGAGCTTTCATATAGTTCGAGCGTTCGAACTCGGCGGGGTTGGGGCAGTGGCGGTGGCTCATGCTGCCTTTTAGCTGCGAGACGGCGGAGTAGCCGTGTTCAGTCAGCAGCTCTTCCAACTGACTCAGCAGTGTGCCGACGAACTGCGGGCCGTTTTTCAGGATGGCGGCGGCGAGCATCGTGACGTCGGCCCCGGCCAGCAGCAGCTTCAGGACGTCATCGGCGGAATGGATGCCGGAGGTGGCAGCCAGCGATGCTTTCACGCGGCCGTGCAGGATCGCGATCCAGCGGAGTGGCAGGCGCATTTCGGCACTGGTGCTCAGGATGAGCTGCGGGTCCACTTTCATCGTGTTGAGGTCGATGTCCGGCTGCATGAATCGGTTGAAGAGGACCAGTCCGGACGCGCCGGCTTCGACCAGCTTTTTTGCGAAGTTTGCTGGCGCGCTGAAGAACGGACCGATTTTCACTGCCAGCGGAATTGTGATCGACGAGGCGACTTCGTTGACCAGTTCCAGGTAGTTGGCCTCAACCTGCGCGCCGTCGACGTCGGGATTCGTCGGCAGGTAGTACATATTGAGTTCCAGCGCCTTCGCTCCGGCGTCCTGAATCATCTTCGCGTAGCGCGTCCAGCCGCCGGCCGTGACGCCGTTCAAACTACCGATGATTGGCATTCCGACCTGACGCGACGCCAGTTCGACCATCCGCAGGTAGTCGTCCGGGCCGGTGTTGTAGGTGTCGAGTTCCGGAAAGTACGAGCCAGCTTCGGCGAACGAGTCTGAAGCAAACTCGTGCAGCGAGCCAAACGCTCGCTCTTCGTGTTCGATCTGTTCCTCAAACAGCGACGGCAGCACGGCGGCACCGCAGCCGGCTTCTTCCAGTCGATGCAGCATCGGCAAGCTGGCGTTGGTCGGGCAGGCGGACGCCACGATAGGCGATTTGAGTTTCAGGCCGAGGTAGCTGGTTGAGAGGTCGACGGACATAGAATGTCTTTCAGTATTCGATCAGGCGGTCGATTCAGCGCAAAGACGCGAATGTGCAAAGTCTCGCAAAGACATTGTGACCCTTAGCGTCTCCGCGACTTTGCGCTGCAGTCTGCATCGTTTCAGAAGGTTCTGGTGAGAAATCAATCAGTTCGTGACCGGGAGTTCAAAGCCGCTGATCGCAGGGATTTCGCGTTCGACTCCGGCCATCTGTTCGTAGAAGTGCCACTGGTCGTTGATGTCGCGCTGAGCCAGGGCGAACAGACGGTCGGCTTCTTTCGGGTTTGACCGGGCGAGTGCCGCGAAGCGGGCTTCGGTGGCGGCGTAATCGCGGAACGTCATCGACGCCTTGCGACTGTCGAGCCGGAACGGTCGCTTGCCTGCCTGAGCTTCCCGCGGGTCGAAGCGGAACAGCGGCCAGAAGGCACTGTTCACCGCGTCCTTCTGATGCGTCATCATCGTCGACATATCAATGCCGTGCGCGATGCACGGGCTGAAGGCGATGATCAGCGACGGTCCCTGGTAGGACTCGGCTTCCTGGAACGCCTTAAGCGTCTGCAGCGGGTTTGCTCCGATCGCGACCTGAGCCACGTAAACGTGACCGTAATCCACGGCGATCATGCCCAGGTCCTTGCGGCGGATGGCCTTGCCACCCGCCGCGAACTTCGCAATGGCCGCTCGCGGAGTCGCCTTCGAGGCCTGGCCGCCAGTGTTCGAGTAGACCTCGGTGTCGAGCACCAGAATGTTGACGTCGTGGTTCGACGCCAGCACGTGGTCGAGTCCGCCGAAGCCGATGTCGTATGCCCAGCCGTCGCCGCCCATGATCCACACGCTGCGTTTGACGAGCGAATCAGCAACCGACAGCAGCAGGGCGGAATTCTCGAACGTCGTCGAGTGCAGCTTCTGCCTGAGTGCGGCCACGTGCTGCCGGACCGTGGCGATGCCGTCTTCGTTCGTCTGATCCGCATCGAGAATCGCGGTGACGAGATCATCGCCAAGTGCCGATGCCGACTCTTTCAAGAGCCGGCGAGCCAGGTCCTGCTGCGCGTCGACGGCGAGCTTCATGCCGAGGCCGAATTCGGCGTTGTCTTCAAACAGCGAGTTTGCCCAGGCCGGGCCGCGGCCGTTGGCGTCGGTGCAGTACGGTGTGGTCGGCAGGTTGCCACCGAAGATCGACGAGCAACCCGTCGCGTTGGCAATGATCGCCCGGTCGCCAAAGTACTGAGTCATCAGCTTGATATACGGAGTCTCGCCGCAGCCGGCACACGCTCCGGAGAACTCGAACAGCGGCTGCAGCAGTTGCGAGCCCTTGATCTGATCGTGCTTCACGGCCGAGCGATCGATTTCCGGCAGGCTGACAAAGAAGTCCCAGTTCGCCCGCTCGCGATCGAGGTGATCGAGTTTCGGCTCCATGTTGATCGCTTTGTGTTTCGCGACTTCCTTGCTGCGCGCCGGGCAGACGTCGACACACACGCCGCAGCCGGTGCAGTCGTCCGGTGCGACCTGAATGGCCATTTTGTGATCGGGCAGCTCCTTGCCGGACCACATCAGCGTCTGAAACCCTTCCGGCGCGTTGCCGTTGCAGGACGCTGCTGGAAACGCCTTCGAGCGAATCGCCGCATGCGGACAGACAAGCGCACACAGGCCGCACTGGATGCAGATGTCCGGATCCCAGATCGGGATATTCAGCGCGATACCGCGTTTCTCATATTGCGTCGTACCCGTCATAAAGGTTCCATCGACGGGCAACGCACTGACGGGCAGCAGGTCTCCCAGGCCGGCGAGCATCATGCCAGTGACGCGTTTGACGAAGTCCGGCGAATTGTCCGGGACAGGCGGAGTCCGATGTATTGCCGACGTCGCCGTTGCCGGGACTTCGACCTGATGCAACGCTGCGACGGCGCTGTCGACTGCCTCGCAGTTTTTGCGGACGACGGTCTCGCCGCGTTTGCCGTACGTCTTCTCGATGGCCTTCTTGATATGACCGATGGCTTCGTCGCGCGGCAGGACTTCAGCCAGCGCGAAGAAGCAGGTCTGCATGAC
>WGMU01000059.1 GCA_016124895.1 bacterium
CGGTGCTGTGTCCGCACGGACACGGCGGGCGGCTGCAGGATTATGGTGCAGCCAACATGGCGAAGCTGATCGAGACCGGCGCCGAAAAGTTCGAGCAGTCCGGCCGGTTCCCGAAGCTCGCCCGCTGTGCGCAGCTCGCGAGGATGGGCTGTGTGACGTTCATCTTCGACATGCTCGGTTACGCGGACAGCCAGCAAATCCCGAGTTCACTCGCGCACGGTTTTGCGAAGCAACGGCCGGACTTTGAGGGCAAGGACCGCTGGGGCTTCTTCAGTGCGCAGGCCGAAATGCGACTGCAGAGCATTATGGGCCTGCAGACCTGGAATTCGATCCGCTGCCTCGATTTCCTGCAGAGCCTGCCGGACGTCAATCCGTCACGCATCGGAGTCACCGGCGGCAGCGGCGGCGGGACGCAGACGATTCTGCTGTGCGCAATCGATCCGCGGCCGATCGTCGCCTTTCCGAACGGCATGGTTTCGACGTCGATGCAGGGCGGCTGTACCTGCGAGAACTGCACGCTGCTGCGGATCGGCACCGGCAACGTCGAACTCGCCGGGCTGTTCGCTCCGAAGCCGCAGGCGATGACCGCAGCGAACGACTGGACGAAGGAGATGATGACGAAGGGCTACCCGCAACTGCAGCAGCTCTACGCGATGGTCGGCTCCAGTGAAGACGTCTACTGCCGGCCGCTGCTGCACTTCCCGCACAACTACAACTATGTCTCAAGAGCGACGATGTATGACTGGTTCAACAGGTATCTGAAGCTCGGCCTTCCCGAGCCGGTCATCGAAGACGACTGGGAACCGTTGACGCCCGCCGAGTACACCGTCTGGGACGCGGATCATCCTGCTCCAGAAGGCGGGGACGAATACGAAGTCGCACTGCTGAAGTACCTTGCCGACCAGTCTGATCAACAGATCGCTGAACTGACTCCGCGAGATGCCGCCGGACTGCAGACGTATCGCGACGTTGCTGGCAAGGCCGTCGCCACACTGATCGGTCGCGGACTGCCAGCGCATGACGACATCCAACGGACGAAGATCGATAAGCAGACGCGCAACGGGTATCTCTACTTTGAGGATGTTCTGCGGCTGCAGTCCAAAGGCGAGGAACTGCCAGTCATCTCGCTCTTCCCGAAAAACAACGAATGGAATGGCGATGTCGTTGTCTGGATTGATGGCGCCGGCAAGTCGGGACTGTTCCTTGAAAACGGCGAGCTGAAGTCCGACGTTCTGCGACTGCTCGACGGAGGGGCGAGCGTTGTTTCGGCGGACCTGTTCCAGCAGGGCGAATTCCTGCCGGACGGAACGACGGTTACACAACAGCGAGTCGTGAAGAATCCGCGCGAAGCCGCCGCGTACACATTCGGCTACAACGATCCGCTGTTCGCTCAGCGAGTCCACGACGTGCTGACCGTTGTCGCCTGGATCAAAGGCGACGAGCACGCTCCAAAGCGCATCAACCTGATGGCGACCGGCGGCGCTGGCCCGATTGCCGCAGCCACCCGCGCAGTCGCTGGAAACGCGATCGACCGTCTGGCCCTCAACACACAGGGCTTCCGCTTTGCCGACCTGACGAGCTACCGCGATCCGAACTTCCTGCCCGGCGCGGTAAAGTACGGAGACCTGCCGGCACTGCTCGCACTCAGTGCCCCGCAGCCCCTGTTCATTGGCGGCGAAGACGGCATGGTTCCGTCGATCGTATCGGCGGCCTTTTCAACCGCCGGAGCAGCCGACGCTGTGACGTCGTCACCTCTCGTCAATCCGTCTGAAGCAGCGGTCAACTGGTTGCTGGCCCGGTAACAGTCGTTGCAGGTGGAACCTGCTGCCTGCCGCCGCTGAACGCCAGCCAGTCATCTCCGGGCATTCTCCCGCTGTTGTTCCTCGCATGTACGGCGAATTATTTTTCAATGTTTTACAGCTCCTGTTCTCATCGCTGTGTCCAGCTCAATGCCCGCATCAACTGGACTTTGATCACGGATGGCTCCGAATGAGTACTTCAGCTCAAGTTCGCAAACCGTTCCCGACTGGCTGGCTGCTGCTGGCCACAGTGGCCGTACTCGCGGCAATTGCGATCGTTGTCCTGATGCCTGACCACGCAAACAACGAACCTGCACCAGTTGTTGAAACAACCGTCGAACTGACCCCTGACACGCTGATCGAGATCGCCAATCTGCGGAATCTTGGCATTGCGTATCTGGAGAGCGCTGAACTTGAAAAAGCCATCATCGACTTCTCAAGGCTCGCTGAACTCCTCCCGCACGAACGCCTGCCGCAGCAGAACCTGGCCATCGCATACCTGATGCAGGTCGATCCGGAAGCGGGAGGCCATATCGACCGGACGAAGGAACCGGATCAGTATGCGCTCGCTGCCGAAGAGGCCAGACGGCTGATCGACTCGCTGTTCATGCCCTATCCGAATGATCCGGTTCCGGCAGTCCTGTCGGCCCGACTCTACCGCCTGATGGAACACACGGGCCAGGCAATCCTGGCGCTGAAACATGCCAGTGAGGTCGCTCCGGATAACGCCGCGGTCGCGTACGAACTTTACGAGACGATCCGCGATGCACGGAATGAAGCGGATGCAGCCACGGGCAACGCCGCGCTGACTCGCGTCTGGCAGACTCATCCGAACAATCTTTGGGTGTTCAAAGAACGTCTGCTGGCGCTGGCTCGTGAAAAGTCGACACAGGAACGCGGCGGTCTGAAGTCGTTTGACGTGTCGCCTGACGATCTGAAGGCGATGTTCCAGGCGGGGCAGGACCTGTTGCGTCCGTTTGTGAAGAAGATCGAAAACTTCGCCCGCGTCAACGTGCTCGAAATGACCGACCAGGGAGCTGCCGCAGTCGACAGCGGCGACTGGAACGTGGTCCTGCGAAACGCGTCGGTCCTCAGCAACGTCATCACGCCGGAAGTCGCTACGCAGAACGATCGCAGGCTCGTTCGACCGCACCATCTCGAATTCCTGATTCGCGACTTCAGTGATCAGTTTCTAAACAGCGTGGAGTTGCCTCGGCCGGGCTTCACCGACGCGATCGACGTCCGGCTGACACGCGAGCCTGTGCCGCTCGGCGAGCAACGTGGAATTCGACTCGCTCGCGCTGCCGACATGACGCTCGACCGCCGGCCGGACATTGTCACGCTCGACGAGACCACCATTCGCGTGTGGACTGAAGCTGATGACAACTGGTCCGAATCCTTCTCTGCCGCGGCCGGCACCGGCCTGCTCGGCGTCTGCCTGTTTGACATCGACCGCGATGCGGAAGACGTGCGGCAGGATGTCAATGGGAAGACTGTTCTGTATGCGGAAGCCGACCTCGACGCGATTGTTTATGGACAGTCAGGCATCACCGTGCTGCACAACACGCTCGACCAGGACTCTGGCAAACGGCAGTTCGTCACGGTCGAGCAGTCGCCTGAGTTTGCCGCACTGCGCGACGTGCTCACGGTCCTGCCGGTCGACTTCGACCACGACGGCGACCTCGATCTTGCTGTCTCGACCGAATCTGGTCTGTCACTGTGGCTGAACCTCGACGATTCGACCTTCGCCGACAACACGCAGTACTCGGTGCTGCCACCAGCCAGTGCGAAGATTCGGCAGATGATCGCCGTCGACTGGGACCGCAACGTCTCGATCGACATCGTCTGTCTCGGCGAAGGGACCGCCGGGTACCTGCAGAATGTCCTGCACGGCCAGCTTCGCTGGCAGCCGTTTACTGACAACGGCGAACCGCTCGCGAATGCCTCTGCACTCGCACTGCTGGATGCCGATGCCAGCTTCTCCTGGGACCTGATCGCGAGCGACGCAGCCACAACCCGGCTGTTCACAACGTCGAACCCGGATGCTGGCGTCACTCGATTCGAGGCACCGGCTGACATTTCACCGACGGCAGCCGACGGTGTGACGACAATTGACTTCGACAATGACGGCTTCCTCGACCTGCTGACCTGGCACGGCAGGATCCTGAAAGCGTTCCGCGGCGGACCGCTCGGGCAGTTTGAGCCCGCAGCCGCTCTGACCAGCGAATTCCCCTCGAACATTCTGACCTGCGACGTCACCGACATTGATTCTGACGGCGACCTCGATGTTCTCGTCGCGTGTGCCAGCTCTGTCGAACTGCTACAGAACGACGGCGGCAATGTGAACCACTGGCTCGACCTGCCGATCCGCGCCGAAGCGGCACTCGAAGCACAGCGCCGCAGCGAACGCGTCAATCTGCATGGCATTGGAAGCCTGGTCGAACTGCACGTCGGAACGCTGTATCAGCCGCGCGTCGTGACCGGACCGTCGACGCATTTCGGACTCGGAAAGTTCGATGCCGCCGACACCGTTCGCGTGCTGTGGACCAACGGCGTGCCCGAGCACGTCATTCAGCCGCGCGCCGGACAACCGGTCGTGCTGCAGCAGAATCTCAAAGGGTCGTGCCCGTATCTCTACACCTGGGACGGCGAGAAGTTTGCGTTCTACACCGACTGCCTGTGGGCCGCGCCGATCGGACTACAGCCCGTCGCTGGAACGCTGCTGCCGCCGCGCGAATGGGAGTATCTCAAAGTCGACGGCAATGCACTCAAGCCGCGCGACGGAGAGTACGTGCTCAAGCTGACCGAAGAACTCTGGGAGATCGGCTACTTCGATTCCGTACGGCTGCTCGCTGTCGACCACCCGGCCGATGTCGACGTTTACTCAAATGAGAAAGTCGGCCCGCCGGACATTTCGCAGTTTCAGGTTCACACAGTCCGGTCGCCGCAAACGCCGGTGGCGGCCACCGACCAGACCGGCCGTGACGTGCTGCCAAAGATCGAGAAGCGTGACGATGTCTGGCTGCAGTGCTGGAACCGCCGCATCAAGCAGGGCCTCACTGAGTTGCATTACCTCGAACTCGACCTTGGCGAACTGCAGGATCCCCGCCAGATCACCCTGTTCCTGACCGGCTGGATTCGCCCGACTGATACGTCTCTAAACGTAGCGATCACACAGCGTCCGGATCTGGAACCGACCTCGCCGCCGTCGATCTCCGTTCCCGACGCCAACGGCAACTGGATCAGTATCCGGCCGCACATGGGCTTTCCCGGCGGCAAAACAAAGACGATCGCCGTCGACCTGTCCGGCGTCTTCCCGTCCGCTGACTACCGCGTACGGATATCGACGACGATGGAAATCTACTGGGACCACGTCTTTTTCACCGTCGACGAGCAATCTGCCGAAGTTCGCACGACACAACTGCCACTGCGATCGGCGACACTCGATTATCGCGGCTTCTCGAAACGACTGCCGCACTCAGGCAACGGCCTCGGTCCGGAGAGCTACGACTATGCAACCGTCACCCAGCGTCCCCACTGGCCGCCGATCGAAGGTCGACTGACCGGCTTTGGCAACGTGCTCGACCTTGTCATCAGGACCGATCAGCAGCAGGTCACGCTGGGAGCCGGCGACGAACTGGAACTCCGATTCGCCGCCGACGCGCCGCCACTTAAGGCGGGCTGGATGCGAGACTTCATCCTGCACAACGTCGGCTGGGATAAGGACGCCGACCTCAACACGGTCTTCGGTCAATCAGTCGATCCCCTGCCGTTCGCCGGGATGGACGGATACCCCGACGTCTCCGGCTCAAATCACGAACCGCCGTTTGCGAATCAGACCCGGACACAAAGTCGCGCCGCATTCTGGCGAGCGTTCTTCGATGCCGATCGCTACCGCGTTGCCCCGACCAGGTGACGAATCTCAAATCAGCCAGACCCGGATTTCAGATCTCAAATCGGCCAATCTCAAATTCCAGCGTTCAAGCCTTCAGGAGTAGTCCATGCTGAATCGTCGCGATCTGCTCAAAGTGTCGGCCGTCACTGCGACGGGATCGCTCCTCGCTCCCCTGGGCGCCGCCGAGTCAGACGATGCCTCGTTGTTTGACGGAAAGTCACTCGACGGCTGGCATCCGAACCCAAAACGAATCGGACACGGAACCGGCGGTCGCTGGCGCGTCGTCGATGGCGTGATCACGGGCGAGCAGGAACCGCCGGGCTCTGGCAACGGAGGCCTGCTGCTGACCGATCGCCAGTTTGCAGACTTCGATCTGACGCTGGAAATGAATCCTGACTGGGGGCCGGACAGTGGTGTCTTCTTTCGCTGCACACAGGACGGCGCCGGATTTCAGATGTATGTCGACTATCACGATTCCGGAAACGTCGGCCACCTGCGCGGCGAGATGCCCGGCTCATTTGCGATCATGCCGTTTAAGATATTCGGAACCGTCGACGGACAGAGTCATCTGGCCGAACTGCGAACCGGCCCCGATCCGCGCGCGGAAAAATGGCCTGACGACGTTTACGAATACTGCTGCACTGCCGAGGACTGGCTGCGTGTCTGGAAACTCAATGACTGGAACACGGCACGCATTCGCTGCGTTGGCAAGTACCCGCAAATCACCACGTGGATCAACGGCGTCCGACTGTGCCACTTCAATGGTGAAACCTCAACACTGCCTGGCTATGACAAGGAACGCGTCTTCGGACTGCTCGGCCGGGAAGGCTCCATCGGCCTGCAGGTGCATGGTGGCCTGAAAGCCTGGCCGAAAGGGACTCAGTGCCGGTGGCGGAATCTCCGAATCCGCGAACTGTGACGCTCGCCCCGCCGGGAGCAGCCAGCAGGACGGAGTGTCAATCCGCCTCGTCAACCTCACAGGATCAACCCGCTGAAACAGACGGATCGCCAATCCGTCCCACGAAACAACCGCTGATTACCAGGACTCCCGTGAGTCGTCCGACAAATGTTGCCCGCACGCCGGTCGGGTCCGTCCGACTCGAAATCTCAGGGTGGAGATTGACAGTCTGGATAGTCTGCATAGAATGCGTGGCGTCTCTCTTCTCTCTCTCCCCTCACCTGCGAGCAATCGTTGGTGTCGATGGAACGCACGGTCTTCCTGCTCAGCAGGTCGACCGTCCGTTCCTGGGGAACTTCGGTGGCCTGCCCGCTTTACTGGCCACCGTGCGTCCGGCTCGACGATTGAGCCTGCCTGAACGCGCTGGCCGGGTTTCTTGAACTCCTGCCGCGATTCTGTCAGGACGCCGCACTCGCTGACTGTTTTCCAAATTCAGTCAGTTCCAGTGCAGGGAGCCGCCCGTGACCATTCTGAGACACCCTCTTCACTCCGCGTTCAGATTGCAGCCTGCTGAGACTACAGACGCGATCCGCTCGCTGCAGTCGATTTACCATTCAGCCCAGCAACTCGAACAGGCCGGTGCATTCGCTGCCGCCCGATCAGCATGGACCACCGCGGCGGAAGCCGACGACACGCCGCGGTCAAAGATCGAATTTGCTGCATTCCTCATCCGCACGCGTTGCCACGCCGAGGCAACGCGGATTTACGAGGGGCTCCTCACCGACGAACGAGTTATCACCAGCGACCATCTTCGCAGCGTTGTGCGTCACAATCTGGCAGCCGCACTGCGACAATCCGGCGAGGCAGCCCGTGCAGCATCTCTGCAACAGATGGCCAACCGCGACCGGCTGCTCGCTGATGGTGAGCTGACCTCGATCGAGCTGACCGCGTCGTCGCTGGACGCTCTGGCAAACGGCGACCTGACGACCGCTCAGGAACTGCTGCAGCGGACGGTCCTGCTCGAACGCCTGCAGGGAGACCAATCCGCCGAGGCTGCCGACTGCAGCAATCTCGCCACCATCGCCATTTACCGCGGGGAGCATGACACCGCCGTACGATTTCTATTCCGCGCCTGGCAACTGCATCGAGCCACCAGCAACTGGTACTCCGCCGCGCAGAACCTGCTCACACTGAGCGACGTGCTGCTGGATCTGAACCGTCCACGACTCGCCATCCGCTGTCTCGACCGGGCACGACTCCTGTTCCATCAGGCAGGCGCTTTCACAGAACGCGATCTGACGTCTGACAGAGCGTCAACGCTGCATCGGTCAATTCAAATCAGCCACTGCAATCCACTGCTGAACTGACGACCTGACGTCGTCCCAGCCATGACGCCTGCTGACCAATCGGAAATCTGTCGAAAAAACTCCCGATTTCACAATCGAGCAAAGCGCCAACGAGAGTCTCCAGAGACGTCTCTTGCCGGCGTTTCTTGAATCTGGACACGTCAGCCGCGAAGCGGCGGCAGCACGTAGCCGTGGGCGTCAGCCCGCGGTTGCCATCCGACGTGAACGCAAGAGCCGCGAAGCGGCGGCAGCCTATGTGTTTTGCTGTCGCCGCTTCGCGGCTTGTTCGTGTTCCAGATTTGCTTTCTGCGGGCTGACGCCCGCAGCTACGTGCTGCCGTCGCTTCGCGACTCAAAACTGCGCCACTTCACAACTGGAATTGCGAGCTAACCTCACAAAAACGATTCTCAACTCGCACCCGGACAAACACCTGGGGAAAATGTCGCTATTCGAACTTGTACGGCGTCAGCCCCTGTTCCTTCGCGAACGGCAGTGTCGTGATCAGGAAGCGTTTCTTGTCCTGCTGAATGACCAGACAAAGCTGCTCGCGCTGCGGGGCGTCGAAGATCGCCTTGATTCCAGCCAGGCCGGTGTCGTTCATCGTGAACGTGTTCGGCATGTTCTTCGTGTACCCACTGGCCTTTAAGGCGTCGCCGTCGATGTAGTGGTCGACTTTGCATTCGTCGGCAATGTATGCAAACGCGTCCTGCAGCGGAGCCCTGGCAAACTCCATATCGATCTTCATCTTCAACCGATCGAGCACCAGTTCAGGCAGATTGGAGTCTGTCGACTGCGTCTTGACGGGCGCCATCTGCTGCGCGTTGAAGTCCGTCCGCGTTGATTCGTCCCAGGCCAGCAGGGCTCCGAGTGCCAGATTCGGCGCGGCCCGCTCCGGCAACGTTGTCGTCAACTCGGCGAACCGCGTTCCCACGCCGATTTTCGACGACTTCGCAAAGACCTGAGTCATCGCCGGGAAACGACCAATGACTTTCCTCGGCCCCAGGACCTGAGGGTTCATCTTCTCGACCATGCTGAGGATCTCGAACGGCAGCTCTTTGACTTTGCCACGCACGGCGTCGCTGAGCTGTACTTCCCGCAGCAGCGTTGTGTTGCGCAGCAGCATGTCCGAGTAAAACTCCTTGTCACCGAAGTGCAGGCTCCACGCGACGCAGTCAATGTCGTCGGGGTTGAAGAACGTCAGCGTCTGGCGGACAAGAGCTTCGACATCTTTCCCGAAGATGTTTTGTCCTCGAAGAAACGCGTCGATCGTTCGCGGCTCGAAGACCAGCGTCACGTGTCGTTCGGCGTCCGTTTGCGGTAACAAAGCGTCGATGCCATCAGACTGCGGATTTGGAAACTCAACGGATCGCGCCATATCTTCGGCAGACTCAGCCGGTCCAATCGCGATTGTCCGCAGGTCTTTGATCAGGTAACAGCGGTCTTCGGCCTCATTGATATAGACCGGGTAACCGAAGCTCTCGACCAGTTCGCCCCCGAACGCGGTGATCAATTCCGACTTCCTTGCATCCGCAACGAGTTTCACAACGACAGCCGTCTGCGGCGGCTGCCCGACGGGACCAGGCAGGATGCCAATCAGAGCGTGTTCAATCTGCGCCGGTTCGAAGCGACAGAGTTCTTTCACTTTCTCTTCGGCCCAGGTTCCGAATGGCCCCAGACAGAAGCGGATTTCCTCGCCGCGACTCTGCGGTTTCCAGAGTTCAGCCGGGCGCAGACTGATCATCATCCGCGTGCCCAGCGGCAGACAGTTCGCCGCGATCGGTTCACCTTTGGTCGGACTCGACGACTTCGCTTCCTCTGACGTCTGCTTCAGTTCCTCGTGCTTTGCCCGAGCATCCTCGTCGACCTTAGGCCTCTCCAGTGCGGCCAGCCGAGCCTTCTCTTTCGCCTGGTAATCATTCACAGCGTAGACGCCACCGCCGACCAGAAGTGACGTCAGCAGGCCAGCGACGATCGCAAAGTTGCGACGCTTCGCACTCTTCCGTTTCAGCTCTTTCAATCGAGCAGCGCCGCCTTCGAGATCCGCCCCAATCGAGACAGGTGCCGACACGGCCGCCGGTGCGGCATCCGGATGAAATCCCGTCTGCGGAGCATTCGGATTGAACACCGCTGGCTGCATTCCGGGCATCGGTGCCGGCTGCTGTGGTGTGCCGACCGGAGCGTTATCAGGGACCCAGTGAGCGGCGACTCCAGCGACGGGTTGCGTCGTCTGCGGCTGCGGAGCCGGCGTTGCGAGCTGGAACTCAACTTCGTCTTCATCCTGCGCTGCAGGCTCACTGCGCTGCATGACAAAAACGTGAGCGCACTTCGGGCACTTCCCCTTCTTCCCGAGCTTGCTTTCGTCGCGAAGTTTCAGACCCTTGTTGCACTTCGGGCAATGCACAACCAGCAGACTCATCTGTCCGACCCTTGTTGAACGAGCAGGAACCAGCAACGCAACAAACACGTCATTTCAGCGCGTTGGGATCATCCTGCGAAGGACAGTCATCGTAAGCCGCAGCGGTTGAACTCGCCAGACCCGAACGGACTACTTGCCGCCAACGATCTGCACCTGCGCCGACGATCCGGCCACATCTTCCAGCGTCGCGTGCAACGGTGCGGTGCGTTCAGCCAGTGAAACCGCCAGCGTGACACGGTGGCGTCCCGGCTCAAGCGACAAACGCATCCGAGCTGACGCCTCGACCGGCGCCGCTCCGACCCACGCGGTCACGCCCTGAGCGTTGTTCAAAACAAGATCAACGTCGCCAGCCGTCCCGACTTCGACCTCGAAACGCGCAATGACGAGTCCCGTCGCTTCGGCCTGAAACGGACCTTTGAACGGAATCTGCGGCTGATCCTGGAGTGGCAGGTCGCCACTCACGCGACTGTAGGCCGGAGCCCACTGATAAGCCGGATCGTCCTGCGTCACAGAACCGAGTCGCGTCCGCCGCATCTGATACTTTGCGTCGTCCGTCGGCAACAGTACCTGCCAGCGTCGCACGGCCCGCTCGCGCCCAACCGTGATGCCGCCGACCTTCCCCAGCTTCGACAGAAAGGCGACCAGATCGACGATCTCCGCCCGAGTCAGTTTCTCCGTCAGTCCGGCTGGCATCAGCGACGCGCCGTCAACCTGTTCCTCGATCGACTTCAACGCGATCGCCGTCTCGCGATCTTCCGCATCCCGCAGAATCAGCTCGGTATCCGTCTGCCGCACCTTGACACCCGACGCCGTTTTCCCGTCCTCGGTCACCACGATGATCGTGTTGTAACCTTCTTTGACCTTGGCCCCCGGATCAAGCAGCGACTGCACGATGTAGTCAACCGGAGCGCTGCCGCCGATGCTCGCCAGATCGGGACCGACACGCCCGCCAGCGCCGCCGACCGCGTGACACTTCAGACACGACAAATCCGCCCGCCGGTAAATCGCCTCGCCGCGTTCCGCATCGCCACCACTGGACACCTCGGCCACCAGAGCAGCCATCTCTTCCGGGGTCAGCTTCTTCGCTCCCGACTGAATATCTCCCGCAGCAGAAAACGCGAGCTTCAAATCTTCAAGCTTGCGTCCCGACGAGTCGATCACCCGCACCGCGAGCTTGGCGACGTCGCTCGGCAGTTTTTGATTCTTCAGCGCCCGCGCCAATGCACCCGGTCCTCCCTGCCGACCGAGCAGCGTCGCAATCACGCGGGACGGATCGTCGCCGCTGCCCGATGACTGCAGCGTCGCGACCAGCGTCCGGGCTCCGGCATTGAGGTCAACGGCTGCCAGTCCGAGCACCGCGGCTTCGCGAATCGCAAACGGCTGCTCCTTCGCGCTCAGTTGATCGAGCACCGGCACGGCGTCGGCACCTCGCAGCGCGGCCAGACCATCGATCGCCGCAGCGCGCAGAACCACCTCATCGTCCGTCGATCGGGCCAGTGCCTCCAGCGTTGCAGCGTGCCGAGCGATCTTCCAGACGCCCGCCGCTTCGGCCGCTGCAGCCCGCACGGCTTCCGGCTGATTCTTCGCCAGCAGGCCGTCGAGAGCCGCGAGTTCGCCGGTCGGCACGATCTTCCGCTGCCGCGACTGCGCGACCAGCGACCGCAGCAGCGCGTTCTTCTGCGCCTGATCCGACTCCGCCGCCGCCACAGTCAGCAATTCAGCAAACTGCCCGGCATTGCCGCGAGCGACGACGAAATTGACCGCCGCGTTCCAGCGTTCGCCAACCAGTTCGTCGGTCTTCAACAGCTCGACCAGTCGCGGCACGACCGACGGCGAGCCGACCGCCATCAGTGCAAACGTCGCCTTTGCTGCGTCACCACCGAAATCGAATTTGCCCTGCTCGACCAGTGGAAGCCAGGCATCGCGGGTCTCCCAGGCGGTCAGCCACAGCGCGTAATCGAGAAACTGATCCATCGGCTGATGCAGAGCCTCCAGGGCGGCATCGAGCGCCTCGGCTGACGGCACGTCTGCCAGCACACGAGCCGCTTCCAGTCGCACTCGCGGATGCTCGTCCTGAGCCAGAGTCGCCAGTCGGTCAACCGCGTCCGGCACGCGAGTCCGCCAGTGTTTGAGCACTCGCACTGCCGCCGCTCGCACGCGACCGTCCTTCGCGGCCAGCAGCGACGACAGCAGCTCAACGTTCGGCTCATCAAGTGCCTGATAAACCCACAACGCTTCCAGCCGCAGATGTTCGCTGGCAGGGTCGATCTGCGTCACCCACTCGTTCAACGCTGGGAGAACTGCGTCGCGACCGCGTTCCTTCAGAACCCGTTTCGCGTTCTCTCGCGTCCACATTTCGGGATCGCTCAGATGCCCCAGCAGTTCCCTGATCGAAGCCTGGCGCAACTGCGGGCGTTTCACCGGCTTGTGGCCCTTGTAAGTCACCCGCCAGATGCGCCCGTGAACATGGTCACGGCGCTCGTCGCGGAAGTCGACCTCACCGTGCTGAATGATCGGGTTGTACCAGTCGGCAATGTAGATCGCCCCGTCCGGTCCCATCTTGATATCGATCGGCCGAAAGGCGACATGCTTTGTTCGGATCAGCTCAACCTGCTCGCGCGCCGCGTAACCGGCTCCGTCTTCGCTGAGCACAAATCGGCAGACGCGATTACCGCGGAAATCATTGGTGAGCACGTTGCCCTGCCAGTCGTCCGGAAGGTGTCGCCCGCTGACGATTTCGATGCCGCAGTACTTCGGGCTGCCCGGATTCAGACCGTGAAAAATGCGAGGAACGCCCTGTGCCGTCGGATAAGCCGCTCCCGGAATCGCATAGTTGATACCCTCGCCACCAGCCCCGTCCGTCACAAATGACTGCCCGAACGCATCGAAGTGATGCCCCCAGGTGTTAACCCAGCCGCGGGCAAACACGTCGAGCTGCATGGACCCCGGCCGGAACTGCCAGATGCCGCCCGCATTGAGCCGCTTCACTCCCCACGGCGTCTCAATATGCGTGTGGATATAGATCGACTGATTGAAGTACAGCAGCCCGTCCGGCCCCCAGCGCAACGTATGCAGAATGTGGTGCGTGTCTTCCGTGCCGAAGCCCGAGAGTACGACGCGTTCGTGATCCGCCTTGCCATCGCCGTCCGTATCTTTGAAGTGCAGCAGTTCGGTACTGTTGCCGACGTAAACGCCACCATCACCGGGAACGACCGCCGTCGGAATCAGCAAACCGTCGGCGAAGACCGACGTCTTTTCAGCGACGCCGTCTCCGTCGGCATCCTCGACAACGAGAATCCGGTCGTTGGCTTTTTCACCCGGCTTGATGTGCGGATAGATCTCGGAGCTGGCGATCCATAGCCGCCCGTCCGGATCAAAGTTCATCTGGATCGGCTTGGCGATCTGCGGGTCGGCGGCAAACAGATTGACCTCGAACCCCTCCGCAACGATGAACGACTCACGTTCGATCTCCGGGTCGGGGCTCGGAATCGCTGTCAGATTCCGCTGCGCGAACGCGTTACCTGCCAGCCCGATACTCACTAGAAGAAACGCCGCCACACATCGAGTCGTTTGTCGCATCATCAGTTTCCAGGTCTCGTCACCGTGAATCTCGTACTCGTATTCCTGTTCGTAATCGTAATCCCGTCTTGCCATCAGCCTGCGAGCCAACGTCTCGGCGGTGCCCTCAGAACTCCCGCTCATCCGAATTCGCCCGGATCAAACCGACAAGCATCTGCACAACCCGAACCAGCTTGTCCTTACCGTTGGTCTGCTGCCCATCGCCGATCAGTCCCTTAGCCGCGAGGACGTCAAGACAGGCGGCACATTCCAGAGCTGATCCGCGGGCAATATCGAAAAAGCGGCAGCGATCCTTTGGTGTGAATTTCCCGTTCCCCTCAGCGATGTTCAAGGGAACGGAACAGGCTGCTCGATCAAGCTGATTGCAGATTGCGACAGATTTCGGAACATCCGACAGCAACTCATCCGCAAATGCCACGAACTCGATCGACGCCTGATAGACCGACAGCTTTTCATGATCGAACGACGGCACGAGGTTTCCTCACAGGAGTCGCTGGCACTGTAAGACGGCTCGGGGTTGAGAAACGCAAACCGGCGTCAGGATTACGATTACGAATAAGATTACGAGGACGAGTGCAGTGTTTCAGTACAGCAGCGTCGCCAGCTTGCGGCGGTACTCGCCGACCAGCGGACTCGCTTCGCCGAGCACACCGAACAGGTCGACCATCTGCTTCTTCGCCGTATTCCCGTGCTCGCCACCGAGGTTCTTTTCGACGACCGTCAGCAGAATGTCGAAGGCGTCGCGGTACTTGCCGTCGACCGCCAGCGCATCGGCGAGGTGAATCTGCAGCGACAGGTCGTCAGGGTTCGCTTCGGCCGCCGCACGAGCTGCCTGAACTCCACCTGATTCTTCCGCCGTCACCCGCAATTCAAGTTGCGTCCTGATTGCCTGGGCTTCGGGTTCCAGAAATCCTCGTGCGTCGAGTTCCGCGATGACGGTCGAGCATTCCTCGTCGCGTCCCTGAGCCAGTAACACGCGCGCGAGATGAATCTTCGTCGCGTCCTGCGCCTCCAGCGTCAGCGCTTCCCGCAGCTTCTGCTCGGCCTTCGCAGGCTCGGTCACTTCGATCGCCAGCGCCTCGTTCACCAGTTCCTCGGCTCGAGAAGGCAGCAGCCGACTGACCCACTCACGCAACTGATCTTCCGGCAGCACGCCCATGAAATGATCAACCGGCTGGCCTTCGACAAACGCGACGACTGTCGGGATCGACTGGACGCGCATCATTCCTGCGAGTTCCTGATTCTCGTCGACATTGATCTTTGCGAGCAGTACGCGTCCGCCGGACTCCTTGACAATCTGCTCCAGCAACGGCCCCAGCGCCCGACACGGCTGACACCACGGCGCCCAGAAGTCCACAATCACCGTCGCCGCCATCGACCGCTCGATCACGTCCGGCTCAAACTGCTCAATCCCCACGTCGTAGATCCACGACGATTCGTCAGCCATTTCAAGAACTCCTTCAGCCGCACCGCCCCGAGCAAACACGGCAGTCCTGGGTTGACAACCCGGTGCCGCAGCCTGACCAGACCACGAAGGCTTCCCTCGGTCTTCCGATCAGTTCGGCGCGTGGCCATCATTGAAACTGCGAAGCACCAGCGGCCCGCAGCTTCCGAAAGATACAGTCTCGCCAATTCGCGACAACCAGCGAGGCAGCGGATGATCGCCGCCAGTTTCCTTCATCCGGGTGCGTTGACTTCACGGCAGAACATGGACAGACCACTCCGATTACCTGTCGCAGCCGCAAAACGTCCGATGCCAATCATCGCAAAGTTCACGGGTTTGAGTTCCAATACCCAGCTTCAGTTCGCCCGCGCCGATCCCAACCCGTCGGCGACGTGCTTTCTTCCGAATTCAACCGGATTTCTGGCTGATGCCGCGCACGCTGTTCAGACTGGTGACAATCGGATTGCCGATCAGCCTGCTGCTGCTCGGGAGCCTGACGACACCAGGCTGGAGGCATTCTCACGTCGACGGCGACCATGTCCATTCGCATCAGCATGGTCACAATCCTTCGAATGCAGCCGTTATTCACCAGCACGCCGCCCAGTCAGCCCATCACGCTCATGCAGACTCGGCAATCCACACGCACGCTGGACACAGACACTCACACACTCATTCCCACGCTCACGGTCATTCGCATCCTCACAAATCAGTCCTGTCCCAGCTAACCGGTCATCCAGCTTCAAGTGCGGCTGAAGCTACGCATTCGCACGTCCATTTGACGGTTCTCGGATTTGAACTGACGATCCCGTGGGGCGACTGGACGTCGGATATTCGTACCGTCGACCCGCCACCTGGCCCTGTTGACGGTTTGACTCTGCCATTGGCCGGACGTCCCGGTACTCCGCAACCGAGCGGCGAGCTGCTGGCTGTCTGGCAATTGATCAAGTCTCCGATGCCTCCCCAACGTTCGAGTGTCCCTGACGCTCCGTTAACCGCTGCTCGGCACGACCTGCCCAAGCGAGGCGAATCGCGGCTGCAGGAGCCGCCACCAGTTCCACCACCGGAACAACCTCTGACCCCGGTGAACTGCTGAACTGACGACGTGACATTGCGTACCGCGCTGTGACTGCGCGCCTGTGTGGAGTTTGAAGCTCTCTGACGGGCCGGCGCAGACATCATGGCTGCAGAAAAACGCCTTGTACTGAGTACCTTCGACAACAGCGTCGAGCGTACGGAGAGCCGGCGGTCCAGCCACTGGATGAATGGCCGTCAGGACCGTCAGCAGCAGTTGGCCGCTCATTCGCATATGGCTCGCTGGTCGAGGCGTCAGATGGAACACGCGCGCAGACAGCGAGCTGTGCGTTTCATCGTATTTGCGATGACCAGTCACGCTCCGCGCATCCCGATATGTGACTGCGCGGATGTTCGAATTCCGTACTCACAAGGAGTTATTCGCCATGTCTGGCAACAGGCGAGGTTTCACATTGATTGAACTGCTGGTCGTGATTGCGATCATCGCCGTTCTGGTCGCCCTGCTGCTTCCGGCAGTTCAGCACGCTCGTGCGGCGGCTCGCTCTTCTTCGTGCCGGAACAATCTCAAACAGCTTGGACTGGCGCTGCAGAATTATGAGTCCGCTCATTCGCTTTATCCGCCAGGCTATCTCTACAAGCCGAGCCCTCAGGGAAATGCGATGGGCTTCTCGTGGGGCGCTATGATCCTTCCGCAACTTGAGCGGGATGACATGTACTTACAGTTCAACTGGAACGTGCCCATCTGGGATCCCGCCAACATGATGGCGCGTGAGGTGCATCTGCCGGTGTTTCTATGCCCGTCCGATCACGTCTCGGGACAAGGTTTTGTGGAGATGGGTGGACCTCAGGAACGGTACGCGATGGCGAGCTACGTCGCGTCGTTCGGGCCACCCGATCTTGACGCCACACAGGAAAAGCGCGACGGCGTCTTCAGCCGCAATAGCAGCACGCGTACGCGCGACATCGCGGACGGTCTGTCCAACACGCTTGCCATTGGCGAACGAGTCAACGGACCATTCGCGCCGGGTGCATCACACGGAAATCACTTTGAATTCGAGACGGCCTGGATGTCAGCGATTCGAGAAATCACTGATCCAACGGATGACCACGGACATCTTGTCCTCTTCCAGACCGGACATACGCCAAACAATCCGCTCAGCGACGACCGCGACGTGTCGGCTCCACACTTCGCCCGGGCACATTTCGCCCTGGCAGATGGTTCCGTCAGGCCCATCAGCGAATCGATCGACTTTGGCGTGTACTCTGCCCTCGGGACCCGCGCCGACGATGACCAGATCGGCGAATTCTGACTGCGGAAGCAGCCGCGAATCAAACACTTGCATTGATGTGCCAGCGGCCGAAGCGCCTCGTGATCATCAAAACGAGGCGCTGTTTCTCCGATGGCTCAGCGAGGTATCAACACAGAATCCGCGAATGTTACGCGCCTTCGGCGTCGGTGATGGTTTCCAGAATTTCCTCAATGCTGGATGACTGCTGGATGTGGCGGGCGGTGAGAGGTTCCCGCAGGACGTTGCTGGCCGCCTGCAGGGCCTGGAGGTGGGCGACACGGGCGTCGGGCGGAGCGATCAGCAGCAGGACAACGTGGACCGGTTTGCCGTCGAGACTGTTGAACTCGATGCCGGCACGACTGATGCCGATCGTGCCAACAACCGACGTCACATCCAGATGCTTGCCGTGCGGAATCGCGATGCCCTGACCGATGCCCGTTGTGCCAAGCTGCTCGCGTTCCAGAACCTTTTCCAGTACGGCCGCCTCAGAGCTTTCAGAAATGATCCCGGCCCGCACAAATCCAGAGACCAGTTCGCCGAGCACTGACTTTGCGTCCGTACCCTGCAGCTCCAGACAGAACGCGTTCGAGCACAGCAGGCTCGTCAGCGATCGATCCTCAACTTCAGTGTGCAGTGTCATCGTTTCTCATCCTTGTTCTTGAGGATCGCACCGAAACCCATCCGGGCTCGGGCAGCAAACACAAGTTTTCCAACGCTTCGGACGTCGGAACCGGAGGTCTCACTTCGTCGCGGCCGATCTCTTCGAGCCGAGGCTCTGACGGATCGCTTTGACGACGTACTCTGCCAGAAGTTTCGATCCTTCCGGCGTAAAGTGGACATTGACGGGCCGCTGAATTTCCTTCAGCCGCGGTTGAGCCACCGCAAACAGGTCATCCACTTCGGCTCCCACCTCTTTCGCAATCTTCCGGCCGATCGCGTTATAGCGTTGCGGATCGTCGACGTCACGGTGCGGCTTCACGCCACCTTCGGGCACAGGCGTTGTCGTGCAGAAAATCAGCTTCGCCCCGGATGCCTTCAGCTTCTGGGCGATCTCGCGCAACTGCTGCTCGTACCTGCCCGGCTCGGCCTGCCGCGGATGAGCGGGATCGTCGGAATTCGACAGCGTTCCCGGCATCACTCGTTTGAGATCGTGCAGCCCGAAGTTGAAATGAATGACGTCCCAGTGGCCGCCGTCGATCTTCAGCCAGCGGTCAACGTGCTGGACGCCATTGGTCGTTCCGGCACAGTTCTCTGGCCTCTGACCACGAGTCGGCCGAATCACCACCGCGTCACCTTCCAGCATTTTCTGCACATACGGTGTGTATCCGATTGAAATCGAATCACCCAGAAGCAGCACACGTGGCAGTGACGGCTTCTCCGCTTTGTCCTCGCCCTGCGCCTGAGGCAGACAAAGGCCGGCAAACAGAGCCAGCACCGCGGCCAGTCTCGTGGTCCGAAACAGTTCAGTCATGCGAGCGTCTCCGAAGGATGAACGTGTCGACTGCCCGACGAAGAGTAGCCGGATCAACGTCGCAGGAAAACAACGCCGACATCGTTTGTTTCGCCATAATCTGTTCGAGTGTGGTGTACCGGCCATCCGCCGTCCTTGAGTCTCTGTCCGCACATCGTTACGAAGCGTCCGCGTCGTCGTCCCGGCACCGGCAGTCGGCTCTGCGCGTCAATGGCCGACTGTCACGAACACGGTTCGAGTCCTCAAATCGAAAGACACTGACTCGCATGATGATGAACATTCTCCACAACCGACTTTGTTCGCAGCGACTGGTAGCGCTTCTCTGGCTGACCATCACGGTCTTTGCATCGCTGCCGCTGTCTGCCGCGGACCGCTGGAGCTTTTCCGTTCAGTTTGCAGGTTCAGTTCACAAGGAGCCTTACTCAGGACGCGTCTATCTGATCTTCAGCGAGACGAACGACGAGCCACGGACCGGGCCGAGCTGGTTTACTCCGGAACAGTTTCTCTCCGTCGAAGTCAGTGACTGGAAACCCGACACACCACTGACGGTTACCAGCAGCCAAACCGAGGGAATGCTGGCGTATCCGGTTCCGCTGGAGCAGATGAATCTGGCGGGCTTTCGCGCCCAGGCGGTCACCCGTTTCAATTCATGGGAACGGAAGATCGGAACCGGACCAGGCAACGGTTACAGCAACGTCATCCGCATCGAACGTACGGGAGAACAATCTCCCCTGCTGATCAGGACGCTGGTGCCGAAACCGGAGTTTTCGGAAACCCGCTGGTCGAAGCTTCTGACTGTCCGCTCAGAGCGGCTCTCGAAGTTCTACGGTCGCGAAGTTCTGCAGAACGCCGCCGTGATCCTTCCGCAGAGCTACTACGAACAGCCACAGCGGCAGTATCCGACGATCTACACGGTCCCCGGCTTTGGCGGTGACCATCTCCGCTACGCGCTCGACAAACCCATCGAGGAAGACAACCCCGGCAACGTCGAATTCATCCGCGTCATGCTCGACCCGAGCTGCCCGCTCGGGCATCACGTCTTCGCAGATTCAGCCAACAACGGGCCGCGTGGCCAGTGCCTGATTGACGAGTTCATCCCCGAATTCGAGCGGCAGTTCCGCGCCATCCCGACACCGCAGGCCCGATTCCTGACGGGACACTCTTCGGGTGGCTGGAGCAGCCTGTGGGTGCAGGTCGCTTATCCGGACCACTTCAACGGAACGTGGAGCACGGCGCCGGACCCCGTCGATTTCCGCGACTTTCAACGAATCAACCTCTATCAGTCGGGCGAAAACATGTACGTCGACAGCGAGGGGCAGCCGCGACCACTGGCACGCATTAATGGCGTCGTCCGATTGTGGTACAAGGGCTTCGCAGAGATGGAGTGGGCACTCGGCCCCGGCGGCCAGCTTCACAGTTTCGAGGCTGTCTTCAGTCCGCGCGGTCAGGACGGAACTCCGCTGCTGATCTGGGATCGCTCGACCGGCAAGGTCAACACAGACGTTGCGAAGACCTGGGAGAAGTACGACATCCGCCTCGTACTGGAACGCAACTGGCCCGAGCTGGAGCCGAAACTCAAAGGCAAGCTGCACGTCATCATGGGCGATCAGGACACGTTTTATCTGGAAGGTGCGACAATTCTGCTGAAAGAATCCCTGGAGAAACTCGGCAGTGACGCAGCCATCGAAATCGTTCCCGGCCGCGACCACTTCAATCTGCTGACCGAACCCCTGCTGGTCCGCATCCGCCACGAGATGGCCAACCGGTTTCTGGCGACACAGGAGAAGTAACTCAGTGTCGCACCTCAGACAGCCTGAGAGTCCCGCTTCAGACAGACTGAGAATTGAACAACAGAAAACGAAGGCAGTGAAAGGCGACTTCACTTCACAACAGGTTCTCGTCGTTGCCTTTCTGTCTTCAGTTGCTCCAGGTTGCGTCCGGCAGACCTGAAGCTCAGCCTGGTGACCTGCAGTGAGCAAAGACGGCCTGCGCTGGGGATAGGCGGATTGCGTTGGAGAGAGGCAGCACGCGAAGAGGCGGCCTGCGGAGAGCCGGCACACGGCGGGCGATCAGATCTCAGATTTTCAATCTCAGATCTCAGTCCTCAACCGCTCGGGTTTCCGACAACAGAAGCCGCGCCAGCTCCTCAAGCACGCCCTCGTCCGTCGGGTACTCGCTCGGAATCAGTTGCCGCTGCGGCAGCGGAACCTCATCCATTCGGTACGCCGTTCCAGCCGCGTGAATTCCGTAAACGGCGGTCGTCAGCGAGACTGTCGGCGGAAACGGACATTCGGCGTGCGGATAGTCAAGTACGATGGTCGGAATGCGACGCAGTTCGTCGAGAGCCTCGTTCGGAAAATCGGCAATACTCTCACTGCCGACGAGAACGCAGACGTCAACCTCGCGTCGCTGCAGAAGTTCGCTCGCTGAGAATTCGCCGGGATTATATCGCGGGTAGCCACGACCAAGATTCACGGCAAACGGATAACCGGTCTGCCAGCACAGAACGCTGTCAGCACCGCTCACGTCGCCAGGGATACGCAACCGCCGGGCGGTGAACCGCGTGTGAGCATTCAGCTCCGCGACAAGCTGCAGCAACGACTCGACGACCAGATGCCCGAGGCTCTGCTGCGCGATGCCGAGCCCGAAAAACACAACACCATATCGGCAACGAGTCATCAGGTCAGCCAGTTTCGACAGCTCGTCAGGTGACACTCCGCAGTTCGTTCGAGTGGAAACTTTCTGACCGCGAATCGCCAGCCGCAACGCAGTAATCAGTTCAAAGTCCTGTCCTGGATCGACGCGGACAAACTCGTCAGCCAGGCGAGCAGTCTCGGTCTCACGCGAATCGATGACGACGATCGTCCGGTCATCCCGGCCACCTGGCAGAGTTTCGGTACAGGGTTCGACTGAGTATCGCTCGAAATGCCGTGGATGCGAGGTATGCGGATCGGCTCCCCAGAAGACGACGAGATCAGCACGTTCCCGGATTTCGCCGAGGGTACTCGTCGATTCACCAACGCGTTGAATGGCCATGATCGACGGTCCGTGACAGACCGAGGCGGTCGTATCGATCACCGCCCCGAGCTGCTCAGCAAGAGCCACGGCGGCGCGCTGGCCTGGTGTGCTGCTGCGGGCGAGCCCGTAAATCAGCGGCGCGCGACTCACTTTCAGAATCTCTGCCGCAGCCACGAGAGCGGACTCCTGCGAGGCCACATGGCCGTGAATCCTCGCGACTGCGGGCCTCGCTGCGGAACACTCAATCTCTGCCAGTCGCTCAAACCACGGTTGGGCGAGTGAACAGGCATTGGCGACAGGCCGCACGGCATTCCCGTCGCGGCGGAATCTCAGATCGTCGCAGACGCAACCGCAAACGGTGCAGACAACGTCTTGAAACTCCTGCGGCATGAGCATAGCCCGGTTGCGAACGTCCATGAGATGCCTGCACGCGACACACGACTCAACACCACACAAAACGGCTTAAAACCCATGCAGGCCTGACGGCGCGACACTGTCGCAGGATTCGCCTGCAAAGTGAACTCACGGGCCAGCTCACTTTTTGTCGGCAGGCCGGGCCAGCAACTGGCGTTTGACATGCCGTGGCAGCAGCATCGATCGATAGGCTTCAAGCGGTCGAACAAGTGACTTCTCAACGGCCAGCTTTCGAGCCAGCCACGCATCGGCCGGCAGACCGCGGACGTCAGACAGTTCGGCAAGCTGACCGAAAGCCGATTCAATCGCGGAGAGGCTCGCTTCAATATCATTAAGCACGATCTGCGACGAATCGGGAGCAATGTCTCCGCGATTGTGCCAGCGGTCGTGCAGAATCTGGAGCAACGCGTCGAACGAGTCTCCGCGCGCTGCCGGATCGGCAATCAGTTCCGGCCGCTCATCCAGCAGTTCGATGGCGCGGGCGACGTTGCGGACGGAACGGTCGGTTGGTGAAGCAAAAAACGCCCGATGCAGTCGATGCCAGAATTCGACGCTGCCCAGCCGCTGCGGATCCCGTTCTGCCAGTTCGGCGATCTCCTGATGCAGAAACGGACTGAGCAGCGGATCGAACGGCGTCTCGAATTCGGCGACGGCATTCAACGCCTCCGCCGTCGGCCGCTCCTGCTGAGCCGCGACACCGAGCGTCTCAAAGTACTCCAGCCGGCGTTTCTCGGTGCCACTCAATGTGTGATAGGGAGCCTCACCCTTCACCTGAACGAGTTCTGACTGCGGCGCCTTCTTAATCCGCTCCTTCAACCGTCCGCGATACGCCCAGTAGTGATCCGGCTTGTCGTGAATCAGATCCGCCTGCTCGTCGAGATCGGCCAGCCGCCGCTTGATCTCCGGATCCTGCCCAGCCGTTCCCGTCAGAAACTGCATCGTTCCCGCCACCTGAGACAGTCGAGCCAGCGTGTGCTGATACTTGGGTCCCCAGCGAGTGACTTCAAAGGGCAGCGTCGCACTGAAGAGAGCGTTGATAACGCTGCCGGGACGACTGCCATCCGCCGGAAACGCCCGCTGCAGATCCGCGTGCGAGTAGGCCATCACCTTCAGCACCGTCGACCAGTCCCAACCCAGATCAGCCAGCACCGCGCGCACATGCGGACGCTGCAGCCGTTCCAGAAAGCCTTTGCCGTCAAAGCGGTTTGAAGAGTCGACGTTCAGCCGTCCAACGAGAAGCAGGCGACCGGGACCGATTTCAAAAGCGGTCACGTCGGCGAAAACCGACTGCCAGGTCTGCACAACGCAACCCAGCGCTGCCGGTCCGAAATCCACGATATCGAGCGGCTGGCAGAACAGACCGTCTTCACTCAGCGTTTGCGCCGCCGCCGAGAGAAACTCAGACGAGGTAACTGCTTCAGCATCCGCAAACGCAGGCTGCGACACCGACGAGAGCACAATGTCAAACGGGCCAGGCAACAAACGCACGGCGAGCGTCGGCTCGGCAGCGACAACACGCACTCGCTCGTCGTCGAGCGGATTCAACGGCATCTGACTGAGAATGTGCCGTGACAGCGTGGCGAAATAATTCTCGTCCGGCTCGACGCACGTGATGTCTCGCAGCGGAAAGAATGCACAGGTTTCAATCACGGCTCCGCTGCCGGCTCCGATGAGCAGAACATTCTGAGCTTCCCGATGAAGACACAGCGGCAGCACGGCCTGCAGGATTTCACCCGTTCGGTGTGGAACAATAAACGTGTCGAGACTGACTGCTCCAAGAGGCACGCCGGACCGCCGGACTTCAAATTCACACGCCCGCCGCTTCCAGATCGTCACCGGACCGCTGTCGGTTTCCGAGACCGCTACGCAACGCCCTTCGTCGAGGTACGGCAGCGTTTCAGTCCGCTCCTCGACCTGACACGCCAGGAAAACGCGAGTATCAAACAACAGCCGCGCGGCGAGCGCTGCACCTTCCTGAGGATTGACCAGGCCAATTGTCAAAGCCAGCGAGGCAAGTCCACCAACCCACTGCGGCCGCAGAACGACTCGCCAGGAAGACTTCTGAATCTGCCCGGCGAGCGAGACCGCCGTAAGCACTGTCAGCGTGAGTAGAATCGCCGCCGACGCACTTCCAATCCCCGGCGCGAGCCAGCGTGCAGAAATCAGTCCGGCCATGAACAGCAGAAATTCTCCCGTCGTCACCCACGCCGAACTGCGAGCGTCTGCCGAGCGTTCCAGCAGCCCGCCGACAGCGACGCCGACCGGGCCGATGACCAAAGCAACGATGGCCACCAGCGCACACGTCGACAACGCAACGCTGGCAAGCTCGGCATTGATCCGCAGAACCAGCCAGACAAGTGGCTCGAAGACGATGACCGCCAGTAGTCCTGCCGCCAGCGCGACAAACACTGGCTCGGCGCGATTCAAAACTCGCCAGGATCTCGAAAATCGAGTTGTCAAAGTGCGGGTTCGAAACAGCAGGCCACCCAGCGAGACGCCACCCACAAGTGCTGCAGCAACGGTCGCGGAGACCCAGCTCACGGGAAGAACGAGTTGACTGATCAACCGCGTCAGAAACAGCCACAACGCCCCGAGCAGAAAGATCTGCGCCGCGTGAAACCACCATTCGCGGGTCGCCGCTTCCCGACTCGACCCGTTCATCGTGTCAACCTGGCCTGCCGTGAATTCTGACTTTTGAGTCACGCTAGTGGCCACATTCCATAACGCGACGGAAAACGCGTACGTGCCGAACAGACCTGCGATCAACAGAGCGCGATCCATCCCTCCGAGCGCTGCTGCCAGCAGTTCACAGGCAAGAACACCAGCCGCGGCCAGCCACAGTTTCCGGCCCGGTTCACCGGAACTAACCAGCGACGCTTGACTCGAAGCGGTCAACAGGCCGACCGCCGCCGTCATCGGAATCAGCCAGCCCGCGGCGCACAGCATGATCAGCAGCCCAAGCCGTAATGGCAGGGCAGTCAGCACAGACGGCGCTGCCAGTCGGCCGAGCCCTGCGAGTGCGAGTTCTGTCGAGAGCGATGGAAAGACTGAGAACAGGGCGACAACGCTCAGACAGCTCAACCAGAAGCCGATCGCCAGACGTTCGACATCGACATGCCCCAACTTCCTGGCGATCAGCCGGCACGGAAACGACGCAAGCACCATGGCGAGGCACAACGTTGCCAGTAGCGCCGTCCAGCTTTGCCGCGACGAGCCGAGCACCGCGGCCGACTGGCGCGACCAGCCCCACAGACTCATACCGGCGGCGAGACAACCTGCTGCGGTGACGAGATGCGGAGACGCAAACCGACCCAAAATCCGACCAACGCGGGATTCGGTAGACATAGCATCCATGCTGAAACGAAAGAGTGACGTGTCGACGAACCGGGCCTCGGGGAAAGCCCGCGACGCGAGAATCAACACGCCGCCGTTCGCCGCAACCTGAAGAATTGGAAGAGGTTCTAGTAAAATCGCCGGTTTGCCGGCAAGACGTCTCTGGAGACCGTCTCACCAACCGGGTTCCTGTGAGAAAACTCATCCGTCTGACAGCCGGAATCAATTCCGCCGTTGCCGGCTGTTGCCTGGCAAGCGGATAATTCGTCTTCAACAGATCACGCTCGTTTGAGCGTTTCAGACTCAGCGGCAGCCTCTCCTTTGCAGGGTGAATTCGATGACCCAATCTCAATCAGCCCGTCTCGTTGTTTGCTGCAGACACTCGTTCCGCGGCCTGGCAACAATCGTTGTTGCGATTGCCCTGCTGCTTCAGATTCACTCACCAGCCGCCGCACAGCTCGCCGGTGGTGGCGGCGGCGGACAGGGTGGAGGAGGCTTCGGCGGAGGCGGCGCCGGCGGACAGGGAGGCCGCGGAGGCTTCCCTGGTGGTATCGCGATCGATGCGAACGGTGTCGTATCGGCCGACTTCTCTGCAGCAGGGTCTGCGCGCCTGTCGAAGCAGCGAGCCGAAGCATTTCAGTCAAAGTACCTCAACGGAGACATCAACACTCCGTCGGAACTGCGTAAGGTTTCGCTCAATCGCCTTGAACAGGCATGCCTGCCGTTTGCGGAAAAAAATCAGCCAGCCTCGGTCGATATGCAGTACCTCGCCGGCCTGCAGCGCATTGACTTTGTCTTCCTTTATCCGCAGACCGGCGACCTGGTCATTGCTGGTCCGGCTGGAAGCTTCGCGCCTGACGGAGCCGGACGCATGGTGAGCGTCGACTCAGGGCGTCCGGTCCTGCGTCTCGACGATCTGCTGGTTTCGCTGCGGACCGTGACTTCCGCCAGCCTGATTGGCTGTTCGATCGATCCCACGCGTGAGAACCTGGCCCGCTTCAGCGACTACGTGCGGAGAAACAGCACCGCAGCGACACCCGCACAGATCGGCCAACGGTTTCAGGAAATGACAGCAGCCCTCGGCCTGCAGGAAGTCTCCGTTTTCGGCATTGCACCGGACTCACACTTCGCACAGACGCTCGTCGACGCCGACTATCAGATGAAAATGCTCTCGATCGGCAAAACCCGTGTACCCGTGCGGGGATTCCGCAGTCATCTGGCAATGATCCCGGTCGGAGGCAACACGCTGCAGCGCTGGTGGTTCACTCCACTGTACGAACCGTTTCAGAAAACACCCGACGGCAACGCGTACGCATTCTCCGGCCAGCGTGTGCAGTTGATGTCTCAGGAAGAGCAGGTCAACGCGAGCGGCCAGAAATCGAAAGCGGCTTTTACACGGATTTCCACACAGGCTTTTGCGAAACAGTTCACGGACAAGTACGAGGAAATTGCGGTAGCCTCGCCGGTCTTCGCCGAACTGCAGAATCTGATCGACCTTGCCGTCCTTGCGGCATTGATCGACAAGGAGAAACTCGACCAGAAAGTTCAGTGGAACATGTCGCTGTTTCTCGACGAAGAACGTGCCGCGGTCGCTCGTGGACGCGTCCCGAAAACGGTCGACTCAACATTCAACACGCGTAAGGCGGGACGCGTCATCATCGGCCTCGTTGCCGGCGGCGTTTCCATTCAGGCCCACGAGCTGCTGAATTCAGTCCCTCTGGAAGAATCAACTGACCGCTCGCTGACCGGCCCCGCGTCAGCGTCGACACCGGCCGCCGATCTCGCCAACTGGTGGTGGGATTAAGAGCGGAAGCCGTCGAACGGAAATCATGCCGCGAGTCCTTGCAATTCGCGCAGCCTTTGACAGCAGGTCGATCGACCCTCGCGATTTCCATCGTCCCCTGACTCGTTCCCGCATGTCTGCCGAATAAAAAACAGCCCGGCGAATTCCGCAGGAATCCGCCGGGCTGTTTTCATGCAGGACACTTGCCACCATCGGCCTTCGCCCTCTCAACGAATTGTCAGTGAGAAACCGAAGCTGCGTCCGTTCTGCTGGAACAGAGGCACGTTCACCGCGTTCTGACCGCGACCGAAGTTGCTTCGACCGATTGCATGGTGCCGGCCACCTCGCCCGGTCCAACTATTGAAACCACCAGCCGTCCCGAATCCGATCTGGACACTGGGCTGCACCGGAGGCCGCGGAGCTGGAGGCGGTACCACAACGACGGGCTGTGGCGGAAGAGATTGAACGTGACTGTGATGAATGATCCCCTGCCGAGCCGCCAGCAACTGATTCAGTTCGTTCGTCAGGCACTGGAGTTCCGCACCAATCTTCTGCGTCCGTTCACACAGCTCGTTCAGACTCCGCTCGTGAGCCCTGGACATCATTCCGCAACTGCTCCGCAAATGCGGCGGCACAAAGCATGACCGAGCCCACGTTCGCAGCTCGTCGATGTGATGCTCTACGTCTGCGAGCTGCCGCGACATCACTTGAACATGCCTTGCGATCTCATCGAGCTGGCCGCCGTGCCGAGTCAGATCGCGAACGCAGTCGGCGTTCTCTTCCAGTCCGTTCAAATTCGTGAGCAGACACTGCTGAATCGGAACTGGCAGGTCACGGAAGTCGTACTTGACGATCCGCTGCGCCCGCTCCGCCTGGGAGTCGATGTCGCGAGCATGGTCGTCGATATCCATGTAATGCCCTGCCTGGGCGGCTGACGTCGCGACTCCCAAAACGGTCATCGCAGCCATCGCCCACATCGCTGTTCCGGTGAGATTCCTCATTCTTCTGCTCCTTCTGTCTCGGGAAATCGAAGGCTCGGGTTGTCGTCATCGTTGCTTCCCGAGTGCTCGTCCCTTTGGCACGTCGCATTCCAGAAACGAGCAGCAACACACAAAGTTGAGACGCAACTCAATTTACAAAAATGAGTTACATCACTTTTCAGGTTTTTCCAGCCCGACCGAACGCATCAAAATTCGCGGCACGATTACTCATAGTGATGGCGCTTCGGCGGTCGGCGTTCTCAATTTGATCTGTGGACCGTTTGGCTGACCACCGAATTGCAGGATGGCGCCGCAAAGAGTGCTCAGAAATCGCCAACGATCCGGTTGAGCGTCCGGAGCCTGCGAATCTCCGCTCGCCTCCTGTCACCACCACGATCTCGACAGGCCGGTTTTCCTCACAGAGACCGTCCGATAGACTCGCGCTGATGAGGAATCCGGTTGGCGCTGACCACAGACCTTGCCGCCAACGCTCACCCGAGACCACACAGGGAGTCCTTCCAATGAGTCAGCAGACCCGCCGTTCGTTTCTGAAAACGTCCGTCGCCGCGGCAGCCGCCGGAACGATGCCATACTGGTTTACAAGTTCTCAGCCGGCCGCATTCGGCTACGCAAGTGCTGGTGAGCGGCCCGTCGTTGGCTGCATCGGCACCGGTAGCCGCTGGGGCTCCGTCGGGCCGGCTGCCTTCAACTTCGCTGACTGTGCCGCCGTCTGCGATGTGGACTCCAATCACGCCGGAGCTGCGAAGGAACGAGTCGCCGGGATTCAGAACAAGGCTGGTCGCGACCGCCAGATCGACATTTACGAGGACTATCGCAAGGTTCTTGATCGCAAAGACATCGACATCGTCACGATCGTCACCCCCGACCACTGGCATTCAAAGATCGCCATCGAAGCCATGCAGGCCGGCAAGGACATCTACTGCGAAAAGCCGCTGACGCTGACGATCAACGAAGGCAAGCAGATCATCAAGGTTCTCGAAGAGACCAGACGCGTTTTCCAGGTCGGCACGCAGCAACGGACCGATTTCGACCGCCGCTTCCTGAACGCGATTGCAATGGTCCGCGACGGGCGCATTGGCCAGGTTCAGACGGTCACCTGCAATATCGGCGGCTCCACGGACAGCGGCCCGATCCCGGTGACTGATGTGCCATCGGGCTTGAACTGGGAGATGTGGCTCGGTCAGTGCCCGGTCGTTGACTTCCGCTTCAAGGAAGGCGGCCGCTGGGGCAACACCCGATGCCATTACGAATTCCGCTGGTGGTACGAGTACTCGGGCGGAAAGATGACTGACTGGGGAGCCCATCACGTCGACATCGCGCAGTGGGCGATCGAGCAGAATGGCCCGGACCAGGGCGTCGTCTCCGTTGAACCGGCCATGCACAAGCACCCGGTTCCGTTTAAAGACGGGATGCCACAGCATGACGACCGGTACAACGCCGCCATCGAGTTCGACGTCAAGTGCATCTTTGCCAACGGCGTCGAGATGCACATTGTCAGCTCGTCGGCCGACGGCAACGGGATCCTGTTCGAAGGGACCAAAGGTCGCTTTCATGTCGGCCGGGGCAGAACTAAAGGTGGTCCGTTTGAGCACCTCAAAGACAACCCGTTGCCGGACAACGCGATCGCCAAAGTGTATGGCGGCAAGGAACCGACCAGTCACATGCAGAACTTCATGGACTGCGTCAAGAGCCGGGAAACACCGATCAGCGACGTCTGGACGCACCACCGCGCGATGACGACCTGCCACCTGGCAAACATCGCGATCCGGCTCGACAAAGCGCTCGAATGGGATCCGAAGTCGCAGCAGATCACTAATGACCCAGGCCTCAATTCCTGGCAGGCTCGCGAGCAGCGAAAAGGTTATGAGATCAACGTCTGATTGATCTGACAGATGTCGCGACGCAGGCCGGACGGAGTGCAGCGAGTTCCGGCGATCCCGAAATCCGTGCCGGAGCGGCGCTGCGATTAATCCGGCCTGCAAGCCACGGCAGCCCGGTCGAAGTTCGACCGGGCTGTTTTCCTTGGCAGCCAGTTTGCAGATTCACCGCCGTTGATCGCGAAGCAACAGCCGTCGCCGATACGATTCCAGGCTCACCCAATGCACACGATACGGAGTCCAGCATGAAGCGCATCATAGAACGTGCAGCAGCCCTTAACTCGTATCCGGCGTTCTGTCTGGCAATCGCGGTAACACTGTCTCGCCTCGTCACTGCCCAGGACTCGCCGGAGCCCTTGTCGTTCACAATCGAACGTTCCGCTGCCCACAGCGGCTTCGACGGCAATAAGTGCTGGGTCCACGCACGGGCAGGTGCCATTCCTGGAGGAGTCTCAGGCAACGAGTCCGACAAGCCGCTCGTCGTGATGACGATGCAGAAGCTGTTGTTGAGTGGTTCCGATGTTTTCTATGCGCTGAATGAGACTCGATCAGCGGACCTCGGGGAAACCTGGACGGCGCCGATCGAGCACGCCTCGTTTGCCCGCCAGACAGTCACTGCACCGGTCACTGAAACAGACAAACTGCCCACGGGAGCCGGCATCGCTCCGCAACTGCTGCAGCCGGGTGACGAAACGACCGTCTGTGACTTCGCTCCGAAGTGGCACGCAGCGACGCAAAGGCTGCTCGGTCTCGGTCACACGGTCTGGTATCACGACAACAAGGTCATGCACGTTCGCCCGCGCGGCATTGCCTGGGCTGTTTACGACGCGAAAGCGAAATCCTGGTCTCCCTGGCAGACAGTCAAGCTGCCGGACCGGCCCGAGTTTCAGTGTGCAGGTTCCGGCAGTGTGCAGCGCGTCGACCTGCTCGGCGGCGACATGCTGATCCCGTTCTACTTCAAGGAGCCGAAGCAGACGCAGTACTCGGTCACCGTCTGCCGCTGCCGCTTCGATGGCCGCTCGCTCGACTACATTGAGCACGGCAACTCGCTGACGATCCCAGTGAAACGCGGGCTGTACGAGCCCTCGCTGACGAAGTTCCGCGGTCGGTACTACCTCACGCTGCGGAACGACGCTCACGGTTATGTCAGCGTCAGCGACGATGGCCTGCACTTCGACGAGCCGCGTCGCTGGACGTTCGACGACGGCAGCGATCTGGGCAACTACAACACTCAGCAGCACTGGGTGACGCACAGTGACGGACTGTATCTCGTCTACACGCGACGCGGCGCGAACAACAATCACGTCTTCCGCCATCGCGCTCCGCTGTTCATCGCCCGCGTTGATCCGGACAAGCTGCACGTCATCCGCGACACCGAACAGGTACTTGTTCCTGAACGAGGCGCCCGGCTCGGCAACTTCGGTGTCGCCGACGTTTCGCCAGACGAGACCTGGGTCACAGTCACCGAGTGGATGCAGCCGAAAGGTGTCGAGAAATACGGCAGTGACAACAGCGTCTTCGTCGCGAAGCTCAAGTGGAGCCAGCCGAACAAACTCGTCAGTGGCGTCGCTGATCCTCAGTTCAAGACTGGTAAGGACAGCGCCGAAGCCCGCTGGGAGGCAATCAGGCCATACTTCGCCCCACCAGTCAAATGGCAGAACCAGTTCGGGACGTACAAGTCGCCTTTGACATTCGCCGATGGCAGCGAGGTCAGGACTCCCGCCGACTGGCAGCGCCGCCGCGCCGAGATTCTCTCCGAGTGGCAAAGTCTGCTCGGCGAGTGGCCGCCGCTGATCACAAATCCTGACGTTGAAATCCTCGACTCGGAACGCCGCGAGAACTTCACACAGCACCGCGTTCGCTTTCTCTGGACGCCGAACGAAAAGACCACTGGCTACCTGCTGATCCCCGACGGCGAGGGTCCTCACCCGGCCGTCGTCACCGTCTTTTACGAACCGGAAACCGCGATCGGCCAGGGCACGCCGAATCGCGACTTCGCCCTGCAGCTTGCACGGCGAGGTTTCGTCGCTCTTTCAATCGGTACGACCGAAGCCAGTCAGGCTCACACATACGCGCTCTATTACCCCAGCATTGCAGATGCAAAAGTGCAGCCGCTGTCGATGCTCGGCTGTGCCGCCGCCAACGCCTGGCAGGTCCTGGCAAGCCGTCCCGAAGTCGATTCAAAGCGAATCGGCATCGTCGGACACTCGTTCGGCGGCAAGTGGTCGATGTTCGCTTCCTGCCTGTTCGACAAATTCGCCTGCGCCGCCTGGTCGGATCCTGGCATCGTCTTTGACGATCCGCGTCCCAGCGTCAATTACTGGGAGCCCTGGTATCTGGGTTACCACCCGAAACCGTGGCGTCAGCGAGGTCTGGTCACGACCGACAATCCCGCTCGCGGTCTCTACCCGCAGCTCATGTCCGCCGGTCGCGACCTGCATGAACTTCACGCGCTGATGGCACCGCGACCGTTTCTTGTATCGGGCGGTTCGGAAGATGCGCCGAGTCGCTGGGAAGCACTCAATCACTCGATCGCCGTCTACCGAATCCTCGGCTACGAAAACCGAGTCGCTATGACCAACCGACCGGACCATTCGCCGAACGACGATTCCAACGAAGTCCTCTACTCGTTCTTCGAGCACTTCCTTACGAACAGCGTGGCAAGGTAATCGACAGAGTCGTCGATCTCCTCACGCATTCAGGTCCAACGGTCACCATTCCCACAGACCTTTGCGACACTGTCGAAGTCATTCGTCAGATCGCCCTGCCCTGCCCCGTCAGTCGGCGAGTTCGTGACGGACGCGGCGGACATCGTCAATTCTCGACAGGAACGCGTCGAGACAAGCGGGATCGAACTGATGGCTGCGGCCTTCCTCCAGGAAGGCGATGCACTGTTCGGTGGGAAAGGCATCCTTATAGGGGCGGTGACTGGAAAGCGCATCGAACACATCAGCCACGGCGGTGATACGGCCTTCCAGCGGAATCTGCTCTCTACGCAGCCCCAGGGGATAGCCGCTGCCGTCCCACCGCTCGTGATGCGTGAGTGCAATCCGGAAGGCGACTTCCAGAAGTGGTGAAGCAAGACCGTCGGTGAGACGCGGCCCATGCTCCAGGCGTTCCCTCAACCACTCAAGCCGGCTTTCTCTGTTCCCGCTGCCGGGACGCTCTGGTTCAACGATGTCTGCTCCAAATGCGCAATGCCGACGCATCGCGGCACACTCCTCATCAGTCAACGGACCGGGCTTCAGCAGAATTGAGTCCGGGATGCCGATCTTCCCCACATCATGGAGCTGTGCGGCCGGCTCCAGAATATCGAGCACTCGAGTTGTCAGCCCCAGTTGCTCACCGATCAGCCGCGCGTAACGACCAACTCGTACAACGTGTTTGCCCGTGTCGTCGTCGCGATACTCGCCAGCCTTCGCCAGGCAGCGGACAACATCCTGACGCGACGCTTCCAACTGAGCCGTCCGTTGGCGTACCGCCTGTTCGAGTTCGGTCGAGTAACTCCTGAGATGATCATGATGTGCTTTAATGGTCAGCATATTCCGCACACGTGCAGCCATCTCTGCGTGCATGATCGGCTTGGTGAGGAAATCCGTGGCGCCGAGTTTCAGTGCGTGGATCCGAGTCTCGTAATCGGTATTCGCCGTGAGAATAACGACGGGCAGCGTCGCATGACGCTCGCTGCGGCGAATGGCCTGCAGAACGTCAAAACCGCTCATGCCCGGCATCTGGATATCGAGCAGCACGATGTCCGGATTGCACTCTTCCACGAGAGCCAGCGCTTCCTCCGGCTTCGTGGTCGAAGCGAAGTTCTCATAGCCATCGACTTCGAGGAAACCGCGGACCACGTCAATGTTCAAAGGCTCGTCATCGACGACCAGAATTCTTGCCGACAGCGGATTGCTGAGCAGGCCGTGCGACAGATCTGCGGTGGCCGCATTCGTTTCTGATGCTGAACCCGTCACGAGTTCGATTGCTCGTAGACCATCGTCGATCATGCGCAGCAGATGTTCCGTCTGCGCGTCGCTCCTTAATGAGCACCTGTCGTTCGATTCCAGAACAGTATCAGCCAACACAGCTCAACCTTTCGAAGATTCTCGATCGAGTCTGAACCTGACGCAGAAACCCGGCACTGTTCACACCAGCAATCTTCATGTTGGAAGCAATCACCGCAGACGACCCGTCTGTCGTAATCCGACCGAGCCCGGCTTCGCCGCTGATCACGACGTCAATCTCAAAGCGGTCTTTGAGCCGAAGCTGGTCGGCAACGAGGACAGTTTCCTCGTCAGCAACAACAAGCATGGTCTGACTGTTCATGGTGGCTGGGAGTGACGTGACAGTGGTCGAGTGACGAGCGACTGACATTGAGAACTGACAACTCCGCGTTCTGAAGAATGCAGATGGGGGATTTCTCCCTGGAAGTTAAACCGTTGTTTCCGGCATTGATTCCGAACGCCACGACAGTTCGATTCGTTGCTGCAGATTTCTGATTTCCTTCAGAACGTCCTCAGCGGCGGGGAGCTGGTGATCTCTTGCCGCCCGTTCGAGTTCGCGAGCTGGCTCTGTGAAGCAGTCGAACCCGACCGTTCCGCCTGACCCGTTCAGCCAGTGCGCCAGTTGCGCCAGCCCGGCACAGTCTGCCCGCGCAAGCGCCGTTTCCATGGACTCAATCTGGTCACTCAACCGGTCAACGAATTTTTCCACGATCACACGGAACTTCTGATGTTCTGTCGGCAGGGTCGAATGGAGCGGGCTTTCGCACATTGCGATCACATGAGCAGCCGACGTGTATCTCGTAGATTCTGCCGGCCGAAGTCTCGCCGCTTCTGCTGACTCGCCGGTGGCTGTCGCTACCGTCTTCAGAAGCCGGTCGACATTGATCGGCTTGCTTTCGAAACCAGTACAGCCAGCGTTGCGGCACTTTTCTTCATCACCAGCCATGGCGTGAGCTGTCAGTGCGATGACTGGCTTCGTCCAGCCGGACCGGCGGAGTTTCCGCGTCGCCGAGTAACCGTCCATGACGGGCATCTGCATGTCCATCAGAATCAGGTCGATCCCGTCACCATGCTGCTCGACGGCGTCGAGCCCCTGCTGGCCGTTCTCTGCAAACTCGACGGTTGCTCCCGAGTTCTGCAGCACCAGTCCGATCAGTTCACGGTTTGTTGCGCCATCATCGCACAACAGGATCCGACGACCGGTCAGATCGGCCTCGCACTGCGTGTCGTCGCCCGGCTGGTGCCGACATGCTTCCGCCATGCCTTCAGTGATGAGCGGTACGCCGTCCAGTGGTCCTGTGCTGAGCGTCACGCGGAATGTGCTGCCGACACCGACCTCACTTGTCGCTGAAATGTCGCCACCCAGCAGTTCCGTGATGTGTCGGCAAATGGCGAGCCCCAGGCCAGTGCCGCCAAAACGTCGCGTGATTGACGTGTCGGCCTGATCAAACGGGCTGAAGATCTGCTCCAGGTGTTCGTCTGGAATCCCGATACCGGTGTCGTGAACTTCAATGACGAACTGCGGATCGGGAAGGTGCCTGTCGATCGCCACCTGCAACGTCACACTGCCGGACTCAGTAAACTTGATCGCGTTGCCGACAAGGTTGACGAGCAGTTGCCGCAAACGAGACGGGTCGGTGTAAATCGTCTCCGGCACACCGGTCGTCCAGTGACATTCCAGTAACAGGTCTTTCTGTTCTGCCTGCACGCGCAGCAGCGACAGTACCTCACAGATGACCTGATGCGGAGAACACATCTCTTTGCAGACTGTCAGTTTTCCGGCTTCGATTCTCGACAGGTCAAGAATGTCGTTAATCAACTGCAGCAGATGTTTTCCGCACGAACTGATCGTATCCAGTTGCACTTTCTGCTGTTCCGGTGAGTACTCGCGTGATCGCAGGAGTTCCGTGAAACCGAGAATGCCGTTGAGCGGCGTGCGGATCTCGTGGCTCATTCGGGCGAGGAACTCGCTCTTGGCGACACTGGCATTTTCGGCTGCCCGCCGCGCGTGTTCGAGTGCCTGTTCATTCTCTTTGCGTTCGGTGACATCAACATGCGTGCCGATGAAGCACTGCAGTTGGCCAGCCTCGTCAAACACCGGCTCGACTTCGAGGCTGACCCAGTAGGGGTGACCCTCTTTCGTGTAGTTGAGGATCTCGGCGACGAAGTGCTCCCGCCTGCGAAGATGCCGGCGGATCGCAGCGGCCGTAGCGCGATCGGTGTCTTTTCCCTGAAGCAAGTGGCCGGGCTTTCGGCCGATCAGTTCTTCGAGCGAGTAGCCTGTCATCTTCACGTAAGGTTCGTTGACGTACTGAATGCGCCCCTGAGGATCACAGACAACAACCGAATGGCGCACCAGGCCGGCGAGCTTCAACAACCGATTGATCTCAGCTCCTGACTGGCGAAGCTGTTCCTCGACGACCCTCCGTCGATCGACCTCGCGCTCGAGAACTTCGTTGGTGCGTTTCAGGACCTGATTTTCCGCAGTCGCAGCACTGGCACGCGCTACCTCGACCATCTGACGCCGAATCGTCCGCACGGCTGGATCGAAGACACAGAACGCCTCCAGCAGCAGTACCAGAATGAAGAGAGACGCCAGCCCGTGCAGAAGCCTCAGTAACTTGTCTGTGTGAGCTTTTGCTTCCGCTTCGTAGACGCTCACAAGGTCATCCATTCCGCTGAGGAATCCAGCTTCGTGGGCGAGGATGGTTTCTACTTCGGCTGCAATTGAACGCTGAATTGATTTGTCCTGGAGCCCTTTGTCGAGAACTGATTCAGGTGAATGAACTTTCAGAATCTGTCGCACAGCTCCGCAGATTGCCTCGAAGTGCGGTTGCACTCTGGCGAGGCCGGCCCGGACCGTGTCGCTGTTATCGCTCGGAAGCTGCTGGGCATCACTGCCGAATTCCAGGTACCGTTGTGCTCTCGAAAACGCGTCCAGTGCCACGCTGAGTTCATCGACGGCTGAGCGTCGAGTGAGATCATCGACTGCGTCCGTCAGTTTCAGGGTCGCCTTGGCAAGCTTCTGACTCAGCATCCGTTGCCGACCGGCGATATTCACGACTGGAATGTCACGTTCCTGATCGCGCAGTGCGTGTAATACAGTGATCAGACTGCCGATTGTCAGGAAGCCGATCAGTGCCAGTGCGATGGAGTATCGAATCCTCAACTGCTGATCCGGACGCACATGCAGCGTCCCGCTGACGCCGTCCAGAAGGTCGCATCCTTCAGGAGTCAATATGAGTTGTGGTCTGTGAATGTCGCCCTCTGTCCTGGCCTCCTCCTCTGTCGTGAACATTTCAGAAAACCTGTGACGTGTGTGAAATGACATTTGCAGCGTCTGCCAGCGGACAGCCAATTGTTTTCCTGACGTCGACCCGGACCATTTGCTTCAGCGAAGGTCGCTCCGTCACTGAACTGAACGTAGTCCACTGAAATTCTAAATGTCGTTAATCCTCGCCAGTGACGGCCGAAAATCACGTTGATCGGACACGGAAATCCAACCACCGACTTCACTCCGTCAGACGTCCACCTCCTGAACTCCTCAGAACTGATCCACCATCACGAATATGGGCATGAAGCTGCCGCCTCGCTGGCGGATGTGCGACACATCTGGCTGGAGAATGTCTGCCCTGATGACGATCCATTCTTCAAACCTTCAGCCAGTAAGCGACCATGCAACGTTGCCGGACTCTCGCCACTCACAGACAATGTTCCGTTCGTGACAACCTCTGAAAAGCAATGGCTGGTTTTCAGCCACATCTTACCCGCCCGTTAAATCCCCACAGTCTCCCTCCTCAGTCCTGGATCCGTCCCATGCCCAGTCATTCGCTGCACTGTTCCGGCTCGTTGTCCCGCCGCAGTTTTCTTCACGCCGGCTTCCTGGCGCTGGGTGGGCTCGGCCTGGGTGATGTGCTGCGTCTGCGAGCTGCCGCCAGCGAAACCTCAAGCGATGACACGGCCATTATTCTCATCTGGCTGCAGGGCGGACCCAGTCATATGGAGACGTACGATTTAAAGCCCGAGGCTCCGCTCGACTACCGCGGCGAAATGAATCCCATCCGGACGAATGTGCCCGGCATCGACGTCTGCGAATTGCTGCCGCTGCACGCTCGAGTCGCGGACCGGTTCACGATCATCCGTTCGATCTCGCACGGCTTCGCGAATCACGCCGGCGGAGCGGGCCGGTTTCTTTCCGGCCGCGATCCGCTGCGGCCACTCGATCCGATTTCTCAGTTCCCGACAATCCCGACCGTCGTCAACCGGGTGAAAGAGTCGCGAAACGTGGGCGTCCCCAATTACGTCGGCAGCGCCAACCGAGTGTACGGCGGTGGCAGCTCGTACCTGGGCGAGTCCGCCCTGCCCTTCGTCGTTGCTGGCGACCCCAACGCTGACAACTTCTCGGTCCCCAATCTGTCGATGTCCGACAGTCTGAAAAACCGCCTCGACGACCGAGTCTCCCTGCTGAAATCATTCGACGAGATGCAGCGTGACATCGACCGCAACGGCTCGCTCGCGTCGATGGACAAGTTCAACGACAAGGCGATCAGCATCCTGACCAGCGATAAGGCCCGCGAAGCGTTCGACATCTCACAGGAAGATCCGAAGACGCGTGAGAAGTACGGCCGCCACAAATGGGGCCAGCGAGCGCTGCTCGCGCGGCGGCTCGTCGAATCTGGAGTCACCTTCGTCACGATGCAGATGCAGAATCCACAGGTCCCCGGCGCGATCGGTAACTGGGATATTCACGCCGTCAACGGGCACCTCTTTGACGACACACGAGCGCGCCTGCCGATCTTCGACCGCGCGATCGCGGCCCTCATCGACGACATCTACCAGCGCGGCCTCGACAAAAAAGTCATGGTCGTCGTCAGTGGCGAATTCGGCCGCACGCCGCGCATCAACCCGCAGAAGGGCACACGGTCCGGAGTCATCCAGCCAGGACGCGATCACTGGCCTGGCGCCATGTCGGTTCTTGTTTCCGGTGGCAACATGCCGATGGGGCAGGTCATTGGCTCAACAACGTCCAATGGAGCGTACGCTAAGGACAACAAGCTCGAACCGAACGACCTGCTGGCCACGATGTACCGCCACCTGGGCATCGACTACCACGCCGCCTTCCTTGACCACACCGGTCGGCCCATGCCCATCCTGCCACACGGCGAACCCATTCGCGAACTGAGCTGACACTGCTGTTACGCCGACTCTGACGTATGCAGCAATCATGAAGACGCGGCAGTGAGTTGGGAGACAGCCCGGCTCACTGAGCAGACCGGTTGTGAATCGGACGTTCCCAGGCACTTCTCTGGAGCCCCCCCTCCAAGAGGCGGCACCTCTCAACGTATGATCCATGAGTCTGCCTCCCTGCCACATCGATCGCAGTTCGTCTAACCGGGAGAAGCCGTCATGAGCCAGAAGGTCACACCGTACTTATGGTTTGATGGCCAGGCCGAGGACGCGGCACGTTTCTACGTCGGACTGCTGCCTGACTCGCGCATCGAGAAGGTAACTCGCGCACCGGCCGACACTCCAAGCGGTCCGGCTGGCATGGCGCTCACGGTCGAGTTCACGCTCGCCGGCCTCCGGTTCATCGGCTTGAACGGTGGACCGCAATATCAGTTTACCGAGGCATTTTCCCTGCAGATTGTCTGCGACGATCAGGCTGAGGTGGACCGCCTGTGGTCGGTCTTATCCGACGGCGGCTCGGAAGGGCGGTGCGGTTGGCTGAAAGACCGCTGGGGGATGTCCTGGCAGATTGTGCCGCGCCGGCTGCAGGAACTGCTCGCCGACGTGAATCCAGATCGTGCCCGGCGAGCCATGGAGGCAATGCTGCGAATGAACAAGCTCAATATTGCTGAGCTGGAACGCGCGGCCGATGGGCACTGATGATCATGCTACAGGCGACCTGATTACTCAGAGTGAGCCATTCCGATCGTGGAACCTGACGCAAAGTCGCGAAGAAGCCGAGGCACGCAACGCGGCGGAGCGACTGGTCGGGAATCCCGGCCACAGGTCAATATGGATTCACCCGGATCAGCAAACCGATTGTGGAAAGTTCGCCTCGGCGGCATCCGGCGTTTGACCTGCCAACAGAAGGACGATGCCGGATGATTCCGGAACGCACCAGGCAGTCACTCGGTCCACACAACGACAGAAGTCGGGCTAAGCTATGTGACTTCTGCCACGCACCCACCAGAGAACTCAGAAGGGAGTCTGACGATGCTTGACCCAAGAATCCGGAAACTGGCCGAATTGCTGATTGATCACAGTTGCCGGCTGCAGACCGGTGAGAAGGTACTCATTGAAGCATTCGACCTGCCGGATCCGGGACTCGTGACGTGTCTTGTTGAGCTGGCTCGCGAGCGTGGCGGACTGCCGGTCGTTTTCTGGAAAAACAACGCCGTGAACCGCAGTCTGCTGCGGCATGGCAACGCGGACTCATTCACGCTGCAGGGCGACATCGAAGCGCACGCCATGCAGCAGATGGATGCCTACATCGGCATCCGCGGCTCGGCCAACAGCAACGAAATGGCCGACGTGCCGTCCGCTCAGATGCAGCTTTATCAGGAGCACTGCTGGCAGATAGTGCATCACGCACTGCGGGTTCCGAAAACAAAGTGGGTTGTGCTCCGTTACCCGACACCGTCGATGGCTCAGGCGGCTCAGCGCAGCACCGAGGACTTCGAAGACTTCTATTTTCGCGTCTGCACCGCGGATTATCCGCAGCTCAAAGAGAACCAGAAACCACTGCAGGCACGCATGGAGGCCGCTCGCGAAGTCCGCATCACCGCCCCGGACACCGACCTGACGTTCTCGATCGCAGGTATCCCCGTCGTTGCGTCGCACGGACTGAGGAACATTCCCGACGGCGAGATGTTCACATCGCCGGTACGCGACAGCGTCAACGGCGTCATCAGTTACAACACGAAGTCACTCTATCAGGGTGTCGTGTTCGACCGCATCCGCTTCGAGTTCAAAGACGGGAAGATCGTCGACGCCAGTTGCGCGAATGGTCAGACAAAACGGCTCAACGAGATCCTCGATACCGACGAAGGCGCGCGCTACATCGGCGAATGGTCGCTCGGCCTGAATAACGAGATTCGCGAACCGATGCTTGACACACTCTTTGACGAGAAGATCGGCGGTTCACTGCACCTGACACCCGGCAACGCCTACGAAACCGCCGACAACGGCAACCGCAGCAAGGTCCACTGGGACATCGTGCTGATCCAGACGAAATCGTTCGGCGGTGGCGAAGTCTGGTTCGACGGCGAACTGCTCCGCAAAGACGGATTCTTCGTGCCGGACGACCTGCAGCCGCTGAATGAAGGGCTGCAGGAGTAACTCCCAAATCTGCGTCGGAAACAACTTCCCGGGAATCCCGAGGCAACCAGCCTGTCGTTGCAGCGCGAAGTCGCAAAGATTCGCGAAGGCTTTGCGTTCCTTTGAACCTTCGCGTCTTTGCGCTGCAGTCAGCCTGAAAAACAGGAAATTATTTCAGACGCGTTCCTTACACCTTTGCCGCCGGCCTCAAATAGAGCATCAGCACGGCGATGTCGGCGGGCGTGATCCCGCTGATTCTCGTCGCCTGCCCGAGATTCCTCGGTTGCACACGCTGCAGCTTTTCTTTCGCTTCCGCGCGCAGATTCGGGACGCTGCGGAAATCGAACGTCTCCGGAACGCTGATCGCTTCCGTTTGAGCCTGCTGGTCGATCAGCGCCGCCTGCCGCGAGATATAGCCGGCGTATTTCGTTTCGATTTCGAGCTGCTCGGTAGCGCGCGGTGAAAGTTGCAGCGCAGCAAGTTCCGGAGACTGCGCGACGATATCCGCCCAGCGGTTCTCTGGACGACGCAACAGTTCTTCAAGCGTACGACCCTCGATACGTTTCGTGCGGAGCAGCTCCGTACCTCGGGCGATCTCGGCTTCATGCGCTTCGAGTTTCTGCCTGCGTTCGTCGGTGACACAGCCCGCGGCGATACCCAGCGGAGTCAGCCGGCGGTCGGCGTTGTCGTGCCGCAGCAGCAGTCGGTACTCGGCCCGCGAAGTAAACATGCGATAGGGCTCGTCGACACCCTTCGTCACCAGGTCATCAATCAGCACGCCGAGATACGCCTGATTGCGGTCCAGAATGAACGGCCCGCGACCCGCGAGCTTGAGCGCCGCGTTGAGACCCGCCAGCAATCCCTGTCCGGCCGCCTCTTCGTAACCGGTCGTTCCGTTGATCTGCCCGGCGAAGTACAGCCCGGACACGAGCTTTGTTTCGAGCGTCGCGGTGAGCTGCGTCGGCGGTGCGAAGTCGTACTCAACCGCGTACCCGTAGCGCATAATCTCGGCGTTTTCGAGGCCGCGGATCGAGCGGACCATTCCGTCCTGCACGTCACGCGGCAGACTGGTCGAGATGCCGTTGCAGTAAATCTCCAGTGTGTTGCGGCCTTCGGGTTCCAGAAAGATCTGATGCGACGGCTTGTCGGCAAAGCGCACGACTTTGTCTTCAATCGACGGGCAGTAGCGCGGCCCGGTCGAACTGATCTGCCCGCTGTACATCGGCGCGCGATCGAGGTTCGCTCGAATGAGATTGTGAACGGACTCGTTCGTCGCGGTCACCCAGCAGTTCATCTGCGGCTGGTCGAGCTTCTCAGTGAGAAACGAAAACGGCACGGGGTTGTCATCGCCCGGCTGCTCTTCGGTCTGCGAGTAGTCGATCGTCCGGCCATTGAGCCGCGCGGGAGTGCCAGTCTTAAAACGTTCCAGCTCAAAGCCGAGTTCCTGCAGCGAGTACGAGAGTCCGGCGGTCGTTCCCTCTCCGGCGCGGCCACCTTTCGATTTCGCCTCGCCCGTGTGCATGATCGCCTGGAGAAACGTGCCGGTCGTCAGAATCGCCGCCTGCACGCGATACAGCGCATCGCCGCGCACGCGAACGCCGGTGACATGACCGTCTTCGACGACGAGTGCTTCGACCATCTCCTGTCGCAGCGTCAGGTTATCCTGCTGCTCGACGGCGTACTTCATCCAGAACTGGTAGGCTTTCTTGTCCGCCTGCGCCCGCGGACTGTGCATGGCCGCGCCCTTGCTGCGGTTGAGCATCCGGAACTGAATCCCGGTCGCATCGATGCACTGCCCCATCAGCCCGCCCAGCGCATCGATTTCACGAACGATCTGCCCTTTGGCGACGCCGCCAATCGCCGGGTTACAGCTCATCTGCCCGACGGTGTCGCAGTTCATCGTGAGCAGAACCGTCCGCGCCCCCATCCGAGCCGCCGCCAGAGCCGCCTCCGTCCCGGCATGCCCGGCACCAATGACGGCGATGTCAAAGTCGTAAGTTGACGAGGGCATTGACTCTCACTTCACTCAATGATCGAACGGATAATTTGCAGGCCGGAACAGAACACGGCACTGCAGCATGCATCGACTGACAAGCGGGCTGAAACGACACCGACCGCGATTATTCGAGCAGTCGCACGGGTCGGTGATCACGGGCCTGCAGCAGTTCGTTAACGACGCCACCCTGAAGTCCGCCAGCGGGACCAATCAGCACTGCCGGATTTGGTGTTCGTACCGGGTCCGCATTCTCCCACAACTCCAGCAGCCGTGACAGTTCCCGGGTACGCGTTTCTGCCGTCGCTGTGAACTCGTAAGACCTCTCTGGCTGAGACGGCAGCGTGCTCAACGAACGCTCGGCAATCTGACGCACGGCGTCGTACGGATCTCCCATCAGAGTCAACAGACTGGGAACCATCCAGTCAGTCCCCGATGTCGCCTGCGCGACCGGCCAGCCAAAGGACCAGGCCGCCAGGGCACGCTGCCCGGCGTCTCCAGCCAATGCCTGCAGGACGGAATCAGCGATCTTCTTCCGCTCAGGAGAAAGCTCCGGCAGTTCATGTCCAAACCAGTCGGCAAGATGCCCGGCCGACCACTGCAATGTGCGATCGAGGTGACATTGATTGCAGGCCAGAGGCCGTCCCGTCTGCAGCGTTGCCGTGACTTGCGGGCTGGAAATCTGATGCGACCGAATCGCCTTCAGGAGACCATAAGTCGTGTATGGCATGTGGCAGTTCATGCAGTCGCTGCCAGAGGACTCAACAGCGTGATGCGTATGGGATGTAACATTTTCCTTGAACTGCTGATGACATTGCAGGCAGGCGTGATTTCCCGCCATCCCGATATCGAGTTGATCGCTGGCCCAGTCTGCGAGAGTTCTGGCGTCGTCAGCGCTGCGGTGCAGACGGTGACATGACAGACAGGACATCGTGCCGCGTTGAAAACACGGCGATTCGACCAGCCCGTTGAATTCACGTCCCGAGATTCGAATCATCCCATCAGACCAGAAGTACGCCTGAGGGAAGTCCGTCCCCGTCGGCTGGAATTCGTTGATGGCCGGGTCCGCCGATTCTCCTGCCACGCGTACCAGGTGACGGATCGACCGGTCTGCAAAACGCTCACCCGGACGAAACGGAAAGCCCGATGCGTTCAGAAGATCCAGGTCCTCCCGTCGCAGCAGGAAGTGGCTGTGGCACTGTCCGCAGATCTGAGCACTTCTACGATGATCGAGTTTCGCTGGGTTGACGATCTGCCAATCCGCCGTCTGATTTCCGGTCTCAGCGATTGCCACTGGATTCAAAGGCATCTCAGGCCGCGTCTGGATCGTGGTGACGTGCTGACTTCCGGGACCATGACAGGCTTCACACGAAATCCCAAACTCAGCAACCTGCGTGTCATAGTTGTCTGATGGCTCGTCCCAACGGGACCGCGGATGCGTCGTATGACATCTCAGACAGATGTCGTTCCAACGGCCGCCTTCCGCGTCATTCGGCACGAAATCGTCACGCAGGAAGGCCGAATGCCGGGGAATCCAGCGCTGCCGCGTGATGTCGTAAACAATCGGAAGCATCTGCAGCATTCGGTCGGGTCCGGCATCTCCACCGGAATTCGACACGCTCACCGTCTGCGGTAAACGTACGCGGTTTGCTTCGTGCCAGAAGATGTGCATATGGTGCGATCCGGTCATCAGCACCAGTCGCCGGGATTCCGTTTCCGCCGAGCTGCGCGACTTCGGCAGATCAACGAGATAAGTGTCCCCATCCCGGTGAAATCTGAACCGTCGGCCTGCGACACTGATCTGCAGGTTGTCAAGGTTCACCTTCAGATTCTCCGGCTCCACGCGCTGTGTCATCGTGCGATGAAATGACGCGTGCCACGTCTCGTGCTCGCGTGAATGGCAACTCCGACACTTGCCAGAACCAACAAATCCATCGGCTGCCACTTCCCGCGGTCGGATCTCATCCAGAGGCGTCTGAACCGTCGCATCAGCTTGCGACGATGGTCTCTCACGCAGGCAGATCATCAGGCAGCCGAGACACAGTCCCGCACCGACAATCAGCCAGACAATCATCTGCGGACGTTTAAGTGTTTGAGCCATTTCCAGGTACCACTGAGACCACAGGCAGAATGACTGCCCTCCGACGAGAGGGTTCGAATTTCACCGTCAAACGCTGAGCGACTCCGGTGCTGTCTGACTCAAGGCACGCAGCGGTTTCCCTGCATACCAGCCTCTCCAGCCAGACAGACCACTCCCCCCCCCCGACCGAAGCGACTCCCTGGCTCGTTTCGCAGACTGAAATTTCAATGACTGTTCCATCGCCAGGGCTCACGACACTCAACCTGACGTTTCAACAGATACCGACACGAAGCTACACACGGACAATCCACTTCCTTGCAGATGATACCTTAGAGGTAATACTCCGGAGAATTGATCGCCGGATGCTGGCGGCTCATTCGCAACGTCGATCACCTGCCCTCAAACCTCTCATCCAAGGAGTTGAATCAATGGCTGATATTCGCTCGGGCGCTGTGACGCTCAAAGGAAACCCTGTGGACCTCGCAGGCCCGGAACTCAAGGTTGGCGATGCTGCGCCGGACTTTACGCTGCAGAGCAACGCTCTGGCGGACGTCACGCTGGCCGACAGCGCTGGTAAGAAGCGGATCATCGTGACTGTCCCGTCGCTTGATACGCCGACGTGCCACGCCGAAGCCAAGCGGTTTAACGACGAAGCCGGCCAGCTCGAGAACACGGAAGTCCTGGTCGTCAGCATGGACCTGCCGTTCGCTCAGAAACGCTGGTGCGGTGCCGAATCGGCCGAAACGATCAAGGCTCTCAGCAGCCACCGCTGCACGGGCTTCGGCGAGGCCTACGGCGTTCTGATCAGTGGTGGCCCGCTGGCCCGCTGCCTGGCCCGGGCGATCTTCGTCGTCGATGCTGACGGCAAACTGACGCACGTCGAATACGTCCCGGAAATCGCCGACCATCCGAACTACGACGCCGCCCTGACCGCCGCCCGTGGATAATGACCAAAGTGGCGCCGCACTCCGTGCGGCCAGCCCGACTGAATCGGCACGTTTCGACCGATCTGTTCGAGACGTGCCGTTTTACTTCTCAGATTCGACCAACCCGCTGATATCGATCAGACAAAGCTGGCGGCCTTCGCCCGGCTTGACCGCGTCGATGCAGACGAGCCTGCCGTCACGACTTTGACGCGGATGCGTATCAACGCGCCATTCTCCGGTGTAGGTCTGTGGCAGGTGGAAATGTCCCAGGTCAATACGGCGTCCTGATTTGACGTGGTACAGATGCGGCGTCTGCAGCCGGTCCGATCCCTGCGGGTACGTGTCATTCAGAATCCACTCGTTGCCGGGCAGGTACGTGAGATGCCCGCTGCCGTCGAGTACGCCGTGTCCGATCTCTTCCAGCGGCTGCCCCTCGCGATCGGCGAACAGGAAGTCTCCCCAGTTGGGGTTGCCCAGCAAGTCTTTGCTTTGCGACAGGATGTGGCTCGGATCGCGCCAGATGAAGTGCGAGGCGTAACCGTTCGAGATGACCACTCGAATGTCCTTGCCGTCGGGCGTTGCTGTGATCAGGCGAGTCAGCCGGCTGCCATTCGGATACTGCCAGCGATGCAGCGCAATAAAGCGGCTGCCGTCCGGACTGAACAGCAGGTGGTTGAAGTAGTGTTTGATCCCCGGCTGAGCATTCGGAATGGTGCCGGTTTCAGCGATCCGCTTCAGACTGATGATGAGTTTTGACTCGCCGGTCTGCATATCGACGCGAAAGATGCCCGACCCGGCGGGAGCCAGGTCATCCGCGTACGGATCCGGCAACCCGTTGTATCCGTAGCCGGGCCGCACATCGGTAATCCGCCGGAAGTCCGCCGTCACGCCCGTCTTGCCGTCGGGGCTCACGGCGTAAATCGCGTGAGGAATCGTACGCGCCGCCTGCGTCTTCACATCCAGAATCCGGCAGACGTAGTGATCTCCTTCGCGGTCATTCCAGATGACGGTCGATTCCGACCCCGGCAGCCACTGCAGCATACACCCCTGCTGCCAGTTCCAAGCCGAACTCTGCCCAAGATGAATCCAGCGATCACCATCCTGCAGATCGACCATCCCGATTTCGATGACGTCATCGGCCGTGGGCGAACGATGCTCAAACGGCACTTCCATCCCGAGCACATACCGCCCCGTCGGGTCAAACTGCAGCTTGTCGTAATACCCAAACCAGTGATGCCGCGGCCCCGACGTGATGTACCGATGCGGCGGTAGCTCGTCTTTAGTGTCCTGAGCCAGAAGCTGAGGACAGGCCGCAATCAGCAAGGCGGCGATGAACTGTCGCGTCATGTGAGTCCTTCGTCTGAGCAGAGTCTCGTTGAATGCAAGGCCGTATCCCACCTGCCAAAAACGCGCGTTGCCACTCGGCCGGTGGGAACCGGCCCTACGGTTTGCTAAA